>CAVTNO010000015.1:0-11101 GCA_963736155.1 uncultured Rhabdochlamydiaceae bacterium | reverse complement strand
TTTTTTTACATAATCTTTTTCAATAAAAAACCATACAGATAGTGCATTTACAGGATATGCAGGATCGGCTTCGCCGGCAAGATAGACAGGATGAACTAACTATCCTGCGAATCCAGTTTCTTTTGCTGAACATCAAGACTTTTTAAAAAGTTTGAGATAATAACCTCATACCTGTAAAATGGATCAAATTTTCAACTTATGGAGGAATTTTATGGCTTTATTGCCTTATTTGCCGGCGACTATAGGAGCAGGATACATGTTTTTAATAACTATAAACAAGCCGAATCCCTGTCAGAGATAGAGGTTAATGATTACAACCTAGCTAAATTTTGGTTGTGCAACACAGCCCTTGCTATCGCAGGCTATGTTGTTTATTCCAGATATGCTGAACAATTGGGAGCTGGCTTAATACCGCTCTCGTTTGTCGCATATCGTGTTTTTCCAGCAGCAGTTAGATTGGGAGCGAGTGGATATTTTACTGTCACCAGTGCTTTGGGTTTAGTTGATGCTGCTCGCAAACGAGATGTGCCTGCTATAGCTAAAAATCTCGCTTTAACCGTATTTGCTTATATTGGAACTACACCCAAAATGAATGATTGGGTTTGGCATTATGCGAATAAACCTCTTCCGATGCCTTTGCCAATCAATGCAGCCCTACACGTTTTGAGTAACTTCAAAGGTAGAGACAAGCTTCAAGATGTTCAAAATGAGGATGGAAAAACATGGGATATATTGGATAAGTATCACTACAACGAAGCAGTGACTATTCTATACAATACGGCCATTGCTGTTGCAGGATATGTTGCCGTCAGCAAATTCGCGGATAATGGGCTCAATGGTTTGCTGCCTATTGCCTTGGTTGCAGCTAATGTATTTCCTACTGCTCTTTGGATTGGAACAACTGGATACGGGACCGCAGTTGGAGCGGCTGGAGCCATTCAGGCTGTAAAGCAGCGAAATCCGACTCAATTGGCTGCATATGCCGCCTTAACTTTATTTTCTTATTTTGGAACAACTATTCGTCACGTTGACATACATCCCAAGATACAACAATTTTTGCATCTTCCTGATTGATCTTTTCAAGAACCCGGATCTTAGGATTCGGGTTTTTTTTACAAAATCGCTCAAGAAAAACCTATGCAGAGAGTGCGTTAACAGGGTAGGCTTCGGCGGCAAGATAGACAGGATGAACTAAGTATCCTGCAAATCCTGCCATCCTGTTTTTTCTGCTGAACATAAAAAGTTTGAGGTAATTACCTCATACCTGTAAAATGGATCAAATTTTCAATTTATGGAGGAATTTTATGGATTTATTGCCTTATTTACCGCTACCTATATCAGCAGGATACTATGTTTATAAAAACTATAATAAACTCTCCCTAACAAAGAGAGAGCTTTCAGATGACAACGCTTGGAAGCTTTATTTGCGCAATACCGCCCTTGCTATTGCAGGCTGTGTTGTTTATTCCAAATATGCTGAACAATTGGGAGCTGGCTTAATACCGCTCACGTTTGTCGCATGTTCTGTTTTTCCAGATGCAGCTAAACTTGGAACGAGTGGATACTTTACTGTCACCGGTGCTTTGGGTTTAGTTGACGCAGCTCGTAAACGTGATGTGACGGGTATAGCAAAAAATCTCGCTTTAACCATATTTGCTTATGTCGGAACTACACGGAAAATGGATGAATGGGCTTGGTATTGTACAACTAGACCTTTTCTGACTGTCGTGCCGCCCAAAACGAACGACGCGTAGTCTTGTAGCGGCTTCTGATTTATTCAAGAACCCGGATCTTTGGATCCGGGTTCTTTTTTTACAAAATCTTTTAAAAACATTAACATTATAAAAATAAATGCCTGTTTTCTTAACAAAACCCCTTTCGCAAAAAATCGGAAGTTACTATTATGTCAACGGCGGCGGTGCAGAAAGATCGCCACGAGGACCTAAAGATGTTCCAAAAAACAACTGTTCTTCTCAGTATCATGTGCCTCTTGAACTCTCCAATTTATTCGGAGGGTGAAGAATTACCAAAAGAAAATCACTACACGATTAATTTCCACGATGTTCCGGTAGTTGAGTTTATTCACTTTGTCAGCAAAATCTCTGATGTAAACTTTATCTTTAACCATCGCGATCTCCATTTTAATATCACGCTGGCATCGGGCAAGCCTGCGTCGCCGGATCAAGTGGTGCGAGCGCTTGTGCAGATTTTAAGAGCACATGGACTTTCGATTTCTCAAGAAGACGGTTACTTTGTAATCCAGAAAGGGGGAGAAGAGCTTTCTCCGCTTAGAGTCTACGAAAAATCTCCTGATGGGACGTCTTTGACGGGAACTGTGCCTGGAGCAGGCCAGGGAGATGGACTTGGTACATCCCTTAAGCCTTCTTTATTTATGGATGCTGCGCCTTTCACAGGAGAGAGCAAGCCGAACTTCCTGGTCTATAAACTGCAATACCATGACGGAAATGAAATTGAAGAGACGGTGCGAAGAATCGCGGGAGATCTTGCGACCAAGCCCGGGACATCACCTCATTACCTGGATGTTCTAAAATCAGTGCAGTGGATCAAAGCGACGAACTCGCTGGTTTGCTCCGGCGATGAAGAATCGCTGAAGAACGTGAAAGAGCTATTAAAGGATCTCGATGCGCCGCTGCGGCAGGTGTTTATCGAGGTGCTCGTTGTTGAGACGGATGCCAGAAATTCTTCTGACTTCGGGCTTCAGTGGGCAGCGGGCGGCAAAGTTAAGGATGGACTTGGTTTCGGGATGGGAAATTTCCCTCCTTCGAGCTCTCCGGGGACATTTGCTCAAAACTTCCAAGGCATCAACGGGAGCAATTCGCCGTCGGGTCCTAGCCAAATTCCTCTCGGCAATGGCTTTGACATGGGTGTCATTGGGGATATTCTGTTCCATAAGGGTAAATCGTTCCTGTCGCTGGCCTCGCTTGTGTCGGCGCTTCAAGTCGACGGCGACAGCTCGATTGTCCTGAACCAGAAGATCATTACTCAAGATAACAAGAATTCAAAAATCTTCGTAGGCGACAACATTCCGTTTACGGGATCGATTGTTCAAACGAATGGATCGAGCCAGCAGACGACGGCGAATGTCGAGTACCGCGATATCGGGGTTAACTTAAGCATCACGCCGAAGCTGGGCGAAGGGGATATCATCACGCTTGATATCGCTGAAGAGATCACCGAGGCGATCCCGACGGGCGCCAATGGGGTTTCATCGTCGCATGTGACGGGCATCCAGACGACAAAAACGAATATGATGACTCACGTTCATGTGCCGGATCGCCACTTTTTGGTGCTCAGCGGCATGATTCGTAACGCCAAGAGCAAGCATAAAGCCGGGCTTCCGTGTTTGGGAGGGATTCCTTTCCTCGGAGCTTTATTTAGCAAAACGCAGAAGCATGATGAGAAGCGGAACGTGATTATCTTTGTGCGGCCTCATATCATCAGATCTGTGGATGACTACCGCCGCATCACGCAAAATCAAGAAGATCTCTACAAGAGGTTATCGCCTAAAGATTCGATCGAGCAGGCGACCTCGCTCGTGAAAGATCAAGATCAATAACGTTAAAGTCAAAAGTGCCCAACCTAATGTAAAGTTGGGCACTCTCCATTGAAAATCAAACAGTGTCGGCGGACTCGTTGCAACCAGGAGCATGCCGTCTGTGAGGAGGCCTGCTATTTTTAAGAAGGGATAGCTTAAGAAATGAGCTATGGGGTGAAGAAGAATGCCCGGGATTAGAAACAGGTAGGCGAGTGAGACCAGGGCGGGGAGGAAAAGGTTGTAGGCGAGGCTCAGCAGCGGAAATTTGTGGAAGTGAAAGAAAATCAGGGGGAGTGAGACGAGGTGGATCGCGATGTTGAGGGCGATGGTCTCGCGGCAAAAAAATGTGAAAACGTAGCCGACGCGGTCGAGTAAGGGAAGGCTCCTAGCCTCGCCAAATGTACGGGCGGGCAGCCATCTCATGAAAAATTCTCGAATGGTGGGATAGACGATGAAAATCGCTGCCGTGCACAAAAAGCTGAATTGGAAGCCGAGCTGGAAGAAGACGCACGGATCAAGGAGAAGCTCCCAGAGGAGCGCTGCGCCGAGGGCATTCAGCGGCGAGATTTGAAATCCGGCGAGGCGGGCGATGGCGTAGAGAGCGGTGCCAACCCATGCGCGCTGGATGGGAGGAGAATTTCCAAGGATGAAAGCGTAGGCGGTGAGCAAGACGATGAGAAGAAGAGTGCCTTTTGTGGGTGAGAGGAACATTCTTAAGAGGGCACCGAGAAGGAGAGCCAGGAGTGAAAATTGAAACCCGGAAACGCCGAGCAGGTGGAGGAGTCCGAGCCGATTAAATTGCAGGGCCATGAGGCGGTCGTCGATTTCTCCTGTGACCATCGAGAGGAGGAATGAGGCGGTGTCTTGAGATGAAAACATCGATTTAAATTGGAGGCGGGCCCAATCTTTGATCTTAAATCTCCATTCGGCAAGGGAATAGGTTTTAGGGATCGGTTCGTAATGTGCTAGTTTTAAGACATAGATCGGAAATGTTTTGGGAAGTAGCTTTCCTTCGATGCGCAAGTGTTGATTTCCTGGAGGGCGCGGTTTGTTTGCCGGGGTGTAGATTTGACAAGGAACTCTGCTGTAGGCCGCTGAGGAAAAAGATCCTTTCATGACATACGAGGTGCCGAAGGGGGAATGTCCATACGAGATCGATTCGGGGATGAAGGTTCCTTTTACTTGGACGCCTTCTTCCGGAAGTGAGGGAAGTGTAACGGCGATGGCTGCAAAAGCAAAGCCTATGGCAGCGGTTAAAATTCCAGTCGCGAGACGGTTTTTCCATAGAAAAAAAAGCAGCGCCAGAATGACAAAGTATGCCGGATGGAAAAGAATATGGCTGGAGACGCCCAGCAAAAAACAGAGTCCATAATAAAAGAGCGGCGCGGATCTCATGTGCTTGAGAAGTGTAACTTAACTTTTATTATTTTTGGTGAGGGATTTTTCTACCGAGCCATAGATGAGGCGGGCGCCTCTTTGTCCGGTGATGTAGAAAAGCATCCACTCGAGCATGACGGTGAGCCTGTTTCGGAAACCGATGAGGTACACGATGTGGATGAAGCACCACATCAGCCACGCGATGATGCCTGTGAACTCCAGTTTTCCGATCATGGCGATTGCTTTGAACTTGCCGATCGTTGCCATGCTGCCTTTGTCGAAATATTTAAAGGGCGGCCGTGACTCTTTGGGAATTTCATTTTTGATGATCTTGGCGACATATCTTCCTTCCTGGATGGCAACGGGAGAGACGCCGGGAAGCGGTTTTTGGTTTTCACCCATTGCACAGGCTGCATCGCCAATGACAAAAATTTCAGGATGGTTTGGGATCGACATGTCGGGCTCAACGATGACTCTGCCTTGGCGGTCGAGCGGGACATCGAGGGTTTTTAAAATGGGCGAAGCTTGGTTGCCGGCAGCCCAAATAACGTTCTTGCAAGGGTAGAAAGTATCTTCAACCTGTACGCCGTCATCGTTGATCTGGGTGACTTTTTTTCCTTCGATGACAATAACGCCGAGGTGCTCGAGGTCCTGTTTTGCACGCTGCGAGAGTTTGGGAGGATACATCGGAAGGATGTGGGGAGCGGCTTCTACAAGGTAGATTTTTGATTCTTCAGGTTTGATGCGGCGGAAGTTTTTAAACAGGGTTTTACGGGCAATCTCTGCGATAGCCCCTGCCATTTCAACGCCGGTAGGACCGCCGCCGATAATGACGAAGTTTAGATATTTTTCAGCTTCTTTAAGATTATCAAGACGTTCGGCTCTTTCAAACGAGATCAGAATATCTTCGCGGATTTTGAGGGCGTCTTTGATTGTTTTCAGTCCGGGCGCGTACTTTTCCCACGCGTCGTTTCCAAAGTACGAATGCCTTGCGCCGACAGCGAGCACTAAATAGTCGTAATCGATTGTATCGCCGTTTGCCAAAACAATCATTCGTTTATTTTTATCGATTTGTACGACATCGCCCATCAAGACGGTTGTGTTCTCCTGCTTGCGTAAAATTTCCCGGATGGGGATTCCGATTTCGCCGGGCGAGAGTGCAGCGCTTGCCACTTGATAGAGAAGGGGTTGGAAGAGGTGGTGGTTGGTTTTATCAAAAACAGAAATAGTAAAATTAGTTTTTTTAAGCGCTTTAGCCACATTAAGCCCGCCAAAACCGGCGCCGATAATCACTACTTTTTTTCTCTCCATACACCTAACCTATAGCTGTCTTACTATAACATTGCAATTTTTTCTACATTTTTGATACGCTTTTACCGCATAAATGGGACAAGGTGCTTGAATTAAATGACCCATACAAGACATGTAATAATAAATTAGCAAAGGATATGCGTGAAAAAGGTTATTCACAAGTTAAAGGTTAAAAACCCTTTAGGCCTTCATGCAAGGCCTGCGTCGATGATCGCCAAGTTATTACAAGGGTCTAAATCCCAGGTTACCCTTGCTTACAGGCAGGAAACAATCAATGCCCGCAGCATCATGAGCATCTTGATGCTGGCGATTAAAAAGAACAGTGTTATCACTCTAACGGTTGAGGGCGAGGATGCTGAAGAGACGATGAAAAAGCTTATTACAGGTTTCGAAACACAATTTGGAGAGCAGGCAAGTTGACGAAGGAAGATGAGGCAGAGATTCATATCAAAGGCGCTCCGGTAAGCGGAGGAATCGCTATTGGCATTCCTGTGTTTCTCTCTTCTGAAGGGGAGCAGGTTCCTGATTTTCCTATCAGCACCGGCGAAGTTGAACATGAAATCGCCAGATACCGGCAGGCTCTCACATCGAGCCGTGTAGATTTAATGAAGCTTCAGGATGACTTGAACCTGGAAGGATCAAGTGAGATCGCCTCGATCATCGGCACCCATATTGAGATGCTGGATGATCCGCTGATGACGACCCATATGGAACTTAAAATCCGCGAAATGCTCAAAAATACCGAGGCGGTTTTCCATACGGTGATTCACGATTATGAAAAACGGTTCAGCGAAACGCCGGACGGTTTTTTTCAGCAGCGCCTCTCCGATGTGAGGGATTTATCTCAAAGGGTGCTTCGAAATTTATGCGATTCCAATCGTGTGTCGTTCGATACAATTCCTCAAGATGCCATTGTCTTTGCAAAAGAGCTCATTCCTTCCGACACGGCATCGATCCAGGCGAGCAGGATCAGCGCTTTTGTAACGCAGTCCGGCGGGGGAACCTCGCATGCGGCGCTGATTGCGCGGGCTAAAGGAATCCCTTATGTGTCCAGCGTCAGCATGGAAGTTCTTGAGAAGATCAAGGGAAAATGCGTGATTGTGGATGGTCTGACGGGGGATATTATCTTGAATCCTTCTGCCGACACGCTTGAGAAATATGAAAAACTCAAAATCCGTCTCATGAAGCAATATCAGCAGCTGGAGAAAGATAACGCCCTTGAGCCTGAAACTCTCGATGGATACCATGTTGGGCTGCTGGCCAATATTAATAACATTGGGGACTTGGAGCTGGCCCATCACCAGCGCGCCGAAGGGGTCGGCCTTTTTCGTTCTGAATATCTTTTCTTGAAAGATCCCACCTTGTTTTTTAACGAAAAAGCACAAATTGAACTCTACAAAGAGCTCTTTCAAAATGCGAAAGGGTTGACGGTCACCTTTCGAGTGATGGACCTTGGCGGAGACAAATATTCGGATGTATTTCCTGAGCTCTCTAAAGAGCCCAACCCTGTTTTAGGATGCCGGGGGATCCGTTTTCTTTTCCGCAGGATGGATGTGTTTAAGACTCAGCTCAGAGCCGTGCTGCAGGCAGGCAGCGGACATAGCGTAAAACTTCTATTTCCTCTGATTACGGATATCCATGAGCTGCGCGAAGTTAAAATCATTGTTCAAAATGTTAAACAGGAGCTTCAGTCGGAGGGACTTCCCTTTTTAGAGCATACTCCGCTCGGCTGTATGCTGGAAGTGCCATCGGCTGTACTCGTCTGCGATGCGCTTGCCCAGGAGAGCGACTTTTTAGCTCTTGGGACCAATGATCTGATTCAATATACGCTCGGGATTGATCGAAGCAATCCGGGCATGAGCGATTTCTATTATCCGACCCATCCGGGCGTAATCCGGATGATCCGCATGACGCTTCTTGAAGCCGGCAGATATGGCAGGCCTGTGACGATTTGCGGCGAGATGGCCTCCAATCCTTTATTTACGTCGCTTCTTCTGGGACTTGGCGTCCGCAACTTTTCATGCGCTCCGCGCTTTATTCCTATCATTAAACGGACTGTAAGACACCTGGCGCTTCTCGACTGTGCTGAGATTGCAGAACATGTCTTGAGCCTGAAAACCTCTGCCGATATCTTAGCATATCTCAACGAAGAGATAAAAAAGATAGGTGGAGAATCCCTATAGCGAGAACGGAAGATTTCCCATGGGCGATCCTGAGGAAGAGGCCTCGAGCTTCTGGTTTGCTTCGTCAAAGGCTGCTTTGATCAGATCTTGCAGTCCTTCTACATCATTAGGATCTACGCAGGCAGGCTTGATCTCGATTCTCTTGAGGGCATGATCGCCTGTGAGAGTGACTGTGACAAGACCGCCGCCGGCAGAGCCTACGACTTCTTGCTGTTTAAGATCTTCGCGCATTTTTTCATATTGCGCCTCAAATTGCTTGGCTTGCTTCTTTAATTTCGAAAATCCGCTTCCCATAATGACCTCTATTCCTTTTTTAAAATCCCTTCGAGTTCGACAGCTGCAAAGCGGAGTACGGTATCGTAATGGCTTTGCGGTTTGGAAGGAATGTTTTCTGTTTTAGTTGTTGGTTACTTTTTCTTCCACCGGAGCTTGCATCACAGGCTCAGGAGCTCTGGGTATCGGTTGAGGCTTGGGGGGTGTATAGACTGGAGTTTGGCCTGAGGAAAGCTCTTCCAGGCGGCGGACAAGAGATGGAAGGGAGACGCGTTTAAGGCTGCGGATGAGGTGGAGGAAGATCATCTCGAGCGTGACGCGTCTGAACGGTGTTTTATTCAGTTCTTTGATCCAACCTGTCAGGTAGTCAAGGATATAGAGAAGATGCTCTTCCGTATAGAGAGCGGTCATTTTGCGGTAATGCTCAGCATCCTGGGGATGCAGGTAGGTGCCGCTGGGTAAATTATAGTGCATTAAGAGGTGGGTGCGGAAGTGTTCTAAAAGCCCTTCCAGGAAGGTATGGAGCTCTCTTCCGGATGAAAACAGCGTGTGGGAGAGTTCAAAGGCAGCGGTCAGGTTGCCTTTCTCAATGGATTCATCCAGCTTGTAGTAGAAATGCTTAGGCGTGACGCCCAAGAGTTCGGCGGCAGAGTCGTACGTGATGGTCCCGTCCCTATAGCACAGGAGCTGGTCAAAAATAGATTCTGCATCGCGGAGTCCGCCTTCGGCGACATGTGCAATGAGTTCAAGGGCAGCCTCTTCAACGTTAAGCTTCAAGTCGCCTGCAATCGTTTGGAGTTTTGCAGTGATCTGCTGCGATGAGAGCCGTTTTAGGTCAAAACGCTGACACCTGCTCATGATGGTCGGAAGAACTTTGTGAGGCTCGGTGGTGGCAAAGAAAAACTTTACATTGCTGGGAGGCTCTTCAAGCGTTTTCAGAAGCGCATTGAACGCTTCCTTTGTGAGCATGTGGACTTCATCGATAATGTAAATTTTATACTTTCCGCCAGTTGTCGAATAACCGATGGTTTCATTGATCTGCCGGATATCGTCGATTCCCCGGTTGGAAGCGCCGTCGATCTCATGGACGTCTAAAGATCTTCCTTGCATGATTTCGAGGCACGAGGGGCAGCTGTTGCAGGGCTCTTCCAGAAAATTTTGGCAGTTGAGCGCTTTTGCAAAGAGCCTTGCCAGGGTTGTCTTTCCTGTTCCACGGGAGCCGCAGAAAAGGTAGGCAGGGGCTATCTTGCCAAGTTTAATGGCATTTTTTAAAGTTGTGACAATCGACTCTTGCCCTACGATGCTCTGAAAGGTCTGCGGACGGTACTTGCGAGAAAGATTTTGATACATAAGTACGAGTATAGCGACTTTAATGTTCAGAAGCAAGTTGCCGATTAATCGCCTTTGTATCATGATCTTAGCTTACGGATTTCTTAATCGTAGGATTGGCATATGATCCTTAACCATGTGAATCGTCTATTGTCCAGTGTAAAAGACTGGCTTGACCAAGGAAGATGGTTACAAAAATCTCTTTTTATTTCAGGTTTTATTCTATCGCTGGCATTTTTCCTCCACTACCGGGAAGTTCGGATTGATCATTTAGAACTTAACAGCATCGCAAAAAAATATGTGCTGGCTCAAGTTGAATTTGATTTTCTCGATGTTGAAAAAACACGGTTGTTTCGAGAAGAATCTCTGCAAGATATTGGTGTGATCTATTACTTCGATGACGAAGAGATCTATAAAGCAGAGTCTCGGATCAACGAAGAACTTATCAAAGATCCCAAGTGGCGGAAAAAATTTGCTTCCTTGACGTTTGAAGACCTCATGCAGGCCAATAATGCTATCAGGGATGCTCTGCTGAATGTTGAATTTACAGATTCCCGCACCGTTCAAAAGCTGGAACAGATAGGAATGGATGATTACACATTTCTTGTCTGTAACATGGATCAAAAGAGCGTGAAGCTCATGTCGTCATTTTGGGACCAGATTGAAAAATTTGTTTTCCCGGACTCGATAGGCGAGGCTGCAAGTTTCATGCTCGAAAAATACAAGTCATATCCCTGGAAGATCGAAGAAGATTTTGATGTAAGGCATTTATTAAGGCGTAAAATCAAACAGCAAATTCCATTGAAAGTAACGCACGTTGCTGCAGGAACACGGATTATCGATGCCGGCGAGCTTGTAACCCGCCGCCATATCAACATGCTCCAGCAAATGAAAAAAGTGCTGACGGAAGAGAAGCATCAGCTTAAACCGCTGACTATTTTGGGAAGCCTTCTATTTTCCGCCATTTTAGTTTTCGTAGGGCTTATCTATTTTTATAAATTCCAACCTAAAATCTTAAAGTCGTTTTCAAAGATGTCGCTCATCGGAGTTGTGATATTGCTGACACTGACCA
>CAVTNO010000014.1:0-19841 GCA_963736155.1 uncultured Rhabdochlamydiaceae bacterium | reverse complement strand
ACACCGCGCATTTACATGTCACAACGGGGATGCCCATCGACGACCCGGTCCCTAGAAATAAGAATCGTCCTTTCACACGCCTCCTCTTCTCTTTGGGACCATCTGCACCCGGTTTTTTAAGGAACTTTCCTTTTGAGGAGGAATGAATAATTTGGAAGCAAATTTAGGCCTGGCTTTCATGACCTGTAGAACATTGCGATGCTTAAGTGATTTTTGCTTCATTTCCGTCCTATTCAAGGCAATGTAAAGGAACATTTTTTTTTGCACAAGAAATACTGCTTTAGCGCAGGAACCAGCTAATCATAAACACTTGATTATTAGTTGCATAAAAAATAGTTATCATATACTTTATTTTTTAGTATAAATGTTGTATAATCTATTTTAGTTAATAATAAATTATCGCTATTCTATACTAATCATTAAAATTAGGATTAAATTAATATATGGCAACACCTATACCACGATTCAGCCCCATAATCCCTTCGGATAACAATGCTTTTCAGATTAGACGTAAACCTAGCACGCTTAGTAACCTTGAAACCGTTGTTTCAAGGGCAGCCCTCGAAAATACCCCGCCGCGTGCAAATAGGGATAGTTCAGTCAGTCCAATAAAAAGAGAGAGACTACAAACTTCTCTTTTCGCCGATGAGCCTGCTCAAGTCAGCAATAAAAAATCAAATTCAGTTTTCAATGAGGTCTGTGCTTCACCTCCTCGTGCCCCAACTAAATCTTCTAAATTTAATTCAAGAGCTGGAGTTGCAGCTCCATTTAATCCTTTTAAAGATCAACATCAGAAGCTTCTGAAGGGTGAATTTAATTCGATGAAAGTCGTATTTTTTGCAGAGGGAAGCTACTGCAATGTCTATTCGATAGAAGGGGCAGATCATCTTTTACTAAAAGCTTTTCACGGCGTAAAAAGCGGATTTAACGAATCTAGATTGCGTAATTATTTAATTCATTCTGCAAAAAATTATGCCGCAATTCAAGCACTTGGACTCCCTGTTGCAGAAATTACCAACATTGGAACGATGGTAGAAAAGGGTCATATTATCCAGAGAAAAATACCTCATGCTTTAGACATGGATAATCCAGCGCAGATGGCAAAGGTGCAGGCATTTTTCACAGCTTCCAGTCAAAATAACGTCCCTATGGATCTTCAAGCGCAAAATTTCAGAGTGGATGAAAAAGGAACTGTCTACCTAATTGACTTTTTGGAAGAAACCATCAATGATACTGTTGAAGAAGAAGTCGACTATCACATTAATAGCAGCCTCGCTACCTTTAGTCCTGACATAGCCAAGTTTCTTACAGCTAATGCATCAAATTGGCAATCTCGATCCCAATAACGCGTGATAGAGCAGTCCTCGTGAGCCGAGGGCTGTAATCACATAATGGCGGGAGCCTACTTTCTCTAGAATAGGGAAATAATGGGCAGGATTTGTCACACGTATCCCCGCTCTGCAATCCAAAACAGGCAGCGTTGGTTTTAATAGGCTGACCGCCTTTTCTTGATCAGGAATTTCATCAATCACGTCCCGTTCATAGGTTGACCCAACATGGCATTTTAGAGGATTTTCCGTCAGCGCAGTATAAATTTTGGAAGAGATGCTCCTTTCAAGCGGCTCCTCCAAAGCACAAGTGAGAATCTGCCCTTTCACAAAGTTGATTTTAAGCTTTTCCTGCTCCTTAAACGACCGAATCCCCGCCCCCGCTGCCAAAACGACCATTTCGTACCCTTGAAGAGCCTCCAGTGAGCTTACTTTTTCAATCTGAAGCTTCACTCCCCTCTTTTGGCAAACCAGCCACAGCCCCTGCAGATATAGCTTTGGAAACACCGTCATGCCCGATGTGATCAAAAATTTCTCAGGTCCCAGCTCTACGACATCAGGCCCCGGATTTAGAATGGGCCCCAGCCGTAAAATCCCATTTCTATTTGCTACAGGACTTCCCAAAGCATCTTCGGCCTCCTGGATCAGTTTCTTTGCCATTGCCATCGCTTCCTCAGCATGCCAGCTCAGCCGTCCCTTCTCCCCCGGATACGGATGCAATAGTCCCGAAGAGATGCCGGAGGCGCCGGCGCCGATCCCTTTTTGATCGAGAAGCGTTACTTGAAATTTTTCTGAGAGAAAATAGGCGGCTGCAAGCCCTGCAAAGCCTGCCCCGATGACGGCAGCTTTTTTCACGCTTTCAATCTTTTCTGCAGGATGACAAAACTCTCAGCTGCGAAGTTGAACAGGAAGATCACAACTGGCGAAAGCAGCGTGGCAAATGGAATCATGATGACAAACCACTGCAGGCCGATCGCCCATGTTCTCTCCGTGACAAAGTAGGTCATCCCGGTGAGCGTTGCCGACAAAACCAGAAATCCCACTACCAAAATGAGAGGAAAAACGCCGATCAGAAGAAGCATGGCATGGAGAAACGGCTCCCTGCCGAAACGTTTCAGCACGTCTTTGGCAAGCTCCCAGCTCATGGTCGATTTGGGGGTACGACCGCGGGCGATAGAAAAAAGATCAGCGTGAGTGAGATCGCAAGAAGAAGGAGCGATCCGGCAATGAGAAGAAAGGGGCCGAATGACAGCAGCCCGCCTAAAATCTCTCCCGTTGCGGGGATATTTTTCAGAAGATAAAAAATCCCCAGGATGAACCAGAGAACGAGATAAGCCGTCAGAATGGGAACAATGAGCGAGCCGATCCCGGCCATTAGCTTCCACGAGTGTTTCAGGGTCTTATTAACGGAAAGAGGCTTCTGCTTCACCTCGTCGTGATAGAGCCTGATCAGCGGCACGGCGGCGGCCAAAAAAAGCGCCATGCAGATAAACCCCGGAATGAATGCCAGGCTCGACCGTATCCATGGGTTGGATCCAATCCACAACGTATGGCTCGGCGCGGCGGTCGTTACCGGCAAAAAGGAGGATCGGAAGGATAAAGAAGATCTTCTTCCGCGTCAGACTGAAAAACAGCGCCCGGTTAAATGCTTGCTCAAGTTCTTGCCTCATGTATAACATATTCTCAAAATAATGATTTTATGCATCTCTCAAAGATATACTTTACATGTTAATAATATCTCGAGATCGTGTATAATCTACCCTATGAAGTTGTTGAATCCATGCCAATCAGCCATCAGTTACTATATACCAAAAGACTCGATAGTCCGCCGGCTGGCCCCGGTTGCCCTGCCTCTCTTTGCCCTCATAGGACTAATCTTTCTTCAGTACCGCTTCGATCTGATGAGCCTGGCCGGCCGTCTTTTCTCCTTGAGACCCTTACCGATATCTTTAACCGTGCTATTGATACAAATATTGAATCGCGGCCGGTGCTGAAACGAGGCGCTGATTACAACACTGCTAAATTACGTCAGTCAGAACTAGTGCCGGAGCAGCAGGAACAACTTTTTCGTGCAGAATTACTTTCGGTTTGTCTGGCGAAATGGTAAGCTTTTAGATAACGTCCAATCCCAAGAGGTGCAGAAATTTGTCCCTACGTTTCTGCGACGAAACAATTGGCCTCAAGATATACAAGATCGATACCGCAGCATTTTATTAGAAGATTCAAGCCGCAAATACCGCATCCACTATGACGATCAAAATAAAATGGATTCCGTTAATATCAAAGGGCAAGAACTTAAGGTTGAGGTCATACCAGATAACGGCGATTGCCTACTTCCTTTCATTTATTGCTGGTCTTTCTTTAGGACATGCTCATACCCCGGAAAGCCTGCGAATACTGGCAAGCGCAGCTTTAAAAGAGGCGTTAAAGCAGCCTGATCCAGAAGGTTTGATGCAACAGCTCGCAGAAGGGATGCGCATGCATAAAGAAGCGCACAGTCCCGACGCTCCCCAAGAAAATTTAATTCTTCAAACAATAGAGAGCTTTGGCTTTGATACGATAAAAGGACAATTTTCAAACAATCCCGCACTCTCTGCCTGCGCAAACAAAGAAGATTTCATAAAAGAGTGGCGCAGTCAAAACCCCTCTGTAGAGGATCCAACTCCCGCACTAGAGCTTGCCCAGCAGTTTTGCGAACTCTTAGTCCAACCCCGCACAATTTATCCCGGTGAAGAAACAATCAAGATTTTAGCAGAGTCTTTAGATCAACCTACAGTCATCGTAAACGGAGATGCTCTTCGATACTTTGGACCTGTCTGTAAAGAAGGAGCTACTCCGATCATGATTTATAAGACGCCAGGAAACGCCCACTACAACCATCTGATTGTTCTCAAAGAACAATGGGATGCTCTTCGAGAGTTTTGCAATTAGTGATCGAAAGAATCTTTGAGCCAGATAGCAAACAGTGGATCATCGAAAACTCACTGATCCTCTACTGGCCCCCTCTTCATCGAGAATCCCTTTGTTTTTGAGCGCTTTCATCGAAGAGGATAACGAAGGACCGCTTGGGATTTCATATTTATTGAGTAGGTCGCTTCCAAAAAGCTGTTTAACTTCTTTTGCCGCCAAACGAAGCGTCCTCTGCTGAATGGTAGATAACGTATTCAAGAGAGTTTGATAGGCATAAGCGTTTTGCCGAACAACTCTTTTCAACGTATTTTTAACATCTTGAGTCTCGATTTTTTTGTAACCGGCCGCAACAAGATGGAAACAGACCATCTGTACATAATTGGGAGTGTCTTGAACCGTTTTCTTTAAATAGGAAACCGCCTCTTTTTCAATAACGATATCGACTTCCGCAAATCTTTGGATGACCCAATCTACGAGCTCATCTCCAAAAGAAGGAAAATCGATCGTTTGACAAGATCTGTAAAGGGGGCGGGAAGAATTATTCAACATGTCTGAAATGAGGCTTTTCCTTGATCCTGTGAATAGAAAAGAAGTATTTGAAGCTGCTGCATATGAGTGCGTAAAGTCGCCTCAAGCCAGCCCTGATCATCAAGTTCGGTTATTTTCTGAAACTCATCGATCACAAGAACGACTTTCTCTCCTAAATTTTTCAGACTTGCAAGCAGATCCTGAATCATTTCCTTTACATCTTTTTCTGAGCTCCGATCAACTGAAAGCTCAAAAGATGTCTGTCCGGAAAGAGGATCGACATCCGCAGAAATTTTAGGCTTCCAATTTAAAAGCCAATTTTTTACATCTCCGGTCCAATTTTTTTTTGCTTTCAAAGCACGAAGCATTTGCTGAAGAAAATCACGATGAGAGGTGATGTTAAAAATGTCTACAAAAGGACAGGCGTATCCCTCTTTTTCCAGTTTTTTTAGCAAATTAAATACAAATGACGTTTTTCCAAATCGACGCGGCCCTATCAAAACAACGTGAATTCGGTTTGATACAAATTGATAAACCAACTTGTCTAATTCGGGTCTTGGAAGATAATACTCCCCTTCAACAGGATCGCCAAACTTGAATGGATTCATTGATAACCTCACTTTAATCCGTAATAATTAACAGAACTGTTAATTATTGGCAAGCGACCAAACTGTAAAAACTATTTTAATTTTAGGGGCCGGAGTAGAGATATTTGGGACGGACGATCGGCGTGCCTTTTCCGCCGCGCGCTTCGAGGCGCTCATAGACAATCTGACGGGCGATGCCGACGGCTCGTGAAAGCCCGAACAGCACCGTGAAGTACTCAGGATAATCAAAACCTGCCGACACCAGCATGGTACCTGAGATCGCATCGACGTTTGGATGCGGATCGGTAATTTTTGGATTTTCCGACAGCACTTTGGGTCCTTCGGTGCGCAAAAGAAGCGCGATCTTGACCAAGGGATGTGCGGGAAAATGTTTTTTAAGATAGTCGTACATCACGGTGGCCCTTGGATCTTCCACACGAAGTACTGCATGGCCGAACCCGAATACAAGCTTTTTACTTGCCAAACGGTCTCTGATGAGCTTCTCGACATCGGCAGCCGTGGCATTTTCTCCAACTTCCTCCAAAACATCGCGGATGAACTCGAGGCAGTCTTGATTGGCCCTGCCGTGGCGCGGCCCTGCCAAAGCGCACATCGCCGATGTGATCGAGCCGTACATATCTTCCAGCCCTGAGGCGACGGCTTTTCCGACAAACGTCGAAAGGTTCCCTCCGCCATGGTCGTAATGGAGGACATTGAAAAGTTTAAATGCTTGCTGCAGCGCCTCTTTGTTTTTTCCGGGCACATTGATCATTGCGGCAAAGTTTTCCATGTAGCCGAGGGACGGATTGGAAGGCGGCGTCTCTCCCCAGCCGGCATGGTGGTTGATCACGATTGCAACGACATGGGGCATTTTAGCAATGAGCCCCTCGCACGCGAGCCGATAATCGGCTTCATTTTCAAGCATGCCTACAATAAGAAGAGCTGCCGAGAGCAGCTTCATCGGATGGCCCTGTTTCGGCAGTTTTAGAATCGCCTGCACCGTCTCTTTCTTTAGGCATGCATGCTGATTTAACTGCGCAAAATAGGCTTTGACCTCTGCTGCAGATCCTGCTTTTTTGTGCATGAGCAGATAAATCACCTCTTCGGGCCACCAGCTTGCAAGCTCGGAAATTGGCCGCCCCATGTACGAAAGCCCTTTCTGGGGGTCTACCGTCGATGTCGGACAGTAGCCGACAGGAAAGCCCCTGAGTCCTGTTTCCAGCTTGTCTTTCGTAATTTCGAAGAGAACGTCATCATTCATAGCAGTTTTTCAACCATCGTTTTTTCTTCCAAAAGCTCTTTTTCCGTCAGATGAATCTGTTTTTTCAGAAAATCGTCCCATTTCAGATTTTTGACAATTTCAACATGCCCTTTCCCATTGGAGATACACGGAAATGAGAAAATCAGCCCCGGCGCGATCCCGTAAGGATTGCCATCCGATTTAAGCCCCATGGAGAACCACTCGCCTGCAGGCGTTGGCGTCACAAGTGATTTCATGGCATCGATGGCAGCTTGAGCAGCCGATGCTGCCGACGATTTTCCCCTTGCAGCGATGACGACGGCGCCCCGCTTTTGCACATCGGAAATAAACGGCCCTTCAAGCCAGGCCCTGTCCCGGATCACATCTACAACCGGTTTTTTGCCAATTTGCGCATTGAGAAAATCGGGCATCTGTGTAGAAGAGTGGTTGCCCCAAATCGTTACATGGCTAACCTGTGTTAAATCAACCCCTGCTTTCCGCGCAAGCATCGAAACAGCTCGATTTTGGTCGAGGCGGGTCATCGCGTAAAAATGGTGTTTTCCGGCATGCTTTTCGGCAATCAGACAGTTGGTATTGCACGGATTGCCGACAACGAGGATCGTGCAGCCTGCCGCCGCAACAGCCCCCAAGGCTTTGCCCTGACTTATAAAAATAGGGCCATTTTCGATTAAAAGGTCTTTCCGCTCCATCCCGGGGCCTCGAGGCTTGGACCCCACTAAAAACACCGTATCGACCCCCTCAAAAACGACGCTCGGATCGGTGCCGATCTTGACCTCTTTAAGCAGCGGGAAGGCGCAGTCCTGCAGCTCCATCTCAACCCCTTTGAGCTGGTCGATGACCTGGGGCACCTCCAGCAAGTGGAGGGCGATAGGCTGCTCTTTCCCAAACAGCTCGCCCGACGCCAGCTGAAAAAGGAGGCTATAGGCAATCTGCCCCGCCGCACCCGTAACTGCTATCCTCCTGATCCTTAAAGACATAAGTAATTCCCCTGCCCTTTTAACTGCATTCTATTAAGAAATCTTAATAACAGCAACTTAAACTTTTAATTTAACACGTTTTATGTTAAAATTATAATAAATATGACATCATTATCTGGAACTAAACAGACCTTATTAAGAGAGCCGACAACCACACAAAAAGTGACTCGTGAGCACGCTAATGCTACGGGAGTTACTCGTTTGGACGTCGATTTAAGAATGGAGCAGCTTCAGCTGAAACATCTCTCGCACAGCCAGCTGCAAAAAAAACGTGATAAAGCCGCTCGCAGTTTACTCCAGCGGAGTGATCAAGAAAGCGTGATGACGATCAAAGGCGAGCTTGCTGAGGCGCAGGGGTTGAAAGCAAAGGCACTGGAAAGGCTTAAAGCTGTAGCTCCAGGCGCTGTGGAAAAGACGCTTCAATCCATCGTCGATTTTCTGTTTTCAGATGAAAACAAAGACCACTCAATACTGCAGTATAAATTCAGCCCAGCCAGCGCCTCAGTTCGCGATGCCGTGCTTGCCGAGGCGCGCAAAATTCAAAACGAACTGGAGCAGTTAACCCGATCAGAAACAAAACACCTCCGGCCCTCCTGCCCACGCGATGTTCAAAACAGCCGCTTTAATTATGACAACGATGGACATGTTGTTTTTTCGACAGGACAGATTGAAACTGAGCGAAAAGCTAATCAAGTCCTCTCAAAGCTCATTTTCGAGACCTTCAACTCAAAACAGTTGAACACAGAGAATTTAGTTCAAGAAGACGGCTGCTACATCTTCCCCGTCGTCATTGAAAACTTGATGAATAAAGCTCCTTTTTCTCAGAAAGAGCAAGAAAAACTTCGTCTTGCAAACGAAGTCCTGATGCAAAAGAATGGCGAGAAACGGTCCGTCGTCCTTCCATCGGGCGCAGTGATTACAATCAAGCTGCAGCTCATGCACTTTTCAACCCATGCCGACTACAACGAGATCCCCGGCCAAAAATACGGACTCTGTGAACAAATTACAGAAACAGGCACAGCTGCTCTTCGAGAATATTATGATAAAAAGAAAGTCGGCCTGAAAGAGGGCGCCAAGACCCTGATCGAAGACTGCTTTACGAGACTCAATACATGCTCCCCTAGCGATCGTTTGTTCATCCGCGCGCTCATTTGCGAACTGCTCGAAATTCCTTATCACGCCTCCTGCAATAGCAGTAAAGATCAAACCGTCAATGCCACTGCGATAAAAAAAGCGCTCCATCTCTGGATGAAAGTTGAAAGATGGGTCAATGGAACTCCTACAATCGGCGACGTTAGTGAATTTTTCAAAAGCAATATTTTTAGAGAATATACCGAAGCAGCCTTCTTTGAAGACCTTGCATCCACACAGCAATCCTTTCCCTTTAAGGCATCACCGCTTGAAAACCCTATGCTTACCCGCTTGCTCACCGACCGTCATTTGACCGCGCCATCCATTCTTGAGCGCCTTGTCAACACAACGCTGGCATCCTTTGCATCGATTGCCATCACACTTCTGGCTGTTGCCTTCTCTGCTGTCATCCTTTCAATTTTGGCAGTCAAATATAAAACACAACCCTTTACTGCCTGGACCGCCTGGAAATATCTCCTGCTGGCCCTTATCTTGCTTCCCGCACCCTTGGCATGGCGTGAAAAATGGTTGGACAGAGCCTCCTCGCCGCTGCTGCAAGCGCAGGAAATTAAACCCGAAACAGCTGCCGATCTTCAAGAGATATATAAACAATTTAACAGCCTTACGAAGTTTGAGTACCAAAACATCCTGAAGTTTATGCAAGATGGCGAGTCTACCCGCCTGAATCCCTCCCATAAACAGCTGCTTGAAAACGTGACGAAAAATTGGGTTGTGCTCCAAGATGCCTCTTCGGTTCCCTCCCGCGTCAAAGCTCTTCTTGCTGCTGCAAAAAAATCACCCGTGCTTCTCTTCCGCCTTCTCACCGAGTTCAATCAGAAAAAGGTCATGGAAGCGATCAAAGAGACTCATTTCTTCTGGCCGGCTGAAAACTCCTCCCAGGAACTGGTACGAGCCGAAATTACAAATGGATATACAGAGGCATTCCTCAAGGACATCGATAGAACAGACTTTATTGTTCATGGGAAAAACAAAACCTACAATTCATCAAACGCGAGCGGAAAAGAAGCTAAGCTTGAGCTCATGAAAACAGCGCTTCACGACCTTTCTGCACTGAGTGGAGAAGAAAGAATCCCCTACGCTGTCCAGCAAGCACTCTCTCAGAAAACTGAAATTTCGACCGTTCTTCAACCGATCTTCTTTTCATCAATTGATATCAATGGTCTTCCGCCAGCCACACATCAAACATTCATTCTTGAAGAAGGCGATGATTCATCGTTCTGGATGACAGTCAAGCAAACAGTCGTTATTAGAAATGCCGATGTGCCTGAAAGCGATATCCCCGGCAACCCTCTTTCATTTGAAAATAGCTACCGACTGAAGATCTCAAGATCTAAAGAAAATATATGGTCAACCGAATTGGTTTCCATGACCCCTTGGTATCCTGTGCCAGGAAGAGATGGCTTAGATCCTCTCTTAAAATTAGGTCAGAAAGATCCTGTCATGTCGCGTAATGATCACATGTATAATGTGCACAACACGATGTTGTCATACGATATTGATGCTTTAGCAAAATGGACTCCACAAAGTCCGATACCCATTGAAGATGTTCACCGAGAGATGATTCGGCATTTCGACACGCTGTCAACCCACTATATTGACAAATTCATTGAAAATCATGAGAAGACAGTCAGAGCGATTACAGCTCAATATAAGAAAGCTAAAACCGAGCAGGGCAAAAAGCTGCTGCTCCAAACGCTTGTCTCGTACCTTTCGCTGCTGACTGAAGCTCAAATCGTCCAATTAGATCTGCCAGCTGGCGTATTAAAAGCTGTTTTACATCCCCATACCTATCAAACGCTGTGCGTTGAAAAAGGACTGGATGCCACAGCTGAAATAATCCCCGCTTTGGACGGTACAATCCCCATTGATCGATTCTCCAAAGAGCTCAAATACCGGTATGTTTTTGAGCAGCTCATGAAACATGTACCTCCTTTGCCAGAAATACAGGAGGATGAACTGTTCGAATCAGACGTAGAGAATTTTGACGTCGAATTTATGCCGTCGGAATTGGACAAAGAAGATCCTGCAAAGCAATCAAAACTTAAAGAAAAATGTCTGGCGCTTCAAGCACTGATTAACACTCCTCAACCTGATGCACGCGTCCAATACCAAATGTTCGTACAGCAGCTTCGCCAAGCGCTTGAGATCGCTCCCCCAGAAGGCACCTACAGAGATTGGCTAAACCAGATAGCGATGCACCGGTTTGCCAGCATCAAGCTACATGAATACTGCAAAGGCCTTGTCGAAGCTGCTACAGGACCATTTGATCAGGAGCTGACACTCGATACTTTCTGGCCTGAATTTGAAGAGAGAAATGGCCGCATTAAATCAATGCCTTCAGAGTATGGCTTTTCTTTGCCTGCTCGGATTCGCGAGGGACTGAAAAGCAGCTGCTGCTACCATTTTGATCCGCTGGCCGAATTAAATGTTCCCTATGTTTATGGAAAACTGAATGTTGATGGCCGGGACATCACCGTGCTGCGGCATGGAACTCCCTTCCATTACCATAATCCTCTATCGTATTCAAAACGCAATAAACCAGATCCTAATCCGGATTACGTCGCCTTCAAAAGCACTCCCTCAAGAAAGACCCTCCACATCATTCTGGAAAACGGAAAAAAGAAAATTTTCAGCGGCGAAGCTGCTCGAGTGCAATCCAGAATAGACCTTCAAGGAGAGAATTTTCATGCGATTGCTCTTCGAATGAATGGAGACTTTGTAGAACCTAAACATTATGCTCCTAAAACGATTGCAGAAATCAAACAGAGCTGAAAGCACAGCTTTTGGGACCGTTTGATCAGACCCGTTTTTCATTTCCTGAAAATATTGAAAACCGTGAAGAGCTGATTGATAATGCAATGGACGTCATTCAGAAAAACTATTTCTCCACCTACGGCAACAAGACGCTTACGAAGGAGCAGTTTCAATCCTTTATCTTCCTCACGTACGCAGAAATAACAATCCAATTATGCCGCAGCCTAAAAATCGATTTCCTTGAGGCCGGCTGTAAAGATGACATCGACCGCGGAGGCGCGTTCAAAGCTATTTTGATGCTGCACGACCTGCACATGAAACAGGATCTAACTCCTGAAAAACTCCAAGAGATTATGGTTAACCTAATTGCAGCGCCGCTCATCGTCGGAGGAAGACCAATTATTGAAAGCCGCGGCAAGCACGTCAAACATGTACTTGAAGTGATCCCTGACCGTCAAGGAAGAGTAACGAACTTGCGGTCACCAAGATTTGAACTTGGGACCTCGACATTATCAGTGTCGCGCTCTAACCAACTGAGCTATGACCGCAATTGAAGTTTGGAGGTTAGGAGACTCGAACTCCTGACCCTCTGAATGCAAATCAGATGCTCTACCAACTGAGCTAAACCCCCAAAGACAAGGACTTACGATACGCGAGAAAACCGTTTTCCCGCAATCTTTTTCCTTGAACCCAAAAGCATAAAATTTATTTTATATAATTAATCTTTCTTTAATTCCCTGAATCGCCATAAAATCTTTGGATATGACAACATCCACAGATCGTTCGCACTTAGGTCTTTTATCCGGATTAACAGCTTTGGCAGCCTACCGTTTTGGCGTGGTGTTCCGCCTGGATCCACTTGACTAAACTCAAATTATTCAAAATCACTACCAATAGTTGAACTCCTCAAAACTACAACCATGCGCGATTATGCCCGTGGATGGGAGCAAAATGGCTTTCCCGACGCATCAGGAACTATGTTTACTGCTTCCTATTTACAAGCCGCCACCCTTTGGATCGTTACAAGATGACGCCGACAGAGCTTCCACCGGCTGTGCGAGGAGTGATTATCGGTGCTTTTCACAAATGTCATTGAAGCATCCGTTAAAAACAGCCAGAACTGCTTTAACCCGATTTATACCCGCGGAGACAACTGGAATATCGTTCATAAGGAAGTGCCCTCCATTTTCACGAAAGGAATCTTCCCCGCAGTGCGCACCGAATATTTAGCAACTCGTTTTTATGGGTCTCTATGAGCCTTTTTAAACAAAAGTTTCCCGATCAAACCCTATTGATTGGATTAAGATTGTCGGTACGGGAATCCAAGTGCCTCTCACCTCCCCTCTCTTATAATTTGGACAAGCTCAGCAGGCCGGTGAGGCGCCTCTGCCCAAATCACTATGGGGTCTTTTAAAACACATTGCCAAGACCAAGGTTATCGCAAAGTGTTTTTGCCAGGCCTCGGATTCAGGCTCGTCCATTCAGGCGCCACTTCCGCTCTTGTTTCTAAATTGTACGAAAACAATAAAGTGATCCATCGTTGAACTGATAGACTTATTCATCGGCCTTATCTTATAATCTGGTGCCTAATATGTATAAAATTGCGTTCAAAATGCTCATCGGCGATCGAGCCAAGTATCTTCTTTTGGTCTCTGCGCTTTCATTTTCCGTGCTGCTCATGACGCATCAATGCTCGGTATTTTTTGGACTCATGCGATGGAGCACGGCGACTTTAAGAAATATCCAGGCCCCCATTTGGGTCGCGGATCCGCTGGTTGAACAGCCCGGAGAGTTTCTGCCTCTTCTGCAAACCGATCTGCCGCGCGTCCGTTCAATCGAAGGCGTTAAATGGGCCGTCCCCCTTTTCTCTTCCATTCAGCAAGCCAGGCTTGATGACGGCGCCTTTAAGTCGATCCAGCTCATGGGACTCGATACGGCAACTCTAATTGGAGCTCCCACAAGAATGCTTGAGGGTTCTGTCGAAAACATCTGGCAGGACGGCGGCGTTATTATCGACGAGGTCGGCGTGCGTCATTTTAGTGCAGGAAGAGACCGTCCCATAGGAATTGGAGACCGCTTGGATGTCAATGATCATGAACTGCGTGTGGTTGGAATCTGCAAAGTAGACCCTTCATTTTTTGGGTATCCGTACGTTTTCACAACCTATGACAGGGCTGTCCAAATTACTCCTGCCAAGCGGAAGAATTTAGCTTTTATTTTGGCTGCCCCCAACCAAGACTCAGAGCTTGCAAATACCGCGCGTCAGATTGAAAAAGAGACGGGCCTCAAAGCGTTTACGGATGAAGAATTTTTCTGGAGCACGATCGGATGGGTTTTTAAGAACACGGGCATTCCTTTCTCCTTCAGCATTACAATCATCATGGGATTATTGGTCGGCGTCGCCGTGTCGGGGCAAACATTTTATTCCTTTATTTTGGAGAACTTAAAATATTTGGGCGCGCTCAAGGCGATGGGAGCCAGCACGGCCCTTCTTTGCAGGATGCTAATCCTCCAGGCTTTTTTAGTCGGATTTATCGGGTTTGGCATCGGGGTCGGCATCAGTTCTATTTTTGGACATCTGGCCATCGGCAAGAGCGGCTTTCCATTCTTCATGCCTTATCAAATTCTCATTGTTCCATTTGCTGCCGTCTTTTGCATCTGCACCTTCTCTGCGCTTCTGGGAATAAGCCGCGTTCGAAAATTGGATGCTGCGGAGGTGTTCCGTGGATAAAGCGCCGGATATTTTAGTTCAAAACGTCTCAAAAGTCTTTAGGCAGGGCGATGAAGACCTTCATGTGCTCAGAAATGTCAACTTCCAGGCTTTCGCCGGCGAGCTTGTCATGATTGTGGGGCCCTCTGGCAGCGGAAAAACAACCCTTTTAAGCGCAATGGCCGGAACCTTAGGGATTGACGCGGGATCGATCCGTCTGTTCGATTTTGAGCTCAGCAAGAAGTCAGACAAGGAAATCATTGATTTTCGCAGGCGCAAGGTCGGCTTTATTTTTCAGCAGTTTCATTTGATCCCCAGCATCACCTGCGGAGAAAATGTTGCGATCCCCCTTCTATTAAATGGATTTTCGCATGAAAAGGCTCTTGAAGAATCACTCAAAAGCTTGGAAGAGGTAGGCCTTGGCAGCAAGTTTAATTCCTCGCCGCGGGACCTGTCCGGAGGACAGCAGCAGCGTGTCGCCATCGCTAGAGCGCTCATCCATAAACCCTCTCTGATCATCTGTGATGAACCGACCGCCGCGCTGGACTCGGAATCGGGAATCAAAATCATGGAACTGATCCAGCGCCATGTGAAAATGCCGGGGCGCATTGTGATTATCGTAACCCATGACAATCGAATATTCAAATATGCCGACCGCATCGAAAATATGGACGACGGCCGGATTACAACCTTAAAAGGCGATCATTTATGAAACGTAAAGGCATTATTTTTATCGTGGCCTCTATCGGCATTATTTCATCCGTATGGGCCATCAAACGGGGCAATGCAACGCCCCCGAAAGCTCCTCTTCTTGTCGAACCGACGCAGAAACCGTTTCCGAGATCCATTGCCGCTTCGGGCATTGTTGAAGCAGCCGGCGAAAACATCATGATCGGTTCTCCTGAAAATGGAATCGTTCAAGAGGTATTTGTGAAAGTTCATGACCGTGTCGCAAAAGGAGATCCTCTTTTTAAACTCGATACGAGGGAGCTTGAATCCGAACTCAAAGTTGCCGAGGCCAAAGAAGTTGTAGCAAAAGCCGAGTATGACCGAATCCAAGATCAACTCACCCGCATTCAATCGATTAAAGATCAGCGGGCAATCAGCCAAGAAGAGCTCCGCTCTAAAGAGAATGAAAGAGCGATTGCTGCAGCAACTGTCATGCAAGCGCAGAATGAAAAAGAAAAAGTTGCCGTGTTATTAGACCGCCTTACCATTAGATCCCCCATCGATGGAACGGTTTTACAGAAAAATGTCCAGCCCGGCGAATTTATTGTCGCGACAAACACCGACAATCCTCCGCTCGTGATTGGAAATACAACTCAATTTCAAATCAGAGCCGATATCGACGAACATAACCTCTCCGATATAAATCCGCTTGCACAGGCCAGCGCCTATCCCAAAAACCAGCCTAATAATGCGATTCCTTTAACGTTTCTTAGGATCGAGCCTTTCGTGGTCCCTAAAAGATCGCTGACGGGGCTGAGCAAGGAAAAAGTCGATACGCGCGTCCTTCAGGTGATTTATACATTTAAGCCTCCAACAAATACCACACTTTACGTGGGAAGCCAAGTCGATGTCTATATCCATCGGAGCGTCAAAGAATGAGACTTATACTTGTTACAATAGTTCTCCTTGCAGGATGCCGGCACTACAACCCCTCTACTCCGGAAATAAATATCCCGGTTGCCTGGAAAGAAACATATCCCAGCAGCGAAAACTACGAAGAAAAAAATCGGTTCTGGGAACTTTTTGAAGATCCTGCTTTGAATGCGCTTGAAGAAGAAGCGCTCTCAGGAAACTTCGATCTGCAGATCGCAGCCAGCCGCATCGATCAGGCACGATCTTTAGTCATGAAAGACCGCGCAGAGCGCATGCCGAAAGTCGACTTAAGCGCAACTCTCATGCAAGATGAAACGCTTTTAAACCCTCGTAATTACGGGTCTCCGACCAACCATTTAGAGAGAGTCAAACAAGAGCAGTACGGCATCTTTTCCGATTTCTCGTATGAACTTGACCTTTGGGGAAAGCTGAAGGCAAAACAAGAGAGCGCAGAGCATCAGCTCCAGGCCACTCAATGGGAGCGAGAATTTGTCTATCAAACTTTAGTCACCGATATCGCTATTCATTATTTTTCACTGCGCGTCTTTCAGGAGCAAATCGCTTATTTAGAAGAGACCCTCGGCGTTTACAAAGATAAGGTTCAACTCAGGCACGACCGCGTTCACGCAGGACTGGAGCATGAAATCGATCTTTCAAAATCAAAATACGAACTTGCCCTTGTTGAAAAACAGCTGGAGCAAACGAAGCATGGCTGCTGCCTGGAGGAAAACACGCTGGCCGCTTTGCTGGGCAGGCCTGCCTCTTCCTTTAAAGTGGCTCCCGGAAGGCTTCCCAAGCAAATACCGAATCTGCCGGCAATCCTTCCCTCCGAAATCATCCTAAGGCGTGCCGACATCAAGCGCGCTTTGGCCCAGGTCTCGGCCGGCCGCTCGGATGTGAATGCAGCCCTAAGAAGCTATTTTCCATCTTTTCCCCCTGACAGCCAGCCTAGGACTCTCCACTCCTCTGATTTCTCATTTCTTTGAATGGCAGGCGCGGTATTGGGGATATGCCTTCAACGCTCTAGAACCCCTATTCGACGGAGGCAAACGAAAAGCCGACGTTAAATATGCAAAGGCCAGGTTCTCAGAACATTTTGCATTGTATCAAAAAACAGTCAACCAGGCCTTTAAAGATGTCGAAGATGCTCTTTCAACGCTCCGCTACAACAACCTCCAGCTGGAAGCGCAAACAAGAGCGGCCGTTGCATCTGCCGATACCTACAACCTTTCAGAAGATCAATTTAAAAGCGGCCTGATCTCTTATCTTCTAGTTGCAGATTCAAAAAATAATTCCATCTTGGTAGAAAGAGAATTAATGGCTCTCAAAGGCGAGCAGCTCATTGCGTGGGTCCGCCTGATGAAAGCGCTGGGACTACAGGAAAAAAAATGAAATTCTCTTTTTTTCAATCGCCCGTGCAGGCTGGGTTCCCCTCGCCGGCCGATGACTTTGTCGAAAAGACGCTCGATCTGAACGAGCTGCTCATCGAACATCCTGCGGCCACATTTTTCGTCCGCGTGCAGGGAAGCTCGATGAAAGACGTCCATATTCTCGATGGAGACGTATTAATTGTGGATCGAGCCAAAGAAGCCGCCAGCGGCAGCATCGTCGTCGCCGTGCTCAATGGAGAATTCACCGTCAAGCGGATCGAAAAAAAGGGAGAGTCCGTCTTTCTTGTACCGGAAAACAAAAAGTTCCCATCCATTGAAGTCAAACGAGAGATGGATTTTCAAGTGTGGGGAGTCGTGACATATGTCATCCACAAAATACTCCCTCATTGACTGCAACAGCTTCTACGTCTCATGCGAGCGGCTTTTCAACCCCAAACTGCACAATAGACCCGTCGTTGTTCTCTCCAACAATGACGGCTGCGTCATTGCCAGGTCAAAAGAGGCAAAAGCCATCGGCATACCGATGGGAGCGCCCGCCTTTCAGTTCAAGCAGCAATTCTTACGCTACAATGTCGCCGTGCTGTCTTCGAACTTCAGCCTCTATGGAGACATTTCCCACCGCGTGATGAACACGCTCGAGACCTTTGGATATCCGCTCGAGATCTATTCCATTGATGAAGCGTTCATGGAAATTCCAGAAGATGTCGGCATCTCTTTTGGGCAGGAGGTGCGCGCACGTGTTCTACAGTGGACGGGCATCCCCGTCTCGATGGGAATCGGCCCGACTAAAACCCTCGCGAAAGTCGGCAGCGATCTTGCAAAAAAAAGCCCTTCAGGTGTTTACCTGATTGATGATCCTGCTTTGGCTCTTGCGAAAGTTCCCGTCGAAGACATTTGGGGCATCGGTGATCGGCTCGGAGAGTCGCTGAGGGCCCAGGGCATCCAGACGGCAGGACAGCTGATCCAATGCGATAAGGCATGGATCAAGCGGCGTTTTCGATCACGCTTCTTAGAACCGTGATGGAGCTGCAAGGAATTCCGACATTGAGCTCGAGGAAATACCGCCGCCGAAAAAAGGGATTACCTCGTCCCGCTCGTTCGGACGCGTTGTCTTCTCACTTGATGAGCTCAAAGAAGCCGTCGCTTCCTTTATAGCGATTGCCGCCGAAAAACTCCGCGCGCAAGAATCGATGTCATCGCGCCTCTCTGTCTTTGTCTATGACAAAGAGCGGCGCGCCGAATCTGCCTCGTGCAACCTGTCTATGCCGACAGCGTTTACGCCCGATCTCATCCATCACGCGCTCCGCCTTCTTCAGCTTCTCTTTGTCCCCGATAAAGGCTACAGAAAAGCCGGCGTGATGCTGCAAGAGATCGTCTCCGACAAAGAAGTGCAGCTCGATTTCTTCACCGATCCCCGTAACGTTAAACTTATGAAGCTTGTCGACCGCATCAACACGCTTCATGGCGATAGAACTATTTTCTTTGGCGCGGAAGGCACCCAGAGAGCCCAGAGGTCTTCGGCCTCTGTCAAAAAAAGTGTTTCCCCTCACTTCACCACGCAGTGGGATGAGCTTTTGACAATTCAACTCTAAGAAATGAAATGATTACTTTGATACACGTCGATGATTTGTCGGTTTGGCAAGCAGAGGATGGTAAATTCCCATATCAACGATTTCTAATAATCGAAGAGCTGCATGATTAGGATTTCTATCTCCTGATTCCCAAGCCTGAACAGTTTTTAAACTGACGTTCAAAACTTTCGCAAATATACCTTGGGAGTAATTCCATTTTGCTCTTATACCCTTAATTTTTTTTGGACCGTATTCTTTAGGGGGCTCTGGAATTTCAATGAATTCAGATTTTAAGGTTATTTTGCCTTGTTTATGTGCAATGATCTCTTGCATTCCTTTTTTCAAACCTTCGAATAATCTCCCCATATTTACATCCACTTATATCCTACTATGTAGGATATAGTATTCAACAGCCCCTTTTATACTCAAGAATTTATTTTTATAAATTGAGAAATCCGTTACACGTATCAGCAACAAACAGCTTGATATACAAAAATCATAACTCTTTCATAATCAATAGTCATTTTTGTCAAAGTGGCGGAATATTGGAAAATCCTAACCTGATTTACTTATTTTGCTGACCCGTTTAAACTGCCCCACATGAACATCTGGCTTGAATCGATTGAGATCCCGCTCATTGAGAAAGGCGCCCGCCAAGGGTTGCTCCAGGGCGTTGTCACAACGCCAGCACTCCTGTCTGAGCACCCGAAAGAGACCATCAAAAATCTTTTGGCAGCGCAGCCGGGACCCGTCGTTGTCGACGTCTACTCTGATTTTCAAGAAATAGGTGCGATGATCGCAGCTCTTTCTCCCCGCATCATCCTACGAATCCCTGCCATAGAATCTGCGTGGGAATCAATCCATGTTCTTTCAAACGTCATGGTTGGAGCCATTTTTTCTCCTGTTCATGCCATGCTCGCCGCACGCGCCGGCGCTCTCTATGTCTGCCCTCACCTCTCCCGCATGGTGAAGACCGGTGAAAAACCTTTCGAGCAGATCGAATGGGTTCAAAAAATCATTTCCAACTATGAACTTCCCACGAAGTGGTCGTCCTGCACCCCAAAAGCCTG
>CAVTNO010000013.1:0-55997 GCA_963736155.1 uncultured Rhabdochlamydiaceae bacterium | reverse complement strand
CATTTAGAAAATCATGGCGCTAGCCAATCTTTCTCAGGTAGAACAAGCACGGAGAGAACAAAACGAGTGATATAGAAGAGCTTTTCGTCTCTTGTATCAAGAGTGGAAACTACGTCGAAACAGGAAAGGCCTACTTAGAGATTTTGAAATCTATCTATCCAACCAAAAAACGACATCACTGATGCCGAAAGATAATCCTCTTTAAATTCTCAAAAAAATGCACAAAAATGTTCTTGTAGCCCTCAGCGAACAGCTGATCACCCCGGAAGAGGTGCAAGAGCTTTTTCAAAAGTTCAACAACCCCTGCCTGCAAAAAACTTTTGAGATTTTTTCCGAGAGATTTGATGAGCGACAAAAAGAGTCATTTCGTCAATCCCTTCATAAAATATAGAAGGTCTTTCATCAGTGGAAAGTCACTCGTCGATGTGGTCAGTTCAGCTGCTTCCCGGACTGGTCCTACTCCGTGACAAAGTTGACATTCGAACAAGCAACTTGGTTGCGTTCTTGAAAAGGAACAACCTGATGCTCTTTTACAGTTTTTCGAAAGAAATCCAGAAGTGTTAATCCCACTTCTGGGTAAACCCCATATCCGTATTGTTCTTTTTCAAGCCCTTGAGATGGGGAGAATTTGAACGGGTAATATGTTTTCCCTCAAAAACTACCCGAAAGAGACCAGCAGCAATTCTATACGTGCTGCAGTACTTTTGTTTTAACCAACTCACAACCCCGCGATATTCGATGAGTATACTGAGAAGATAGCAGGTAGAACAATCCCTTACAGCTATATTGAAAAATATACTCAGGAGAATAAGTATAGCTGGCAGGCACTTGCTTTGCTAGGCACTAAAAAATAGCAAGAGTAACACTACCATTTACTAATTGAGTTGGAATCGCATCCGCCAGCGGCAGGAGAGCCTTAACTTTTTCTAAATTAGCTTCATCGATGCATGATTTTTATGCGACCATCTTTTGGAATTCTTCAGTCTCACGGAATTCATTTGAGAAATAGCCGTAAGCAAGGAAATCAGGTTGAAATGAATTCAATAACTTTTTGGTGTATAATCATCTTTTTAACATCAGCCCAATCTATCCTTAAATTGGTCATAGCTTGTGTATCTTTGCTTTGTCTTTTTTCTCATAGTGGTTTCCTGGACAGAGCCCCTCGATCACCCACGAAAGTAATTAGCTTGCACGGTTTCTAAATTAGGGAATTTCGTCTCATAGAATTCAAGAGTCATAGTACGATTTATTAGGCTGTAGGTGATAAGCCCTTCTTTTAAATTTCAATGCTCTCTTTAGAGCCGTCAGCGTTCCATTATGCTTAAGCAGTTCTTCGATGAGCATCGTTCTCACTCTGTTGTTCCCATACTAAAAGCTGCAAAAATGAGAGTGGATGCAACGAGCTCCGATCTTTACACAACACCGCAGTATGAAACTTATTATTGCCCTGTCGCATGAGAAGCTGAAGCGGCTGTGTGTTTATTTCCTGGGTAATTATGGCTGGCGTATAAAATTGTTTGTTCTTTTTCTTGCTGGAAATTCTTCAGCCTCCATATGGCGAAGAATCAAATCCACGGCATCTCAACGTCGCTGGGGACAGAGCCTGATGGAAAGGGAGAGGCTGCAGCAACGGCCGTTGAAGGACGTTATTCTTCGAGCACGCAGAAAGGTAGCTATACAACCTGCTTTCATCGATGAGAGTCAGGTCCATAGGGGGGAGCACAGATTCCAGGAGCTGATAGGTTGCCTCTGCATTAGCCAGGCTTCCTGCGCAGGAGTAAAAGTGGGCGATATAGACGCCTTTAACCCAAAAAGGCTATGTATTTTCTTGATTTGCTTCAAATGGTAGAGTGCTGCTATTTGGAAAAGTCCAATCAATCTTGCGATTGACTCAGTCTAGCACGTTTTTCTGCACCCCCATAAAGCTTTTCTTCTGGAAGTTGTAACTCCTCTAGCGGGTCCTTTGGGATCACTCAGCGGAAGGTTTTGTTGAGTATAATAAAACAAATACACTAAAGGCAAAAAGGCCATTGCCCCAGTGACTCCTTTTTAGGGTGCTCAGCCGCATAGCTCCAAGCACTCTGTAAACTAAATTTTACTAGTTTCATGGTAAAATTGGCCCCATAAAAATAGGATGGGAAGCGATATGGCTAAGTAACACCTTCAAAATTTAGTTTACAGAGTGCTTGGAGCTATGCGGCCGAGCACCCTAAAAAGCCAGTCGCGGTGGCGATCGCCCTTACGGCCCTTAGTGTATTTGGTTTTCATCGACAAAACCTTCCACTCCAGTGATCCCAAAGGACCCGCTAGAGGGAGTTACAACTCCAGAAAAGCTTTATGCAGTGTTAGAAAAACATCCTGAGCTCGTCAATCGCAAGTATCGATTGGACTTTTCCAAATAGCAGCACTTTGTTTGAAGCAAATCAAGAAAATACGTGGCCACGATGGGTTAAAGGCGTCTATATCGCCCACTTACTCCTGCGCAGGAAGCCTGGCTAATGCAGAGGCAACCTATCAGCTCCTGGAAATTGTGCTCCCCCATATGGACCTGACTCTCATCGATGAAAGCAGGTTGTATAGCTACCTTTCTGCGTGCTCGAAGAATAACGTCCTTCAAACAGCCATTGCTGCAGCCTCTCCCTTTCCATCAGGCTCTGTCACGAGACGTAATGCCGTGGATTTGATTCTTCGCCATATGGAGGCTGAAGAATTTCCACAAGAAAAAAGAACGAACAATTTTATACGCCACAGATAATTACCCAGGAAATAAACACACAGCCGCTGAGCTTCTCATGCGACAGGGCAATGATGATTTCGTGCTGCGTGTTGTAAAGATGTGAGCTCGGATTACACCCCGGCTTCTCATTTTTGCAGCTTTTAGTATGGGAACAACAGAGTGGGGAACGATGCTCATCGAAGATCGCTTAAGCGTTTTAATGGAACGCTTACGGCTGAAGACATGGAAATTTAAAAGAAGGGCTTATCGCCTACAGCCTAATAAATCGTACTATGACTCTTGAATTCTATGAAACGAAATTCCCTAATTTAGAAACCGTGCAAGCTAATTACTTTCAATGGGTGATCGAGGCGATTCAAAGAATTAGAAAAAGTCGAATCTTCCAGGAAACCACTATAGAAAAAGACAAAGCAAAGATACAGCAAGCTATGACCAATTTAAGGATAGATTGGGCTGATGTTAAAAAGATGATTATACACCAAAAAGTTATTGAATCATTTCAACCTAAATTTCCTTGCTTACGGCTATTTCTCAAATGAATTCCGTGAGACTGAAGAATTACCAAAAGATCGTCGCATTGCATTCATGCAAGATGAAGCTAATTTAGAAAAAGTTAAGGCTCTCCTGCCGCTGGCGGATGCGATTCAACTCAATTGAGTTAAATGTAAATGTCTCTCTTGCTATTTTTAGTGCCTAGCAAAGCAAGTGCCAGCCAGCTATCTTTATTCTCCTGAGTATATTTTTCAATATAGCTGTAAGGGATTGTTCTACCTGCTATCTTCTGAGTATACTCATCGAATATGGCAGGGGTTGTGAGTTGGTTAAAACAAAAGTTGCTGCAGCACGTATAGAATTGCTGCTGGTCTCTTTCGGGTAGTTTTTGCAGGAGGGCGTTTACCCGTTCAAATTCTCCCATCTCAAGGGCTTGAAAAAGAACAATACGGATATGGGGTTTACCCAGAAGTGGGATTAACACTTCTGGATTTCTTTCGAAAAACTGTAAAAGAGCATAGAGTTGTTCCTTTTCAAGAGGCGCAACCAAGTTGCTTGTTCGATGTTGAACTTTGTCAGCGAATAGACCAGTCCAAGCAGCAGCTGAACTGACCACATGCGACAAGTGACTTCCCACTGATGAAAGACCTTCTAATTCTTTATGAAGGGATTGACGAAATGACTCTTTTCGCTCATCAAATCTCTCGGAAAAAATCTCAAAAGTTTTTTGCAGGCAGGGGTTGTTGAACTTTTGAAAAAGCTCTTGCACCTCTTCCGGGGTGATCAGCTGTTCGCTGAGGGCTACAAGAACATTTTTGTGCATTTTTTTGAGAATTTTAAGAGGATTATCTTTCGGCGTGGTGATCTCGATTTTGGTTGGATAGATAGATTTCAAAATCTCTAAGTAGGCCTTTCCTGTTTCGACGTAGTTTCCACTCTTGATACAAGAGACGAAAAGCTCTTCTATATCACTGGTTTGTTCTCTCCGTGCTTGTTCTACCTGAGAAAGATTGGCTAGCACATGATTTTCTAAATGAGGACTTTGGAGAAGAAACTCGCCAAATTGCTTTCTGAAAAGATTCCATTCTACAACAGAGCTCAAATGATCTTTTCCTTTCGCAAGGATCCGTTGATCTGAGAACTCAGGTTGACGAATAAGGCGGTCTTTTAAAAAGGCAAGCAAGCATCTGAAATGACATGTATTTTTCCTTTGTGGAGAAAGACCTGCAAATCGGTGCTGCCCCCTTAAAACAGCTTGGCCGCTTTCTTTTGCGTAATCGGCAATTTCCGTATAGGGATAGGATCCTCTTTGAGGAATAGAAAGTTTACGTTCATAGATTTTTTTCCAAAATTCTTCATGGGTCAAAGCTTGTCGATCGAAAGCATATACTTCGGGATGCCTATTGTTACTGTCGTAATATGAGAATTCGTAATAGTTGCTCTCTTTTCGTTCAATACAGATCAGAGTCTCATGATTTCGGGTTCCTGCAAGGAAAATAGCTTTTTCTCCAACATCAAGTGTTCTGATTTTATCTAATGTTAGACTCGTTAAACGAGTAACGTCTTCTTTTTCAATCGAAAAGGCCGGTTTCCCCAGCAGTGAGCAGATTTTAGTTTGAAGATCCAGTAAATGGCTGTTTCCAGTTCGTGCAAGTAAAACCAAACTTAGGTCGCCAGAGCGAATAAGATCGATTTCTTCCTGAATACAAGTATCTTTAAGAAGCTCAGCTAAAGCTGCAAGCTCTTTCTTTGTATGGGGCTGTAGAGAATCAGATACAGACGAGTCTAAAAAGGCCGTTAATTCCTCTCCAAAGCGCCGACTTGTTAGCGATCCTCCATTCCACTCGTATTTTTCTAAACTTCTGAAAAGTTCTGCTTGGTCTGAGCTTTCAACTTCTGCAAAAACATCTCGTCTACCGCTGAGCATAAAATTCGCGCTTAAAGAGTGATTTAGACGTCTATGGGCTCGGTCAAGAAAAAAGCCAAAGGCAAGTTTTTGTGTCACCAATGCATCGTCTAATCCATAGATCAATTTTTTAAAGGATAGTTTGTCTTGCGTTGTTGTATTAACTCTATTAGCACTCATATTAATCCTATTTTGTTTATTCATATATTATACTAAATATTTTAGTATAATTCAATTTTAATTACTATTATTATGTCATTAATAGTTAGACTGTTATGAAAAGGCAGGTTAATAAAGTAAAGAAAAATCTTTAATTTCCGATTCTCTGGCAGATGTGGTATACTCTTTTAAAATGAAAGAAAAAATTGAAGAAAATTGTTTACTTTTGGATGTGCTGCAACGCTTAAGTCCCGATAGCTCCAAGAACACGTTAAAATCGTGGATCGAGAAGGGGCGCGTGTGGGTCGATGGCGCGGTCGTGAAAAAAGCAAATCTGGGGCTGAAGCCCGGTCAGCAGGTGTCGGTGGGGCCTAAGGCCTCCTTTACCGATGAAGGGATCAAGATTGTCTATGAAGACCGGTACCTGGTGGTACTGGACAAGCCCGACACTCTGCTGTCGGTTGCGACGCTGAAAGAAGAGGAACGCACGGTCCATACGATCTTAAAAAGAAGGCTCGGGAAGGCGGTTTTTGCCGTTCACAGACTCGATCGCGATACGTCCGGGCTGATGATGTTTGCCTATACGAAAGAGGCGCGCGAGCTCTTGAAGAAGAAGTTTGAGGTGCATGCGGTGCAAAGGCACTATGTGGCGCTCGTTCAGGGAACGCTTAAAGAGAAGAGCGGGACGTGGAAAAGCTATCTGATGGAAGATGCGAATTATAGAGTTTATAGCGTGCCTAGTGACCGGGAAGGGCAGCTGGCGATTACACACTACGAGGTGCTGGATGAGAAGCCGACTTTTTCGTGTGTGAGGTTTGCACTTGAGACGGGGCGCAAGAACCAGATCCGCGTCCATTGCAAAGACGCAGGGCATCCGATACTCGGCGATGAAAAATACGGCTCTACGATTGATCCGTATCACAGGCTATGCCTGCATGCGTTTCAGCTGGAGTTTGAGCATCCGTTCACGAAGAAAAAACTGTCGTTCAAGTCATCCTTGCCGGCGGCGTTCCGTTTTGGCAGAGAACAAAAAATGCGCGATCTGCTGCAGTGAATAAGAAATCTCAAGAAATCGACAAATGTCGATTTCTTGAGGTTTTATAGGGTCAGCATCGCAGAGAGCGGTTCAACATAAAACAGGTAGATCAAGGTTCCCAGGATGCCGCCAAGAAGTGGCGCGAAGACTGGAATCCATGCGTACGACCAGTCGGGAGAGCCTTTTCCGCGGATCGGCAGGATCGCATAGGCAAGCCTGGGGCCTAAATCGCGCGCAGGATTGATCGCATAGCCTGTCGGGCCGCCGAGTGATAGACCGATGGCAAAGACGAGAATCCCTACTGCATACGGCCCCATGCCGCCTCCGATGCCGTTATGGACGTCAAAGATTCCTAACACGCCTAGTAATAATACCATCGTGCCGATCACTTCACATACAAAGTTCCATCCATAGCTGCGGATGGCCGGCTGCGTTGCAAAGCACAGAAGCTTCATCTGAGGGTCGGGTGTTTTTTGCCAGTGGGGATAATAACTGAGCCACACGAGCGCGGCTCCAATAAAGGCTCCTAAAAATTGCCCTATTAAATAGATGGGCATCAGCTCCCACGGAGTTTTTTTGGCGATGCACAAACCCAGCGTGACTGCAGGATTATAATGGCCGCCGCTGACCCATCCGGTGATATAGACTGCCATCGCAACGGCAAATCCCCATCCGGCTGAAATAATAATCCATCCGCCATTATGACCTTTTGTCTTCATCAGCAAATGGTTGGCCACGACGCCGTTTCCTAAAAGCACCAGGACCATCGTCCCGATAAGTTCTGCCCAAAAATACACCATAGTTTTCTCCTTGAAAAATTAATAATAAAACTTCAACTTGAAAAGATGAAGTACATTTTAGCATTAGATCAGGGAACGACGAGTTCGCGCGCTGTATTAATCGGTGAAAACGGCGACCTTAAAGCGTCGAGCCAGAAAGAATTTACTCAGCATTTCCCCTCGCCGGGGCTTGTAGAACACGACCCGCTGGAGATTTGGACATCGCAGTCGTCGTGCATCACGGAAGTTTTACTAAAGGGCGAGGTGTCCCCAAAGCAAATCGGCGCGATTGGGATCACCAATCAACGAGAAACGACAATTGTGTGGGATCGCAAAACCGGCAAGCCCCTCATGAACGCGATCGTTTGGCAAGACAGGCGAACGACGAAACTCTGCCAAACATTAAAATATCAAGGCAATGAACCTCTCATAAGAAAAAAAACAGGACTGCTGCTCGATCCTTATTTTTCCGGAACGAAACTCCACTGGATCTTGAATACAATTCCTGGAGCGCTGGAGCGCGCAAAAAAAGGAGAGCTCGCCTTCGGGACCGTCGACACGTGGCTTTTGTGGCAGCTTACGGAGGGAAAGTGCCATGCAACCGATGTCACAAACGCCTCGCGCACACTTCTTTTCAACATCCACACGCTTCAGTGGGATGATGAGCTTTTAGAGCTTCTTGGCATTCCCCGCGCCATTCTTCCGGAGGTGCATCCTTCCAGCCATCTTTTTGGGCATAGCACCCATCCGATTCTTTCAAGCAAGATCCCGATTGCCGGCATCGCGGGCGATCAGCAAGCGGCGCTCGTCGGTCAAGCGTGCTTTAAGCCCGGCATGGTCAAATCAACTTACGGCACCGGCTGCTTCATGCTGATGAACACGGGCTCCACACCTCCCATCTCGAGCAACAATCTTCTAACGACCATTGCCTATCAGGTCGGTAAAGAGGTCGCCTACGCTCTAGAGGGTAGCGTCTTTATCGGCGGGGCTGTCGTCCAGTGGCTGAGAGACAATCTTAAACTCATTGAGCACTCTTCCGATATCGAGCCGCTGGCAGCCTCTGTACCCGATTCGGGCGGCGTTTACTTTGTTCCTGCTTTTACAGGGCTCGGAGCGCCTTACTGGGATCCTTACGCACGCGGGGCCATTGTGGGCCTCAGCCGCGGCACCTCCGCCGCTCATATCGCCAGAAGCGCGCTTGACAGCATCGCACACCAGGTCACCGATGTTCTTCAAGCGATGGAGGCCGATGCATCCAGCAGGATCGCCGAGATCCGCGTCGACGGAGGCGCTGTGAGAAACATGGTCCTGATGCAATTCCAGGCCGATCTGATGTCAGCTCCCGTCATCCGCCCGAAGGTCACCGAGCTGACCGCCCAGGGAGCAGCCTATCTTGCGGGACTTGCCGTCGGTTTTTGGAAGAATTTCGATGAGATCTCATCGCTTTGGAAAGAAGAGCATCGATTCACGGCCGAGATGCCGCTGCCCCAGGTACGCGAGATCCGCCGCAAGTGGGCCAAGGCAATCGTCTGCGCCCAAACGTGGGAGCCTTCGTGAATCGAGCCGATCTTCTTAAGAATTTGGATACGCCCGAGTGGGATGTGATTATCATCGGCGGAGGAGCCACGGGCCTTGGCTGCGCTGTCGATGCTGCATCGCGCGGGTATAAGACGCTTCTACTAGAGCAGCACGACTTTGCCAAGGCAACCTCCAGCAGAAGCACCAAGCTCATCCATGGCGGCGTGAGATACCTTCAGCAGGGCAACATCCATCTTGTCAGGGAAGCGCTCCACGAACGGAGCCTGCTCACCCAAAACGCCCCTCACCTTGTCCACCATCTCCCCTTCCTCGTGCCCCTATATAAATGGTGGGAAGGGCCGTTTTACGGCATCGGGCTTAAAATCTACGATCTGCTCGCCGGCAAGATGGGCTTTGAGCCGTCGCATCATCTCTCCATCAAGGAAACGCTAAAAGAGCTTCCCAACCTGAACAAAGAAGGCCTGCGCGGGGGCGCTCTCTACTACGACGGACAATTTGACGATGCGCGCCTGGCCATCACGCTTGCACAAACTGCCGTCCGGGAGGGCGCCACGGTTTTAAACTATTTTAAAGTCACCTCGCTCATCAAAAAGAAAAACAAGATCGTCGGTGTCAAAGCGACTAATAATGAGACCGGAGAACACCACAAAATTTTTGCAAAAGTTGTTATCAATGCCGCGGGAATCTTTTCAGATGAAGTGAGGCATTTAGACAGCCCCAAGAGCCCTTCCTGCATCGCTGCCAGCCAAGGCGTGCATCTTGTGTTGCCTAAATCGTTCCTCAACTCCGAAACAGCCCTCTTAGTGCCTCACACCGATGATGGACGTGTGATCTTCTTGGTCCCCTGGCATGACCGCGTCATCGTAGGAACAACCGACACGCCTATAAAAAAAATCGTTTTGGAGCCGCGCGCCCAGGAAAAAGAGATCGAATTTCTTCTTGAAACCGCTTCCCGCTATTTAACAAAAACACCGACAAAAGCCGATATCCTAAGCCACTTTGCCGGCATCCGCCCTCTCGTCAAAGTAAAAGCCGCACGCAAAACCTCCACACTCTCCCGCGACCATGTGATCATGGTCTCCCCTGCAGGCCTTGTCACGATCGTCGGTGGTAAATGGACAACGTATCGTAAAATGGCTGAAGACACCATTGACCAGGCAATGACGGTGGGGAATCTTTCAAAACGCCCGTGCTGCACCCCCAAGCTCAAACTTTTCGGTTATGAAAAAGGGCTCGATCCCCAAGATCCCTGGAGCGCCTACGGATCGGAGATCAAGGCTGTGAAAAAACTTGCACGCACTACCCCAGAACTTAAGAAAAAGCTCACCCCGAATCTGACCTACACGTTTGCGCATGTCGAGTGGGCGCTTGAGCATGAAATGGCCCTCACCGTCGAAGACATCCTCTCGCGCCGCACCCGCCTGCTTCTGCTGGATGCGCGCGCTGCCATCAAGATTGCCCCCGAAATTGCACACTACATGGCCCGCCGCTTAAACCGCTCCAGCGCGTGGGTGCAAGACCAAATCGATCAGTTCACCCAGCTAGCTAGAGTTTATCACCGTTAAACCAACCATATGTAGGAAGGATCTATATCAGATGAACCATGCACGCTGAAACCCATTTCATATGGAAATTGTGGATTACTTCCATCAACGCCATACGCTTTCAGCAGCTGAATTATTCGGATATCTCCTGCTCTTGAGCTGTACTCTCTAGCAATTTTCTGAAGCCGACGATCCTCTTGAATGCTCTCAAAACCCTTTTCGTGTCTCCATGATCTCATGGCCAAAGTGGCGCACAGCATCTGACCCTCACTTATTTTACTGTCGCGCATGGACTCAAACATCAGATATAACTGCTCGGATGGAACATAATAAGGACGATCCTCACACTCATTAACTTTGACGCTAAACGATGCTCCACTCTCCAATAGCAACCTAAGAATATCATCGTAGCCGTTTCTTGCCGCAATCAACACTGGTGTGTCAGATATCGTAAACATTCCACCAATACCAACTCCAATAGGATTCAAGCCAGCAATCAATGCCTGCACTTTACCGATAACGCGGCCCCAAGCAGCTAGAGAGAGCAGGTTTTGCGGGCTGGCTATGCCATCCCTATCTGATCTTGAGGGTTCTGTAGCACCAAACTTCCGCTCAGTGAGCTCTGACGGGTCATTAAGAGCTTGAATCGCCAGCTTCAACTCCTCAATTCTTCCCGAAGAAACAGCCGATAGAACCTTTTTCATTTCATCTGAAATCGGATTATTGTTCTGCTGAAGTAACACGTGGGATAGTTGAGTTGTGCGCGGCCTTAAAGGAGCCCAAAGCTGTGCTGCGACAGTCACCGGGTTCCTCTCTCCAATAAAACTATTTCCAAATATCATTTCGATCCTTTTTCGCAGTACATCATTTACAGCAGCTCTCCAGGCTTTATCCGTGCCTCCAAGAGCGATCAAATCTTTTGGATCTCTGAGGCAAGATGCAATTAGTATTCTAAGATCTTTAGATATTGTTAAACTCATAATGCCTCGCTTTAAACTTTAATCTCGATTTTGAATTCACAGCTTACTTTAGGCTGGTTTCTTACGACAAAATGGGCTGGGAACCCGTGAAGCATCATAGCTGCCGTCACATTTCCGGTAGAATATTTGCCATTTTCTTTATCTTCATCAGGGACACCGGGCTGATCTTCCAAGATTCCTGCTATTTGTGATGCGCTCATTGAACTCTTACGTGAAGTTACAAAGTTTAATTTGCCAATCGCTTCAAAAACTTGCTGAACGAGCTGGACATTGAACAATTTATGTTCTGCTTTTAGTGAATCATAAATCTCTACCGGAGAGCTGCTATTGGTACCCGCATGATTGCCATAGCTTGATAGTTTGACCTGAGATGCATTGCACAGTGGAACAAGCGCTTCGTAAATGATTTCTTCTGCTTCTTCTATAGGTAGCACATTAAAATTCTCAACTCGCGTTGCAGTTATAGCCATAAAACCTCCAAATTTTCGGAAGATCATAGAGCAGCAAGTGATATCTCGTCGACAAAATTTTTGGAATGTAAAATAATCGGCGTTTCGGCTATAAGAGAACATTATGTCACTTGCATGGATGTTTTTACTACTCGCCGGGTTTTTTGAGATTTGCTTTACTGTCACACTCAAGTACAGTCAAGGTTTTACCAAGCTCATTCCCAGCATCATCACGGTGATTTTTATTGTGCTCAGCTTCTTCTCCGTCTCTCAAGCGATGAAAACCATCCCCATCGGGACTGCCTATGCTGTTTGGGCAGGGATCGGCGCTGCAGGAACTGTTGTCACAGGAATTATTTTCTTCGGAGACTCGTATCACATCGTCAGACTCATCTCAATCACCCTCATCATTATCGGCATTGTTGGATTAAAACTTGCACACGTGGATTAAGATGCTAGGGATGATATTTGGATTACTATTTCTCTATTGGATAGTAAGAACCATCGCCTGTAAATCTTCTGCGCCCGTGAGATTCATCCAGCTTTTTTTGAGCTTCATCTCGCTCGCCCTTTTTCTGATTCTGCCCAAGCAATTTGTCTTTATCCCATTTATCGTTGCAGCAGCCCTTCTCGCCTTTTCACTTTACAAGCATATCAAGAAGAAAGAGGCTTCTTTCCGGTTCAGCACGCTGACAGGTTGGGTCGCACTTTATGTCGTAGGAGGCGCGATCTCTATTCTGACGATTGGATTTCGGTATCATGACGATCAAGTCATCGGCCATGTGATCTTGAAAGGACACGATCAATCGGTCTGGACAACGTGGAAGAATCCAACTCAAGCATCATCCGAAAGCGCCTGGATGCCCGCTTATGAAGTCGAAGTCCAGGATGCAAAAGGAAAGACGCTTTTCAGCGATTATCTGATCGGAGATTATGCCGGCGTTCGGGCTCAGGTCATTTTAATCAATTGGCCCATGCAGCTGCTGGGTTTTTCAAATCTTTATCGCCTCGAGCTTGTCCACAACGGCTACTCGACCGCTCCGCGTCACCAGTTCTTCCCTCATTACGCCTATGCGCTTCCATTTTCGCTAAAACTTTATGAAAAAATATGGACTCGGCTCTTTCATGGAAATTGGCAGATCCCCGGCGTAAAAAGCACAACACTGGAATCTTCGTATTTTCCTTTACGGGGCCCCAAGCTGGCCGCCAGCTCTCAGGAGTATGATCTTGTGATTGGTGATACAGGCCTTTCAGCGCGCGCCTGCAGCGCGGAGTAGTCGATCTTTCAAACCTTCATCTAGATCGCTATAGACAGCGATGATCTCTTCGCATCCTTCATCATCCGCCTGCCGCAGCAGCGCGTAGAGCGTGGCAGACGTCATATGATGAAATGAGGGATGTTTTTCAGTGCTCATCAAAAAGCGCTTCGCGGATGAAGCAGCAACCTCTTCAAACGAACTAAAAAGCTGGATTTTGGCCTTGGGTGAGTAATGCCTGTAGCGCGTCCCCGGCGAGGCATGCTGCTGAGAACCGATCTCTACCGCACATCCCAGCACCTCAGCGATCTGATCTTGAGTGATCACCCCCGGACGGAGAATGACCGGTTTTTCGCCTGCCAAATAAAGCACCGTCGACTCAATCCCCTCTTCGGTAGCTCCCCCATCGATCACAGCCCCTTCCATCTCCTCAAAATCGATTAAAACATGTGCAGCCGTCGTGCTGCTGGGCCTGCCCGACTTATTTGCAGAGGGGGCCACAAGCGGCTCGCCGGCCAGTTTAATAAGCTCCAATGCAATGGGATGGCGCGGCATGCGAATCGCAACCGTATCATGCCCGCCCGTGACACAGCTTGGAACGGCCTCCTGTTTCTTTAAAATGATCGTCAGAGGCCCCGGCCAAAATTTTTCTGCAAGCTTAAGCGCCTCTTCCGGCACTTCTCGTGCCAGAAGATAGATCTCACCCAGCTCTGCAATATGGCAAATAAGCGGATTATCGGAGGGCCGGCCTTTCATCCGGAAAATGTTTTCGACGGCTTTAACATCAAATACGCGCGCTCCCAGCCCATACACCGTTTCAGTGGGGAAGGCGACATTGACCCCCTCTTTGAGCAGATCTGCAGCAAGCAAAATATCTGAAGGGAATAAGTGTTTCAACTGAGCGCCCAGAAAAACGAGAGGACAAAGGCGATTTTTATACCGACCCCAATGACAAATTTATGGAAGTGTCTTATCAATAAAACTTCTCATTTGATCGCCCCATTTTTGAACCGCTGCGGCAATCAGAAAAAACCTCACCAGCCTTGCAGCAATGACGGCAATTAAAAACGGAAAGAAGGGCAAATGGCACACCCCGGCAGATAAAGTGATGGCCTTAAACGGGACAGGGAGTAACGACCCCAGGAAAACAGCCCAGTGCTGGACAGCCAAATAATGGTCGGTAATGCGATTGAAAAATGAACTTGAGATCCAATGATCTATCACATGCGGCTGCAAAAAGTCCCAGAGAAGATGCCCTAAAAAATAACCGGCGGTTGCTGTAATGGCAGAGGCTAATAGTCGCCATCAAGGCATAGTGATAACGGCGGGATGGGTTTTCGAGGCAAAAAACAAGCAGGATCGCATCCATCGGGATGAAGAAAATAAGCTCCGTCAGGTAAATGATCCCCAGCCAAATCGGCGCAAACCGCTCTTTAGCTTTCGAAGAGGCCCATAAATAGAATTTTTTAGCTGCGCCAAACATGCCCCCATTGTACCTGTTTTAAAATTACTTGTCTTTAAGGCGCTCATTTGTAAATCTACTGCCATGTTCATATTTATTTGGGTCTACATAGCGCTGCTTCTAAGCGGCTCATTTATAGGGTTTTACAAAGCAGGCAGCGTGATGTCCCTCGTCATGGGGGTTGTATTCACCGTGCTTTTGACCTATTTCACCTTGCAATACCGCAAGGGAAAGATCTGGGCCGGCCAATGCCTCCTGCTCACTGTTTTGGCCTTGGATAGCTTCTTTTCCTGGAGGTACCTCAAAACCCACGCTCTGATGCCCGCAGGCGTCTTTTTAGTGCTCTCTTCCATCCTTCTTGTTCTCATCTACTTCCACACGAAAAAACGCGCTTTAAAATAATCCCTACTATCAAGTAAATTTTTTATATAACACATTTAAGATCAAGTAATTATGCATAGTAAAATATAGCTGTATTATACTATAATATTTAGTAACAGGATAATTTTGTGGTAACAACTGTAATTAACTATGATCCAACCGGTGTTGCACCTTCTGGTGTAGGGCTCTATAAAGCCTACCGCAGCAACGATGTATTGAGCGCGATCCAAGCTGCGTTTGAGCATGCCGGTGCATTAGGCAGATTGCCCCACTATGGTGCGACAGGCATGAGACAAACTGTGAAGGCTGCCACCATCATAGAAACGCCCGCCCGGCTTGATTCTTTATTTACCTCATTTTCTAAGACGCTTCAACACCCCGGCGTCAAGGAAGGACTCGCATCGCTGGGCATTGTCATCTACTCTTTCGAGATCATTGTTCATTTGTTTCAGATCTACAAAGAATGTAGAGTCCGCTCTGCAACTGCAGAAGTATCCAATGATCAAGAATTGCTGACTGCTGTGCAAAAGCTCCAAACGCTGAATATTAACTTCTTTAAGACAAGCCTTCCGGATCATCTTAAAGAGAGAATCGAAAAATTGGGCGATAAAAACGCTTTAAGCTATTTCGAATCTGAGATCCGGGATGGACGCCCTGAAACAGCCAAAAGAGTGGTTCGTGATATCCACGAGTATACATTCAGAAAGACTGTTTTTCATATATTTTCAATCGCTGCTGCCATTTGCGGGCTTCTTTCATCAATAGCGCTGCTTGTTGCATTCCCCCCTGCGCTCGTCCTTGTAATTTCAGCTCTAGGCATTGTGCTGATGATTGTCTGCTTTGCAATGAAAAAAGGATGGGTCGAAAATCCAAATGAAGGATTTAACGCAAAACTTTTACTGCCTGCGTTCATGCGAAAAGGGAAGCTGGCGGTCAAACCAACTCCTGATGCTGAGATGGATGAAAAAGAGCGCGTCCTCGATATTGACAGACTTCGAGATCAAGCCCCACCAGTGAGATGGTCTTGTGATTATAAACGAAAAGAAAACCTGTCGATGCAGGATTTGGCAGAGCATATCAAATTAGTCACCGCTATGACTCATGGAGATGAGGTCAGCGACGATGATGCGATTGCTTTCACAAAACCTGTTGTGGTTGAAGAAAAATCGCTCTTGGAAAGAATCAAATCGAAATTCGGCCCTAAGAAAGAAAAAGACGAATTTGAGTCATTTGAGACCATCGCGGATCTTATCAAACGAGAAGAAGAGATTAGCAGTCTATCCCTGAATCGCGCTCGTGCTCATTAAGGGGTACTTCGCCATTGCGCCCATCGATTTGACCAGCTCTTCGACGCTTTTATATGAGGGACCCGATAGCGTCGGATCGTCATCATAAAACGTCCACTGCTGATTAGCAAAAACAACCGTTCTGTCCCGCACGATCTTATCTTTATCCAGATAGGTCAATGTATAGCATTGAACGGTTTTCTTATGCCCTCGGCGCAAGATCTCTTGCAGTGTAATCGCATAATGATCTTTTCTGAATAAATACGTTCCAGCATGCGCCTTGAGCAAAAGACGCTCGGCGCCTTCGCGGTCAACATCATGCCATACTTGTTTGAGAAGTGAATATTGGTCGCCGCTCTCCACAGGACCATGCCACTGAAAATTTGCAAGCTGAGCCAGTTTCTCGACCTTGGAATACGCTTTTTTGAGGATCTCGGCCATTTCTTTTAAATGGGTTTCAGCTTTGGACGACAATTTTTCACCTTCCTTCGTCTTCCATTTCATTGTTTTTTGATCCAGGTCAAGCGTAATGATGAGAATAGCAAGCTCATGGGGCGGAATCATTGAAGGAGTATAGAGGATCTTCCCTGTCTTAAGATCGCAGAAAAAATCGAAGCTGGCATTTCGCTCAGGTCCGATATCAAGATCTTTGATTGCTTCCGAAAGAACTCCAAGATTTTGACGAATGAGTGGATTTTGAATAATCTCCGTGCGCATAAAGCCCCCTGCCTAAAGCTCATTCTAGAATTAAAATAATTACTTGGCAAGCATTTTTTGTATTTCTTGAGCCTTCAAAAGTGTCGCCTGGTAGGTTTTCATGAGAGCGCCGCGGACGCCTCCTTCTTCCAGCGCTTTAAGGCCAGCGATCGTTGTGCCGCCGGGCGATGCCACTTTGAGTTTAAGTTCCGCAGGAGAAAGTCCTGTTTCTCTTAAAAGTTTGATGGAGCCTTCCAGGGTTTTCAGAACGAGATCTTTGGCTTCATACGCTGTAAATCCAAGAAAGACGCCGCTGTCGATCATCGCCTCGATAATCACATAGATAAAGGCAGGTCCCGAGCCGGCAAGGGCAGAGAGCGCCTCGAGCTTTTCTTCCGAGAGCCAAACGAGTAAACCTAACCCATGAAAAAGATGATTAATCTTCTCTTTGAGATCTATGGGCAGTTCAACAAAGCCAATCACGCCATCTCCGCAGATCATGGGAATGTTCGGCAAACATCGAATCATTTTCGGCTTGTCGAAATAGCCCTTCAATGTCGAAAGAGAGGTACCTCCCAGGACGCTGATGAGAAGCTGCTCCGGCCTCAAAAATCTGCTCGCCTCTTGTGCAAAAGCTTTTAGGTCTTTTGGTTTGATAGCAAGAATCACGACATCTGCTTTTTGGATGGCAGCTTCGGGTCTTTCTACAGCTTCAGCTCCGATCTCTTTGGCAAGCGCTGTGCTTTTGGCAAAAGTTCGATCGCATAAGAACACAGAAGATGTTTTAGAAAAATGATGGGCAAGCGCGCTTCCAATGACACCGCATCCGATTATCGCAACCTTCATTTAGCCCCCCTAATTCCACAATAATGGATAGGCGCATATTGTGTCTTGTCTGCTTTCATTACAACATAACCGGTGTTGTCGATTTCAATTTTTCGAGGCTCGATATGTTGCAGAGTTGAAAGGATGCTCTTAATGAGCCCTCCATGGGCCACAACGGCAATTTGCTCGCCCGGATGTTTTAAGACAATCTCATCAAGGCACGCTTTGGCCCTTGTATAGACCTCAAAATAGCTTTCAGCCGAGTCGTCAAACTTGAAGAGCAGTTTTTGCTGAACCGGAAGCTGCTGGTACTGCTCTAAGTGGCGTCCCACCTTTGTATAAAAATCGCTCCACTGAAGCCCCTCGTAAATCCCGTAACATGTCTCTTTAAGCCTTGCATCTGTGATAATTCGATCTTTGGAGGTCAGATGCAGAGCCGTCTGATAAGCTCTTAGAAGCGGCGACGCGTAGATTGCATGAAATGTTGTGTCTTTTAGCTCATCTCCCAAAAGACGCGCTTGCTCAGTTCCTTTTTCATTTAGAGGGATATCACAGTGTCCCTGAACGCGTTTGGAGACGTTCCAATCGGTCTCACCATGCCGTATTAAAAATAATGTTGTTGATTTCATGCCAAATATTATACATAGTCCGATTTTATGAAAAAACATGATTTAGGCCGCAAGGCCGACTATCCGATTTCTTCGTTTATCCTGAATAGATGGTCTCCTAGAGCCATGACGGGAGAGCCCATGACAAAAGATGAGCTCTTTCCGCTGTTCGAAGCCGCTAGGTGGGCGCCCTCGAGCTACAACAACCAGCCGTGGATCTTCATCTATGGGCTGAGAGGCACGAATGCATGGAAGACGCTCCATGATCTGCAAGCCCCCTTTAACCAAAGCTGGACCAAAAATAGCAGCGCGCTTGTCCTTGCTCTCTCCAAAAACAACTTCTATCATAACGATAAGCCGTCCGTCACTCACAGCTTTGATACGGGAGCCGCCTGGATGGCGCTGGCGCTCGAAGGGCATGAGAGGGGCCTGGTCGTACACGGAATGGAAGGGTTTGATTATGAGGGAGCCAAAAAGAAGCTTCTCATACCAAACGATTATACCGTCCATGCCATGATTGCGATTGGCAAGCCAGCCCCTAAGGAGACACTTTCTCCGGAGCTGCAGGCAAAAGAAGTCCCCAGCGGGAGAAAACCGATCACTGAATTTGTCATGGAAGGCATCTTTAAGAAATAAATAATCGAGCAAACCCGAAGGTTTGCTCGACTAAATTAGGTAAAGATCAGCTTATCGAGCTGCTCTTTTTTTTGAACGACGTGCTGTAGTACGTTTTTTCGCTCTTTTCGCAGTTTTGCGAGAAGATTTACGTGCTCTTTTTTTCTTAGCCATTTTTTACTCCATGTTAATTTGTAGGCCTAGTTTAAAATCCCCTATGGGAAGCTAAACACCTGTATATTCCCTACAATTCGCAATGTAATAAATATTATTTTAATTTGCAAACAATTTTATTTAAAATTTTGAAACTAATAGAAAAATAACATGATTTTCATAGTAGAAATACTAGAAATAAAAAAAGAGAGTTTAATTAAAAACTCTCTCATGCGATCTTCTCTAACGAGAAGAAAGTCTTACCAGCAACGGCAAGAACGCATATGTTTACGTTTTGCAGTTTTTCTTTTTTTCTTAGTTTTTTTCTTAGCCATTTTATTCCTCATTGTTTAGGGCAAGCCCTAATTGTTATATTACGTGTAATTAATTACTTTGTAAAGACAATTTTTTAATAAAATCTATTTGACGTACATTTTGAACCATGTTAAAACCTGGTGTTATGTTTATTATACCACTTTTTTTGATCTTGGGTGACATTTCACCCGCACTTATATCTGAAGCATCTGCCGAAGAGCCGCAGATCCAATCGATTGCTCTCTATTATTCTCCTAAATGCCCGCACTCGCAACGAGTGCTCTCCTATATGAGGAAGGAGCACATTTCCATCCCCTTAAAGGATATAACGCGAGATCCGCAGGCAAAAGATGATCTTCCTCTGATCAACGGACAAAAGTATGTCCCCTGTTTGTTTGTCAATGGAAAGCCGATCTACGACGAGCACGATATAATTGATTGGCTCTCTCAGCATAAAGATGAGCTTGCCAATTTGCCCTCGGATTAATTAAGCTGGGTAGATGTTTAAAAATAAGCGCGTTCTCAGTGTGTTTGTTCTGGCTATGCTTAACGTTTCTGTCATGGCAAGCCTCAGAAACCTCCCACTCGTCTCGGAATATGGCCTCGGCGCCATTTTTTACTTCGTCATCGTCGCCCTGATGTTCTTGGTACCGTGCGCGCTGATCTCAGCAGAACTTGCCACAGGCTGGCCGAGAACCGGCGGAGTCTACGTGTGGATACGGGAAGCTTTGGGAGACCGCTGGGGATTTTTCGCTGTCTGGGTTCAATGGGCCCACAACCTCTCATGGTATCCGGTCATCCTCTCGTTTGTCGCCTCAACGCTTGCCTACGTCATCAGTCCGACACTTGCCGAGAATAAAGTCTATGTCCTCTCCGTCGTACTGGTTTCTTTCTGGGGTATGACGCTGTTAAATTATCTCGGGATCAAAACTTCCAGCTGGTTTTCGACGCTCGGGGTTATCGTTGGAACGATCCTGCCGGGCCTGCTTATTATCGCTCTTGGCGCTTCGTGGATCATCCTGGGGCACCCGTCCCAAATCTCTCTCGACTGGGGCTCTGTGATTCCCGCTCCCAGCAACATTAACAACTTGGTGTTTCTAGCAGGGATGTTTTTAGCCTTTGCAGGACTCGAAGTGACCGCCGCCCACGCCAGCCAGGTCAAAGAGCCCCAGAAAAATTACCCCAAAGCCATTATCATCGCCGCCATCATCACTCTCTTCCTCTTCATGCTCGGCTCGCTGGCAATTGGCATAGTGATCCCCAAATCGGAGATCAGCCTCGTCTCGGGACTTATCGAAGCGTTCGGTAAATTCTTTGACAGGTATCATATGGCCACTATTCTTCCCGTCATGGCTATTCTGCTGGTCATTGGAGCCGTCGCGGAAGTCAACGCGTGGATCATCGGCCCAGTTAAAGGCCTCTATGCGACAACCTCTGACGGCAACCTCCCTCCTTATTTTCAAAAAGTGAATAAAAAAGGGGTGCCGACCAACCTGCTGATGTTCCAGGCGATCATTGTCACCGTCGTTTCCTTTGTCATCCTCAAGATGCCGACCGTGAGCGCATCGTACTGGATTTTGACCGCGCTGTCTGCCCAAAGCTACCTCATCATGTACATCTTGATGTTCGTCTCAGCCCTGAAACTCCGCTACACGCATCCCAAAGTCCACCGTCCCTACCATGTCCCCTTCGGAAAGTTCGGGATTTGGACCCTGGTGCTTATGGGCACGCTCGCTTCACTCTTTGCCATCTTCATCGGATTTATTCCACCGGGCCAGATCGTGACAGGCAATCTCTTCTTCTATGAAATCTTTCTGGTCGTCGGACTTTTGATCATGTGCGGCATTCCGCTGATCATCCATCAGCTCAGAAAACCTTCATGGAAAAACCAGATTTCTAAAGATGAGTAGCGTACCCCTTGCTGAAAAACTCAGGCCGGCATCTCTGGATGAGATCGCAGGACAAGCCCATCTCATTCATCCCGATGGATTTTTAGCCCATCTCATCAGCGCCAAACGGCCTCTATCGCTCCTTCTCTGGGGGCCTCCAGGCTGCGGCAAAACCACCCTCGCGCGCCTCTATGCCAAATCGCTCGACGCGCAGTTTTATCCCATCAGCCCGCTCATGCAGGGCGTCTCCGACTTAAAAAAACTGATCGAAGAGCAAAAAAGCCATCCCCTGCTTCAAAAAAGGCTCGTCGTTTTCGTCGATGAGATCCACCGGTTCAACAAGGCGCAGCAAGACATCTTCCTCCCCTATCTGGAAAATGGAACCCTCATCCTGATCGGCGCTACCACGGAAAACCCCTCATTTGCCCTTAACAAAGCGCTCCTCTCGCGCCTGCGCGTCCTCCAGCTCAAAGCCCTCACCGATGAAGATCTCACCCGAGTGCTTGCCCGCTGCGAGCAGAAAATCGGCGCGCTTGCACTCACCGCTGATGCACGCACCCTTCTCATCCAAATGGCTCAGGGAGACGCCCGCCACCTCCTCAACCTCGTTGAAAACCTCCAAGGAGCAGAAGGCGAAATCGACATCCCCCGCCTCCAAAATCTCGTACAAAGACGCTCGGCCCTCTACGACCCGCAGGATGACGCCCACCACCAGCTCATCTCCGCCCTTCACAAATCGGTCCGCGGATCCGACCCCGACGCATCGCTCTACTGGCTTGCGCGCATGTTAGAAGGCGGCGAGTCGCCTGCCTATCTGGCACGCCGCATTGTCCGCATGGCCGTTGAAGATGTCGGCCTTGCTGATCCTCAAGCTCTCCAGATCACCCTCCAGGCGTGGCAGGCGTTCGATCAGCTGGGATCTCCCGAGGGCGACCTCGCACTTGCGCAAGCTGTGATCTACCTGGCCCTTGCCCCCAAAAGCAACGCCGCCTACACTGCCTACACATCTGCCAAGGCTGCCGCAGAAACCTCCAACCAAAAACCTCCTCCGCCATGGATCATCAATGCCCCCACCTCTCTCATGAAAGACATGGGCTACGGCAAGAACTACCAATACGACCATGATCTACCTGACGCCTTCTCCGGACAAAACTATTTCCCCGAAGGCATGCCCCGCCCCTCCTACTACCAGCCCGTCCAGCGCGGCTTTGAACGTGAAATGAAAAAACGGCTCGATTACTTCTCCTCGCTCCGAGCTAAACTAACTTAAGATTTTATTGGGGGTTGGTTAGAAAAAAGACCCCTCTATGCCCTGGGCAAACTAGCAACAACTGGTGTCGAGGCCGTCAGTAACATAGAGAGGATAGAAGTTATTTTAACTTGAGCTTTTAGGATCGGCCTTTGTGAATTACACAAGTGGGCCGGTCGAGACCTCAGTCAGAGGATATGCTCCTCAAGTTCTAATTACTTAAAAACGAGTTTTAAGTAATTATTCTAACTTCTTTAAAACAGGTTCCATCTTCAATTTATAATATAACAATTTATTTTACAATACTTTTAATTGAAAATTAATATATAATATTTACAATATCAGGGTGAAAATGACGATTAATGGGTTATCACAGCAGATTTCTGAGGCAGTTCATGCCATACCGGGAGCAACTCCTCAGGCAAAGGCGTATCTTGTTGCCAAGGAAACACTCCGCGTTGCCGCGTGCTTTGCGCTTTTTCGATATATCCCTCCAAAAATGCAGCCGTACTGCATTTACCTCCCCTTTTTAGAAAATCTTGTCTTAATCCCCTACATCAACGATTTTGCAATTGCAACGGGTATCGCAGCTTATGGCCATCAGTATAAACGTTATGTGAATACCGTTGATAAATCCGCTAGCTTTACGACGTGCGTCCTGTTTTTAGCCACAACCTATGCGACTTATGCCGCAGCGGCGGGCTATTTTAAATTGCTGATTTTTCAAAATAAAAACGAAAAAATTGTCTACAACGAAAATAAGATCAATCAGAACCGATTAATAGAAGCTGATTGGACAAAAACAGCGCTAGATACACTGGATGATTGCAACTTTACGATGGGCGATTATTTCATCCTGGATGGAAGATTTCCCTATCATAAAGAGGCTCCCTTAGATCTTAAAGAACGAGTCGCGTTCCACCTGAAAAATAAAGGGTTAGAGTATGGACACGATCTTATTGGATACGGAATTGTAGACGCCTCTAGAGACCGATTCCAGGTTTTCAAAAATCTACACCTAGCTCTGAATGGAGATACAAATTCGTTGATTCAAACCGACCCTTTGCCAGAGATCTCAAACACATCTCGATTTTATTCAAAGTGCTTTAATCTTGTCCTAACCGGATCTGTGCTTGCAGTCCAGCTTCGATGCTCATTCAAAACGACAGTAGCAGGTCTTGCATTAGGCTTTCTTAACGGAGATTTGAGTCCCTATTATGCCTATAAACAATCCTGTGATAAACGTAATACCCATAAAACTACTCAATGTTCCTGTTTGAAAATAGACGACATATCGAAGGACAATTTTTCCCCTATCGAAAAGAAAAAACAGCATGGAACGCCCCTTCAACAACAGCTCAGAAATTGCGGCAGATTTGGGAGGCCTGGTATGTAAGCTCACTTACAATTTACGGCTCTTACAGTGTGGTGATTAATAGCGCTATTGGACAAGGACAGACGCTGGCTGATTATTGGAAGTCCTACCGTGCAGATAAAGCGTCCCCTGACCCCAAGGGAACTGGCCAGTAACCTCTTCCACCTGATCCCACTTCAGCTCCAGCGGCTCGCTTACGGAAATGACCCGCGAACCAACGGGAAGATTTCGTAGCCGGTTTTGCAGCACATCCGAATGAGTCGAATTATACAGATATACACACGTCGCATCTTTAAAATCATAATTCATGAAATCTTGGCATATGAATGAGACGTTTTCGATTCGATGGTTCTTGGCCAGTTTTTTCGCTCTAGCGATGAATGAGGCCGTAAGGTCGATGCCGGTTGCCTTGCAGCCAAAGAAATGAGAGAGGAAGAAGACAGCGCGTCCTCTACCGCAGCCTAAATCAACAAAATGATCGGTCGGCTTTAAGCCAGCAGCCTTTGCCATTTGGTAAAGCACGCGCAGCGGCGTCTCTCCATACGGGAACACTTTTGCGATGTGGAACGGATTCGGAGAATCAAGAAGCTCTTCATCGAGAGCCTTGAATGCCGTGTCATGATAAAACTGCTCGCGGTACCCATTTCTGCTCTTTCCACTCAAAATAAGGCACCTTGTACCGGTAGTAGAACTGGGCAAAAAAGTCTCTCATTGCAGGATTCAGGGAATTGAGTCGGTAAGAGCCGGATCCCCTTCAAATTGGATCGGACCTGGGGTTTTGATAGGAAGAGTGCTTCAGCCACTCAGACCTGTGCTTTTGCAGGGTTTTAAACGGCTTTCCATCCAGATGGACGAGCGCTTTATCAATCACGGGCTTGAGCGCGCCGTTTCTTACATCCATCTTGAGCAGCGGCGGCAGCGGCGCTCCGCCGAACGCCCACTCTGCAGGAGGGCGGTTAAAGCCGTTGACATACGCCATCAGGGCTGTGTGCCGGTGCATCACTAAAAGAGCGGCTGTAGCGCCAAGAGCGTAGCTGTAGTTGGCATCGAAATTGGAAGGATGGCCGCATCTGCCTTCATAACCATAAAAGTGGGGAAGCGGCTGGAATTTGCCTTTAAAGGACCGTTTTTTCAGCTCTTCGGTGACAGCCTCTATGAGAAGCACTTCAGTCTCGATAATTGAGAGATTGACGTTGCCGTGCGAATCTTTCTCGGGCTTTCCCTGGAATCTGATCGGGACTTAAATCAATTTGGATCTGAGCAGGCCTTCAGGGATGAGCACTACGCCGTACGGATTTTTCTCGCGCGACTCGATCCAATCAGCCAGCTCTTTGATGACGGTCTTAAACGGCTTCTTCTCTTCGGAGATAAGGGTGAAGTTGGGATGGGTTTTTAAAGCGCACTCCAGCGTCAGATGAGAGGCAGAACGTCCCATGAGCTTGATAAAGTGGAAATATTTAAGGGATGAAAGAGTGTCGCTGCATAAGTTGCCAATCATCTCGCTGTAGACTTTTGCAGCCGTGTCAAAGCCGAATGAGATCGGCACATACGGGTTTTGAATATCGCCGTCGATGGTTTTAGGAACGCCGATCACGGAGACGTGCGACTTTTCTTTCAGAAAATATTCGGCGAGAAGCGCAGCATTGGTGTTCGAGTCGTCTCCGCCGATGATGACAAGGCCGTCGAGCTTCAGTTTTTTGACAACATGTAAAACCGATTGAAATTGCTCAGGAGTTTCGATCTTAGTCCTGCCCGAGCCCAGAAGATCAAATCCTCCCTGGTTGCGGTAGTGGTCGATCTCTTCTCTTCTCAGCTCTTTGTACTCACCTGACACGATAGCGCCGGGGCCGCCCAGAAATCCGATCATTTGGCCTTGCTCGAGCGTATCAAAGATACCGGCAACGACATTGTGTCCGCCCGGGGCCGGACCGCCGGAGAACACCACGCCTATTTTGGTTGGAGGCAGTTGCTGTCCGGAGCAGAGATCCCCTTGAGGGCCTGCGCACCTTTTGTCAGTGCAAAATGGGGCTCGATCTGAGAATCGATGGGAAGCGTTGAGATTTTTTCAAAGGCAACCGTTTCAGGTTTTTGAAGGAGCGAAGGAATTTTAGGCTTGTACAGCCGTCGCAAATCAGAAAGCATCAACATTCAGGAACACTCACCGGAACATGAAATGCCAGGCCTGCCTCGGATGTCTCTTTGTAGGTGCTTTTCATATCTTCGCCTGTTTGCCGCATCGCCAGGATCACCTGATCAAGAGAGACGCGGTGCGTGCCATCGCCGCGAAGCGCTAATTTGGAGGCGTTAATCGCTTTGATGGCGCCCATCGTGTTCCGTTCAATGCAAGGAATCTGCACAAGTCCCGCAATCGGATCGCAGGTAAGGCCTAAATTATGCTCCATGCCGATCTCGGCTGCATTTTCAATCTGTTCGTTCGTTCCGCCGAGCGCTGCAGTAAGGCCGGCAGCTGCCATCGAGCATGCCACGCCGATCTCTCCCTGACAGCCCATTTCGGCGGCAGAGATGGAAGCGCCGATCTTATAGAGCACGCCCATCGCAGAGGCCGTCAGCATGAACTTGATAATGCCCTCTTCTGTGGGATTTGGAGTAAAGTCTAAATAGTAGCGGATGACCGATGGGATCACTCCTGCAGCACCATTTGTTGGTGCTGTGACGACGCGTCCGCCGGCTGCATTTTCTTCGTTGACGGAGAGCGCATAGAGGCTCACCCATTCCATAAATTCAGTCGGATCGTTGACGTTCCCTTGGTTCGTCAGCTGACGGTACAAATCAGGCGCACGTCTCTTGACCTCAAGGCCGCCGGGTAAAATCCCCTCTTGCACGTAGCCTCTTTCCATCGAGTTATTCATCACGTCCCAGATGCGGAGGATGCCTTTGCGGACCTGCGCCTCTGTCCGGAGCGCTTTTTCATTTTCCATGACAATGTCGTAGATCATCATGTTATTTCCACGGCAGTGCGTCAGGAGCTCTTCGCAAGTGGAGTAAATATAAGGCATTACATCGACGGATTCATCGACGCCTGTGTTTTCAATATGTTCGTGAGGAACAACAAAGCCGCCGCCCACGGAATAATAGAGCTGATTAACGAGCAGGCTGTCTTTAATGTCATACGCTTTAAATCGCATCGCATTCGAATGGTACGGAAGCCGTTTGCCTTTGTGGAAAATCACATCCGCTGCAGGATCAAAATCGATTTGCTCGGAGCCTAAAAGATAAATGTTTTTTTCTTCCTTGATGCGAGATATCCGGTCGTCCACGAGATCCGGATCGACCCCTTCCGGCGTCTCCCCTTCAAGCCCGAGCAGAATCGCCTTATCAGTGCCGTGCCCAATCCCCGTCATCGCAAGCGATCCGTAAAGTTCAGCAGTGATTTTGCCGATGTTCTCCAGCCCAAATGTATCTTGTAGATGAGTGGCGAACATGTGCGCTGCGCGCATGGGTCCTACCGTATGGGAGCTCGATGGTCCAATTCCTATAGAAAAAAGCTGAAATAAACTAACCATAAATTACCTCGGTTTAGCATACGTGCTCAATCCCAATTTTTACCTATAGAAGATTACTTTGCAACCACTTCTGTCGCCTTGCATTCTTCAAGTGTTTTCTTCATATGCCGATCAAAATCAGATTCAAATAGGCGGTCTTGAACGATCCTGTACTTTTCAAATTCGCTTTCAGCAAACGCCTTTGCCATCTCTCTACTCACCTTGCCCGGATGATCGAGGATATCTCTTTCATTAAACTTCAAAAAGGCGTTGAGTTTGTCGGCCCAGTCATGCATTGTCATCGGAATGTTTCGTTCCGCCCTGTCCTCAGCATAATCAAGATACATCGTTACAAAACGGTCTAGAGCTTTCAACTCTTTCTCAGTCAGATAGTTCTTCGCAACGATGACATCAGGCTTAAGGATTTTTCCATGAGGAGCGTTCTTCCAGGTTGTCAGGCCCATTTTATCTTTTCTACTATCTGCCCGCTCAACAATGACTTCAGCAGCGGTATGCCCGTGAATGGCAAAATGGAGCTTATTCTGTACCGCAGCAAAAAATGTTTGTGTAATTTCGGCCTTTGCATCGTAATCCATAGCAGTGGAATAGATGTCTGTGATTTTTTGGTAAAATTTTCTCTCGCTTGCCCGAATCTCACGAATCTCTTCCAGCAAGCCATCAAAATATTCCTTACTAAAAAACGACCCATTCTTAAGCCGCTCTTTGTCAAGCACATAACCGCGAATTGCAAAGTCTTTCAGCACACTTGTAGCCCATTGCCGAAATTGAATCGCGCGTGTTGAATTGACCCGAAAACCCACTGCAATAATAGCTTCCAGATTATAAAATTCTATATTTCTCGAGACCTCACGCCCTCCCTCATTTTGAACTATTAGGAAATTCCTAATAGTTGCCCTTTCTTGGATTTCTCCTTGGGCGTAGAGATTTGATAAATGCTCATGGATCGTTGGAATTCTGACCTCAAACAGCTCCGCCATGAGCTTCTGTGTAAGCCAGACCGTATCTTCCGCTACACGAACTTCAATACTATCCTCGCCTGCCTGTCCGGTAAATATTAGAAATTCGGCAGTGCTGTTGCGAATACGCAGCTTCTTGTCCTCTTCCATCACTTAATTCTACTTGTTGAAATTTTATATAGCGCCAACGGGCTGATCCCAATTTTTACCTATAGAAGATTACTTTGCAACACTTGAAAAAAACTCTGAGAAATCAACAATACGGGCAAAAAAACCGCTATCAATGACTTTTTCATCAACACCATTAACGTGAATCAATATGGGGCGGACTGAAAAGCCAATCGGAAGTTGTAATGCACGCATCTTATCTTCTACTTCATGAATCACTTCCATTCCTATTTTACCCTGAGAAAACTTCACTTCACAAAGATAAAGACAATTAAAACGTGTTTGAATCAGGTAGTCAATCTGACAGCCTTTACGACGAATCTGCGCCGATTGAAGGTACGGTGCAGCAAAAGTCACTTCATCTGGAGGAATTCCAAGTAATTGTTGAAGTATATCTCCGTTGCTGACAACTAAATTCTCAGAATTGGAATCCCATGATGGAATGCCAGCCGGGTGGTAATTTTCTTATTTTGCCGGCTTCAATTTGTTCGTAATGAGGTTGAATATATTTTAAATAAAACCGCAAGTAATTATCACTTAGACGATAGCGGCTTATCGTAGATTTTTTCCTGTTCTTTAGCGACCATGTAAAATCTCTAGCGATAAAGCCAGCTTCAGTCAGTTCTCCTAAAGATTCGCTGATATCTCCACCTTTCGATCGATCTAATTTATCTGCAATTTCAGACATTGAAAGGTGTCTATCGACAAGAACCTCTACAATTTGTTTATAAAATGGACCTCTATTCTGGAATAAATCGTGAAATATTTGATTAAATTCATGGAACAATAATCCTTCTGCATCAAAACAGAGGCGTTGAATATTGCCCTCAGCGCTAAGATCCGGTCTTAATTCCTCAAGATATCGAGGAATCCCACCGGTTACAGAAAGAATTTTAAATTTCTCATACGCGCTAACAATGCCAGGCCATCCTTTCCAAAAGGCATTGCATTCCTGTAGAGAAAGCTGTTTTAATGCCATTCGAAGCGACACCCGTCCGTAAAATCCTGTACTGCTGAGAATATTTTTCTCAATCCATACCGAGTTTGAACCTGTGATAATCATGACCAGTTGGTCATTCTTTTTAAAATGCAAATCCCATGCAGTTTTCAGCTTTGGCATAAAAGTAGGATCTTTGGATCCCATCCAAGTAATTTCATCAAAAACAACCAGCATGCGCCCTTTTTTGGTCACTTTAGCTAGATCATCAAAAATATTTCCCCAGTCATCCGACCGGTATAAAGGAAGATGCAGCGCCTGCGCCTGCCTTACAAATTCCTGGCGCTGCTGCTCGGCGGTTACTTTATCCTCTGGAGGAATGCCTGTCAGAATGATGGCTTTTTTGAATCTTTTTGCAAACTCGCTGGCCAGACGGCTTTTGCCAATCCTGCGTCTCCCCCGAATGACAACCAGGCTGGCACTCTTTTTTTGGAGGAGCCCCATTAGGGATTCCAACTCTTTTTCCCGCCCGATAAATTTTTTCACTTCTTCCCCCCAAAGTGGTTAAAGCAATTCTGTCGCTCCCTTTTTATCATACTGCAAGTCCCCCCAAAAGCGCAATTGCATTTTTGGGGGGACGAGCATAAAACATTAAGTCATTCACGTTTAATGTGTTAGTGAAATTACATGACTAATTGAACTATTCGGAAATTCCAAATAGTTGAAGAATTCACATGATTTCAATTGATCGTTTGCAAGAAAAGGAAACAACCTCCTACAATTGAGACATGTCGCCAAAATATATTTTTGTTACTGGGGGAGTTATTTCTTCTCTCGGAAAAGGCTTAACGGCCGCATCGATTGCTATGCTGCTCGAGGCACGCAAACTAAAAGTTTCAATGCTAAAGCTCGACCCGTATCTGAATGTCGACCCAGGCACCATGAACCCCTTCCAGCACGGCGAGGTGTACGTCACCGATGATGGCGCAGAGACCGACCTGGACCTCGGCCATTATTACCGGTTTACTAACGCTACCATCTCAAAAGCCTCAAACGCCACCTCAGGTCAAATTTACGAAACGGTGATCAAAAAAGAGCGGCGCGGCGATTATTTAGGGAAAACCGTCCAAGTCGTCCCTCATATTACCGATGAGATCAAAAAAAGAATTTTGGACGCGGCGCACATCGAAGAGAATACCGATGTTGTCTTGATTGAAATCGGCGGAACCGTCGGCGACATTGAATCATTACCCTTTTTGGAAGCGATCCGTCAATTCAGGCTTGAAAGACCCTCCGACTGCCTCAACATCCACCTCACCTACGTCCCCTACCTAAAAGCCGCCGGGGAAGTGAAAACCAAGCCGACGCAGCACTCCGTGCAAACGTTGCGCGGCATCGGAATCATCCCCGACATGATTTTATGCCGGTGCGAAGAGCATCTCTCCGAAGACATCAAAGACAAGATCAGCCTCTTTTGCAGCGTCCGCAGAGATTTTGTGATGGATGAAGTCGATGTCGAGCATTCAATTTATGAAGTGCCGCTGAGCTTGCATGAACAGAAAGTCGACTCAAAGGTGATTGAATTTTTACGGCTCCCTGAACGCGAGCCCAATCTGAAAGCGTGGCAAGAGATGATCTATGATCTCAAAAACCCGAAGAAAAAAGTGGTGATCGGGATCGTCGGCAAATACATGCAGCATCAAGATGCCTATAAATCGGTGTTTGAAGCGCTCATGCATGCAGCGATCGCCAATAAAGCCGACCTTGAGATCCGCACATTTGACTCGGATAAAATCGTGAAAGACGGAAAAATTGACATCGGCGGCTGCGACGGCTACGTAGTTCCCGGAGGATTCGGAGAGCGCGGATGGATCGGCAAAATTTTAACCGCTAAATATTGCAGAGAACATAAAATCCCTTACTTCGGCCTCTGCCTCGGCATGCAAGTGATGTGCGTTGAATTTGCGCGCCATGTGCTCAAACTTCCCGATGCCAACTCAACCGAGATCGATCCTAAAACTCCCCATCCTGTGATTTCACTTCTGAGCGAGCAGAAAGGCGTTGCAGACATGGGCGGCACGATGCGCCTGGGTGCTTACCCCTGCGAGCTGAAAGCCGGCTCCAAAGCCGCCAAAGCGTATGGTGAGCTGAATATCTCAGAAAGGCACCGCCATCGGTACGAGCTCAATGACGCTTTTAAAGCGCGTTTCCAGGATCAAGGACTCAATATCACAGGAATTCTACCTACACAGGGACTTTGCGAGATCGTTGAAGTCAAAGACCATCCATGGATGGTCGGCGTCCAATTCCATCCTGAATTTAAATCAAAGCCCAATAGCGCCCATCCCCTTTTCAAAGACTTTATTGAGGCTGCAATCAAATATCATGGCCATCACCATGGGTAGAATTGTTGGGCTTGATTTTGGAACAGTCCGCGTCGGTATTGCAGTCTCAGACGAGCGGCACATCCTTGCACGCTCGCTTGGCATGCTGCACAATAAACCTGATTTTGCACAAAAACTGATGGAGCTTCTCAAGAAAGAAGGCGCCATAGATAAAATCGTCGTCGGACTTCCTCTGACGCTGCGCGGAGGCGACAGCACGATGACCGAGGCCGCCCGCAAATTCGCCAAAGCTTTAGAAGAGAGCACCAAGCTTCCCGTTGAGCTCTGGGACGAAAGGCTCACCTCCGCCCTCATCGAGCGGTCGCTGACAGACGCCGGCGTTCGCCGCAAAGAGCGCGCCCAAATGTCCGACACGCTCTCTGCCGTTATCATTTTACAATCATACCTGGACCGAAAGGATTTTATATGAACCCCCTCTATGAAGAAAATCAGCGCCGCTTTACCGAGCCGTGCATCGTCGTGATCTTCGGCGCCACCGGCGACCTCACCTCCCGAAGGCTCGTTCCCGCCCTCTACAACCTCCTCAAAGAAGGCCAGCTCCCCTCGCAATTTGCCTGCGTCGGATTTGCAAGACGCCCTAAAACCGACGAAGAGTTCCGCAAAGAGATGGAAGAGGCCGTCAAAAAGTTTTCGCGCACGCAGCCGATCGACGAATCGCTCTGGAAGCACTTTGAAGACCATCTCTATTACCATATGTCGGAATTCCACGACGAAGAAGGGTATGCGAAACTGAATGAACGCCTAGAGGACCTCGACCATCGCCTCGGCACCAAAGGCAACCGCATTTTCTACCTCGCGACACCTCCGAGTTACTTCCCCACCATCTGCGAAAAACTCAAAAAAGAAAACCTCATTTATCCTGAGGGTCAAGATAGACCCTGGTCAAGAATCATCATCGAAAAACCATTCGGCCATGATCTTACCTCAGCAGAAGCGCTGCAGCAAGAGCTCCTCAAATATCTCGGTGAAAACCAAATTTTCCGCATCGACCACTGGCTTGGCAAAGAGACCGTGCAAAACCTGCTCGTCTTCAGATTTGCCAACTCCATCTTCGAATCTCTTTGGAATAACAGATATATCGACCACGTTCAAATCACCGTCGCCGAAGATTTAGGGATCGGCACACGCGGCAAGTTTTGGGAAGAAGCAGGGCTTCTGCGCGACATTGTCCAAAACCACGTGATGCAGCTCGTCTCGCTCGTTGCCATGGAGCCTCCTGTATCTCTCAGCGCCAACGCCATCCGCGATGAAAAAGTGAAAGTACTGCAAGCCCTCCGTCCTCTCGAGAAAAAAGACGTCGTCCACGGCCAATACACCCCCGGCCTCGTTGACGGTGAAGATGTGATAGGCTACCGTCAGGAAAAAGATGTCTCTCCCACCTCCATTGTTGAGACTTATGCAGCCCTGAGATTGCACATCGACAACTGGCGCTGGTCGGGAACTCCGTTTTATCTGCGCTCGGGAAAAAGACTCCCCAAACGCTCCACCGAGATCGCCATCACTTTCAAAGATCCCCCGGGCGTCCTCTTCCAAAACAGCCACCGTAAAAACAACCCGAACGTCCTCGTCATCCAAATCCAGCCCGACGAAGGAATTTCCCTCAAAATCAACTGCAAAGTCCCCGGACCCGCAAGCCCGATCCAACCCGTCAAGATGGACTTCAAATACGGCTCTTATTTCGGAACAACGCCTCCGGAAGCGTATGAGAGGCTGATCTGCGACGCGATCCTCGGCGACTCAACGCTCTTTGCGCGGCAAGACGAAGTGCTGCTCTCCTGGAAGCTCCTCTCCCCCGTCTTTGACTGGTGGAAAAAAGATGCGCCTTCCCCCTATCCTGCAGGAAGCTGGGGCCCCGACTCTGCGGATGAACTTTTAAAACAAGACGGAAGACACTGGAGGCTCATTTGAACCTCACAAAAGAGCTCAATAAAATATGGCAGCGATTGGAAGGCACCGGCACCATGCGCGCTGCGCTTTTCAACCTCATCGTTGTAGCTCCCGATAACGCACGAAGGGAATACGTCCAAAAAATCACCGACAACGTCATCAAACGATTCCCGTGCAGAGTCATCTTCATCACCACCATCGACATGATCAATGAGATCAAACTGCATGTCTCCGCCGCCTCCGGTATCGGCGGCAACGACGAGATCGCCTGCGACATGATCGAAATTGCCTCTCCCCCTTCCCTTCTCTACAAAATACCCTTCCTGATTCTGCCCCATTTCCTTCCAGACCTTCCCATTTACCTTCTGTGGGCAGAAAAGCCGACTTACCACCCAGAGCTCCTAAAAGAGCTCCAAAAATGGTCGACACGCCTCCTCTACGACTCCGAAGTGTCCGACAACCTCCCCGATTTTTGCAAAACACTTCTTGCCCAAGCCAAGAACCGCGAAGTCGCCGACCTCAACTGGGCCCGCACCGAAAACTGGCGCGAGCTCCTCGCCGCCACGTTCTACTCCCCTGCACGCCTTGCCTCCCTTCGCAGCGCAAAGAAAATAGAGATCCACTATAACAACTTCGAAACCCCCTTCTTCTGCCACACACAGATCCAGGCGCTCTTTTTAAAAGCATGGCTCATCACCTGCCTCGGTTGGGACCACAAAGCCCCCGCCATCACGCTCTCTCCCCACCAAAACAAAGAGCTCGCCCCCGGCACCGTCATTTCCATGGACATCCTCTGTGAAGACCAGTACCACTATTCCTTCAGTAGAGACCCCAAACACCCGCACCAGGTCCGTACCATCATCTGCGACGAAGAAAAGTGCGACATCCCCTCCCGCTTCATCTTCTCCAAAGCGCAAACAGGCCTATCCCTCGTCAACCTCATCTACCATCCGGATCCCAGCACCCACTACACCAAAGTCCTCGAATATCTATGCAAAGGCACATCATGAACGGAGAGCTCATCATTCCTGGCGACCATGCAGCCGCCCTCCGCTACGCCGCAGAGCACTTTGCAACGGCCTGCCAAAACGCCATCCAGGACCACGGTTTTTTTGCCGTTGCCCTCTCCGGCGGCTCGACCCCAAGAGCCATCTACGAGCTCCTCTCTCAGCCTCCCTACATGGAAGAAATCGAGTGGGACAAGATCCACCTCTTCTGGAGCGATGAAAGATCCGTTCCTCCTACCGATCCCGAAAGCAATTTTGGAATGGCCATGAAGGCCGGCTTTGAAAAAATGCTCCTCACACCCCACCATATCCACCGCATGGTCGCGGAAGATCAAATCGAGCTTAACGCCAAAAAATATGAAGAAAAATTACGCTCCGTCCTGAAAGGACGCACGCTCGACCTCGTCATGCTCGGCATGGGAGACGATGGACACACCGCTTCGCTCTTTCCGGACACCGAAGCTCTCACCATCAAAGGCTGCTATGTCGCAGCCAATTACATCCCGCAAAAGAAAACATGGCGCATGACGCTCACATTCGACGCCATCAATGACGCCGTAAACACCGTCTTTTACGTCCTCGGCGCCCCTAAAGCCGACATACTCGCCCATGTCTTCTCATCCAATCCCCATCTTCCCTGCCAGCTCGTCGGCACCGAAGACCATCCGGCCCTCTGGATCGCCGACGAAGCTGCAGCCAGCAAGCTTACTTAGAATATCTACTTGCCACGTGACTTCCCACGATCATAGCTACGGCAATCGCCAGCTGCTTAATTGGGGGCTTTTTACTTCTTACCAGATGGGATAGACCCTTCATCATTTCATGCATGATGAGGATCATTTTTGATTCGGAGAGTAATGAACTTCCAATTGTAGTTACCTTTGAGAAAAGGCTTTGGGTTTTTTTAGAAGATTTAAAATTCATCCACGTCAACCCAACGGTTCCTATCAGTAAAATCGATGATTCTACAAACTTCGATGAAAAAGAGATCTCCAGTACGTTAAACGTACGGATTCCTAAAGTCATACTGTCTTTTAGTTGTACAACCGCTTTTTTCCCGTATTCTAGTGATGTTTTTATCATGACTAAATATGAATCCGCGCTCGGGGCCGCATCACTGCTTTCCCGTGGCTTTAATGAAGGGTAGAAATAATTTATTGCGGCTCCAGCAAATGCTAAGGATAAAGGAAGAAGTTGCATGTAAAACCTATATTTAATCTATTAATAATTATAGCATTATATATACACTAAGACAATATAAAATATTTACTACAGCTTGAAGTAATTATTAAACAAAACACCTAGATTAAAATAATTACTGATGATCATTTAGTCCGCTTGCAAGGCGGCTGCCTGCGATCATCGCTACTGCTACTGCCAGCTCTAAGACAGGAGGATCGTCATTCTTTGCCAGCCTGGACAGGCCCTTCATCATGTGAAACCACGACAGGATGGTTTTTGATCCGGCAAGCAACGACTTCCCAACTGCTGCCGCCTGTGAGCCGTAGTCTCCTGCAACAGGCTTATATTTCCACCATGCAATCCCAATAGATCCAATCAGAAAGACCGAAGATTCTACAAACTTAGGAGAAAAAGATAGATCCACTACATTCATCGTGCGGACACCGAATTTCATCCCTCTATTCACGAGAGAAATCGTTTGCTTACCGATTTCCAGCACCGCTAAATAAGTCCCCACTCTTTCGATCGTGTTCGGAGGCGATTGAACACGTGATGGAGATCCGTAGTAATAATCTAATGCTGCACCTGCACCTAACAATGATAGATATAACACTAAAAAACCTCGATTTATTTTAATCATAATTCTATTTTATCAACTCATTAAAACAAACAAAATTATTTAAAATATCAATTATGAATTAAAGTAATTGCTTGAACAGATCTTGTCAGCCTATTTCCCCATGTACCATATTCCCTCTAATCTGCTAAAATACCTGCAAATATTTTAACCTGCGAGGATCTATGTCATATCTGCCAGCCGTCAGCTCTTGTACTCATTCACACATTTTTCACCCGTTTTGCTTTAGCCTGCCGCTATGGAAAAAAGTCTCAACCATCGCCATTCCTGTCCTAGCCCTTGCCTTATGGGCTTATTCAAGAGGTTTTTTCAACACGCGGTCTGTAGTAAGCCAGCCTAAATTATTTGGAGTAGAAATCCCAAAATCACCTGAAGCGAAAGCAGCTTTTAAGATGACTGAATGGCGCATAACTCCAAGCATAAATAACTTAACATTCAAAGAGGCTGTAAAACCCAAAAATCAATCGATACGCTTCATTGCTGAGTTGCTTGAACGTGAAAAAGAGATGCTCCTTGAGCAGCTTCAGCATGGCTCTTGGGACTCAGAAGAGGTTCGACCTCAGGCAAAAAAGACAATGCAAATTGCCTATGTGCTTGCCTATCTGACATTGGATGAAAAACCCAATTTATTCGATGAAAACTATTATGCTGGCCCCGTCATTCGTGACTGCCTTTCTCTCTACCATGTGATCCGTAGCTCTGGCATCATTGAAACAAGTGAAGACAAGACGATAACTTATCTGGGCGGTCATAATATCGACTCTGATGCGCTCACTCCTGAAATTAGAACGTTATACAATGAGCTTATCACTAAGCTGGGTGGTGTAAATTTTGAGGGTTTCAAACTAGACGATATACACGGAACTTACAGTTGCCCATTAACTCCTTTGGATAAAGATTTAATAACTCCTAAGATGAGACTGGCACTAAATACACTTCTTGTCGAAAGCGGCTTAACGGTAGATACACTACCCGTCTATAGGGGAGAATTTCCAATAACAACAGAAAGAATGAGTAACTGGGTCATGAAAGGCATTCACGATGGAAAACCTTTCTTCGCAATTAAAATGCAGCACAAAACAAGCAACTCTAAACATGTTGTTTTTCTTGCTCCGGCAGACAAATACAGACTTCACACTTGGACACAATGGGTCCTGGAGGGGCAGGAGGGAGCAAGGGTTCCTAGCTTCTTTATCAAGGATGATATTCAATTACTTTTTACAGAAAATGGAAAAACGGACAATTCACTAGGCAATCTCACGAACTTGCTAAACATTATCAAGGATGGCCAGGGCTTTGATGCTCACAATAGGCTATGGGAAATTATGGGCCGTCCAATTGAAAAGGAATAGTGTCAGATCGCCATCTTGCGCGTAGCTTCTTTTTTAGCGACGTATTTGAGCTTTGAGTCGTATTTTCTTAAGAAGGTAAGAACACGCTTTGGATTATGCTGACTGAGGTCGCGGAGCCACCAGCCGATTGCTTTTTGAATGAACCACTCAGGATCTGCGACATATTTGGAGGCCCACTTAAGAGACCTTTCGGGATCTTTTCCGGGCTTGGCATACGGCAGCGTATAAATAAGCGCGGCCCTTCTCATCCAAAAGTTCGGATGCTCCGTCCATGTTTCCACTTCATCCAGAAGCTTTTCATCGTTTAAGATGCATTTCCAGGCGGCATGCGCCAGTTGATCTTCAAGCGCCCAGCCGTCGACGTCTTTTAAGAATCGAACGATAGTTTTCCACAGCCTCAAAGACGGTTTTATTTTCCGGTGCGACAGTATGATCGTGGCACAGATCATCGGGTCGTAGAGATCCGTCCTCCAAAGAGCTTCGGCCATCTTAAAAAGCTCTTCCTCAGACACTTTTTTAATCCACTCGCCGATCAGCTTGCGGCTCTCCGGCACAGGCACCCCAAAATGAACCCGCTTAGACTTATGGTACTTTTGGTCCGCTAAGGCCTTCTCTGGGGTCCCCTTAGCCTCTAGCTCTGACAAGAATTTATTTATCATAAAAATTAAAGAATTTTCTTCTTTGTAGATATTTTCTTATTCATAGTAAAATAGCTTCAAATTTTTTACAAACGAGGACCTATGTCACACCTGCCGGCTCTCAGCTCCTGTACCCATACAGTTTGGGGGCACTTGCGCCATCCGCTTTGCCCTAGCATTCCCCTATGGCAGAAAGCCTCTATGGTGGGCATCGCTATTATCGCGACCTACGGCGGCTTTCTGTGGCTGACCCGAGACTCCTCAACGTCTGATGCAAAACAAATTCGTTATAACAATTCTCAAACCCGCGTCTACCAGAGTAAATGCCCTAGCTTTCATGCGGGTTTAAGAGCTTTTGATCACACTCTTCTTCTTATTTTGAATAAGGGACTATCTCCCAAAAACTTCACAAATCAGCTAGGTGGAAAGGTCCAACAACCCAGCGATACAAACATGTTGTTTTTCGCCCGTGTGCTCGATGAGCAAAAGACTCTGCTCAAAGAATCTATCATCAAAAAAAGCTGGCAAAACCCATCGACGCTTGAGCAAGCAAAAAAAACAATGGAAGCCGCTTATTGCCTCGCTTTTCTCGCTTTAGACGAGCTCACCACAATTGAAAAAGATTCACGGCAACAAATTCTCAGCAGCGATGATCACTACTACAGGGCTACGATACTGGATTTCTTTTCCCTCTATCACGCCATTCGATCAGCCGGGGTCATTAACATAGACGCAAACGGATTCACAACCTACACCGGCTCAAGCGACAATCTTAATACACCCTATGCTGATATTTTTTATAATAACCTCACTGTTGACCAACGGCATCTTCTGAGAGATTTATACAACCACATAGTCCTGCGATTCGATGCTGAGGGACTCTCGATACCAAAGGACTGGCCCGCTTTCGAAGAAGACAAAGTTGTTACCAACTATGACTGCCCGCTTCCTTATATGGATCACCCAAAACATATAGCCGCAGCGACAACAGTAGAAACATCTCCTGCAGATGATCGATTCAGTCCAGCGATTAGAGAAATCTTCAGCAATCTGGGAATTAATGTCGATACACTGCCTGTGCTTGAGAATTCTAAAGAAGAGCTTTCAAAACCGGAAGATCTGAACGCACCGATTATGAAATTTACTTCCAAAGGTTCTAACCATCCTAATATTGCCATTAAATTACGATGTGAAAATGAAAATGCAACTAGCCTTCTAATTCTTGGTAAACAAGATGCTGATAAGTGGTCTCAACGTCAAAGGGAAGATTTCGGATTACATCCTCGTTTCTTTAACGTTGGTCAATTCACGAACGAGCAGGGAAAGTTGGTGGCGCCTGCAAATAGTATTGCCGAGCTTAAAAAAATCCTGGCAGGCGGCGATGGCACTGCTCTTAATGGCAAAGTCTGGAAGCTGGCCGAATGAAAGTTTTAGGCATTGAATCTACATGTGATGAGACGGCGGTGGCTATTGTCGAGGATGGGAAGACCATCGTGGCGCAGACGATTGCCAGCCAGATCGATGTGCATACGAGGTATGGCGGGGTGTATCCGGAGCTTGCCTGCCGCAGGCATTTTGATATCTTGTTTCCTCTCATTGAACAGACGCTGAAGAAAGCAAATCTCAAGAAAGATGATATTGGGCTGATCGCCGTCGCGCACGGGCCGGGGCTGATTGGAGCGCTGCTGATGGGGCTGTCGGCTGCCAAAGGACTCGCGTATGCGTGGGGATGTCCCTTTGTGGGCGTCAATCACGTTGAGGCGCACCTTTATGCGGCGATGATGGATCAAGAGGTTGAATTTCCGGCTTTAGGGGTTGTGGTATCAGGCGGGCATACGCTCCTGGTCAAGATCCATGAACTTGGACGGTATGAGCAGATCGGCAGTACGGTCGATGACGCGGTGGGCGAAGCGTTTGACAAGGTGGCTGTGATGCTGGGGTTGCCTTATCCGGGCGGGCCTGAAATTGAAAAAATGGCACTCATGGGCAATCCGAAGAAGTACCCGTTCAAACAAGGCGTAGTCAAAGGCCGTCCTTGGGATTTTTCATTCAGCGGACTCAAGACGAACGTTCTTTACACCCTGAAGGGTCAGAACTGCGACCGGAAAGCTCCTTCGGTGGTGCCGGACTCGGATAAGCCGCATATCGCGGCGGGATTCCAAGAGGCGGCTTTGGGCGACGTTGTTAAAAAAACTCTTGCCGCTGTCGACGCTTTTGATTGCAAAATGATTATTTTAGGCGGCGGCGTCACTCAAAATAATCGTTTAAAAGATCTTCTCAAGGCAAGCCGCGTGCCCGTCATATTCCCTCCAAAGGGGCTTTCTCTTGACAATGCGGCGATGATTGCGGGGCTGGGTTATCAACTTTTTCATCGAAAAGGGCAAAAAAGTGACTCTTTTGATCTGGAACCTCTTCCACGTATTCCCCTCAATCTGATACACTAACTCTTTTTATAAGAGGGTATATGGCAAAAACAGCACGCGAATTCGTAAAACTTAAAAGCAGCGAGAGTCCTGAAGTGTATTGGACTCAAAAAAATAAAAAGACTTCAACGGAGCGTTTGGAACTGAAGAAGTACGACAAACGTCTCAAGAAGCACGTCATTTTTAAAGAAGCCAAGTAGGACTGTGTTTGAGCTTTCGATCCTCCGAAAGTATCTAATTCCCAGGAAAAAACAGCTCTCAGTCACGCTTATTGCATTTCTATCGGTCGGCGTCATCTCAGCAGTTGTCTGGCTAGTGCTGCTCTTTTTATCGGTGACGGAAGGGATTGAAAAGACGTGGCTTAAAAAATTAACGTCAATCCATGCTCCGATCCGGATCACGCCGACGGAGCAATATTTTTCTTCGTACTATTACCTTGCAGATACGATCAGCCAAGAGACGGGATACACGCCGCGAAGTTTAAGCGAAAAGCTTAAAAAGCCCGGTGTTGACCTGTACGATCCCACTGTGGATGAGACGCCTCCCGGCTATTGGCCCCTGCCTGAAAAAGAGGCGGATGGAACGCTGCGCGATCCGGTGATGATCGCTTCGAATATTATTAAGAAAATCCCAGATGCGCAAACGGCCCCCTTCGAGATGAGCGGCGCTGTTTTAAGGCTACAGCTGAATCGTCAAACGCCCCGTGGAGTAGAGACGCAGTCATTTTTAACGCAGGCATCGTATTTAAGCTCCTATCCTGAAGGAAGCACGTATGTGAGCGATCTGATCATCCCTCCAACGCCGGCCGATCTTCAGCAGATGCTGTTTCAGTCGGTGAAAAACGGAACCATCAAGTCGTATTTAACCCAGCTCAAAATTGACCGCGTTAAAACAACAGGCTCTGCCTGGCATGTCCCGATCGAAATGCTGCCCGATGGAGAGGCCATGCCTGCAAAAGCGCTGGTCTCGAACGGACGCGTCCTCTCGGTTGCGATCGGAGAGTCTAATCATCCTGAAAAAGGAACTCTTAAGCGTGAAGGAACCCAGCTCTTTTGGAACCGTCAGCCGGTCCACGCTCCGGTTGTTCTGACTAAACCGTGCGAATGGAAAGCAAAAATTTCTCAAAATTCTCTCTCCAGAGCCTCAAAAATTTCCGATATCCGCTTGGATCTGGAAGGAACCGTGGGTGGAATTAAACTCGCCGGACCTGCCTCTTTTAACGATCTCGAAATCTCAAAAGGCTCCTATCAGAGTAAAATTTCTCCAACGCCAGAGGAGCGCGGCATTATTCTTGCCAAAGGATTTTATGATACGGGTGTAAGGCTCGGAGACCGCGGCTGGATCCAATACCATGCTTCGACTGCAGGATCGCTCCAGGAGCAAAGGCTTGCAGTTGTTGTCACCGGATTTTATGATCCGGGTGTGATGTCCGTCGGCAACAAATGCATCCTCGCTCCCGATGACCTCGTCCATATGATCCGCACCTCAAGCCCCATTGAGCATTTTGATAAGACGGCGAGCATGGGCTTTTGCGTTTGGCATGACGATCTGACCAAAACAAAACAGCTGGCCAGCGAGATCCAGAACGAGTTTAACAACGCCGGCATCAGTAAATATTGGACAATCACCACCTTCCATGATTATGAATTTTCTAAAGACTTGATGCAGCAGTTTCAAAGCGACAGATACCTCTTTTCATTCCTGGGAATCATCGTCCTGATTGTCGCGTGCTCCAACATTATTTCGTTCTTGATACTCCTCGTTCAGGATAAAAAACGGGAGATCGGCATTTTGCAAGCGCTCGGCGCTTCTAAAAAAAGCATCGCGATCATCTTCGGCGGCTGCGGGGCCGTAATCGGGCTTGTCAGCAGCTTTATTGGTATCGGCGCGGCATATCTGACTCTCAAAAACCTCGATTCGATCGTCAAATTTTTAAGCTTCCTCCAGGGGCACGCTGCGTTCAACGCCGCATTCTACGGTTCATCGCTCCCCTCTGAGATGAGCGTTTCAGCGCTTGTATTTGTCGCGATTATCACACCTATTTTGTCGCTTGTCGCAGGACTGATCCCTGCCAGAAAAGCATGCAAGTTCAGCCCCTCAGAAATTTTGAGGTCCGAATGAGCGCGATCCTTAAAGCTACAAACCTGACAAAGACATTCAAGTCTCCGCAAGAGACCACGGTCCTGGATGGGATCTCACTTGAAGTCTACCCTGGCGATACCATCGCCATCGTCGGCAAATCAGGCGAAGGCAAAACGACGCTCCTGCATCTTCTCGGCGTTTTGGAAGAGCCGACATCGGGCACCGTCGAAATCTGCGGCGAGGTTGCAACTCCCCAAAAAAGCCCGCTCCTTCGAAACAGCCACATTGGATTTGTATTCCAGGCGTATCACCTGCTTGAAGAGTGCACCGTCCTTGAAAACGTCTTGATGCCGGCTAGAATTGCCAAGCATTTCCGTGGCCAGCCCAGTAAGACGCGCACTTCGTATCGATCCGGCAACCCTGCTGCGCGAGCAGTAGCGATCTCAGCAACTTTCGGTAAAAGCTTATTGGGCGAGGGTGTAGGCCACGAGGCTATCGCCGGCTCCAACGACCAGGTATTGTTTGCCGTTCAGCAGGTACGTTTCGGGTCCGTTGGCGATGCTGCCAGTCATGTTTGTGTGCCAGAGAATTCTACCGCTCGCGGGATCGAAGGCGATTAGGTGTTGAAAGCTATCGCCGGCGAACAGTAGCTTGCCCGCAGTGGTCAGCAAGCCCGCAGTGCCGCCGCTCGGGGAAATCGTGACGCCACACGGTCTTGCCCGTTTTGTAATCGATGGCTCGGAGTGTGCGGCTGGCATCGCGGGCATTGGCGGCGAGGTTTTCGATCACCTGCCGAAGCCGCCCGCCAGCATCGCCGTAAATGCCGGGGATATTGGGATCGCCCTCCAATTCGACGGCGATTTTGGCGCCGGCAATCTCCCGGACTGGCGCAAGGGCGGCGGCCAGAATCTGATTGAGATTGAATTCAAGGCATTGCATCGGCTCGGTGCGGCCTAAGATCTGCAACTGGCGGGTAAGGTCGGCCCCCCGCTTGCCGGTATTGGAGATTTCGTCCGCCATCTCCAATTCGTTGGGGCCGAGGATTGGAGACTTTTTGAGCAGTTGCGCGTAGCCCATAATGACGGTGAGAATGTTGTTGAACTGATGAGCCACTCCGCCGGCGAGTTGCGTGACGGCTTCCATTCTATTGGTTGAGCGCAATTGCAATTCCAGTTCCCGGCGCTGGGTGATGTCGGTGGCCATGCCCATGGCTCCCATGAAATTGCCGGAGGCGTCGCGCAGGACGCTGGAGGACATAATGGTCCAGACTGCGATGCCATCCAGACGGCGCAAACGGCGTTCGTACCGGCTGGCTTCACTGAGGTGGCGGCGAGTCATGCGGCTTTGGTGGCCGGCCCGATCCTCCTCAAACAAAAAATCCCCCAATGGGAGGCCGATGACGGCGTCAATGGTTGAGCCGAGCATTTCCGCCAGGCGGCGGTTGACAAAGCTCAGGCGCTGGGCGGCATCAATGACAAAAATGCCCTCGTAGGCCGTCTCGACAATGCGCCGGTGACGCTCCTCGCTGTCAGTCAGCGCCTGGGTGCGCGTCTGCATTTGCGCGGCCATCTGGTTGAAAGCCAGGCCCAGTTCGGCAAACTCGTCGCGGCCCGTAAGCGAAACCCGCCGGGACAGGTCCCCTAGCGCATAATCACGGGCCGCAGCAATCAAGCTGGCCATTCGCCGCGTAAAACTGCGGTTCAAGTAGGACCATGACAAGGCTACCAGGATAAGTGTCAGGCCGCAAATCATGGCGGCGCGCCGAAAATTATCGAGCAGTTGCAAGTCCTTTTCGGCCGCAAATCCATTTGCAGACAGATGACCGCGCCGGGCAAAGCCTTGCCGGCAGGAAACGCTCCGGCGAGGACGTCGCCTGTTTGACTTGCCTGGATTTGGATGCTCTCGCTAGCGCGTGTGGCATTGAGCAGGGCCGGATCGTCCGGCGGGGTCGGCACCGTGCCGTGGCCGGAGCTTGAGGGCAATTCCGCGCGGGTGACAAGGCGGTTGGACTGGTCGTAAAGCGAACTTTGGAGAAGGAGTGGATCGCAATCCAAGAGCGCCGTTTTCCAGGCCCGGACATCCGGGGTTGCCTGTTGTAAACGGGCGGCGGCGCCCTCCCCAATCGCCTTGAGTTGCCGGCGGGCCTGGTGCTCGATGACTTTGTTGGCGTTGTAAATGGCGTCGGCAATCAAAGCGCAAGCGAATGTGCCGCCCAGAACAACAGAAGGGCAGGCAATGAGTAACGCAACGGGAACGGTTTAGTCATTTTTCCTTCGCCTCATCGAAAGCAGGGTGGACTTTGGAGCGGGATCCCAGTACCTTGCTGGCGATGAGCAATTCTTTTGGGGCCGTGTCGGCGCAGGCGGACGATTCCGCCAGTTTCATCTCCTGGTTGTGTGTGCGCACGCAGCCCGGACGGGAGATGTTCGCCCACACGTTCCTGAAGAAGCTTGAGAAAGTGGAATCGTTTCTGCCTCGCATTCGCTTCCGTCGGCACGGGACGCCGCCGCGGGCGGTGGATCACCGAACCGCTCTTTCCCGGGTTCCTGCAGATTCGATTTGCGGCACCAGACCCGGTCCGTCCACATCTGGCGTCTCCGGTCTCATCCGTTTCGGCAACCACTGTCCAATCGTTCCCGATGAAGTCATCCAGCAATTGCAGTCGTCCTTTGGGGCGGGTGAAGCGATGATGGTCGAACACCCATTGAGGATTGGCGACCGCGTGCTGATCGAGTCTGGTTCCGATGCGCGGCACCGAGGGCATTGTCTGCCGTGTGTTGCCGTGCAAGGACCGGGTCGCGCTGCTGCTGGAATTCCTCGGCCAGCAAACGCAGATCGAAATTGATATTGATCAGGTCCAGATGCCGCGCGACCACCGCATCGCGGCTGACCTATAAGAGCAAGTCTGAAAGCAACGGCAAAATTGTGTCGGGCGCGGGAAAAATTTCTTCCGCCATCAATAGTGGCAGAGGCGTTTTTGCCCCGGCCTTCCAGATTCAGCGTTGGGACGCCGCTGCCACTCTTCCGGACCGAAATGGGTTCAGGCCGCAACGCCGGGCTTTTTCAACCAGCGGCGTCCGCCAAGGACCAGCGCGCCACACCCGAAAACCAGGGAACCGGCCATTGTCTGGGAAGGCTCGGGACACTGGCGGGCTGGATATTGACGTTATCCGTTGCGCCGGCGTTGGCCCGCGAACCGTTGGGCTGATTGGCGAACAGATTGAAATAAATGCCGTAATCCCCCGCCGGCGTGGTTGGAGATACGGTCCAATCCACGGTCAACTGGTAGGTGTGTCCGGAAGAATAGGACTGTCCGGAACCGAGCTTCAAGGTGGAAGCGGGACTCAATCGTCATCGAACTGAATCGGCTGCTGCTTCCAAGAAGCGGATTGTTGAATCCGTCCGGCAGCCCAGAGGTTCTGGTTGACGTAGGTGAATGAACCGCCCCCGCTGAACGTGACGTTGAAGTAAAGACTGACCTCTCACCCGGCCGAGGGTCTGGAGGGCAAGGTGACGCTGACGGAACAATTGGCGCGAGCCGATGCCGCGCTTAGGGCAAGGGCGGCTGTCAAGACTGTTATGACTGGAGTTTTCATTTTCATTTTGTTTTTCGATTTACTATTCATGCGTGAATCTTTCATTTTCCGCCTGTAACATAATTCGCGCATTACTTATGAACAGGACTTTGCAGTGAACGCGGCCTGATTTGCAGCGAGCGCGTTTTTTCCCGGCAATATTCTCCACGGGCGCGGTCACCGGCCCTCCTTTGTTGCCCCCGGCCGGCGGCCTGGGTGAGCAAGGATGCGATCCGCACTCGCGTGTCGCGGAAGTTTGTATTGTCAGGAAATTTTGCCGTCAGCGGCTGGATGATGCGCAAGGCGCGCGACAAGTCCGGTGTCTGGCCGCAGGCAAGGTTCATGGCCATGTCATTGGCTATTTCGGGAATTTCCGGCGCCAGGCCGTAAGCCGCCTCCAAATGACGGCGAGCCTCCGCCGCGCGGCCGGCTTGCCGGGAGTCTGTCGCCAGCAAGAAATGCCACCAGGCAGCCAGATCCTTGGACGGTGTGGCCAGTCGCGCGCCGACCAGACTGCGCGCCCGGTCGCCAACCGGGCCTTGGCGGTGGGAAAGCTCGATCAATTTTCGCGCGAGGTTCATGCTTTCGGGCGCGGCGGCCAGTCCTTCTTCGATCACGCGCAATTGCGCCTCGGCGTTGTCTCCCGGCGCCCCGGCCAGCTTGGCGGCCCAGAGCGCGCACACCTCGCTCATGGCGGAGCGGTAGGACTTTTCCTGGCGGAGGCTTAAACCGGCCTCCAACGTCTTTGCGGCCTCTTCAAAATTTTCCTCCATTAGCAGCGCATGCACGAGGCCGAGACGATCCGCCGGGCTGTCCTGCGGGCTGAGGTCCCGGAGATTCTTGCGGAAGGCGTCCACCGCCGTGTCGGTCCATGTCCGTGCTTCGACCGGGTTCTGGCTGGCACTGTCAATCATCGCCAGCAGCAGGGCCGCCTCGCGGTGGGAGGGGTAAACTTCCAGCAGTTTCTGGCGCGCCTTGGCCGGCTGGCTGGTGTTGATGTAGAAACGGCCCATCATTTCCTTGATTTCGATGGATTGCGGGTCCAACGCGAGCGCGTTCTGCAAGTGTTTTCCAGCCGTGCGAATCATTTCCAGCGTGAGATTGCTGGAATTCAAAAGCGATTGCGCCACCAGCAGGTGCGCCCGAACGTAACCGGGATGGTCAAGCGGCGCGGGCCGCTGCCAGCAAGGCCGCCGCCTCGGACTGGTGCCCAAGCCCGTGGAGAGCCGCCGACAAGTTAAAAAGCCACTCCAAGTTCGCCCGATCATTGCCGGCCATTGAAAGCCCGCGCAGGCAGGCGACTCGCGCCTTTTCATAATCTCCGGCGCCAATGGACGCGACGGCGATGCGCCGATACTCCTGGCGAAGGTTCATCGTTCCGCTTGGCTTCGCTGCGATCGCCGCCAGCAGCGCGAGTGATAAAAACCCCGGCCAGCAAGGCGGGAACCGTCCGCCAGAATGAACGCCACGGACGCTCGGCGAACCAGTCGTTGATTTTGTAAATGGAGAGATCCACGGGCCGCGGGCTTTGGAGCATTGGCTGATAAGTTGCCGCCTTAGCAGCCGGCCGGATTGAAAGAACAGTTCGCGGACGGAATCCGCCAACTCCGGCGGCACCGGCGCATAGGCTCCAGTCAAACATTGGATACGATAACTGGTCTGCAGCGCCGCGGGATCGTCCCCTTGCAAACGGATGGCAAACGTGCTTTTCCGGGCCGGCGGCAGGAGCCACTCCCCGCGCTCGTTAAGCACCGCATGGAAGAGGATGGCGTGCTGGCAGGCGGATCGTTGCATGGTTTCCTTTAGCGCGGGGATGGCTGCTCCACCGTCGGTCAAACCCGCCGGCTCCTCGGATGCGATCAGCCAGCCGTTGTTGCGGTAACAGGATGAAGCGTTGTGAAAGCCTTCCAACGGATAATCCACCGCCACGACCGCGTCGGCGCCATCCCTGGCAAAGCGCCAGAGAATGGAACGGACTCCCAAAGTTTCCGCCAGGGCGGTGTCCGGGGCGGCCTTGACTTGCCGCCAGCCCGCGACTCCCGGCGGGAGTGACAATTGCAAATCACGGGGCCTGCCCAGATTGGGCACAAGCGCCGCCACCTGCACGCCGCCCAAAACAAGCCTGGCAGCGAAAACCGCCAGGCCCACCGTTCCGATCAGCCATGCCGCCTTGCGCGCAAGACCCGGCGCCCGGCTCGGCGGCGTGGATTTCTCCGCGGAAACAGCGGCGGCCTCCCCGCCCGGTGGAGGCGACAGAAAAAGAAACAGTTGATCCAGGCTGACAATAAGAATGACGTAGCCAAGGAGCAAAGCCAGCCCGAAAACCTCATGCGGAAATCCGCTCAACCAGTCAATGCCCCGATAATAATACAGCGCGGCGCCGGTCGTGATCCGAATGGAGTTGCCGAGCAGCACGAACAAACAGGTGATGGGCAACAGCCACAACAGCCAGCGCAGGGGACGGCGTCGCCACAGCGCGTAAAACAAACAAATCGCGCCGCACAACACAACGGAGTTGATGCCGCTGCACGCTTCGGCCACCAGGAGTGACTTGCCGGGCAGGAGAATGGTGTTTCCTTCCAATGTGTGAACCACCTTCAAAAAATCCAGAAGGCAACTGCTGGCCTGGACCGCGACCGTTCCAAGCCAAACAGTCAATTCGTGGTCCCAGCCCAGGGGCGGCGGAATAATACAGGCCGCCATCAGCAATGACGGAAGAAAGAGTTTCAAAACGCCGCCGCCCCCAATCCACCCAGCCGCGGCGGCCAGAGCCAACAGCAATGCGACCGCTCCCAGCCAGGGAGACCAGAGCGCATTGGCGGCCAGGAAAACGAGAATGGCGACTCCCGACAGCGCGCCGCCGGCGCGGGCGGCGCCGGCCAGCGGCCCCGCTCCAATTTTTCGCGCGGCGCGCCAAGCCAGGATGACCGCAGCCGCCAGGGCCAGCGGGAAAAACCGGTAGGCGGGCCGCTGCCAAAGGCCGCGCAGGAACAGGCACGCCAGCGGAGCGGCCCCCAAGGCGGCCATCGCGACACAGACGCGGTTGTCCTTAAGGAATTTTTTCAGGGCAATGCTCACAATAGGCAAGGCCGCCCGGGCCGATCAGGGCATGGAATAGTCGTGGGCCATTGGCTGGCCGGCGCGGGGTTCGCCGGCCATCCACAGGATGTGAACGCCTGCAACAAAATGGCCAGTGTTTGTTGCCGGCTTAATAAAGCACTGCCGCTCCCCGACAAGCCGATCAGCGGCGCCAATTGCGGCACGTTGGCGGCGATGGTCTGCAAGACGACGTTTCCGGCGTTGGAATTGACATCCAGAATCGCTTGCGCGATTTGGTAGGATTCCCCCGGCGCACCCGCGCAGGCGGCGGCAATTATGTCGCGCAAGCTTGCCCCGGGCGTTTTGGCCGCGGCGCAAACGATGGCGTAGGCCTGGGCCGGAGCCGTCGAAACGGCTTCTTTCACCGCCGCAGACAGGAGATTCGGATGCGCGATAATCACGGTGGAGATGACCGAAGGCAGGACCGACACGGGCACTTCAGTGATCCAGGACTGAAGGGCGGAGGCCTGTCTTGTCGGCGGCACGACGTTGATGGCGCCGAGCACTAGAAATGGCAACTCAGCCAGGGTGGCGCCTTCGAGTCCGCGGCGGCCAATCGTGTTTGTCGAAGTGGGCGATGAACATGGCATTGGTCGTCATCACGAAAGTCAGCCGCGGGAAATTGGTGACGACCGTTTCGTAGCCGTCGGTCCAATTGGTGAAATGGCCTCCCGCCCTTGGCTGGGCCACAACGGTGTATTCCTTGCCGACGATCAACAGCTTGCCGTTGTAATCGGGGCGGATTGTGCCCGGTCCGTGAGAGATGGCGACGAAGCGCGCCATTTCCATGCGGTTGTCTTGTTCCCCGGCTCGAAGCTGGCCGGCGACGGAGGCCGCGGCGAGAGCCAGAATGATGATTTTGTATTTAGCGTTCATAAGTTGAGTTTCAGGCGGCTATGTTTTGCGCTTCCCCCGCGTGGGAAAGGTTTAGAGGTTTATGCGATTGAAAATTGGTCATTGAAAATTGGTCGTCCGTCATTTAAACACAATGGAAATGCGCCTCCGGTTTTTGCTCCCGTGCAATTAGAATTGACATCAGAAGAAGCCCGCGTCCGACGGTTCGATGGAATGACAGCGGGGTTGCTCTGGACTTCTGTCGCCTTTGCGCCGTGGGCGTTTTGGAACGACGCCAACGGTGGACTGTGTTCACGCTGGACATTTTCGGGACGATTCTCGGAATCATTTGGCTGGCGCGGCGATGGGCTTTGTCTCCGTCACCTGGAGGGCGCGACTGGACCGCCCGGTCGCCGGCCATCTCCACGGCCGGATTTTTGATTTACAGCCTGATCGCGGCCGCGATTCCCAATCGGCGTTTGACCTCCAGCGGCGCGTTCCGTCCGCTGTCCCATTTGGCGTGGCTGCCTCACAGTTATGATCGTTCCGCCAGTTGGCTGGCGTTCTGGCAGAATCTGGCGCTGGCCGGAACATTCTGGGCCACCCGCGCCTGGCTGTTGAACGGACCGGCGACGTCCGCCGGCCTGTTGCCGAAGCGGGCGCGCGCGTTGTTGATGTTCATGGTCACCAATGGCTTTTTGCTGGCGGTGATCGCTTTGCTCCAGCGGCTGGATAAGACGCAAGAACTGCTTTGGCTGGTCAAACCGCATATCAATCAATGGTCGGGAGCAATTCGGCCCGTTCGCATATCGTGGCAACGGCCTGGAATATATCGGCCTCCTTTGGCCCCTGGCGCTGGGTCGTGGTCCATGTATTCCGGCGCGCAACGGCGGGAGCGGCTCCTGGGCCGCCGAAGCTGGCTGCTGCTTTGTTCCTTGACGATGGCGGCTTGTCCGTTCCTTTGGGAGAGCAGGCTGGCGGCGGTCATTGATGCGGCGATTCTGTTGCTGGCCCCGGGCTTTCTGCTTGTGATGATATCCGGGCGCCCGGCGGCGGGTCGCGGTGCTGACAGTGTTGGGCGGAGCGATCATCTTGGGCTTGGCGTTGAATGGGCGCGGGCTTCTGGGACGATTCTCCGAAGCGGGCCTGGACACACATGGGCGGGCCGAATTGTGGAAAGCCGGCTGGGCCATGTTTTCCGATCATTGGCTCCTTGGCGCCGGACCGGGCGCCTTTGGCTCATTTGCACCCTCTTTACCGGGCGGACCTTCATTCCCCGTGGCTGGTTCAAATGCACTGCGATTGGCTGCAAACTTTGGCGACTTATGGGATTCTCGGTTCCGCGTTTCTCGGCGTTGGCCTGGCCGCCTTGTTTTTTTCACCGGGCCAATCCGGCAACTTGCCGGCCCGAAACAGTTTCGTCGTTCTGGCTTCAGTGGGTTTGATCGGCTGTCTGGCGGAGGCGGCGGTGGATTTTCCATTCCAGATTTATTCCATCGAGCAGTTGTTCGTGGTGTGGCGGCCTTGCTCAGCGTGTTGAGCGCGCGCGGGGAGGGGACTTCAAAAAGCGACGGCGAGCCGGGCTGCGTCTCCTTGTTGTAGGCATAGCCGTAATAGTCCGTCCGAGTCTGAACGCGGTTGAGGATCAGACCGCCCAGGCGGACGCCGGCGCGTTCCAGGACGGTGTGATGGCGCGTTGCACCGTCTTGACGGACAATGACGCCCGGCACACGGCCAGCAACACCATGTCCGCAAGACTGACAAACGAAAGAGTGTCCGCGACCGGGAGGACGGGCGCAGTGTCAAGTATAATCCCATCGTAGCGTTGACGGGCTTCCTGGGGAAAGTTGCGCCAGCCACGGCCCGGCCAGTTGCTCGGCGGGATTGGGGACCTGCCGCCCGGCGGGGATGACATCCAAATTGTCGAATCCGCTGGGGTGGACGACTTCGGCCAGCGTGGCCTGGCCCAGCAGAAAATCCGCAGCCCCGGTGACACCGGCTTTCATGGCGAAGGCCGATTGCAATTGCGGCCCGCTGAAAATCCAAGTCAATGATAACCACGCGGGACACTTTGCCGCGCACAGCGACAGGGCGTAATTGCAGGATGAGAGCGTTTTGCCTTCGCTATCCACCGAACTGGGTTACCAGGACCACTTTGTGCTCATCCGGGCGTTCGGAAATGGCGATGCTGGCCGCAGGGAGCGGAACCCTTCGGCCAGGATGGAGTCGCCATTCATGACCAGGACGCTGTTCGATTTGGCCAGTCGGCGGTCGAAAGGGAGCATCCCCAGGACGGGAAGGCCCAGCTTTTGTTCCGCGTCATCGGCGCTTTGGACCGACTGATCGAACTGCGTCATCAAAAGCGCCAGCCCGATGCCCATTGCCACCCCGCCCAGCGAGCCAAGAAGCAGAAGCATAAGGCGATTGGGGCGGAAGGGCGTGATCGGCACGGCGGCAGGCTCGATGATTTGCAGGGAGGTTTTTTCAATTCCCTTGGAAACCTGCGTTTCCTTGAGCCGCTGCAAAATGGCCTGGTATAGAGTCTGATTGGAATCCACCTGGCGCTGAAGGACGCTGAAGTCAATGGCCAGCTTGCTCAAGGCGAGTGACTCGCCCTGAGCCTCGGCCAGGGCGCGTTCCAGTCCTTGCGCCTGGAGCGGGCGGCTTCGACCACCGAATCCAGAGTCCAGCGCGCCTGCAATCCCGCGGCGGCCACCGAGCGCTTCAGCTCGTCGAGCCGTTGCCGCGCCTCGATCATTTTTGGATACTTTTCCTTGTACCGCATGGCATAAAAATTCACGAGCGTTTCCTGTTGGGCGATTTGCTCCTGCAATCCGGCCACGACCGCGTCCTTCTTGACCGCCGGCAGCGCCAGCAGGAGGTCTGTATTGGTGGATGACCGGGCCTGTTCCTGCTGGACGCGGAGTTGAGTCAGTTCGGCCTTGGCGTCATTGAGTTCCTGGGCCAGGGAATGCAGTTTTTGGTCCGCAGATTCTGCGGTCTTCCAGTGAAACGCTCTTGTGTTCCTCGCGATATTGTTGCAATAAGCGCTGGGAGCGGTCGAATTGCCCTTCAACCGGTCCTCCTCTTCCAGGAGCGAAACATTGGCGGAGCGGTTGGCGGCGGTCTGGTCCTCGACTCCGGCGGATGAATTGACTGGCCACGCTGTCGGCCAGCAAGCGCGCCGTCTGTGTTTGCGGAATGCACGGCCACGATGTCAATCAAACGCGTGTTGCGCCGCATCGTGCCTTTGACTCTGCGGCCAATTGCGAGACGACGCCCGCCTCGGAAGGAGGGAGGCCATCCAGGTAGAAGCCGGCGTTGTGCGTCAAATCATTGGCCGCAATGACCCGGCGAAAAATAGTTTCCCGCGTTGACTTGAGCACCAGGGTGTTGAACACGTCGAGTTGGTTCAAGGCCAGTTTGTTGACGTCCACGATGCGGATGACGTTTTGTTCCTGGGGGCTGCGGAGCGTCGAGAAAGCAAAGTCCTATCAGTTGGCCATGAAGAAATTCATCAACGATCCCAAGACTCTGGTTAAGGAATTGCTTGATGGTTTTGCCATCGCGCACGGGGACCTCGTCACGGTGAAACCAGACAAGCAGCCTGCCGTGTTCGGCCGAAGCCCGAACACAAGGTCGCGCTCGTTACCCTCGGCGGCGCGGGGCATGAGCCGGCCTTGAGCGGCTTTGTTGGCGAGGGTATGCTGGACTATCAGCGTGGTGGGCGACATCTTCGCCGCCCCCGGCCCGCCGAAGGTGTCGAGGCCCTCAAGAAGGCCAACCGCCCGGCGGGCGTGCTGCTGGTGGTGCTCAACGATGCCGGCGACGTGCTGAGCGCCAACCTGGCCTGGAGATGGCCGAGGAAGCAGGGCCTCAGACGCCCGCATGTTGCTGACGCACGAAGACATCGCCCCCGGCGCACCGCGCCCGCCGCCGATCGCCGCGGCCTGGTGGGCTGCATCCCGCTCTACAAGATCGCCGGCGCGGCCGCCGAGGCGGGCTTGGACCTGGACGAAGTCTATGCCCTTGCCGAGCGGTTCAACCCCAACATGGCCACGCTGGCGGTGGCCATGAAAACCGCCACGCACCCCGGCACGGGCCAGTTGATCTTCGACTACCCGACGACGAGATGGAGATCGGCATGGGCCAGCACGGCGAAGCCGGCACCGGCCCCTGGAAGCTGCTCGCGCCGACGAGCAACCGCGCGGATCATGCTCGACCGCCTGGTCGCCGCCATCAGCGCGCCGGCGACCGCCTGCTGCTGATCCTCAACGGCGTCGGAGCCACCACGCTGATGGAGCTTTACATCGTCTACCGCGCGATCCACGCCGTCCTGCCGCCAAGGGCATCTCGCCTCGCCGTGGCCAGTCGGCGAGTATCTTACTGTCCAGGAAATGGCCGGCTTCCAGATGTTCGTTGCCAAGATGGACGACGAGTTGCTGCAATACTGGAAAGCCCCGTGCCACACTCCGGCACTGACGATGAGGTGAGCCAGTGGAAGCCTGGGCCAGCCCGTCAATTCGTGGCTGGCGAACTGTCCAACCCCAGCCCGGTTCCCCACGCCTGCACTTACCGCAAGAAAGGTAACCAATGACTATGACCATCGGATATTCAGAGATCTGCCAGATGCTGCTCGCGGCCGCAGGCAGGATTCGCGCCCGCCACGAAATGCTCTCGCGCCTGGACAGCGCCGTGGGCGACGGTGACCACGGCATCAGTATGCTGCGCGCGATGGAAGCCGTGGAGAAGACTGTAAACGAAAACACCGGCACCGACCTCAAGGCTTTGTTCTCCACGGTTGCCTGGGCCGTAATGTCCGTCGACGCCGGTTCCACCGGTCCATTGCTCGGCACCTTCTTCAAGGGGCTGAGCGAGGGCGCGACCGGGCGGAACGAGTTCGATGGCGTCGGGTTGGCGGCCCTGGTCGAAGCCGGCACCACGAAGCTGCAAATGCTAAGCCGCGCCCAGATTGGAGACAAGACCATGATGGACGCCTTCCTGCCCGCGCTGGCGGCGCTGAAAGGCGCCGATCCTGCACAGGGCATCAAGACCGCCTTGCAGCAGGCCGCCGCCGCGGCCGCTCAAGGCGCTGAAGCCACAAACACCATGCGGGCCAAATTCGGCCGGGCCCGCATCCTGGGCGAACGCTCCCTGGGCGTGGTCGATCCAGGCGCCATGTCGGTCGCCCTGCTGTTCGAAGGCTTCTGCACGGCGCTGCCTGGCGCGGCGTGAATTACTTCCTTTTCACAGTTCGTTTCGGCATCAGATCTTCGACCGACCGACTCCCCATCTTCGTACGTGTGGCCGACCTACTGGTAGGACTCGCTTCAACCCGAATGACGTCCGGTCGACGGTGCCCAAAAGCGCTAGCAGCGCGGATGGTAAATGTTTACAATCGAGGGACCTGCCGCAAAGAACTCCCGGTAAAACATATTGATGGTCGACAATGTTGAAGCCCTAATCGACGCGGCGACAACGGCCGGGCAAGCCGCGATACGGTGGCGCGAGGCACAGCCGGCGGACCGCAAAGATGTCCCCACGACAACCAATCCAGCTT
>CAVTNO010000012.1:0-535563 GCA_963736155.1 uncultured Rhabdochlamydiaceae bacterium | reverse complement strand
CACTTCGTCGATCTTGAACATCCAGGCATAGGAGAAGAAGAGGAGGGTGAACATGCCTCCGTAGATGATGAGGTGCAGGACTTGGGAGAAGAGATTGCGGGTGAACTGGAAGATAACGCTATCGAAGATAAAGGAGGCTACGGTTCCGCCGATGAGGAAATAGCCGATGGCCATTGTAAGAAGTCCGGAGAGAGCAGCACAGAGCGTCACTTTCCAAGTGATGAGAATGGTTTTTGGGTCGAGGGCAGAGCCTTCCTTTTTCGTTAGGGCATAGAGTAGATAGCCGGCATTGGCAAACGCTGAAATGCTGGTTGCAACGGCAACGCTGGCAGAGCCCCACTCGAATCCATAAATGAAAAAGATGTTGAGAAGGAAATTGAGGAGAACAGCGATAAGCGATGCTTTGAGCGGCGTCTTAAAATCTTTTTGGGCGTAAAAGGCGGGCGCCAAAAGGAGGACTGCGCCTGCAGGAACAAGGCCGATAACATAGCCCCAAAGGCAGCGGGTTGTTTCAACCGTTGCAAGAAGATCAAACGCTCCCCTGCCGTAGACAACATTGACGATGCTCTCGCCGAAGACAAGAATTCCGATGGTCATCGGGATCATCAAGCTTAAACTTCTCCGGAGCGCAAATTGGAGCAGCGACATGAACTTTTCTTTGTCGCCGGCTTGGCGCGCTCGTGCGAGAGGGGGAAGAAGAGCGGACGACATCGCGATGCCGAAGAGGGCCAGCGGAAGCTGATAAAGCCTGATCGCATAGTAGAGATAGGCAGGGCCGGAGAGATCGGCCGATCTTGCAAAAAGCGTGTCGACAAAGCTGTTAATTTGTACAGCGCCGATGCCGATGATGGTCAGGCTCATGGCCGACACCATTTTTTTAAGCTCGGGCGTCCATAATTTTATTTCGCTCCATCGGACATGTTTAAAGACAGAACCTGTTGAAATGAGGAGACTCAGCCACTGGACAAAGAAAGCTGCTGTCACACCTATGGAGAGCGCGACGACTGCAGAGTTAGAATCCCAATCTTTCACCGCCCATAATACAGCCAGGAAAATAAGATTGAAAAAGATGGGAGCCACACTGGGGAGAAAATATTTTCGGTCGGTTTGAAGAAGCGCGCTGAAAAGTGCGTAGAGGCAAACAAACAGAACGCCCGGCAGCATCACCATCGTTAAAAATAATATCTCCTGCGTTCCGGATTCCGCTCCTCCCCATTTCCACCATGAAAAAAGTGCAGCCTCAAGAAGAACAATGATGCCGCCCAACACAGTCGACATCGAGGCAAACAGATCTCTAAAAAATTGATTTGCTTTTTCGGGAGATTGTAATCTGAGCTGCTCATAGTGGGGACTAAAACTGGAGAGCAGCGAGCTTTCGCCGAAGAGCCGCCTTAAGAGTTGGGAAAAACGGTAGGCGACAAAAAAAGAGGCCAGCACCGGAGTGGCTCCGAACCATGCTCCTAGAGCAACCTCCCGGAAAAATCCCGAGAACCGACTTAGTATCGTACCAAAAAAAAATTGAATTGCCGATTTGATCACTGTTTTCGGTGCATCTTGGGCAGGTTTTTGTATTTCAACTTCAGACATATTGCGTAAGATCTAGAATATGTTCTATTATTGTCTTTTTTTAAAGAGGATTTGTGAAAAAGACGGCACCAGACAAGCTTCTCATAGGAGCCCACACCTCGGCGCAAGGCGGCGCGCATAACGCGCTGCTCGAAGGTCAGGCCATCGGCGCTACGACCATCCAATTTTTCACCGCGAATCAAAAAACGTGGCGCGGAAAAGAGATTGGCGAGAAAGAAATCGCTCTCTGGAAAAAAACGGTTGAAGAGACCGGCATGCAGAAAATGATGAGCCATGACAGCTATCTCATCAATCTGGGCTCTCCAAATGTTGAGGGCCTGCATAAAAGCAGGGAAGCTTTTAAGCGGGAGATCGAAAGATGTCATGCGCTTGAGCTCTCCTTCCTCAACTTCCATCCCGGCGCTGCGCTTGACTCTACGATTGAGCAGTGCCTTGATACGATTGTTGAAAGCCTTTTGGAATTTGAATCTATGGTTGATAAAGGGCCTACGCGCCTCTTAATTGAATCGACGGCCGGCCAAGGATCATCCGTCGGACATAAATTTGATCATCTGGGTTATCTGATTGAAAAGCTTCACCGCAAAATTAAAATCGGCGTCTGCATCGACACCTGCCATATTTTCGCTGCCGGTTATGATATCAGAGACCGGAAAGGCTGGGATGCGACTCTTGCTGAATTTGACAGGCAGGTCGGCATTCAAGCATCTTTATGCACTCCACGTGAATGACTCGCTAAAACCGCTGGGCTCCCGCGTCGACCGCCACGCCTGCCTTGGCGAAGGCGAGATCGGCATCAAAGGATTTAAAGCGATGATGGAGCACCCCGATCTCTATGAACTACCGAAATACCTGGAAACCCCTGAAGGGCCCGAAACCTGGAAAAAAGAAATTAAACTACTGAGGAAATTCGCCGAATGAAAAGGACAAGAATTCAATCGATTACATCCGAACTGCTTGGAAAAACCATTACAATTTGCGGCTGGGTCCGCACCGTGCGCGACCAAAAAAACTTTGCCTTCGTTGAGATCAATGACGGATCGACGCTAGCCGGATTTCAAATTATTATGGAAGGCGACTACGAAAGATCTCACCACGGGCGCTTCCGTGCGAGTGAAGGGAACAGTCGTCGAAAGCCCCGGCGGAAAACAGAAGCTGGAGCTTAAAGCGTCCCACGTTGAAATTTTAGGCCTTTGTCCTGCTGATGAGTATCCTCTGCAAAAGAAACGGCACTCGTTTGAGTTTTTAAGAACGATCGCCCACCTAAGACCCCGCACCAATACGCAAGGCGCCGTCCAGCGCGTGAGAAACCAGCTGGCCTTTTCAACGCATGAGTTTTTTCAGCAGCATGGATTTCTCTACGTCCAAACTCCCATTATCTCCAGCTCGGATGCCGAAGGCGGCGGGCAGCAGTTCAATGTGACGGCGCTTCCCCTTGCAAAACTCCCTAAGCTGCAAGACGGCGCAGTCGACTACTCGCAAGATTTTTTCCACCGACCGACCTATTTAACCGTCTCCGGACAGCTCGAAGGTGAAGCGATGGCATGCGCGCTCTCCGACATTTATACCTTCGGCCCGACGTTCCGTGCAGAGAACTCCAACACCTCGCGTCATCTTGCCGAGTTTTGGATGATCGAGCCTGAGATGGCATTTGCCGATCTCAAAGACAACATGGAGCTTGCCGAAAACTATCTAAAGTTCATCATCCAATCGGTCCTGAAAAAATGTTCTGCCGATCTGGAATTTTTCGACAACTTTGTTGAAAAAGGATTGATCGGACGCCTCCAGCACGTCGCAACATCTCCCTTTGCTCATCTGACCTATACAGAGGCCGTCGAGATCTTGAAAAAATCAGGCAAAACGTTTGAGTATCCCGTCGAGTGGGGCACGGATCTCCAATCGGAGCATGAACGGTACCTGGCTGAAGAGCATTGCAAAAAACCGGTCATCCTGACCGATTATCCTGCCAAGATCAAAGCCTTCTACATGCGCATGAACCCGGATGGAAAAACAGTGGCCGCTATGGATGTGCTCGTTCCAAAGATCGGCGAGATCATCGGTGGAAGCCAGCGTGAAGACAGGCTAGACCTGCTCAAAGAAAAAATCGTGGCGCAAGGCCTCAAACTCGAAGAGTACGATTGGTATCTTCAGCTGCGCCGCTATGGATCGGTGCCTCATGCAGGCTTCGGCGCAGGTTTTGAGCGGCTCGTGCTATTTGTAACCGGCATGGAGAATATTCGGGACGTCATTCCGTTCCCGCGTTATCCCGGCCACGCAGAATTTTAAAAAGGAGTTTTTATGACAGGCGCCTTAACTCAGTGCGGCGGATGCACAAAACCATTTATAGCAAGTGATTTCCACGTCAAGGATGATGCTCTTGTCATCACCATTCCCTGCTACCATATCTTTCACATAAAATGCTTACAACCTTGGGTAAATGATGTAATAAAGCCCTGCCCAAATTGCAACGAAAAACTTTATTGTCATCAAGTAGGAAAAAAAGGTGAACAGATTGCAAAAGTTTTTCTTAAAAGCATTAATAAATATCCGGAAGTTGTAAAAAAAACGCTTAATAAATCAGATCATCAAACTGGGATATGCACTGTCGAGTGCCAAAATGAAATCCCCTTTGTTTCAGTTAAATATGATCCGGAAACAGGCCAACTCTATCATGAGGCATGTTGCGCTTCTAAGCATCCAAAACTAACATTAAAAGATATGGGAGACATTACTCAAAAAGTCGCTGAAGAAGATGACTCCATAAAAACAGCTTTTACCCGCACCTCTCTCTCCTCTTTACAAATTGGGCACCGAAATTTACGAATCATGAAAAATGCACATCCATATTTATTTACAGCCATTGCAATTGAGTTGATCTCAATCGCTGCACTGGTGCTCAATCGATCCAAATTCGAAGGAGAAAACTGGCCTCTCTATGCGCTCAGCATCCCGGCGCTCATCACCCTGACGGCAGCCCACCAGGTCGCCATTGTGGTTATTGCCGTCTTAAACACGCATCAAGCGTAGAGCTGCTCAGGATTCATCATCAGATGTTTCCAGAGCTGATACGCTTTTGGCGCCCCTTCAGCGAGGATCTTGTTTTTAGCTTGATTTTTTCCAGCCGTGGAAATTTGAGAAAGTTTGTTTTGAACTGCTGCACTAATCCCAAAGGCACGATTCGCAACGCTAAAAGGAATACCTGCAATCATATCCGTAATTGTTATAGGAAATAGTACAATCGTTTGTATCCGATTTACATAAGGACTATAGGTACCCGCACAGACGACTGCAATCAAGCTACCTATTCGCAACTTCCATGGGTTATCTACGATGTACACGATAGCCCCAATAAACACGCTGGTGACTTTAACGGCCCAGGTAGGGGCATTATTGATAAATAAATTAACTGCTCTAGGAACGAATTTCGTTTTTGCACTATGCATAACATAATTATAGACAAAACCATAAAATTTCCTAGCTTGCCAGGCAACAATCCCACCTAAAACGTATTTAACAACAGTGCTGCTGAAAAAGGCTGCAGCAAACGATTGAGCTCTAAAAACCAAGAACTGAAATTTAAAAGAGGTGCTTTCCAGAACTGTTTTGCAGCTATTCATTTGATTAATAAGGCCGAGCTTTTCTTCTTCTGTGCAACTTTCAAATACTTTTTCAAAAACAGTTGCTAGCAGCTGATTCGTGTTTGATTGGTTCTCATCACGAACAACTTGGATTTTCTCTAACAATTTTCCTGCACTGAAATTGACAGCAAACGGGTTCTGTTGAATGTTAGGATCGCATAAGCCTGTCAGAACTGACCACTGAGAAAAATTCGCTGCTTGAGCAAATATGAGACAACGAATATCTCTTGGACACTCTGCAATTTTTTGAACCTCGATATGCTGAACTACTGTTCCATTTTTCCGTTTCAATAATAAATCTGGCGTCACGCTTCTTGGAAATTGTTGGTGGTCAAACCTTCTTGCAATCGTTTGAACAAAACCGTAGGCGTTTGCGTTAAGCATAGATTTCCTTTTTTTGGAAAAAGTTTATCTAAAAAAAGTCTTAAACCAAAGAAAAAAGATTTTTCTGCTGAAAACGAGCTGTGTATGAATGAACAGCTAAGTTGAGGAACTCTTTCACTTGCTCCACTTCTGTATGGCGGACGGTGTGAGCGTGTGTAAAGAGCTCGCCGATCTGCTCCATGTTGAGCAATGTCAGGGAAGGGTCAAGGCCGATATCGGGATGGATGCTGCGGGGAACGCTGAGGTCCAGGATCAGCCGTGTTTGACGGGATGGGTATAGACGGGAGATCAAGTATTCATCTGTTGTTGTCGCAGAGATGATACCGTCATAGAGGTGGGCATGGGAGAGCTCTTCACGGTCTTTGAGAGTCAGTCCATAATCGAGCGCAAAGGGATGCGCTGTTTGAAGATCGCGGGAAATAAGGGTGATGCGCCCTTTTTTCCTGCGGGAGAAATAGTGGATGATCTTGCGGTTGATGTCGGAGTTGCCAATGAGGAGCAGGGAAGGATTTTGATCCAGGATCGAATCAACAAGCTGAAAAATCATTCCTTCTAGATGAATGTTCGATTGAAAAAGCGGAAACTGGGACCGTGCGTCTTTGGAAAGTTTCAGCGACTTTTGGAACAGATAATGCAGCGCGGCTGAGAGACACCCCTTGAGCCGGGCATTTTCATAGGCTACTTTCACCTGGCGCTGAATATCCGATTCGGCCAGCAGCTTGCTGTCGATCCCTGCAGCAACGCACGAGAGATGATAAAAACACTCGGCGCCAAAGAATGAATAAAACGCATGCTCGGAGGAATGATTCAGCCGCTTTTTTAGATCGGCAAACACCTGGCATTGCATTTCGGCAAGATTTTCTCCACTGAAATAGATCTCGGTTCGATTGCAGGTTGAGAGGATGACCCTGTCAGGTTCCTGACAGAGGCAGCACGCTTGCGCGACTTGCTCGCGCAAAATGAGCGGCGCGGACTTGTGGCTGATCCCTAAGACACCAAATGGCATATAAATAATTCGTTATAAACTAACCACGAATTAGTTGAAAGATGACTTCTAGATCAAAGCCTCTTCTCTGGAGGGCAGCGCCTTGTTTTTGGGAATCTTTTTTCTTGAATGCGGCGGTTTTAAGAAGATCCAGTGCCACTTTTTTTTGCAGATCTGTGGGATAAGGAGGCATCTTGAGCCCCTGCTGATGAAACTTAAGTGCAACAAGACGTGGGCCGTAGCCCCGTTTAAGATATGATTCAAATCGTCGATCAAGAATATCTTGATCGTTGAGATATCCGAGTTTAGTAAATTTTTGAATTGCTGATTCAATCTCATCGGGACAGAACCCTTTGAGCTTCAATTTTTTCCTTAACTCTTCGGTGGTCCTGCTCTTGATTGCCAAAAGGCGCAGCACAATTTTTTCTATCATTGGGAATCTTTATACGCTATAATGAACCTTGGAGGCAAGTTTAAGTATGGTAGATCCAGTTGGAGGTAAAGGCAGCGGAGAGACCCAGTGGGGACTCGGGAACAAGGCTAGCATCCCTCCCGGTATTCCGCTTCCCGCTGATGATCCATGGGTTAAAGCTTTAGCGCTTCTTCTTAAACGTCCCGTTGCAGAAGTTCAGCCTTATGCCAAGCAATTTAGAGATAATATGTTTGCAGCCCTCAATCATCAGATCAGCGAAGATCTAAAAAGAGCCAAGAAGGCCGCCCAAGAGTTCAAGCGGTCGATTCAGGGTAACAATTAACATTTTATGTCATCCCAAACAGAATCCCTCTCAGTCACTCTAGAAATGCTCCACACACGCTTAGACCGGCTGCTTGTGCAGACGTTTCCGGATCATTCACGCACCTATTTTCAATATTTGATTGGATCGGGCCTGGTGCTCGTCAACGGATGTCCTGTGAAGAAACGGGAGACGGTGAAGGTCGGCGATGAGATCGAAGTCTGCTTTGAGCTGACGCCTGAGATGACGCTTGAAGCAGAGTATATCCCTCTTGAAATCCTCTACGAAGACGACCACTTGATTGCCATCAACAAACCGGCAGGCATGGTGACGCATCCGGCGCCCGGCCACCCCCGCGGAACCTTTGTCAATGCGCTCCTCTATCATTGCAAAACTCTTCCTGAGACTGAAGATTTACGCCCGGGGATTGTCCACCGTTTGGACAAAGACACATCAGGCGTTTTAGTCGCGGCAAAAACTTCAGAGTGCCACCAAAAACTCGTTGAGCTTTTTTCATCCAGATCTGTGACCAAACATTATCTTGCGATCTGCATCGGAAATCCCGGCGACCGAACCATTGACGAGCCGATCAGGCGCCATCCTTCGCGCCGCCAGGAAATGCATGTCGATCCCGAAGGCAAGCCTGCGATTTCGATCTGCAAAGTTCTTAAGACAGTGGGAGATCTTTCATGGGTTGATGTTCAACTGATCACGGGCCGCACCCATCAAATCCGCGTGCATCTCAAGCATATCGGCACACCGGTCCTCGGAGATCCTGTCTACGGACGCCCTGCAACGAATGAGAAGTTCGGCGTGAAACGGCAGCTGCTCCACGCAAAGACGCTCTCGTTCATTCATCCGATCACCGGAGAGGCTCTTTCATTTGAAGCTTCTATTCCTGAAGATTTTAACATCACTTGCTAAATAATATTTCAGCTCGTATCTTAGAGAGTAAGTGTTTTTTACACTGAAGGATCGCTGTCAATGACCATTCCCTAAAGGGAAAGATTTGAGATAAAACTTAAGTTTTGATTGACCAGACTAAGACTCTGAGCTTGACAAGTGTTGAAGAGTCTACGTTGTATAGAGGCCAAAGACCTACCTTGGGATGCTTCCTCAGTTCCAAGCTCTAGAAGGTCTTGTTGCAGACAAGCAAGAGGGTAAGCACGAAACGGATTAGACCAAGTGCCGCTTTACAACATTGTCGAGGGGAGAGAATAGAGAAAGTCAGCTCTATTCCGTTACAAGCCCTTTACGGGGATTTTGGGAGTCGCAAGGCTCCCATTTTTAAACATTTAAAAGGAGCTGCGCTTCTTCCCAGTCCTAAAGAACTGGGTACCCGCGCAGAAATAAGAATGAAAGAATTTGTCGAATACATCGTAAAGAACCTGGTCGATAGTCCGGATAAAGTACGTATTACCGAAGTCGGAGGAACCCACACTCTGATCATTGAACTGGCCGTAGATAAAGCCGATATTGGAAAAATCATTGGGAAGAAAGGGAAAACGATCAATGCGATCCGTACCCTTTTGATGTCAGTTGCAAGCCGCAACGGCATCCGCGTCTCTCTCGAAATTATCGAAGAGCCAAAAACGCAGCCCGTTGCTACTGAAGTCTAAAGAATGGTGGGCCTAAAGAATCGTAGGAAGGTACGGAGAAATCATTGCCTTCCTTGAATTCAAGCTGCCCGCTTTTACGCGAAGCACGGCAATTGGCACTTTTCCTTTCGTAATTTTCGAAGGTATCGCTTTGAAGCTTTCTTTAAAGATTTGCTGAAGCTCTTTTGCATTCTCTCCCAAAAACTCGACTTCCATTGGATTGTTTTCTACCTGAGGCGCTGTTTTAAACGCGCTGAGGAAGTTCTTGAAATGCTCAATGGCAACATCCGAGATGGAATCCAAAACCAGATCTCGTCTTGATGGGGATATCCTTCCGATTTTCCGGAATAAAGCTCTTTTGCTCCCGGTATCGTGCTGATCATGTGAAGATGGAAATCGATTTCGGCATGTTCTTTATGCACTCTCGTGGCTTTCTCAAGCCATTTTTCACGCAGCGCCACAGCCACCTTTGTAAAGGTCGAAAAGTTTTTGGAAAAGAGCTTGGTTTGCCCCACACGGCAGCAGCCGTTTTGCTCTTTCGTATCGGCAAAAAGGTTGGATGGTTTTCCTGCTGCGCCCAGCTTAAGATTCTCATCGACGCTTTTTTCTTTCGCGATATAGATCTTGCTGTACAGAGAATACATATCGTCATTTTGCAAGATGCGCGCCGCTGCCTTTTTGGCAAACGACTCATCGCGATGCATATCGTCGAATTGGATGATCTCCACCTCTTTTCGAAGCGAGAGCGATTTAAGGCGGTTTAAGATCTCCGCAACGCATTCAACATCGCGAACCGATACTTTTGAAAGAAGGTCGGTATCATCTAAAATCGCGTAGAGGCATTGAAGATATTCAACGGTTTCTCTCTCGGGCGCCACAAAATAAGGCGTTTTGTGATCGGAGACCAGCTGTCTTTGAAGAAGCCGCTGCAAGATCCGTTTACTCGAGGCCGATTTAAGATCTTTTTGCACTTCCTTGATCTGGGAGGCAATCTCCTCCCGCGTCATCCCGCCTGTGCTAAATGGATCGGAAATCGCAAAGCTGATTTTAGCGACCAGTGAGTTGGACGATTGAGAATCGGTGATCCAGAGAGCCGGCGGAAGGCTAGTTGAGATCTGTCCCTTGTGATGATCTAGTATGCTGATGATTTCCAGATAGGGAGGGATTTTTGTCTCTTCACGGTTGGAAAAATCCCGCAGAGTGACAGTGCCAAGCGATGATTTAAAAAGCTCCGTTGCATGAATCACGCCCATCGGGAAAAGCCCTCCGTGGCGGTCCGATGCCGTCACCGTAAGATACGGCTGGCTGGCGATCTTGCTGCGTATCTCATCCAGGTCTGCCCGGTAATTAACATGTTCAGGACTCAGGCCGAGAACTTCTGACTTCACTTCCAGCGCAACGCTAAGTTTATCGACATAAAGGCGGATGGCATAGATCGCTTTTTCAAGCGCGCTGATAACCTTCGTAAGATATCCAAAGAGTTTAGTGCGGTCTGATGTCACTTGCCCTTTTGCATCAAAAACGGTCTTCGTTTGAAGGGAGAGCTTCGCAAACTCTTCAAACTGGAATAAGTCGAATTTTGCAAGAGCTTGAGCAAACTGGGTAAATGTGCTATTGCTTCCTTTTGAAACATTTAACACCTTAATAAGAAAATCATCGATGGCCTCTTCCTGGATGGATGTAAATTCCTTGGCAGGATCGCACTCATCGATTGTCATTTTTAGCATCACATGGAAAAAATCTTGAAGCTCTTTTTGCGACAGTTTCTCTTTGGCAAAAAGGGCGATGAGTTTCACATGCAGTGTGTTCTCGTACCAGCGGAGACATTGGCTCAGAAGATTGATAACGGAGCGGACGCGATCGACGTCAGTCGATCTCCATTCGCCCAGATAGCCTCCATTCTCATCGATCATCACAACGGCATTAACCCCTTGATCTGGATCAATATCCATGACGGAATCTTGTGGAGATTTATGCACCACACCTTCTTGGGTGACGAGGTCCAGCCCTGAAACTGTAAGCGCTGTACGGTGTTTGGCAAGAAGCTCAAAAACCTCATCTCCAAAAATATTAAAAAATAATAGAGCTGTTTCCACCAGCGCCGGCGGCTCTCCCCCGGGGACATTCCAAACATGAAGCCCTTTCGAGACCCTTGCAGCAAATGCATCGACCCATCCCCAAAAAGAAGCAACCGTCGTATCAAGATCGGGTGAGCTGTGGGCTGTGACAAAATGGCTGCCGCTGTACATTTTCCCCATGCCGATTGGAAATAAAGATTGATACGTCTCCCGCGGCACATAGCGTCCGGCCAGCTTGCCTCGAACCTTCATGTTTTCTGCAGACGATAGATTGGAAAACTGATTGAGCCACAGCTCAAAATTGTTGAAATGGAAATGATCTATAATCTTTTCCTTATGAACTCTTTCGATGAAATCAAGGGCCGGAATAAGAACAAAAGTCCCTTCTTTTGCCAGAGTGATCTGATCGAGCAGCACCCTGCAAACTCTATCCAGCTTCTTCTGGAGCGGCAGTTTTTTAAACGCCGCCGTCTGAAATTCTTTTAATAGAGCATCGACCTTAGGAAAAGAAAATTTTGAAATGGTAAGATCGCCGAGATTTTTCATATGACTCCATCAACTCTTTCTCTCGCAGTCTATCAAAAGCTCACTCTCAAGATCAAGGAGTTAAAAGCACTGGGTCTACAATACGGAAGGTTACTCTAAAAGAAGTTTAGGGGAATCTTTCAATGATTTACTTGCAGTAGCTGGGATCCCTGATATTTCACTTTTCCCATTCGCCTCTTCCACATATTGTTGAAACTGTTTTTTCAGAGACTCTGAATCATTATCCTGAACAGTCGTACATATCCAGGGCGCCGATACAGCTCTATGATCGTGCGTACCACGTACACCATAATTTAGCCCTATGTGTTCAATAAGCTGCTGATTTGGAAGTTGGACCATCACTTGAAAAAAACAGCAATGAACTCTTTCATCTACAGGCAAAGGCACACCGGACTTAAATATTTCACCAACAGCGCTGACAATAAATAATGCATTGGGACATTTATTTTTGACATCCATGGTAGAAAGAGCTACGACATGATTTTGATAAATAAGAGGATGACGATACACTACAACTTCATTTGATGAATTGCTCATAGAAGATACAATTTCAGAGCTATGCTGCGTTTGTTCTAAAGCTCTTACATTATCTACATAATGACCTTTAACATATCTACCCATATTCACTGAAACACGAAAATCTTTTGTCCCCATATTAGCCATATGAACATTTGCTGCATGAAATATTTTAGAATCCGCACCATCCGCAGTAACCAAAATTTTAACAACAGCCTCTGCACCAATGGGCAACTTATTCCGAATTTGTTTCAATTGTTCTCTACCGGTCTTAACCATATCCATGTGGACGGCCCCAGCTGCTAGAGCTGTATTGTCGTATCTAACCAATTCGGAACCTATTTTTGCTGTTGTACTCATTGCTTATTTATTCCATTTTTTAAAAAATTATTCATCATCATCAAAATTTATCGAATCACTAACAGTTGCTCCATTTGGACCACTATCCTGTTGTAGATTGTCCATGTAAGCAGCAATTCTACCCATTTCCTCTCTGTCAATTTTTTTCATTTCATGGTTTTCTGAGCTAGGAGTAGATGATGTTCGATGAGCAGAAGTAGAAGTATTGGTGCGATTTGAAGAAAAACTATTTGGTATTGTAGGCCCTGATTGATTGCTTTTTCCTGTGCCGCTCCCGCCCGAATCTGTTTTGTTTTTATGCCATATTAAAAGTAGAAGGAATAGAACAGCGCCGTAGCGCGCTATTTTTTGAGTAGTTGGTGATGGAAATAGGTTTTGTACTCTGGAGCCAAGGATCATGTTTTTTGCAGAATCTGGGATGTTGCTCTTAAGAATGCTGGGGCCAAATCCAATCCATGCCAAGACTTCCGCTATACCTGCTAACGCATAAAATTGTCGATTTGTGCAAAGACTATTTGGATCAGTTGTAGGTGAATGATGATATGCTATTGCTGAAATTACCACATCAAACTCTTTTTTAAAGTTAATACGTAAATTATAGCGTATTTTATTTTGTAATGCAAATGTTCATTTGTTTTGTGTAAGTTTTTTTTAGAAACATCAACAATAAAACAAAGGCAACTATAAGTATGAATACCAAAGTGTTATAAATCGACTTTTTCCGGAGGAGAAAAAATACGGACTGAGCAGGATTCGAACCTGCGACCACCCACTTAGAAGGCGGGTGCTCTATCCACTGAGCTATCAGTCCAAGACAACCATCTTAAGACATCTTGGGATGAAAGTTCAAGAGCGTTCATGGGTCAAAAAAGGTTTTACACGAAGTTCTATTGCCTGAGGTTGACCGAATATGGTAAACTGGCGGGCTATGGCAACACTCATCTATTTACATGGGAAAAACGGTCGGATGGGACAGGCAGTAACTGCCTCCATTCAAAAAAATTCTGGCTTTGCTCTGTCCGACACGATGCCTGTGTGCGATGTCGTGATCGATTTTTCTTCTCCTGCCGCCCTGCCGACACTTTTGGAGGCCGGAAAGCCTCTTGTCATCGGAACTACGGGCTACGGAGAGGCGGAAATGAAAATGCTTCAGGAAGCTGCAAAGATTATTCCTATTTTTCACACCTCTAATTTTAGTTTAGGAATCATGCATGTGAGAGAGATTGTACGGGAGCTTTCCGAAAAAACAGGCTCTCAAGCTGCGATAGAAATTATCGAGGCCCATCATAGCACTAAAAAAGATCAGCCGAGCGGAACTGCGCTGACGCTGCTCGAGGAAACAGGAAGAAATGTTCCGATCCACTCGATCAGAGCCGGCGATATCCTCGGCGATCATACGGTGATTTTTGGATTTAATGGCGAGCGGATCGAGGTGAAGCACCAAGTTCACTCACGCGAGCCGTTTGCTCTGGGTGCGCTTAAAGCGGCCCAATTTATCAAAACAAAACCGCCCGGTTATTATACGATGAAGGATTTATACGATGCCTCTTGTTAAAGTAAAAGATTTTCTCATGGGTGCTGGACAGCCCCTCACAGTGATATGCGGACCTTGCGTGATCGAGAGTGAAACGCATGCGATGGAAACTGCTGAATTTCTGACAATGCTCATGCAAGAGCTGGGAATCCAATTCATCTACAAATCCAGCTACGACAAAGCCAACCGCTCTTCTTATCAATCCTTCCGCGGCCCCGGCGTAAAAAAAGGGCTTCAAATCCTGGCACGCATCCGCAGAGATTTTGACATCCCGGTTCTTACCGATGTGCACACGCCCCAGGAAGCTGTGATGGCCTCCGAAGTGGTCGATGTAATCCAGATCCCTGCATTCCTCTCCCGCCAGACAGATCTGATCACAACAGCAGGCCAGACAGGCTCTGTTGTGAATGTAAAAAAAGGTCAGTTCATGGCTCCGTGGGATATGCAGAACGTCGTTGATAAACTACGAGCTACAGGCAACGAGAAAATCATTTTAACCGACCGCGGCACCAGCTTTGGATATAACAATCTTGTCAGCGATATGCGCGCGATCCCCATCATGAAAGAGATGGGATATCCCGTCTGCTACGATGCTTCCCACTCGGTCATGCAGCCCGGAGGCCTCGGCACTTCATCCGGCGGGCAAAGACAGTTTATTCCGACGCTCTCAAGAGCTGCTGTTGCTGCCGGCTGCGACTCTATCTTCATCGAAGCGCATCCAAACCCAGCAGAAGCTAAAAGCGATAAAGAGACAGTTTATCCCTTTAGCGGACTGAAAGAGCTCCTCTCAGAACTACAAAGGATTTACGGCATCGTTCATGTTTAAAAAAGCGATTTTCACTTACACCACTGTTCTTGTCGGCGTCATCGCAGCATGGCTCTTTCTCACGCTGCACATCACGCAAAACGACTATAAACGGTTTAGAGAGCTGCAAAAGAGAGGGCAGGCGATTGCCGCTGCCTCCAACAGTAAATCGACAAAACAGAATCGTGCAGGCGTCAGAAAAGATTTATGGATCACGCAGGAAGGGGGCGTGAGGCTCCACGACCGGATCGAGAGCGCCTCTTCGGTTTTGACGCTGACTCCCATCGATGATCACATGGATATCATCGAGCATCTGAATCAAATCCGGTGCTCCATGCAGGAAAAGATCGCTGAGCAGAACGGAATTTTCTCCCAGCAGGTGAGATATTTTGATGCAAACTCCGGCATCTATCAATACTCTAGCAACCGCTTCACTGCTGAAACCGTGTCGCTGGCTCTTTATAAACTTCCCGGCAAAGACCTTCCGTTATCGCTATCAAAAAACTCGCCTTATTTAAAAGGCGTGGCTCAAGATGTTTCGTTTGCTGTCGCCGGCAAAGCATCGCAGTTCCAGGCCAAACATTTTAAAGCTTCCTTTGGAGGACAAAAAGATGATTAGTTTTATCACTCTTTTACTTGCTACAGCCTCTCCGATGAATGCCCCAATGAATGACGGCTCTATCGCAGCCAGCAGCGCCACCTATGATGGATCGACGCTGATTCTGGATGGAGACGTGTCGCTCGATCATGGTTTTGGAAATATGAAAGCTGAAAAAGCTGTCCTGACACGCGAGCAGGAAACCGGACAGGAAGAGTTTCCTTTCACATGCATCGAACTTGCCGAGGCCGTCCGCCTTTCCCTCTCAACCCAGGCGCACGTCGAATGCGAGCGGGCATCGCTTGATTTCACTACGATGAAAGGCATTCTGACATCCCCTAAAAATGTTCATTATGTCGACATAATCAACTCGACCCCTTTTGAGCTCTTCAGCCCCTATCTCGACCTTCAAATGATTAAAAATGCACTCAAGAAAGACAGCTATGACATCGAACGAGCGCATGCTCAAAAAGGCGTCCATCTCATCTACGACAAGCTGTATCACTTGAAAGCCGATTCCATCGTCTTCTCAAAAGACAATCTCCGCTCAGATGGAGAAGGCCCCTGCGTCTGGACCTTTGAGAATGACCGCGTCGATGCGCAGCATTTCGATCTGGACCTGACACAGAAACAACTCCACCTTCAAAAAGCCAACGGCCATTTGACTTCATTCTCTAAAGGAGATGTACAATTCACCGCTGACGATCTCAACTGGAAACACACCGAAAATCATCTGGTTTTAAAAGGCATGCCCAAAGTGCAAGAGACAAGCCTTGGAACGATCACCTCCGAGCAAGAGATCGATCTCACCCTCAAAGATCAAAAATTGCACCATCTTAAAACTGAGGGACCAACCGAACTGATCTCCCATAAAGGGCACTCTCTAAAAACCGAAGGCTCTTTAGAAGTCGATTCAGAGAAGAGTTTGGCCACCATTCATTCCCATAATTCACAGCTTCTCTACAAAGAAGATGAAATGACCCTCATGGCGGACGAGGCTCAAATCTACTACAAAGAAAATGAGCAGGGGCTTGAGCCCGAAAGAGTCGAGCTGCAAGGGCATATCAAAATCTTCTCTCAAGAAAAAGAAGGCCCTTCCCGCCGCGGCATCGCAGACACGCTCACCTACGACCCTGCGACGCGCACCTGTATTTTAAAAGCTCTCCCCGGACAAAAAGTGCTCTTTATGCGCGATCAAGACCAGCTCCGCATCAGCGCCAATGAAGTGCACATCACGTATGATCCTGTTTCAAAAGAGCAGCAAGTTCGAGGCATCGGACATATCGTCCTCACCCTCTCACCCGAAGAACAAAATCTTCTTAACAAGGTATTCCAAAATGGCTCACCCGCTCCTTAAAGTTGAAAATCTTAAAAAATCGTATGGTGACAAGGCTGTTGTCGACGGTCTTTCCTTCGAGATCAGACCCGGCGAAGTCGTCGGCCTCCTCGGCCCTAACGGCGCCGGAAAGACAACTGCATTCTACATGACGATGGGACTCATCCATCCCGATGACGGAAAAGTGCTTTTTAAAGGACACGATGCAACAGCCCTCCCTATTCACAAAAGAGCGCAGCTCGGCATGGGATATCTTGCACAAGAACCCTCCATCTTCCGCAACCTCACAGTTGAAGACAACATCCTCTGCATCCTGGAAACACTTCCTCTGACATCCCAGCAGAAAAAAGAAAAACTTCAGACCCTGCTCCATGAGCTGCATCTTGAGCCCTTAGCCAAGAAAAAAGCGGCGGCCCTCTCCGGCGGTGAAAGACGGCGCCTCGAGATCACACGGGCCCTAGTAACCGAGCCCTCCCTCCTGCTGCTCGATGAGCCGTTTGCCAACATCGATCCGATCGCTGTCGCAGATGTGAAAAAGATGATCCGCCACCTCAAAAACAAAGGGATCAGCATTTTAATCACCGACCACAACGCCAGAGAAATTTTCTCCATCGTTGATCGCAGCTATCTGATTCGGGAAGGGAAAATCTTGATCTCCGGAACTGTCCAGCAGCTCCTTCAAAACAGAGAAGCGCGCCAAACCTACTTCGGCGAAGATTTTAAAATTTGAACCGCATCCAGCACTTGCCGGACCGGCAGTGTTGCGAGGCAATCGCTTCGCTTACTTCCACCGCATCCGTCCATAAGACAAGGACGGCAGCTCATTTGCTGAGTCACGACTCGAGCCTGAGGATTTCTCCACGGACCCCAATTGATCTCTGATGTAGGCCCAAAAAGAACGACAACGGGAGTTTTAAGAGCGCTTGCCATGTGCAGCGGCACGGAATCGACACAGATAAGCATTTGTGATTGGTCGATGACTGCACCGAGCTCTTTCAAATCGATTTGCCCGGCAAGGCTGGTGAGTGGAATGCCCGGACATTTTGAGATAATTTCTCCGATCATCTTCATTTCATCTGCGTCGGGGCTTGCGGTGAGGACAATATGATGCCCTTCTTTATGCAGCGATTGTATGAGCTCGGCCACGTGTGAGACAGGCCAGCATTTGAATTTCCAGCGTGAGACGGGATGGATCACAATGTATTCGGGAGGAAGCATGCTCTTTACGCGCTCTTTCACTTCATCAGGAATATGGAACGTCAGATCGCGCTCTTCAGGCGTTGGAAACAGGCCGATGCGGCGCAGGGCGTCGAGATTTTTTTCAACGGTGTGGCGTGGCGTTTTGCAAGATTTGACAAGATGGGTAAAGACGCGCGATTTACCTAAAAAACCTTTTTTCTCGGGATCAAGGCCTACACGGACTCCGGCTCTGGAGGCTATCGATGCAATCGCTCCGCGGTCCCCTTCCGTCAGGTTGATCACAAGATCATACCCTTCTTTCCGAATTCTTCTTAAAAGTCCCAGCTCTTCTTTCCATCTCTTGAAAAATGACTGCTTTTTCCACTTTTTATCGTAGAGAAGCAGGCTACGAATTGACGGATGCCCTTCCAGCATAGGGGCTGTTTCCTGGTAAATGAGCACATCGATTTCTGCTGAGGGAAGCTGCGACTTTAAGTATGAAAAGACAGGCGATGTCAGGAGCACATCTCCATGGTGCCGGAGTTTAATAACCAGTATTTTTTTGACGCGGCTTAAGTCAGGATAGTTACCGTAGCTCATGGATCAGCCTTTCGAGTCCTTCTTGAATTTCGTGCTCAGGAATCAGATTAACATTTTCAGCATGCCGTACACAAATAGCTTTTTTCGACAGCGGCGCCCATTCCCCGAGCGCCGTCTTCCCAAAGAGCACAAGCTGCGGCTTGTCCATCGCTCCCATGAGGTGCATGATCCCGCCGTCGCCCGTCCATGAGGCGTCCACCGAAGCGAGCAGCCCCATAAAATCATCGAAGTTGGGAGTTGGAATGATCGTGCTGTTCATTTGAAGCAGCGCTGCGGCCTGCTGAGCTCTTTCCAGATCTTTAGGCTCGCAATTGATGATCACCCTGAAAGGAAATTGTTCAAACGCTTTGTTGAGATGGTTGGCTATTTTATCCGAATCGAGCTGGCTGCCAATGCGGGTATTCGTCACAGAAACCAGGATCGTCTTCTCATCGAAGTTATAACTTTTTTTTACGTTGAGCTTCGGCATCAGCCTCTGAGGAACTTCTTCCATCGATGCGTCCATGAGCCTTAAGCCCTTGACCATCTGATGGAGCTTACTCTCTTTCTCAAACGCCACCGGCTCATTGATCCACCTGGAGTGCCATGATCCGTCGACAACAGCTCTTCTTCGGGAAGTCTTTAATCCTGCCAGAAATAAATTGAGCCATTGCATCGGCGTAGGTCTCGCTGAAATGACCAGATCAAAAGAGCGATGTCTGTTTTTCAACAATGTTTTTAGAAGCGAGATATATTTATTTTTTGACGGCTCAATCACAACCGCCTCATCGAACCCTTCCAAATACGGCAAAAGAGGCGCATTCCGGTGATCGACAAACAACGTTACATGGCACCCGGGATGCTTTTCTTTGCATAATTTAACCAGCGGCATGACCGCCAGCAAATCCCCCAGCCCATTACGCCTGACAATTGCTATTTTCATAAGCAAATTTTAAAGGGAAACCGCAATTAAACGAAGATAAAAAAACGTCCTGTGCTATAAGAAAGTTATATGAAATTTTTAAAAAAATGGGTCTTATTTTGTCTTCCTTTGGCATCTGTCTGGTGCTGCACCGATCTCGTGATCCAGGCGGAAGACGGAGCCTTCATTAACGGCAGGTCGCTGGAATTTGCGCTTCCGATGAAATCGAAAATCACGTTGAATCCTCGCGGGATAAAGAAGCAATCGAGCGCTCCGAATAACAAACAGGGCCTTGCGTGGACCTCAAAGTATGGGTATATCTCCATTGATGCCCTGGATCAGCAGCTCACAACCGATGGGATGAACGAAGAAGGGCTCTCCCTTGGCGTGCTGTGGTTTCCCGGCGTCGAATATCCCAAGCCCACGGCCGGTATCAGCTCGAGCGCCATCGTGCTGCAAGATGTCGCTGATTGGGTCCTGGGGAATTTCAAAACAGTCATGGAAGCAAAAAAGGCGCTTGCCAAAATCGATATCTGGGCAGAGCCAGTTGAATCGCTCGGCATCCCCCCTGTTCACATTACGATTCATGATGCAAAAGGAAACAATCTCGTTGTTGAATTTATCGAAGGTAAAATATCCATCCTGGAAAATCCGAATGGGGTGATGACGAATTCTCCTGAGCTGCAGTGGCATCTTGCCAACTTGAAAAATTATATCAATTTGTCTCCGCTCAACTCTCCACCGCTGACACTCAATGGAATTGTATTAGAGGTTGGAGGACAGGGCATGGGGCTTCATGGAATCCCGGGCGATTGGACATCGCCATCGCGCTTTGTCAGAGCGTCGTATTTCAAATCATTTGCATCTTCTGTGGCAACGGCAGCTCTTGGAGTCAACCTCATGGAGCACTTGCTTAATACTTTTGACATTCCGAAGGGGACTGTTCGTGCCAGTGAAAACCCGGCTGACTTTGATCACACGCAATGGATCGTGATCAAAGACATGAAAAACAAGCTGTTTTACTACCGTACGTATGAAGATTTAACCCTTCGCTTTGTTGATTTAAAAAAACTCGATTTTTCAAGCAGCGAGAAGTCATTTCCCATGACAACAACTCCTGAGCCGATCGATATGACAAGTAATTTTTAAAATATAAATTACCACAGACCTAAAATCTAAAAACGTGTATAATTAAGGGATTAAAAAAAAGGAATATACACATGGAACAGACCCTGTCAATTATCAAGCCTGATGCCGTTGAGAATAAGAATATTGGAGAAATCGTTGCCCGCTTTGAAAAAGCAGGACTCACTCCAGTTGCCATGAGAATGGTTCATCTTACGGAAGATCAAGCCAAAGCGTTTTACGCAGTGCATGCTGCCCGGCCTTTCTATATGGACCTGGTCAACTTCATGATCGAAGGACCTGTTGTTTTGATGGTTCTGGAAGGAAAAAACGCCGTCGCAAAAAATCGCGAGATCATGGGCGCTACCAATCCTAAAGATGCCGCTCCGGGAACGCTCCGCAAAGATTTTGCTGAATCGATCGAGCGAAACGTCGTACATGGATCTGACAGCTTGGAGAATGCCAAGAAGGAAGTTGCTTTCTTCTTCTCTCCTAAAGAGATCTTTACCCGTGGAAGCAGCTGCAGCCACTGCAACTGTCATTAATTATTTACAAGGACACCAATCGACGCGGCCGTCGTCGAAGTAAAACACTGCGCCCTGGAACATCGTTTGCTTCTTCTTAACGGCCTCTTTTAAAACCACGCTCTTTTCTATGAGTTCCTGCATTTGGAACTCCACATTTTTGATGATCGCCGTATGGAGCTGAGTATCAAAATTGCTTGACTCTTTCTCTGCATCTTCCACTGCAAATGAAGTCTCTTTGACAAGATCCCTAACAAAGGGAGGAAGATTTTTAGCTCCCTTCAAGGCCGCAACGAGTACGCCGCATGCTTCATGACCTAAAACCACAACAATCGGAACTTTTAATTGCGCAACGGCATATTCAATGCTTCCGATGGTCACATCTGTTGCGACATTCCCTGCAACGCGAATGATAAAAATTTTTCCGAGCGACTCATCAAAAATAAGTTCGGGAGGGATGCGGGAATCGGAGCAGCACAGGATGGCTGCATAAGGCTCTTGTTTGTCTTTGGACTGCTCAAGTTCTTTTAAGTAATTCTTAATGCAGTCCTGGCGTCCCGTCATGAAACGTTGATTGCCTTCTTTCAATCTCTGAAAGGCCTTCTCAGGAGTATAAGCCGGAGCATCGGCATAGACGCCCGTGCCTAGAAGAAGCAGGAGTGCAATGAAAAAATTTCGCATAGTCCACCTTTTCAGCTTATAGTATGCAAACGGCTGAAAAATGCAATATTTTTTAGAGAAGCGCTTTTTTCTTCTTGAACTTGTCGAGATACTCCAGCGCCATGCCCGTTCCCATGCAGACCGCAAGCAGCGGATGGGTAGCGACGGTGACAGGAAGGCCTGTTTCTTTCATCAGAGCTTTGTCGAGTCCTTTAATGAGCGCGCCTCCGCCCGCCAGCACCATGCCTTGGTCGACGAGGTCGGATGCAAGTTCGGGAGGACATTTTTCAAGGATGGCTTTCACGCCTTCAATGATTTGTTGAATAGGCTCAGCCAGGCACTCGCGGATTTCAACGGAATTGATCCGTTTCATCACAGGAAGGCCGGCGACTTGATCGCGTCCGCGCACTTCCATCTCGAGCTCATGCTCGCCCATAGGATAGGCGGAACCGATCGTAATTTTAATTTCCTCGGCAGTTCTCGGCCCGATCATCAGGTTGTAGGTGCGGCGCATGTAATTCATGATGCATTCATCAAACTCATCCCCCGCTATACGCAGCGAGAGGGACTCGACGATGCCGCCGAGAGAGATAATTCCAATTTCTGTTGTACCGCCGCCAATGTCAACGATCATACTCGCTGTCGGTTCGTGGACAGGAAGTCCAACGCCAATCGCTGCAGCCATCGGCTCTTCGATGAGAACAACTTCTTGAGCGCCGGCACGGAGTGCGGAATCTTCAACAGCACGTTTTTCAACGCCAGTGATTCCGGAAGGAACGGCAATTAAAATTTTTGGACGGAATAAACTACGTGTAGGAGTGACGCGTTTGATGAGGGCTTTCAGCATGCCTTCGGCAATTTCAAAATCGGCAATAACGCCGTCTTTCATGGGCCTTACAGCGTGGATTTTACGAGGTGTTCTACCAAGCATCGCCTTGGCCTTATGGCCGACAGCAAGCACTTCGTTTGTCAGTGAATCAACGGCGACCACAGAAGGTTCAGCGAGCACAATCCCTTTGCCGCGCACATAAATGAGGATGTTGGCGGTTCCAAGATCGATTCCAATATCGCTGGAGAAAAATCCGGAAAGCTTTCCGAGCTTTCCAAAAAAAGTGTGACTCAGACGACTAAAGATTTCTTTTAAAGATTCAGATTTTTTTTGATTCATAGTTTAAGTTCTTAAAAGTTCGAGAACATCTTCCCAAGTTAGTTTAGCAATAGCTTCATCATCGCAACTTACCACTTTCTTGACCAATCCTTTTTTCCGTTTTTGCATTTCCGCAATCTTCTCTTCGATGGTATTGAGCGTAATAAGTTTGTAGGCCGAGACATTTTTCTTCTGTCCCATGCGGTGGACGCGATCGGTGGCCTGGTTCTCAACAGCCGGGTTCCACCACATATCATAGTGGATCACGGTATCGGCGCCGACCAGGTTGAGTCCCGTACCGCCGGCTTTTAATGAAACAAGGAACACCGGCAGCGTCTCATCTTCATTAAATTGTTTTACAATCTCCAGGCGGTTCTTTGATGATCCGTCCAGATAGGCAAACCGAATGCCGCGGTGCTCAAAATCTTCTCGCATGATTTGCAGCATGCGGGTGTATTGGCTGAAGATAACGGTCTTGTGCTTGCCCTCGATCAGCGTTTGGAGAAGCTCCATGAGCATGTCGTATTTGGCCGAATCGCCCATCTCTGCTTTTTCCTTGGCGAAGATCGCAGGGTGGCAGCAAATCTGTTTGAGACGAGTAAGTGTCGCCAGAACATGGATCTGAACGCGGTCAAAGCCGTCGCGCTCGACCAGTTTAACCAGTTCGTTCCTTGCAGACTCGGCATAAGATCTATAGAGCTGCTGCTGCATATCGGAGAGCTGGCAGTGGTAGACGATCTCGGAGATCGGCGGCAGGTCATCCAGCACGTCGGCTTTCATCCTGCGTAAGATAAACGGCGCCACTTTCTTGCGGAGATATTCAATATTTTTGGATAACTCAGCCCCAGTTACTCGGATGTATTTTTCAACAAACCTGTCATACGTGCTGAGGAAGCCCGGCATTAGGAAGTCAAAGAGGCTCCACATCTCATCCAGAGAGTTCTCAATCGGCGTGCCCGACAGAATGAGGCGGTGCTCTGCCGAGATCATTTTCACTGATTTAGCATTGCGTGTGCCGCGATTTTTAATATGCTGCGCTTCATCCAAAATAATGTAGCCGAATGAAATCGGCTTGTAATGATCGACGTCTTTTTGCAGGAGCGTGTACGACGTGATGATCACATCGTATTTGTTCATATTTTCAATCAGCCGTTTACGCGCCGAAGGAATGCCGTCGATTACGAGAACTTTAAGCTGCGGATCGAATTTTGAAAACTCTTCTTTCCAGTTATAGAGAAGAGAGGTAGGGCAGACAATCAATGTCAGCCCTTTTCTCTTCAATCTATACTGGGCAATGGCGACAATGGCCTGCAGTGTTTTTCCAAGGCCCATGTCATCGGCAAGAATTCCGTTGAGGTACATCATGCGGAGTCTTTCCAGCCAGTTAACCCCTTCATGCTGATAAGGTCTGAGCTTGGCTTGCACTTCATCGGGAACAGGAGTAAAGGTGATTTTTTTCTCGCCGAGCATCTGCTTGCGGATATCGACCAGCTGTTCTGAAATAGAGAACGTGACGGGAAGCCCCTTGAATTGGGAGCCGTCGATGTTGGCAAGGCTCCATATAGGTCTTTCAAGCACATGGTCGTTTAAAGATTCGATGCCAAGCTCGTCGAACAGCTGAACGATGCCGCCCATTTTTTCAAGATCGAGCACCAGGATCTTGGGCATTTTCGATCCTTCTTTCTTCGCGCGGTTCCTGGGGTTTTCCATCTCAAGATAGGCTCTTCTGGAAGCCAGGCATTCCCATAGAAGATCCATCTTGATCCCTTTGAGCGCCCCTTTCACCTGCAGATCAATCGTATAAACATCGATTCGGTCCGTATGAGATAGATGGATTTTGTATTCCGTTTGATCATAGATGAATTGATCGAGCAGATTTTGCGGACAGTTGAATGTCACCCGCTGCTGATACCTTGGGATCACATCGGTCATGAACTCGACGATCTTCTTCTCCGACTTCGTGATAAAGTGTCCTTCATCGGGATTGAAAATAAAATCCTGGAACAGCTCGTCCGTCAGCTTACGTTCATCGACTAGATTGCGAGCTACAATTCCTGACGGCTTCACAAACGACGTCGTATGCTCGAATGTCAGCTGCGATGGAGCGACTGGAATTTTATTATCATCATAATGGAAAAAGAGCGTTGCCTCCAGCTCGCCGTCCAGATAAACAATATCGCAGGTCGCTTTTGCAGGCTCCACATAAGGAAGCGTTACAAAACCGTTGATCGCTTCAGGGTTTTCAATCGTTGCGAAATGAGCCAGCTGCGGCATCGCATTTTCCACAAACGATCCGAATAAAGGCTCGGGAAGCGTTAAATCTTCGAGCGTTTTCAAATTTTTCAGGTGCAGCCGTGTAATGTGCTTGGGGAATCGATAGTACGTGTTTTGATAAAGCATCCCCGGCTCTGCGCAGGAGAGAAGCTTCGACTCTTCAACATTGATTTGCTTCTGATCCACAATCAGCGTAGATCTCATCAAGATTTTTGAAATGGGCGGCTTTAAATATTCCAAAATAAATTTCAGCCCTGCCGGATGGGGAGAGAAACGGAGAGGATTTTCAAGCGAGCTCTCAAAAAGCCCCGTCATCTCAGGAAGCTCTTCTTCTTGAGGATTGAAGCCGCCTTCAGTAAATGGTTTGACTGCCTCTTCAAATGTTCTTGCAAGAAGTATTCCATACAGTTCCAGATCAATTTGAGCAATGCGATGCCCCTTTTCAGTCGTAGGCTGCTCTTGGAACCGCGCCTGCTGCATGATCATTTCCATCAGCTCGGCTTGCAGCGGAGAGAATGATTTGAGTGTAAATGAGTACCGTTTGCTCCCTATATATAATGGCTCTTCATATCGGAGCGCTTCAAAAAACTTCTTCACATAGGGAATGTGAAGAGGCTTAGAACGGGAAGGAAGCCTAAGAGCGACAATCAGCTCGACAGGCTGCCTTCCGTCCAGATTAGGAGGAAGTTGGAATACAAACGCAGCTTCTGCCTTATCGACTTCATATTTTTCACGCGGACGGAAAAAGGGAGAGACAGCCAGCATCTCGGATGAGAAAACATATTCCTGCAGCAGCTGCTTTTGAAAAAGCTCTTCCTGTTTTTGCGTCTGTTTAGACTGCGCTTCCTTGAATTTTTCAATCAGCGCCGTTTTCTCAGTCGCGTTCATGTCTTGTTTTTCGGCAATGTCATCCAAACAATTTTCTTTGGAATAATTCACCATGATCTCGTCCAGACGCTCTTCTAAATAAAAAATGAGGGCGGCCAGATGCTGGCAGTCGTAGTTATAGGGGCAGTCGCAATCGGAATCGACCGTTTCGCACTCCAGCCTGTCGATTTCAATTTCGCTCTCGTAGTGATTTTCGTACTGTCCTTGAATTCTGCCGCTGATACGGACAAGGCGATTGTCCAGATGCAAAATTTTTGCCGAAACAACCTTCTGCTTATCAAATAGTTCTTTGCCTTCCTTGACAATTCCGGAAGCAAAATCCTGTCTCAGTTTTCTAAAATTGAGCATTTTAAAGATCCCTACCTTTTCCTACGTTCCCAGCTTATGTGAAAATAAAGTGTTGAACTTGTGTTTTACCCTTTTTAAAAAAGGTAAGCAACTAAATTTTTTTCCATCCTCGAGATTTTTTTTTCACACGCGGGGGAATTACGAATTTACCAACACTGAAAAAAAGGTTTTATGTATAATGCCAGGCAAAAAAACGAGGCAGCTTATGATGGCTTTACTAGAAAAACTTTATCCTTATACGCCGGTTATTAACGAAGTTGGAGACGTAGATCCAAATTCTATTCACTCAAAAAACACAGAAAGACTTCTTGCCCTCGCTACCACCGCTTTAGCCTATGGCGCTTTTTTTCGAAAAAGCAGCTACACATGGGGGGTGATTGGAACCGTTGCCACTGGAGTGGCCTCCTATTATTTTTGGTCTGTACTTGGAACATGGGTTCCAGTTGAAAAACTCGCAGAGCAAAACATCATAAACACTCTCAAAAAAAACCACACAATAACTCCTACAGCGGTTCGTTATGCTTTATACCACCACTCGTTCAATGGTGATATTTTAAAAGCCATTTTGAACTCCCCTGATGAGAGAGCAAGAAACCAGCTTATGAAAAGCTATGCAGACAATGTAAATCAATACTTGGTCTGGGATTTAAGTGATAATCGGACGTTTACACCAAGAAATGAGTCTTTAAAAGACTACTTCCAAATAGAATTGCAGCAGGAAGACAAAGGCCGCAGGGCCGTACTCCTTCAACAGGCTGTTGTACTAAATTACAACTTGAATGGCTTTGAGTGTTGCCTCCCAGAAACAAATGAGGCATGGATTGAGCTTTTTACAATGGTAAGCGCCGGCGCTTCTAGAGACTGGTTAATTGATTTAGCTGAAAAAACACAAACATGGGCGGGTAAGAAGGAAAAATTCATCGAAGCAATTCTACCCGAAGCTTTTAAAGCTTTAGCAATCAGAGCTATCAAGGATGATGGCTCAAAGAGTAGTAATTTTGTTGGGCGAATGGATACGCTGCTTGGAAATTATAGAACGGATGACGAACAAGCTATGTTCGCGGATAAACTTTCTGAAATCACAGAAAAAATACCTCGAGATTCTGAGCTTGGAAAGCTCGTAATATGGGAGGAGTCAAAACCGTGGAAAAGCCCATGGAAGCTGCTGTTCAAACACAATTTAGCACCAGCCGAATAAAGATAAAAAATCGAGGCGATGATGAGTCAAGTGCTGCTTAAACTATATCCTTATACACCTGTTCTATTGAAATGGGGCACGATTGATCCAGATTCCATTCACTCAAAAAGACAAGAAGTGCTGCTCTCCCTCTTCACGACAGCGCTTGCCTCTATGCTTCTTTACAGAACAAGCTCCTATAAATGGACTCTTATTGGAACAGCAGTCGTTGGGATGTTCTCATATTATGTCGTGTCCAAGCTTGGAAAAAAAATCCCGAACAAGATCGCGGATCAAGCTGTCATTCAAGCCTTCTCTGAACCAAATCAAAGCACGCTGCCCATGATCAGACGTGCCGTATTAGAAAGAACGAAATTAAGAGCCGAAGTTATAAAAACCATCTTCTCCTGCTGCGATACCCAAAAAAGAAATCAGCTGACGGCTTGCTATGTTGAACGTTTTGAAAAAGCATATGGAGCAACACAAGTTAGTAGAGGGGTGATCTTTTGTGAAATTTTCCAAGCTCTCTGGGAAAATGCAACGGATGAGGATAGGAAATTTCTTCTCAAATGGAACGTTGCTCTTTCGGTTTCATCTTTTATAACCTCTTATAAAATCAGGACCACTCTTCCAATGCTGAGTGAACAAGAAAAAATTGAACTATGGACCTTGGTCCAAACAGAGTATATGGCGGAAGGATTGTTACGTTTTGCTGGCACCGAGCAAGAAGTGAGAGACATTTTTGCACCCGGAGCTTTGAAATTATTAGCCAAAAAATTGATCGAAGATCAACAGAACCAAAAAAGTTGGTCTAAAATTCTTTTACAGCTGAACCTTTTCATCAAGTTTTTTAATGAGAAGTACTTCATCGAGCCTAAGACGCTAATGAAAAAACTGGATTTATCCGATAAGTGTATTGACATGACTTCTCCTCTTGGATCACACCTATTAACACAGATGTCAACATGGACATTAAACAACGCTGAACTCTATTTGTTAAATTATATTTGAATCGTCAGAAAAGATAAGATCGGGCACGCACGCGGGCTCGATTCTCCCTCTTAATTTTTATTTTAATCCATCCTAGTTGCCGAAAAAGTTGATTAACCCATATACTGAACCGCTATGTGGGTACATCTGAGGTCTTAATAACCTAGACTTGTACCCCATATGCGGGTGTAGCTCAGTGGTAGAGCATCACGTTGCCAACGTGAGGGTCGTGAGTTCGAGCCTCATCACCCGCTTATCTTATAAAGGATCAACATGGAACAGAACGCTTTGGAGCAGGCCGCTCCTTTAGAATTTTCAAACGAACTTGTCAAAATCAAGGCGCACTTCAAACCTGCCTGCAAAGTCGAACTGGAAGTCGAAACCGCTCCCTCCATCGTCAAAGAGGCGCATGCCAAGGCTATTAAAATGGTCGGAAAGGAAGTGACGATTGCCGGTTTCCGCAAAGGGAAAGCTCCTGCAGCCATGATTGAGAAAAGTTATTCCAAGCACATCGAGTCCGAGCTTCAAAAAGTTGTTTCTGATATCGCCTTCCGCGAATCGATCAAAGTTTGCAAGATCCCTTTGTTGAACAACGAGCTTAAAATCGGCTTCAATATGAAAAGCCACTCTCTGGAAGATGGAGCCAAGCTCATTTTATTTTTTGAGACAGAGCCGACGATTCCGACAATTGATCCTGCAACGATCACGTTGAAAACTGTAGAGCGTCCTGAAGTTAATGAAGACAAAATTGAAGAGACAATCCGTCAAGTGCAGCTGTTCTTCGCTGAATGGAAACGCATGGACCGTGCTATTGAAGAGAATGACTTTGTCCTATTAGATGTCGATGTGATCGAAGAGGAGCCTGCACGCCCTCTTTTCTCCGGCACCCGCTTTGAAGTAACTGATCGATCGATGGCTAAGTGGATGAAAGATCTCATCATGGGTCATAAGCGCGGCGAAGTGCTCGAAGGAACCAGCGTTCCGGATGAAGACGCCAAAGAAAAAGACAAAGAAGAGCTGACGCCTAAAAAAGTACGCGTCACCATCCGCGAAGTAGAAACTGCAACACTACCTGAGCTGACCGATGCATTTGCGCAAAAACTGGGCGCTCCCTCCGTTGAAGAAATGCGCCAAAATGTTGAAAAACTCTTGAACGATAAAGCCGACGGCCATGTCAAAGAAAAACAGCGCGAAGAAGTCTCTGAACTCCTTCTTGCCGATTTCAAATTCGATGTTCCAGGCAGCTTGATCGACCGTGAAGTGAGATTCCGCATGGAACAGCTGCTGCAAGATCCTGAATACGCGCAGCATTGGAACAGCATGACGAATGAAGCTAAAAAACGAACCGTCGGATCGATTGCCGAGCAATCTGAGAAAGCTGTTCGGATGTTTTATATTTGTCGAAAGATTTTGGCCGATGCCAAGATCACGATCTCTCCAAATGATATCCCTAAAGTGGTGGACACCCCCCTTAATATGCTGATTGGCGACAGACGCGATTTCCATCCCCAAGGTAATACCGAAGTGCATCAAGCTGAGGCATTTTCGCGTCTTCTGCTAGAAAAAGCTGAAGACTATATTATTGCCAATGCGAATAAATCTGCTTGAGGCAGTTGCGCAATAAGGGCTTAATCTGCAATATTCGGCTGAAGAGAAACCTTTAGCCACCAGTAGGAAATATGGATCAAAAAAGAAGACCTCAGATGTACCAAGTCCCTTACGTTGTTGAAGATACAGGCCGCGGCGAAAGGGCCATGGATATCTACTCAAGACTATTAAAGGACAGGATTGTGTTCCTGGGAACGGAAATCAACGACGGCGTCGCCAACACGGTCATCGCCCAGCTCCTATTCTTAAGAGCCGAAGATCCAAAAAAAGACATCAGCATCTATATTAACTCTCCCGGCGGCTACATCTCCTCGGGCCTTGCCATCTACGACACCATGAAGTTCATGGGCTACGACATCAATACCTATTGCATTGGACAAGCCGCTTCGATGGGAGCTCTCCTTCTTGCCGCAGGCACCAAAGGCAAACGTTATGCGCTTCCCCACAGCCGCGTGATGATCCACCAACCTCATGGAGGCATTGGAGGAACATCTTCAGATATGCTGCTTCAAGCTAAAGAAATGCTTGAAATGAAAAAGATCTGTTCAAAAATTTTAAGCGAGTGCACGGGTAAATCGATCGAACAAATCGTTGAAGATTTCGACCGAGACTTCTTCTTGAACCCCGAACAAGCTCTTAACTATGGACTGATTGATAAAGTTGCAACTCAACCCCAAAAACCAATCCTAACACCGAGCCCTACACTTGTAGCGCCCTAAATAAATTATGACCGAACAAAAAAAAGATCGACAACCTGCCACCTGCTCTTTCTGCGGACGGTCCGAAGAAGCTGTTGAAAAGCTCATCTCCGGCCCTCAAGCCTTCATTTGCGATAAATGCGCGCGCCTCTGCATGGACATTATCGAAAAAAAACCTGTCCATCATGAGCTGCGTCTGCTCAAGCCCAAAGAGATCAGAGAGCGGCTCGATGAATATGTGATCGGTCAAGATAGAGCCAAGAGAACCATTGCTGTGGCCGTCTACAACCATTATAAAAGGGTTCGATCGCTTGGCAAAGAAATGGATGTCGCCTACAGCAAATCCAACGTCCTATTATTAGGGCCCACAGGTTCCGGCAAAACCCTCATCGCCCGAACGCTCGCAAAAATTTTGGATGTTCCGTTCGCTATAGCGGATGCGACTACCCTAACAGAAGCCGGCTATGTCGGCGAAGACGTTGAAAATATCATCCTGCGCCTCGTGCAAGCTGCCGACTATGATGTCGCCAGAGCCGAAGTAGGAATCATCTACGTCGATGAGATCGATAAAATCCGTAAAACAACCGGCAATGTCTCCATTACACGTGACGTCTCCGGCGAAGGCGTGCAGCAAGCTCTTCTTAAAATCGTCGAAGGAACCGTCTCCAACGTCCCTCCCAAAGGCGGCCGCAAGCACCCCAACCAAGAATATATTAAGGTAAACACCGAAAATATTCTCTTCATTGTGGGAGGAGCGTTTGTGCACCTCGATAAAATCATCGCGAAACGACTCGGCCGCAGTACCATTGGATTTAGCGCCGACGACACGCATGTCTTCGATGCCCATGAAACCAATTACCTTCTCGGCAAAGTAGAGCCTGAAGATCTGATCTCCTTCGGCATGATCCCCGAATTTGTCGGCAGATTCAACAGCATTGCCAACTGCAACGAGCTGACCATTGAAGATCTCGTCGAAATTTTAGAAAAACCGAAAAACGCGATCGTCAAGCAATACAAACAGCTGTTTTCGGAAGAAGGGATCGACCTCCAATTCACTCCCGACTCGCTCCGCGCCATGGCCGAGCGTGCAAAAGAGACAGGAACCGGCGCCAGAGCGCTCCGCATGATCGTTGAGAGCCTTCTCCTGAATTTGATGTACGAAGCCCCTTCCGATCCTTCGATCAAAGAGATCGTGATCACGAAGGAATGCATCACCGAAGGCGCAAACCCCCTAGTCAAACGTTCAGCTTAGGAAACATAATACAAATTCTTTTTAGTTGCGTTTTTATCTTCCAGTGAGTACAAAAGTGGGCAGGAAGACGCAAGATGTTAGACAATCACATAACACAGTTGTTCAAAGATTTAGGGCTCGGCACGCCGCCGCCATTTGAAAAAGATGGCGTGAACAAAGTGCAGATCTCAACATACTCGATTGATATGCTCGAAAAAGATGGAGCGATCCAACTTTCTGCACTCATCGCGCACCCTCCGACAAAAGAGAAAGAAGAATTCCTTCTGACCCTCATGAAAGCCAATTTCTTGGGCCAAGGAACGGGCGGCGGGGTGCTTGGTCTTAAAGAAGACGAAAGTTTCTTGACACTCTCTTTGAGTTTGCCTTATGAGATAAATTACGGGGCTTTCAAAGATGCAGTCGAAGAATTTATTAATTATCTCGAATATTGGAAAACTGAAACAGCCCGTTATGAAACGGAAGTCCAAACAAAATAAGGCGAAATGGCTGGATATTTAATTGCAGAAGAAGGTCCTTTAGCAGGCCTCATACTCCGTTTTGAAGAGGGAGACGAGTGGGTGATCGGAAGAGATCCCGACGAAGTCGAGCTCGTTCTGGAAGACCCGATGGTCTCCCGCAAGCATGTCATCTGCCGCCGTGCTCCTGAAGGGTATATCTTAGAAAACTTAAGCGCCGTCAATCCCGCCACCCAAAACGGCAAAATCATCACCGAGCCTGTCCTCCTCCAAGAAGGCGATATCATCCAGGTCGGCAATACATTTTTCAGATTCTCCGAAAGAGCCCCCGAATCCGATCAAGGATCCCCTCTCTTCCTGGAAGAAGCGTCGGATCTGGCCACACTATCGATGGCCACCCCTCCCGATGCACGCTGGATGATCAAAGTGATCACCGGCCCCAATTCCGGTGCAGAGTTTTTCATGCAGAAGGGAAGAAGCTACATCATCGGCAAAGATCCTGAAGTATGCGATATCATTTTCCAGGATTTAAGCGTCTCAAGACAGCATGCCAAAATCACACTGGACGATGAAGCCCAAGTTACCATCGAAGATCTGGGAAGCCGCAACGGCACTCTCGTCAAAGGCAAACAGATCACCGAGGCCACACCGCTTCACTCTCAAGACCTTATCGCACTGGGAACAACCTCTTTCATGGTCATCGACCGCGAGCAGTCAAGACAAACCATTATTGCTCAAGCGCCCGTGCAGCAGTCCGAAGAAGAAGAGCTTATTGAAACAGCTCCTCCCAAAGATTGGCGCGAGATGATCATCCCAAAAAAACATCTCATTTTTGCCGGCGTCATCGGATGCGCACTTCTTGTCCTCGTCGTCGGAATGATCTCCCTCTTCCAATCCGAGCCGCTTGAGGCGCCTCCCCGCCATGAGAGCGAGCAGGTCGTCGAGATCGTAAAAAAATACCCTGATGTTCAGTTCTCCTATAATGACGGTTCAGGAAAGCTCTTCCTGACAGGCCACGTACTCACCCCTGTTGAAAAACAAGAGCTGGTGTATCAACTGAACGGTCTTAAATTTATCAGCAGCATTGAAGACACGGTTGTCATCGACGAGTATGTTTGGGAAAACATGAACGCCCTTCTCATGACAAACGCCGCTTGGATGGGAGTGTCGATCCACTCGCCTACCCCCGGTAAATTTGTCGTGCGCGGCTATCTTCAAACCTTAGATCAGGCCCAGGCCCTTGCCGACTACCTCAACGTCAACTTCCCCTACCTCGACCGCCTTGACAACCAGGTCGTTGTCGAGAGCAACCTCATGACACAGGTTCAAAGCCTGCTGCTCGAGCGCGGCTATAATAACGTATCGTATCAGCTCACTGATGGAGAGCTCGTCCTGTCAGGCAGAGTCGACGGAAAAGACACTTCCCGCTTTGACAGTTTAGTGAAAGAATTTAAAGCCCTGCCCGGTGTCAGGATGCTCAAAAACTACGTCATTTATACGACGGAAGAAAGCTCGCTTGTAGACCTCAGCACGAAATATAAAGTGATGGGATTCTCCAAGAAAGATGGAACAAGCCAGTATATTGTGATCAATGGAAAGATTTTAACTATTGGTGATCTCCTCGATGGAATGACCATTACAACCATCTCTCCAACAGTTGTACTGCTTGAAAAAGATGGATTAAAATTTAAGATTAACTACAATCTGCAATAAATAAGGATGAGGTAGTTTTATGTACGGCTTAGAGAAGAAACCAAAACATGTCTTCGAGTTCGATCTGGAAAAAGATCTGAAAAAAGATCCAAGTAAAGTTCGCGAACTGGTGAAGTCAACAGAAGCAAAAATTCACGAAATAAAAAACCAGCTGAGAGAAGGGGCCAAGGGGCCGGAACTCGATCAGCTTGGTGTATTACTGCATGGTTATACGGCACTGCAAAAAGTGCTCGGCAGACTTGCAAATAAAAAATAGGAGCATTCATGGGTACTAGTATATGGGCAACACTTTCGTTTGGACAGCTGATATCTCAATATCAGAGAGTTCAAAGTCAGCTTACCTCTCAAGTCAAGCAGCTGGCAAGTAGAGCCTCGCTTGCAACACCTGGACGTTTCTTATTGATTCAGTTCCAGATGAGCCAAGTCACGCAGATCGGTGACTCGATTTCAAACTTGATTGCACAGGTGCAATCGATGATTAACAACGCCGTGCGTAACCAGAAATCACAGTAATTTTAAAAGGAACCAATTATGTCAAAACTGCAAACTTACAAAGACGACTTCGTTCTCCTCCTCGAGACCGGCTTCATTGCCGCTGGGCAAACGGACGAAGACGCAGCGAAAAAATTGTTTCGCGCCGCGCAGCTGCTCAGCCCGCACAACATGCTGCCTAAAGTAGGTTATGGCTATATCCACCTGCTGAAGCTTGAGCTGAAGCAAGCCTGCAAGATGTTTGAAGAAGTTTTAAAAGCAGAGCCAGACAATCAAATGGCAAAAGCGCTTCTAGGACTCAGCACCTCACTGACCATCAAAGATGCCGATAAAGGCGAGAAGCTGCTTGAAGAAGCAATGAAAGGCTCGAAAGATCCTTACATCAAAAATATGGCTCAGACGGGCATTGAATTCGTTGAGAAGTTCGTCAAAAAACAACCAACGCCAGTTCAAGGACAGCCTCGCACTGAAAAAAGAGCGCCCAAGAAAGGCCCTAAGAAATGACAGACCGTGCTGATGATGTGACAAAATTGGATCCGCTGCGCCGCGTAGGAGATGAGCAAAAGACTACGACTCAGGCTCCCGGCAAAGGATTTGAGTCGTATATGGAGAAAGCCGGAGAGCAGATGCCCATGCAAGGGACAGGCAAACCCGGCGCGCTCTCCCCGTTTGACCTGGCTCAGGCACAATCTCCGCTCGCTACGGGACCTACTTTTGATTCACTGCTCAGCCAAGTCAAATCATCGCAAGTCATGCTCGGCGATATGAACAACGACCTGCACACTAAAAATCTCAAGTTAAAGCAGTCGCAGAAAACCGTTCTTAAAAGCAAGCTTCAAAATGCCAACGGGTACCTGAAAGCTGCCAATACAAAAATGGGAGCTCAAACTCCCGCTGCCCCACAGTCCCAGCAAGGAACCGGCGGCGGCATCATGGGGAAATTCCTCAACTATATTGGAGACGGACAGGCAAACCTTGCTGCAGCGCAGCAGCAGCTGATGAATCTCAAAGGGAAAGGCGATGCCTTGAAACCTGCAGATTTTCTTGCCATCCAGGTCAAACTTGCCCATGCCCAACAAGAAATTGAATACGCATCGATCATGCTCTCGAAAGCCGTCGATGACTTTAAAACGCTGATGAACATCCAGCTATAAGAGGTCCCATGGATCAAGGCCCTCATTTCGACAAACTCATCAACCAGCTTGAAGATTTAGAGCTGACCACCGTCCACGGACGCATCACCGAAATCGTCGGCATGCTCATCCGCGCGATCGTCCCGCAAGTCAAAATGGGCGAAGTATGCCTCATCAAACGGGAAGGCGAGCCTCTCATGGCAGAAGTCGTCGGCTTTACAAAAGACGAAGTGCTCCTCTCTCCCCTCGGCGAAATGACAGGCATCGGCCCCTCTTCCGAAGTCATCCCGATGAGAATTCCTCTGCAAATCAAAGTCGGACCACAGCTTTTAGGCCGCATCCTTGACGGCCTCGGCAATCCGCTCGACGAAGATACGAAAGGGCCTTTAAATCTTGAAGAGACTTATCCTGTTATCAACTCTCCGCCGGATCCTCTCAAACGCACCGTCATCAAGCAGCCTCTCTCAACAGGCGTCCGCTGCATTGACGGCGTACTCACCGTTGGCCGCGGCCAGCGCATGGGCATCTTTTCTGCAGCCGGCGTCGGTAAATCAACCCTTCTCGGAATGATCTCGCGTTATGCTCAAGCCGACGTCAACGTCATCTCCCTCATCGGAGAGCGGGGACGAGAGGTGAGAGAATTTATCGAAAATGATTTAGGCGAAGAAGGGCTTGCAAGATCCGTCATCATCGTTTCCACCTCGGACCAAGCCGCCCAAACCCGCCTCAACGCCGCTTATGTTGGCACTGCCATCGCAGAATATTTCCGCGACCAAGGTAAAAATGTCATCCTGATGATGGACTCCGTTACCCGTTTTGCAAGAGCGCTGCGTGAAATCGGCCTTGCTGCCGGCGAGCCTCCTGCTCGCGCAGGATTCACCCCATCGGTTTTTGCAACGCTGCCCCGCCTCTTAGAGCGCTCGGGTAACTCCGATGTCGGATCAATCACCGCCTTCTACACTGTCCTTGTTGCCGGCGATGACCTCAACGAACCGGTCTCCGATGAAGTCCGCTCCATTCTTGACGGCCACATCATCCTCTCCAGCGATCTGGCCAGCCAATACCACTTCCCCGCCATCGACGTTCTCCGCTCGATCAGCCGCGTTTTGACAAACATCGTCGATAAAGAGCACGTCATGCTGATCGGAAAATTGCGCGAAGTGCTCTCCAACTACAAAAAAATCGAACTCCTTCTCCGCATCGGCGAGTACAAACCCGGTTCTGATAAAAATGCCGATTTTGCCATTAAATACATCGATAAAGTGAACCGTTTCTTAAAGCAGCAAGTTGAAGAGAAGTCGACCTACCAAGAGACGCTCCAGCAGCTGCAAGCGCTATTTAAGTAATGAAAGATTAATTAACTTCCCCCTCTGTGCTCTCTGTGACCTCTGTGGTAGAAAATCCTAGTTAATTCTAAAGATTTTCTACCACAGAGGTCACAGAGAGCACTGAGGGGATTAGGAAAGATTGCTAAATGTCTGAAGAAAAGTATCCGCTGGACCAGCTGGCTCAAATCAAAAAGAAAAGGCTCGAAGAAGCAGAAAGAGTCCTGCGTGAAAAAAAAGAGGCGCTTGCCCGTGAACAAGAAAAGATGAACGAGCTCGAAAAAAAACGGGACGAAGTTAAAATGCATTACAAAGAAAAACTGACACAGCTTCGTGAAAAACTGGATGCCGGAACCTCAACTTCAAAAATCACCCAGATGAAGCAGTATCTTAAGATCGTCGTTGAAGACCTCGCGGTCCACGAAAAAAAAGTCGCCGCTCAAAAAGTTGTTGTCGAGGCCGCCGAGAAACAAGTCGAAGAAGCACGCCAAGAACTTTTTAAAAAGCAGAAAGATGTTGAAAAACTGAACCTTCATCATAAAGAATGGAAGAAAGAGATGCACGTCCTCGAAGAGCAGCGTGAAGGCAATGAAGGCGACGAGATGGGAAACATCATGCATCATATGAAAAAAACAACTAAAAAACGTCGAACCCATGAGTAACGTGTCAAATCCATCAGGCCCTGTGAATCCCCTCAATCCCCATCGGCCCGCCGAGCCTGCCAAGCCCGGCAATAAAGAATTCAAAGACCTGATGAAGGTTAAAGGTTCTCCGGAAAAGCAGAAAAAACATAAAAAGCGCTCCGAAGAAGACCAAAAAGAAAAGATTTCAGCAGGACCTGCCGCGCCCGATAAAGAGGTCAAAGAGGCAAAAAAAACAAAAGAATATGCAACGGTCGAGAAAATCGGCGAAAGCGACAAAAAGCAGAAAAAAGAACAAAAACGGCCTGAAGAAAAAGTGACGGAGCTGGCCCGCGAAGAAGCCGCTGCCCTCGCTCAAAAAAAAACCGCCCAGCCGATGGAAGTTCCTAAAATCGGCGGATCCGAGGAAGAGGCGAAAATCGACACCACTGCTCAGCAGACCAAAGACGTCCAAAAAAACATTGAAGAAGAAGAGCAGATCGTCCAGAAAGAAGAAATCGCAGAAAAATTTGAAAAAGCCGTCTTAAAAAAACAAGAGCCCAAAAAAGAGACTCCCCAGCAGCCCTCCGGCGCACCTTCCTCCACAACCCTCGGGCCTTTATTTTTAGCGCCTGCGACCGCAGCGCCCCCGGCCTACGCCCTTATGTCCGGCCAAACACTTCAACTCTTTGAGAAAATGATCTCCATGATTTCCATCATGCAAGATAGCAGCATGAGTGAAACAACCATCCATCTCGATTCCCATTACTACGGCGCCCAAATCATCATCCGCGAGTACAGCTCAGCGCCCCTCACCTACAACATCGAGCTCGTTGGCAACCCCATGGCCGTCGCCCTCTTCCGCAAAAACCTCAGCCTCCTCCGCTCCGCCTTCGACGACCCCAAACTCCGCTACCGCGTCCACCGCCTCGACGCCTCCCTCGACCAAAAAAAAGGTTCGACCTAAGACTCTAGTAAAATTTTTACTACACAAGCCTTATAAAGGCCTATTCTAAATTCAATAATTGTTCTATAATTAGAGTCACACTTATTGATTTTAAACAATTTTATAGGACAAGCAAATGCAGACTTCTTCCGCATTGAATTTAGCATCTAACTTGATCGCAGCCGGCAGCACACTTGAAATTTTAGGAACCCTCATAGGCAATTCTAACAAACCGGGAAGAATAGTCGTTGTTACTGGTCAAACTACTCAAAACTTGGCCTTTGTTCTTCCTTGCATCTCAATAGTTGTACGTCATATTTTTGTCATGGAAGCCCCTCTATTTATTAAACTGACAACCGGCGTTGCACTCGCTTCATCCGGATTAATTGCTGGAGCCTTTTGTTTAGTACCAGTTTTTTCGGTTTTGATTGAGACAGATGTTCTGTTTTATGATGAACGAGAAGAAGAAATGGGTCGGTACAATCAAAAGCTGTACTCCAAGTATGCTGCTGAAAAAGTAAGCCAAGTTTTTAAATCAATAAATTTAGTTGCGATGGTCTTTGCGACAGGCTCAGGAAGGCTCTCCCCCAATAGTAGGAGCGGGACTCGGAGTTCTCACAGGTGGAGCTTTGCTAACCAGTCTTTCACGAAAATAAATCAGGAAAAAAACATGACATTCTTACAAACCCTTTCTACTGTAATGGAACGGCCCATCGATGACCAGGCAGTCGCACAAATGCGCGAGGAATTTAATAAGAATTTTTTCCGCAAGCGCCTTTATTCCAACCTCTCAACACTGCTTGTTGTTGGAGGCGCTGTTGGATTTGGAAAGGCTATTTATTCAGCCTTTAAATCTCCACTTTTAGCTCTGGGTTATGCAGTGGCAGGCGCTGCTTTAGTTACGCTTTGGACCATGACCCGTAACCAAGAAGGGTATGCATTACAAAGCGCTTTATCCGAGAAAGAACAGCCTAAAATCATTGAAAAGCTTTCACTCGGGGCAAATATCCATGGCAAGGTGTTTCCTTTTGGCGGTACAGCTCCCGCACTCACCGACTTCGTAAAAGGAGGGCCTAGGTCTGTATTAGAGTGGTTTGCCGAGGAGGGGCTCACTCAAGTGATAGCATATATAGCTCTGCTTGAGCATAACGATGATAAACGAGCCGTAATGGCGACTAAAGCCTTACGAGGGGCAAAAGATATAAAAACAGCTCAGCTGCTCATCGATTTAGGAGGCAAGCCTACAGAGAATAAAAAAATACTTTTTACTTGCTGCATTGATAAGAATCTTGAGCTGTTAAAATTCTATATTAATGCCGGAGTCAAATTAGATGCAGGGATCGATGATTATGTAGCATGGCAAGAAGATTATAATAGCAGGGAACGCCAGTTCGGCGGCAATTGGTACCCGGGCAACTCTGAAGGAGTTTCCCCTAATTTACATCCTACTTTTCGAACGCCTTTAGAGATGATGCTATATCTTGATAAAGAATCCCCTCTAAAACTTACTGACGTAATAGAGGCAATGGTTCCTGACCCATCCACAATAAACCAAAACTCTGCTGAAGAGCTGTACCATTCCTTGAATAAAGCCGGGGTAAGAATTCGCAGACAATTTGCCGACGTTCTTTTTGAAAAACTCAAGCCTCCTAGTACGGTGTAGAGGCATTTGGTCTTTCAGTGAACTTCAATGAGTTCACTGAAACTTTGAATTTTGAGTTTAAACCGATGCTGAGTGGCCCAAATGTGAATGAGCTGGTCAGCTTCCTCTATTTCCAATAAATGCTCCTGGATCATCAGAAGAATGAGATCCTGCGTGCGTAATACGACTGGTGGCGATGGCAATGCTAGAGTTTTCTTAATAGCCTGATTATCATCTATGGCTAAATCATAATTTCTATGGTGGGCAACCGCGATTGCAGCACATTCACCGGCTCCTAATTGACCACTTTTGTTCAACTCTGCAAACAATGTAAATTCTTGTTCTGCTTCAACATTGATTTTGTGGAGCGCTTTGCGATGCAACCCATGTTCTAGAACTGCACGCTGATCGGGATAAAAATTCGAAATTTCATCTTGTACGTGATCGGTTATTAAAAATGCATAAGAACATTTTTCAAAAAGATCAATCCGATCTATTCGAAGAAAATTAATAAGCACGGATGCATCGCATGAAATATTTTTATTCATCTTGCGAAAGTGCAATTAGATCATGAGGAGAAAGATTAAGCAGTTTGCATAACTCCAAAACACGTCCTCTAGATATTTTTTCTTGTCTATAAGCTTCGATGACTAAACGGGTAATATATATTCTCAATTCGCATTGAAGCGGTTTGTTTTTTTTCTGCTCATCTTCAAGCCCGAAAAGGAATAGATAATTTCGTCCTCCGCTTTCTTGGTTTAACAGTTTTTCACGTGCGCTTTGGGATAAATAATTCAAGCTATGAAGTCGATAGACCGCTGCTTGGTAACTGACACCAAAAATATGTGCAATAAACGCAATGTCCTGAGGGGACAATTTTTGATCTTTTGCTATATGACGATCTTCTACCTCAATAACTTCTTGAGTGGAAACATCGGGAATTGCAAAGGAAGTTCTACTTGCATGTCCTTTGTTAATAGAATGCAATAACTCAGCAATTCCTTCCTCGGGCAGAAGAAATGCTGCTGCAAAAGCATTGGCTCGTTTTTCAATCAGATCGGAGGCGTTTTTTGAGTCGGAAATGAGAACAGGATGATCTGCATCAAAAAGAGCATGTGCATATTCATGCGCACTAGAAAATCTTTGTCTTGAAGAGACATGAGTTGCATTCACAAGTATCACCATTCCCACGGAAGGACGATATAAAAAAAGCCCTGACATTTCTGGGGGCAGATGAGTCGCTGCACACCATATGCCTTGCGAAGAGAGAAGCTCCTCCATATTGCGAATTGGAATAGCTCCTATGCCCAATCTTCTTCGTTCAGCTTTTGCAGCCATCTCGCCTTGCCTTATGGCTTCTATGACTGTACTTGGTTTGTCAAATGCAGAAAAAAGCACTCGCTGTCTTGCAGGCTGCTCTAACAGCCTTTCCAAAGTGATTCCTTCTTTACAAAGAAGCACACATCGACTCACCTCTTCCTGGATGGCATGATTGCGCTCCAATCCCGGGGCCGCGCGATATAATGCAATCAGAGGATCCTCATCTGCTACGTTATCTTTGAATAATTCTCCAATGGAGATATGAAATAACTCGGCGAGCTTCGCCAGCTCTAGAGTTGAAGGCACTCTCTCACCGGCTTCGATGCGGGTCATCGCTTTTTGTGCCAGCGGAATGCGCCCCTCAACATATTCTTGAGTCAAGCCTCGCTTTTTCCTCTCACTTTGAATTCTTTTGCCTAGCTCTTTTGCATCCATATTCCATCATTATACTTTTTTTCACAATTTTTGACAATAAATGTGCGAAATTCGCACATATGCATACAACTACCTGACAGTTAATCCTTTATTTGCTGTGGAGCCATCCTCATAAAACTTAGAGTAGAGTTGCAAAAGCTGAGAAGGAGCCGCTGCCTGCCTCAACAGTCCTTTACAAATCCCCCTCGTTTCGTATATGCTCGGGTAAGGTATGCACGACATCTCATATGAATGGCTCAAACTCGTTGAAAAAGCTCTTTTAAAAGTCCAGCAGCTCCCTGCCTTGGAAGAACACTTCCCTTTCCCCTGGGATACTGCGGGAAAAGCGCTCCAGGAGTCGCTTGGCCTATCTCATTTAACCCTCTCATGCTCCAAATCTGTCTGGAAAAATCATGGTGAATTTCTGCAGGGGATGGGAGACCAGCCCTCGATTGTCGCCATTGAACTCGCCCCCATTGAAGGATCGCTCTTTTTCATTCTTCCCAGCGCAGATGTCAATGAACTGACAGCAAATGTTTTAGTTGACAGCGAAGAGAAAGAAACCTTTGCCGGCGCAAAATTAAAACAGGGATTTTATCACTTTCTCCTTCTGAAAGTCCTGGATACTCTCGACCATTTAAAAATTTTTAAAGATGTCTCTTTGCACCTGCTCCCCACTACACCTTTTCCGCAAGAGAGCGGCTTCTGTATCGACATCGCCTGCGCGCTGCCCTCCCGCACTTTGCAAGGACGCCTCGTCTGCCCGCAATCGTTTTTAAGCGCGTTTAAATCGCACCAGCCTCTCCAAAAGACAACGCTTCTTTCGCTGGGTGAGACAGCCGCTTTGGATCTTAATTTGAAATGCGAGATAGGCCACACTGCATTAAATCCCGACGAATGGGATTCAATCCAGGTAGGCGACTTTATGATGCTGGATCGATGTTCGTTCGATCCTACAGAAGAAAAAGGGTCTCTTGCCGTTTCTTTAGGCGATACGCCGCTCTTTATGGCCCGCTTCAAGCCTGAAGGACTCAAAGTTCTCGACTATGCTTTTTATCAAGAAGGAGCTGAAGCTGCTCCTGAAGAAGAAACCGCCTCCGGCGATCTTCTTCTGACCGCTGAAGTAGGACGGCTGAGTATCTCTCTACATCAGCTCCTGCAGCTCAAACCGGGCACAATTCTTGATCTTCCGATGAGGCCTGAGCAAGGCGTCGATATCACTCTCGGGGGCAAAAGAGTGGCAAAAGCAGAACTACTCAAGCTGGGAGAGGCATCAGGCCTTCGCATCTTAGACATCGAGAGATAATCATGGAAGGCTCTCATTTCCATAAACAACCCACGCTCTCAGAAGCAAAAATCTCCGACGCTCCGCCCTCTCTTCCAGAAAAAATCGGACCCTATAAAATCGAATCGCTCTTAAGCAGAGGAGGCATGAGCCTTCTTTATTTAGGCATCCATCCCAAAACGCGAGAATTGATTGTTGTCAAAGTGCTCTCGCCGGAGTTTGTGAAAAATTCAGAAATGGTTTCACAATTCTTAAAAGAAGCAAAAATCATCAGCCTCACCAACCACCCCAACATTGTCAAGGTTTACGGCGAAGGGGAATGGGAAGGCGGACTCTATATCGCCATGGAGTTCATCCGCGGCGTCTCGCTGCGGCAATTCATCGAGCAGCATTCTCTTTCGATGAAAAAATCGATCGACATCTTGATGCAAGTTGCCTACGCGCTGGCCCATCTTCACTCCCACGGCGTGATCCATGGAGACCTCAAGCCTGAAAACATCTTGATGACGGAAGACGGCGAAGTGAAAGTGATCGACTTCGGGATTTCAAGGCTTCATGAGGAAGTCAAAAAGAACAAAGGTAAAAGCTCCAGAATTGTCGGCACTCCGACCTATATGAGCCCCGAGCAGAAAGAAGATCCTTCAAGAGTCTCTTTCGCCTCCGACATCTATGCCCTGGGAATCATCGCGTACGAGCTGTTCATCGGCAAGCTGAGCTTTGGCGTCATTCATCTCTCTCAGATCCCTAAAGGCCTCCGGCTTATCATTGAAAAAGCGCTCGCAGTCTCCATTGAGGAAAGATACTCCAATGTGATGCAGTTCATTTCCGACCTTTCAAACTATTTAAAATCGGGCGGCCTGGAAAAAGACCGGCCCGGCACGGACCAGATCAAAGAGATTTTAGAATCGATCCAAAAAGCCGATCTTGCGCTATCACCTTCAACGATTACGGCAACGCTGCACTATGAAGGCGCAATTGCACGCCTTAAAGTCTTAGGCTCTACAAACCCCTACTTTGACTCTTTCAAGTTTCCAGATGGTTCTTATGGATTTATTTTTGCCGAGCCGCTGATGAGCGGCCTTGAAACTTCGATCTATCTCAGCAATCTAAGAGGCATGATCAGAGCTTTAGCCTCCGGCAGCGAGAAATTTATGTTCTTGCAGTTTGTAAACAGGCTGCAAAGGCTCATCCAGCTTGATCCTCTCGGCCAAAAATACGCTCTCTCATTTCTGATCTTGAATCCCACAACCGACGAGCTGCAATTCCTCTCCTGCGGAGTGGGATCGCTGCTTCACTTGTCCTCAGGAAGCCCCAAAGCCCGCAAGCTCCAAAACACCAATCCCCCGCTTGGCACTGACAGCAGAAATGAGTGGGACATCACGAAGAGCGGATGGAATGTGGGAGATATTTTGATTGCTTATACACTTCCCCATACCTCTGATTCCTTGATGCAAGAGCTGCTCGAGAGCATCTCGCTTCAGTCGCCTCAGAGCCAGGTCGATAATCTGATCAAGAAAACAGTTCCTTACCTCGCTGAAAAAAAACCGCACGTCATCGTTTCACTTCATCGCATCGGATAAAAACTTTTGGATGCCGCCCATGGTCTCAATGCAAAACTTGCCCCAGTTCGCAGCCCAATGGGCAATTTTTAGATCGGGCTGATAGCCCCATCCCATCATCCAATTAAAGTCGCGCGAAAGCTCTTTAAAGGGAAATTGATTTTTTCTGATCAGCTGCGATAGAAGATTCTCATCTCCAATGACGCGGCTGCTTTTTTTCAAACAGGCATCGGCCCAGGCGCGCAAAAGGCCAGAGTCTTTATCGAAGACGATCACGCCGGAATTGTAGCTTCCTCTGTTATCAACACGCACAGCTCCCAGTATTCCGGGGCCAATCCCTTCAAAGATCGCATCAATGGGCCTACATACCTCGCAATCGAGATCAAGCCAGACACTTCTCTGAAATGGGGACTGGAGCATCGCTAAAGGCTTTTTAAACCACGTTTTCCGCGCATCCCAAACTTTGGGGCCATAGATGGACTCCCATCTCAGTTGCTCTTTTATTCCGAGTTTATCTTTTGGGGTAACAAAGTCGCTCTGTTCTGCAAACGAGATGAGCTGCCCCCGCTCTTTGCACCATGCCTTCGCCTCATCGCTCATCCCGAAGTCGATAAATGCAACAGGCTTATTATGATGTTTGGAGTAACACTCCCACCACCACGAAAGGAGCCACTCGGCTCCCCGATCTGCTGCGACAACAACTCCCCATTCCATGTCATTCACTCCGAGGCGATTTGAGAGTGTTCGGGATAAAGTTCAGGCATGACATCTACAACAAGCTGCTGCATTTCCAGTGTGAGCGTCATCAAAAACATCTCTGCCGCGCCCTTCCCCTTGATGGCTACATGAAGATCGTCCGGCTTTTCTTTCGTTGAGAATGATTCGACAAAGCCGGTGATTCGATTCACCACCGCCGCATTGACGAAAGGCATTTCCTCTGCTGTGAACGTTCCTGTCGATGTCAGCAGCGACTGCCACCGGTTGTAGTACGTAGCAAGATCTTGGATAATAGGCTTATAGTTAGAAACTTGGAAATCAAAGAAAGGCTCTTTTGATTCTGCTTTCAAACCCGCACATCCTTGCAATGAATAATCGTGTGAAGCAGTCTGAATATGGCATTTTCTGAGATCGCAGCTCCAATCTTCAATGTTTTTATTTGCGCTGTCTCTCATAATTTGAAACGTCAGATCGAATTGGCTCTTCACAGGCTTTTCAGTGGTGTAATCAGGAAGGAGCGCTGCGACTTCCTCCCAATGATTGATCAACAGATTTTCCACTGTAGGATACTTTGCCAGCGCCCCTTCCGCTCGCATTTGCTCAGCCATATCTTTGTAAATAGAGACCTGGAGGTCGTGATAAGCTTTTGTAGTAGAGCCTTCGCAATTTATAACCATCGTGCAGGATAGCCCGTTTTGATCAATAGCGCTCATTTCAACCATGCCATTCAAATCAGTGGTGCCATATGCATTAACAGCAAATAACTTTTCAACATCTAAACGAAAAGGCATGCCAACACCTGTCACTTTATTAGAAGAAGATTGTATGAGCGCTTGTAGAGATAAATCGCTTTTGCCGCAACATGCCCACTCACTTAAAAACTTAACTTTCTTTATATGCGGAAGGAGATTTATCAAGCTGTTTTTATTAAATTCACTTCCTTTGATTTCAAAATTCAGAGATCTAGCGGAAGAATACGGCGCGCTTTCCTTTGCTTGTTTCCAATCGAAGTTCAACTGGTCGAATACAAAAATAGGTTCATCGCCATTGCAAGCAATAGAGAATCCTTCAACAGAAAATGAAACGCCGTGCAATAAGCCCATTAATGCAGCTGGGAAATCATGAGTTGAGAGACGCTCTAAAAGCTCTAAATTTTCTAAATATTTTTTAGGCTTATCTGCTTCAAGACGCAGATTCCCGCCCACCATAACGTTTGATAATTCAGATGCATTTAGAAGAAAGATCGTTTTCCCTGACACTTCCATCCAGCTTTTAGTCCCTAAAACCGTACTTCCTACGGTCCAATATCCATCTGTTGAAGCGCTGACGGCCTCTTTGCTTAAGGTGGGATTTTTGATAACGGCTTCAAAGTTTAAAGGGAATCCTTTGCAGCTAATGCCGTCATGAGTCAAAACATAGTGCCCTTTACCCCCTGTAAAAAGCTGGGCGACCTCTTTTTTAAAGTTCTTCGAGTAAATAAACCAAAATCCGGCGTAGGCTGCGAATGCAACAGCTAGGCACACGAGTATGATAGCAAAAAATTTTTTCATGGCATTCTCCTGCTGGTAATAGTGAGGCTACATTTTATGTTGGAAAAGGCATATCTCACAAGAAAAATTGAACTCGCTTGAACATAAACACAAAGTGTTTTAGGATTGCGATTCAAGAATTACTGTATATGCAACCAATTTTACCGCGCATCGAAAAATCGAAATGGACTAAGCACACCTTAAGTACACTACTAGGGATCACTCTCCTGCATGCGCCCGTTTGGGCGGAAGATGATGATCTAGGATTGCTGTCCGCTCCCTCTAGAAAAGGCGGCAAGGAATCGGAGCTTTTTCCTGCCACCGACGAGCCGCACAATACCCCGAGCCTCAAAAATCTTGAGAAGAAGAAAGACACCTACACCATCAATTTCAATAACGTTGCGATCACCGAATACATCAAATTTGTCGTCAAGATCACGAACCTGAATTTCATCTACAATGATGACGATCTGAAGTTCAATATTACCATTGTATCTGAAGAGCCGGTCACCCCCAGCAACATCGTATCAATCTTGATCCAGACTCTGCGAATCAATGGACTGATCGTTCTGGAACAGGATGGAAACCTGCAGATCACCAAGGTAAGAAACGTCTCCCAGCTGGCCACCGTCGTATCAAGCGACCTTCCTCCCTCCAAGAGCATCTCGCCGCTGGTCACACGCGTCTTTAGAATTAAAAATGCAAACCTCGACACGGTCGCAACTGTTATCAAACCGATGCTCTCCGACAGCTCTCTTCTTGAAGTGTCGTCCGAGACAAAACAGCTGATTATCACCGATATCACAACCAACGTCGATAAAATTTCTACGCTGCTTGCCACGCTCGATTCACCCCACAGTCCGCTTGAAGTCGACACCTACGTTGCAAGAAATGTCGAACTGCAAGAACTGATCAAGATGACCACGCAGATCGTGATGCCGTTTGCCGAAGGAAATACTCTCTTATTTGTTCCTCAGGCAAATACAGGAACCATTTTCATTGTATCAACTCCATTTCTTATCGAAAGAGCGCTAGCGGTATTCGAAGATTTGGATACGGGAACGCACGACAGAAAAGACCTTTCTTCCCGAGGACTGACGGTTTTCCTCTACGCGCTGCAGCATAAGAAAGGCGATGATTTCATCTCTTCGATTGAAGATCTCTCCAAACAGCTCAGGAAGCAGGGCGCCTCGCAAAAATTGATCGACTGCCTCTCCGGCGCCAGATGGATCAAAGAATCGAACTCCATTTTATTTTTAGCTGACGATGACACTCTTGCAAAACTGAAAGATTTGCTCCCAACCCTCGACTCTTCGGTAACACCCGCCTCAATGCCTTCTCCCAAGAGCAATTTCTTTGTCTATAAGATCAAATATGCCGATCCCGAACACCTGCAGACCAGCCTCGATCATATGGCCGAAGATTTGCAAAAATCGCCGATGCCTGATTACAACTTGATCGATGCGCTCACAAGCGTAAAATATATTTCTGAGGCCCGCTCGCTGGTTTTTACCGGCGATACGGCGTCTCTTACAAAGCTAAACGATGTCCTCGGCATATTCGATGTCTCCAATCAGATGAGCGAGTCTGCCCAATTCTTTATCTACACTCCTAAATACCGCCCCGGCAAAGAACTCAAAAAAGAGCTGGAAGAGATCGTAGGCAACCTCAAATCTTCCGGGAGCGGCGACTCGATGCTGACCATGGCAGTCGAGTCAATGCAATGGATACCCGATACAAACTCCATGATCTTCTCGGCAGCGCCCGACACCCTCACCCGCATCCAAACGCTTCTTGCCTCCCTTGATACCGAAACAGATACGACCGTCGGTGTGGGAGCCAAATCTTTCTACGTCTATAAATTGCAGAACGCTCCCGGCAGCGTTGTGCTCGAAAGCCTCAAAAAAGTCTCAGACAATCTGAAAGAGTCCCACGCAGCCAATCACGCTCTGATCTCCACTCTTCAAGAGGCCAAGTGGATCAGGGATAACAATTCGATCTTCCTCGCCGGCAACCCTCTCGTCCTTGAGCAAGTTAAAACGATCATTCAAGAATTCGATGTTCCCACATCTTCCCTGACATTGGGGAGCAAATCAGCCTTTTTCATTTACAAACCGGTGTATCAATCCCCTAAAGAGATTGAAGCCTCCATGAGAGATATCGGCAAAGATTTGACCGCATCGGGCCTTGTCGATGAAGACCTCTTAATGTCCATCGAGAGCATGAAATATGTAGAATCGACCCACTCGATTCTCTTTACAGGAACTAACGATTCGCTGGAAAAAATCAAAGGACTCATTGAACGCGTCGATGTGACTTCAGCAAACCAGGCGCATATCCAGAAGCTCGGCGAGTACACGTTCCTGATCTACAAGATCCGCTATGTTCCCGGCCCCCAACTCGTCCTATCCCTCAAAGGGCTTACGACAGACTTGCAGCGGAATAACGCTATCTCTGCCCAGGAAGTAGAAGCCATCAACGGCATGAAGTGGATCAAAGACACCAACTCGCTTCTTTTCACCGGCACTTCCGATACGCTTGAAAAAATCAACCTGCTGCTCCAGAAACTCGACGTTGCAGGACTCGCACCGCAAACAGCCGGCGGCGGCGCGACCGTTTCCAATTTTATCGTCTACACGCCCCGTTTTGTCCCCGGCGACGAGCTGATCAAGACTTTAGAAGATTTCCAGCAAAACTTGATGGCTGCCGGCGTCAACAATCAGCAGCTTTATGAAACCATTGCCCACCTGCAGTGGATCCCCAAAACATGCACGCTGATTATTTCCGGCGATCCCGAATCGATTGCAGCCGCCGAAGACCTGATCAAACGGTTTGACGTTCCCGCTCCAGAATCCGGCGTAAATAAAGCATCCATCGAATCGATCCAGGACACCTCCTTCCTGATCTACAAACTGCAATACCATCAAGGAACCGAGATCCTGTCGGCCTTGAAACAGATTGCAACGGATCTTACTCCCGGCACCGCCATCGGCAACCAAAACCTCCTCAACGCCATCAACTCGCTGCAATGGATCCGCGTCACCAACTCCCTCCTTGCCACAGGTGAAGGCGATACGCTCTCCAAACTCCGCGACCTGATCCAAAACATCGACGTTCCTCTCAAGCAAGTCTTCATTGAAGTCCTCGTCATTTCAACCGAACTCACCAACGCCCAAAACTTTGGCTTGCAGTGGGGCGGTAAAATGCAATACCTCAATAAATTTGGTGCCTCCATGGGTAACTTCCCCAGCGGGCAAGCAAGTCAGGTGCTCGGCGTCAATACAACCAATCCGTCTACAACTTCGACTACCACTTTCCAAACTGGAATCGCAGCCACGACCCCCAGCCCCAACAACATTCCTTTTGTCAACGGCTTTGACTTAGGCGTCATCGGCGATATCATCATGCATAAAGGTCGATCTTACCTCAATCTTGGAAGCCTCGTCGACGCACTACAGACAGATACCAACAGCACCGTCATCCTCAACCCAAAAATCATTACCCAGGATAACCAAACCTCCACCCTCTTTGTTGGAAACAACATTCCTTTCATTGGTTCCGTCGTCACGACCAATTCACAAATCGTCTCCTCCAACTCCAACATTGAATACCGTGATATTGGATTCAACCTCACGGTCACTCCAACCATTGGAAATAACAACGTTGTCACACTTGATATCAGCAATGACATCAGCCAGCAGACCTCCAACCAAAATATTGGCCAGAATAATGTCAACGGCGGCAATACCAATATTAACGGGATCACCACCAGCCACACCTCCATGTCGACGAAAGTCCATGTGCCCGATAAACATTTTGTGGTGCTCAGCGGCATGATCGTCGACACCAAAGCCCGCTTCAAGTCAGGCATCCCCTGCCTCGGCGGCCTTCCTGTGATCGGCTTTGCCTTCTCCGAAAACGACCGGCTTTCCTCCAAGCAAAACATCATTATTTTCATGCGTCCGCATATCATCAATACATACGATGACTATAAAGAAGTCACTGAGCGTCAAGAAACCGTCTTTAAAGACGATGCTGCGATCCCTGTTCTCAAAGAAGAATTTGACGCCGGCATCGACATGGTCAAACAATCCGAAGACGAATAGTTATCCGTTTGTTATAATCGCGTCCTATGAACAGACGCTACCTACTTCTATCTATGATTCTTTTGACGGGCTGCTTTCGCGTAGGCGAGGAGCTTGAGCCGCAGATCAATGCCAATGTCCAAGATCGATATTTGAAATCGCTCCCCTCTCCGTTCCATCATACGGCGGGTAGAGAAGACTGGGAAAAAGAAGAAAGAATAGGCATGGGCTTTGCCAGGGAGCTCGACCTGTATCAAGCCCTCACAGCCTTTAAACGGGCTTCCTTCCTCCTGCCCGAGTCCGACACGCAGCACCGGCTTGAACTCGACTACGATGCTCTTCTTGCCTACTACCTCGGCGGAAAATATCAAGAAACCATTTACACCTTCGATATGACGCCTCTTCGCAGAACAACGCCCGAGTTCACTCCTTACCACGACCTCATGGTCATGCTCTACGACGCTAACGCCCACCTCGATCAAACCGAAAAAGCCGATGAAATCATCGACTATATGAAAACAGCCTACCCTGAAACCGGGCAAAAACTCGCTCTTTCTAAAATTCTTTTAAAGGGCGACATCCACGCTCTTGAAACAGAAGCCCCTGCCCACCCCGAAATCCAAAAACTTCTTACCGAATATAATTTAGAAAAAAAATCGACCAAAACCGCCCAGCTCCTCAACACCTTTGCACCTGGCGCCGGTTATTTCTATCTCGGACAGACACAATCCGGCATCACAGCCGCAGCCTTAAACGGCCTCTTCATCTGGGCCTCTGTCTATTTTTTCCAGCATGGCAATACAGCCGCAGGCATTATCTTTACCAGCGTCGAGGCCGGCTGGTACTTCGGCGGCATCTATGGAGCAGGGCAAGAGGCCAAGCTCTACAACGAGCGCGTCTATGAAAGACATGCAACGCCCGTCATGAATGAAAACCGTTATTTCCCCATCTTGATGCTCAAATATGGCTTTTAAAATCGCGCTTTTCCTATGCCCCATCCTCCTCTCTGCAATGCCCGGCTACCATCAGCCCTGGGGAAAAGACGCCGATCTCAACTACCATGTTCCCGATAAATCGACGCCAGAAACTCTCTCTCCCCTCGGCCAAGGCATGGAAAAACTCATCTGGTTCCACCAAAACATCATCTCTCCCGTCGACGGGCCGCGCAGCCACTTTCGACCTTCCAGCTCAAGTTACATGCTGCAAGCGATCCGCAAGCATGGCTTTTTCAAAGGGTACATCATGGGATGCGACCGCCTCCTCAGAGAAAACGATGACGCCTGGGTCTACCGCACGGCCATCATCGACGGCAAAATCTGGAAAACCGACCCTCCCTAAAGCCCAAAATACGAGCGCGCTCGTAAAAATACGAGCGCGCCCGTATTTTGGGTATTTAAATGTATATCACTAATGATCAGCGTTTTAGTTGTATGAATTATATTTTCTAGACCGTGTATTTTACGTCCGCGCTCGTAAAATACGAGCGCGCTCGTATTTTACGAGCCACGTTCGTAACTTGTTGCCTTAGCCTTACCTTTTGAGATAATCATCCCTTCTTGAACTAACTTTTTTAATAGTCGGCTCGCTTGATAAGGACTGATCCGACATAAATCGGCAACTTCTGATCTTTTAATTGTTCTATGTTCTTTTACAAAATTAAGGATCATCTGCTCTTGCTGGATCAGATCAAATCCGGCTTGTCTGACATAATCGGCAATTTGACCCGATTTTTGGTAGACAGTTGCACTTAATGTATAAGAACGGTCTTTTCCAGTGCCATGAGCTGCAATTAAACCCGATTCAACAAGTTGTTCAAGAACTATTCGAGTATCTTGCTCAGACTTCTGAGTTGAGTGCATCAGATTTGCAAGAGTTAAACGCCGCTCTTGACGCAAGCGAGACAGAATAATCAGACTATCCAGCGGCAGTGGATATCCTGTGCGTTCTTCTTCGCGCACGACAAGTTCCAGAAAAGCTATATCACCTTCCACATCACTCATGCGTACAATAACGCTGCTGGAATCTGATCGATGATAATCCGGAGCCGGACGGCCATAACGGAGCAGTCCTTCAAAGATTCGATCAATGCCTCGCCCGGTGCGTTCTGAGAGACCCAGCCGCTTACAAATATCTGCAAGTAAAGGATTGCGTGGACGAGGCTGGGTCACCAAAAGATTATCCAATGTGACACCTTCTACAAAACCACCGGGATTCGAAATAGACAAACCATCATCATCGATACGCACATGTACAGCTCCAAGACGCGCATAATCTCTATGAACTAAAGCGTTCACAAACGCTTCCCGAAAAGCACGCGTATCAAAATTGGGAATTGGGACACGGAATAAACCCATCTGAATTTCTTGTTCTGTCACTCGAGCAGCGAATAATCTTTCCACTTCTTCAAAAGCCTGTAGAAAAGGTTTTCGAAAAAATTCATTCATCCTGACTTCCGTTCTTTCGAGCACCTGAAAAGCAATTTCATGCGAAGGAACATGTTGCCGCAAAATCTCTTCTCTTCCCATGAGAAGTAGGCCTGCAAGCGTAGGGTAACAAATACCGTCTACATTGACAACTAAACCCAAGGCGCCATCCAATTCATCATCCGTCAAAGACAATAATGATTTATCGCCCCTATAAAGCTTTATAGCTTCTCGTATCCGCTGTCTTTCTATAGGATTTAAGTCTTGCACAGTCAGCTGCGTCATTGGCATCGCTGAAGGATCCATCAACCCTAAATTCGATTGTCTTTGAATGAACTCATGAGGATAAAACGGCGTAGCTGTCGGTTTACCATCTGCCATCAACCGCCGACGCTGTAACAAACCATCTGATGTTGACACAAGATGTTTTGACTTTGGCACGTGAATGCGTGCCACAATTTTGTCATCAACCTGATAAGTCTCTACCAGAACGGAAACAGGTGGATTGGTTCTATTTGCAATGAGCGCTGCCATTCCTGCTATATTTTTGTGCTGGCCTTGCAAACCGGTGATGGTACCATCATCTTCCACACCAAACAAAATATCGCCGCCATCTGTATTTGCCAGACTCGTAACAGTTGCAACAAGCTCTCGATCAGGCAGCGATTGCACATCACTCTTGAACTCCAACGTGAGCGATTCTCCTTGCGCAATCAGTTCCAAGAGTTTCATTTTTGCATCCATTACGATGCAGTATAATAAATGTTCATTAATCAAGCCAGATGAACGGTGGAATCAAAACTTCTGCGCTATTTTTGTTCGTGTTTCTTGAGAATATTTCACGCATTGCTATAATATTCTTCATTATGATCAAAAAAATCTTGTTCCCATTATTTGCCTGCGCAGTGCTTCAAGCCGCAGAACCTTCTCCAGTAGAAACACCTCCTCAGCCCGCACCGGCTCCTCCTAAAATTTCAACCCCTCCTCAAGTTGAATTCAAGCTGGGCTATTTCTATTACGGCGATAAAAAGCTGCGTAAAACCTACGGACAAGAAGCCCTCGATACGCAAATTGTCGCTTCGGGACCTTTATGGGATTGGATCAGACTCTATGGCGCTTTGAATTATATTTCCTCCAATGGAAGACTTCACCACTATCACCATAAAAAAACAAACATCATGATTCTTCCCGTGAGCTTAGGCGTGCAAGGCATGGTAGATATTGCCCATGATGTTAGATACTATGCAACTCTGGGGCCTCGCTACTTCTTCGCCCGGCAGCACATCAATTCCAAAGGCTCATCTACCGCACATACGGTGGGAGGATTCGTCAATACCGGAATCCAGCTCCATTTCGGACCTGAATTTTTCATCGATTTTTATGGTGAATACTCTTACGCACGCGCGAACCTGCACCGAAATTACCAACTGGGCGGCATTTCTGTCGGCGCCGGCGTAGGCTGTCAGTTTTAATTGTTCTCGGTCTCTTCTCTCGTTTTAGAATCGGCACGCGCTCTGTGCCGTAGAACGAACTGGATCGGATTGCCTGTAAATCGATACGCTTCCCTGAACTGACTGATCAGATATCTCTTATACGTCTCGAGCATCAGCTTCGGATAGTTCACAAAAAGCACAAATGTCGGCGGCTGCGTGATGATATGGGTCATGTAATAGATGCGAAGACGTTTACCTTGGATCATCGGAGGATGGTACGACTCAACAGCCTTCTCAATAAACTTATTCAGCTGGCCCGTCGTGACACGCTCCGTCTGATGGCGTCTGACTTCCAGGATCGCAGGCGCAAGCTTCTCTAAATGCTTCCCCGTCTGTGCAGAAATAAAAAGAATAGGACAGTGGGCTAAAAAGCTCGCATCGAATTTCAACGACTGGATGCAATGCTCCATCCGGCATCCCTTCACAAGATCCCATTTGTTATACAAAATGATGCAACCTTTTCCAGCCTCTTCGATCATGCTCGCAATTTTCTTGTCTTGCATCGTCAATCCTTCCGGACCTTCTAAAACAAGAATGCAAATATCGGATCTTTCAATTGCCTGCTGCGTACGGATCGCTGCAAATTTATCCACCACATCATGCTCAGCTCTTTTGCGCCTCACCCCGGCGGTATCAATAAATGTCATCTCAACGCCATCCAGCGTTACATCGGCATCGATCGCATCACGCGTCGTACCTGGAACGGGACTGACTACAGAACGCTCTTCTGAAAGCAGCTGATTGAGCAGCGTTGATTTGCCCACGTTCGGCCGGCCCACAATCGTCACTTTAACCCGTGTTGAAGGAGGAATTTCCTGTACTTCCAATCCAAGCCCTTCCAGCGACGCCTCTAAAAGCTCCGCCAAATGCAGACCGTGCGTTGCAGAGATCGGTACCATCTTCTGAAATCCGAGCTGATAAAAATCGTATGTTGTATCGATGTGTGAAAGATCATCTACTTTATTGACCGCCAGCGTTACAGGCTTTCCTGACTTCAAGAGCAGCCTGGAGACATAAACATCCGCAGGCATCACACCTGACTGTCCATCAACCACCATCACAATGGTGTCGGCCTCTTCAATCGCCATTTTAACCTGACGCTGAATCCCGTCTTGAAAAGGAATATTCGGATCGATCGCAATTCCGCCCGTATCGATCACATCAATTGGGCTGCCAAAGACATCCGCCTCTCCATAGATACGGTCGCGCGTCGTTCCTTCCTCATCATCTACGATGGAAATACGTCTGCCGCAGAGCCGGTTAAAGAGAGCCGATTTTCCCACATTGGGACGACCGACCAAGGCTAATTTCAATTTATTTTTCACACTTATTCCTACAAAGTAAGAAATATTACACGTTCCCCAGATAAACCGATATAGATTAAATATTTTACTTGTCAAATTAATAATCGTAATTAAAACTCACAATTAGTATAATAATGTCATGCAAAATATTAACAATATTATAACTAAATCAATTGATTCAAATAATCAGTGCGATAAAGTTATTCAGTCGATTGCTGAATTAAATTCCCAGCGGGTCATTTCCATCCTTCTGCCCTTTTTGAGCCTTCACTCCAAAACAGCCTCGGCCGCGTCACACATCGCTCGAGCCTATCAGCTCGGCTCCATTTGGATGGGAGAAGCGTCTTCTAGACCCACCTACGACAAATCGATAGACACTCTTAAGCTCGCAGGCTCGGTTGCAACAAGCATCTTATTTCCTTCCGGACAGCTGGTCTATTCAAGCATTATTCTCTTCCTTGAGCAAGCCCAAAAGTTCAGCAGAGGGGATCGCCGGGAAAAAGCATCATCATTGTATCAAATCGCCTCTCAAACTGTTCACCTGGCATCCATCTATTATGGAACACCTAAATGGGTCGTCCTATCGCTTCTTTCTCAAGCAGCCAGCGAAGGCTACAAGGCCTACACTGAAGAAAGAACACCCGAAGCAATTGCCTCCACTCTTTTGGCCTTCATTCGCGGGTACAAGGCCGGATCCAGTTTATACCATGATTTTGCCTGGGCTAAAAAAGCGGAAGAGGAAGATTGGTTTCTGCTTCTACATAAAGCTCGTAAAACTTCTGGAAATGAAACTCCCATTGATATAAAGGAACTGCTCATCAAAAATGGTTTTTCTACTCTGGTAGAAGGAATAAGCTTTCATGATTTTCAATTTAAAAACTGTAGCTTTAAAGATATAACATTCAGAGAATGCAGCTTTTACAGAGCTAATTTTGAAAATTGCAAGTTTGATCAGGTTACAGCACATCAATCGTCTTTCAGTTTTTCATCTTGGAAAGAGTCTGAGCTCAAAAATTCTTCTTTCAATGCATGTATTTTTCCTCAGTCATCTTGGCTTAGATCTACGTTCCAAAATTCCTCCTTTTCTGGATGTGATTTTTTCAAATCTAGCTGTATTGATTTACAACTTGCAAATTTGGAGTTGACAAACTGCGCTTTTAGAAAAACACAATTTGATCGTTGCAGGTTTGATCGGATCACCGCAGAAAAGTCTGATTTTAGTGATTCAGAATTTACTAACCTAACCCTGAATCAATTCAAGGCATATAAATCATCCTTTTTTAAGGTCACTTTTGATTCTGCACGATTAGAAAATTCATTTTTTGATCTTTGTAATTTTGCATTATCGTACACGATCAAATCGTCTTATATCAAAACAACTCTCTCTCGGTGTAATCTAGAACAATCCGATTGGATTCAATCTACATTCGATCAGCTGATCCTTAAGCAAAGCAAATTGTATGGAAGCATGTTTTTTCAATCTTCCTTGACAGACTGCCAGATAATCCATTGCGACTTGGATAAATTCCCCATTCACATTCCAGATAATACTCCCAAGAATGGCTCAAACATCGAAGACCTGAATGGAGACCTGGAAGGCAAGATTGACGCAAGGCGTTATATAATGGTCGATCCGAACAATAACAAATACTATTTTGGCTCTTACTTTCATGGGTACGGGAAATATTTAGTGAAAGGCGCGAACCTGCATTTTAGAAGGGTCGCTTTGCAAAACGGATCTAAGAGGCTTGAGCTCTCATTCAGGGTCAATCACATCTTCGAAGAACGACTAAGAGCAATTCTCCAAGGGCTTAATACAATGAGCCCTGAAGAAAAGCGAGATTTTGCACTCTATTTCCAATCGTCTCAAATGAAAGTTAGGAGCGATGCAGCCTATTTTGTAGGAAAGAATTGCAAAATTGGAGATAACGCATCTGAAGTTACTTTGGATGGCTTAGGTTCATTGATGCTGGGGCCAACCGATTATTACAGTTTTAAAAACCATGTCAAAGTAACCCTTGGTCCTAGAGTAACGCTAGACTCTTTTCACCGCTTTCTATCCATTTTTGGCTTGCAAGATGCTGTTGAGAAGTCAAGCGCTGAAGAACTCGAAAAGATAAAAATGGCGGTACTATTTAAAACGTATTTCCCCAAAGAAGCCTATGACGCAGAAAAAGAGGATGCTTTTTTTATGCTTCCTCTGAACCAGCTCAAGGGAAAAATTATTGAAAATATTCCTGCAATGAAAGACCTCTTTGAACAACAGACGGTTACAAAAAATGAACTGTTTCCTGGGTGTGTAAGATATGGTGTAAAGATTGATCAAGCAGCATATTCGCAAGGGGCACGCGCACTAACGACTGCGGTGATGGGCCCAACTAATCCTGAAAAATTGGCAATGATTCTAAAATACGGCCTTCTATCCCATGAGTCGAGAGATAGAAATGGTATCATAGAAGGAGGAATAAATTATAAATTCGGATATACGTTAGGTGGAGCTCAAAGCGTTTTTACGCAGATGATCAGTAGTCAAGATGTAGACAAAAGATTATCTTTTCATGCGATCGGATACCAATCTCCTATTAGATTACTTATTTCATTGGAGGCTCTTGATCTAAACCCTTATCAATTTTTTCTTTGTTTAGGAGGGAGGAAAGATTCAGAGCATTATAGATCAAGACCTGCATTATTGGATTTTATTGTTAGGCGTTCCGAATGGGAAATCGGTCATGAAGTCATGATTCCTAGAGTCCTGCCGGAACATATCAAAGCGATGATTGTGAATTCGCAAGAGTTAAAAGATCAACTCATCTCTCAGTTCAAAAAAAGCGGTCTCATTCTCAATAATAGAATTAATGGAATTCCTATTGATGCGTTCATTCACACAGAAGAACATCTTACGCCCGATATGGTTAAACGCTGCTACTAAAACTAATTTTTTTAATTGTCATTATTGCAGATGTAGTTAATGCGCGTAATTAGTATAATTATTGCACTATGAATACAACAACATTAAAAGATTCCATTTATTATTTAACTAGTGGATTTGATAATTTAAACATCAGATCTAATTATATCGTTCAATCTCTCGCAGAAGCGAACACCAAGGTCAACTGGCAGCGGACTATTTCAATTGCGATGCCTTTCTTTAGCCTCCACTCTAAAGCGGCTCCGGTTGTTTCACATCTAGCTCGCGGCTACCAGCTCTACTCTATTTGGATGGAAGATTCAAAGGGCAATTATAATAAGCCGCTGCAGACAGCGCTGCTTGCCGGATCGATCGCTTTAGATCATATTTTTCCTTCGGCGCAATTGCTGTATTCAAGCCTGGTTTTATTTATCGACCATGCTCAAAAATTCCAAAAAGGCGGCAACTGGGATAAAGCAGAGTCTTTGTACCAAATTACTTCTCAAATCATTCATCTTGCCTCCATCTATTACGGAACCCCTAAATGGGTTGTTCTATCGCTACTTTCTCAAGGCGTTGGCGAACTCAAAAAAGCCCACACCCATTACAAAGACCAGAAAACACCTGAAGCGATTGCCAATGTCCTTTTAGCAGGAATTCGCGGATATAAGGCGGGCTCCTATATCTGCAACGATTTTTCACTGGCCAGAGCTAAGCAAGTTCAACCTGAGCCTATTTCTCCTGAAAAACCCGATGTTTCCGATGATGACTATAATTTTCCTGAGGACGAACTTGATTTTGTAGACTCTAATCCCCCAGCAGAACCCCCGCCCGAAATTAAATCTGATGAACCTGATTTCTCAGCATATGAATTTGAAGATCATGACTGTTCTGATGACTCTGAATTTCCTCAGTCAGATATCGAACTTAGCTTGCCAAATTCCGAGGCAATAAAACCTCCAGCCGAAAAACCCGCCTTGAAGAATCTGACGACAAGCGATTGGAAAGTTATTTATCAAAAATATTTTGCAGCTCCGCAGCAAGAATTGCCAGCAAAATTACACTTAGGAACCTTATTAAAACTTGAAGGGTTTTCAAATAGCTTAAATGATATCGACTTTACTCAAACAGGCTCTCTGAAAAACATCTATTTTAATGATCTGAAATGCACCAACTGTAATTTTTCCGGCATAAAGATTTCCAATGCGGAGTTCAAGAACTTCACGGCAATTAATTGCAGTTTCAAGGAGGCACAATTCGGTGATACTTCATTTTCATATTCGACTTTTAAATCCTGTGATTTTAAAAACTATAAATGGATTGGCAGCGTCACTTATTGTGGAAATACTATTGATGACTGCGGGGAATGGCCGCATGGAAAAATTACTACTGCCGCAGTTTCTGAGCTAGAGGCAGCTTCTGAAACCTCGCAGCAGCCTTTAAAAAACCTGACTCAAGAAGATTGGAAAAAATTTTACCAAAAACATATCGCTTCTCGCTCTAAAGATATAAGTGAAGTATTAAAATTAATTTACTTACTTAAAGACGAAGGGTTTTCACATATTTTAAATGATATTGATTTTAGTCAAACAGGCCCTCTCGAATGGGTTTCTTTTGAAGAGATGCAATGCAATAACTGTAATTTTTCAAATATAGAAATTTATGCCTCTTCTTTTGATTACCTTTTCACTGCTGTGAATTGCAACTTCAGCAATACAACTATGAATTCCGTTTTTATGTATCATGCTACTTTTAAATCTTGTAACTTTTCGTCTGTACAAATACTGGATGAGCTATTCCTTGTTAAAACTACTTTTGAAAACTGTATTGGAGATCCGTCCTTCTGTGAAAACATTGAAATAACAGCCGCCTATGTGGGGGATAAGGTCGAATCCCCGGACGAATACGACCGGATTGAGCCTGCTTTTAAAAACCCCTCAAGCCCATTTACCGATTTTGATCATGAACTGAATGGGGACTTAGAGGCCAAGATTGACGCAAAACACTACACAATGGTCGATGCAAACAATAATGAATATAATTTTGGCTCTTACTTTCATGGATTTGGACAATACCTTGTCAAAGGTGCAAATCTTAACTTCAGGAAAGTCGTCTATAAAAATGGATCCAAGGGGATAGAGCTCTCATTCAAGGTCAATCATATCTTCCATAAACGCCTGAGAAAAATTATCGGAGCAATGAAGGAAATGAGTCCCGAGGAACAACTCGAATTTGCACATGAGTTGCAAGCGTACGGTATGAAACTGGAAAGTAAGGCAACTTATACTCTAGGACAGCAACGCTCCTTCAGCAACTCCGCCTATAAAGTCACTCTTGATGGCGTTGGTTCATTGATGGTGGGCAGAAAATCTTACTACTCTCTAAAAGATCAAGTAAAAGTCACACTTAAAGACGGAGCAACGCTTGAATCTTTCCACCATTTTCTAGCTATCTTCGGCCTGCAAGATGCGCTTAAAAAATCGAGCGAAGAAGATCTAGAAAAGCTCAAATTGGGTATTCTATTTAGAACTTTTTTTCCTATGAAAGCGCATTATTTAGAAAAAAATGGAGACACATTTAATCTACCTTTGGATCAGCTCAAGCAAAAACTCATTGATGAAGTGCCTAAAATGGAAAAAATCATGGGAAAGTATGCAGTACAGAAAATAGAGCTTTTCCCAGGTTATTTTAAATATGGCGTGCCGCTTGATAAAAAAGCCTACTCCATGGGAGCCCGAGCTCTGACAACAGCGTTAACTTCTCTTTCTGATGAGATGACAGAAGCAGATCTCGATCAAGTTGCAAACATCCTAAAAAATGGACTGCTTTCTCAGGAAATGAGAGAAAGAAATGGAATAAGCTTTAGCGGATTGAATGATGAAGAGGAATATGAAAATGGTGGGTCTCAAAGCATTTATTCGCAGATGATCACAAACACAGATCTGACCAAACAAAAAAGCATGAAAGATTTCGGTTATTCATCGCCTGTCAGGCTTTTTATCTCATTAGAGGCTCTCAATCAAGGATCTTATCAATATTATGATGATGAATTCGGTATAAAAGATTCAGATATTTATCTGACACGCCCTACAATCCCAGAATTTATTAAAAGAAATCTCAGTAAGCTAGAAGGTCATGAGATCATGAGTCCGGATAGAATCCTGCCAAGATATATTAAAGCGATGTCAGTCAAAACGGAAGAAATCAAACAGCAAATTATCGCGCACCTGCGAAAATACAACCTCATTCATGATGAACAAATTAACGGAATTCCGGTGAATGAGTTCATCCGTACAGAGCACCACATCACTCCTGACCTCGTTAAGCATTGCTCTCATCCATCATCTGTAGCAGCTGGATAAGATCTTCACGGCTGAGGGTCTTAAGTTCGTGCTGGTCATCGTAGCCGATGACGTCTTCGATGAGGGTCAGTTTCTTTTCAATGATGCGGTGGATCTGCTCTTCGAGGGTGCCGCGGGTCACTAGCTTGAAGACTTGAACGCCGCGGCTCTGTCCCATGCGGTGGACGCGGTCGGTGGCTTGATTCTCTTTGGCGGGGTTCCACCATCTGTCGTAGTGGATGACGACGGAGGCGGAGATCAGATCGATCCCGACGCCGGCGGCTTGAAGAGAACCGACAAACACTTCGCATTTGGGATCATCGCGGAAGCGCATCACCTGCTCTTTTCTGTCGCGGGTCGATCCTCGGATTGATGAATACCCGATTTTTTCCGATTGCAGATAACTTTCAATGATATCCAGCATGCCAAGGTATTGAGAAAAAACGACGAGTTTTTGACCGCTGGCGCGCGTCTCTTGGAGGAGCTCGACAAAGAGGTCCCATTTGCCGGAAGAGTGATGGGTGTAGTCGGCAACTTTATTAAGATAGAGCGCAGGATGGTCGCAGATCTGCTTGAGCTTTGTCAGCAGCGCAAAAACGTGCATGTAGGGTGTCGGCTTGGAGGAGTCATTGAGGTCTTTATAGAGCTGGGTGCGCTGGGCTTCATAAACGTCCTGGTACAGTTTTTTCTGCTCGTCGGAGAGCGGCGCGTAGGAGATTGTTTCGACTTTTTCGGGGAGTTCTAAAAGAACTTCTGATTTTTTACGGCGCAAGATAAACGGCTCGATGAGGCGGGAGAGAAGTTTTCTCCGCTCCTGGTCATGCTGTTTTTCGATGGGGTTGACGAAAAGCTCTTTGAAAACGGTTTCGGTCGGCATGTAGCCGGGAAGCACGACATCGAAGAGCGCTTTGAGCTCGAGGAGGTTGTTTTCAATCGGCGTCCCTGTCAGTCCGATGCGCGTGGAGACGTTCAGTTTTTTGAGCACCTTGTGTGTTTGCGAGAGATGGTTTTTGGCGGTTTGAATCTCGTCGAAGATCGCAATCGAGAATGAATGTTCGGAGAGCGCCTCTTTTTCACTCCGCATGGTGCCGTAAGAGGTGAGGATCAGATCATAATTTGCCGCAAAATCATCGAGCGTGCGCTGCGTGCCGTAATAGACACAGATACGCAGTCTTGGAAGGAATCGCTCAAGAAGATCTTGCCAGTGGAAAATCACAGATGTGGGACAGACGACAAGATATTTTCCCTCAGGGCTGGCGTGGCTGGCGGCTGCAAGGAGCGCCATTGCCTGGTGCGTTTTTCCAAGGCCCATCTCGTCGCAGAGAAGTCCTGAGAGCCCATACGAGTGCAAGAACCAGAGCCACTGAAGGCCTGCTTGCTGATAGGGGCGGAGCTTGCTTCGAAGCCCTTCCAGCTGCGGCGCTACGCTGACTTGCATTTCATGGAACTGCTTCCAGAGCTCTTTTCCCGCTTCATCGGGAGGCGCCGACATTTGCTCAAAGGCAAAAAGGCGGATCCACTCGATCGTTGTGAGGCGGAGCTGCTCCCCTTTTTTGAGCCATCTTTTTTTGGTGATGCTGCGGAGCCAGTTGAAGCGGGGGGTTTTGAGGAGAATGAGTCCTGCGGAGGTAAAGATGTACCGCTTATCTTCATTGAGAGCTTCCCATACATCGATGGTGGGGAGTGTTCCCAGGTTGGTGACGTAGGAAAGATCGACCAGCCAGCTGCCATCTTCTTCGCGCTGAAGGGATTTCATCTGAAGCTCGAGGTGGTCCGGTTTTTGGAGGCGCGGGTCGATGGAGAGGATAAAGGGTTTTAACGTATCGATCTCGTAAGAGACAAAATACGGCTCTGCGGCTTCATCAATCACGATTGTACGGAAATAGGGAGCCGGGAGCTTCATGTGGGAGGGAATTTCACAAAAACCCTCGCCTCTGACATACGTATAATCTTCAAAGAGCTCGACCTGATCTTCAGCATATCCCTGCGCGTAAGTGTAGTAGGGGCTGACTGTGATGCGCTGCTCGCTGCTCAGCTCAAGTTTTACGCCGGATGATTCCAGGGGCGAGGAGGAAGTAAAAAAATGGGAGACGATTTCAAGTTCATCGCGATGCGCGCGGATGAAAGTGTTTATCTCGGATCTGGCAATCTTGAGCCCCGCTTTTAAAAACGAACCGCTGCGGGCTCTATCCTTGGCGTAAAAACCTCTGCCTCTCACAAAGATCCATTCGTGAAAGTCGATCATGTCCTCAGGGTTTTCGGCAAGATCCAGCTGGGCTGTGAATTCGAGACCTTCAGGCAAGAGAACAACCCCTAGGCGCGCTTCGATTGAAATTACATGCGTCTCAAAACCTGGATGGGCGCTCAGCCAGTGTCTGTGGCGGGAGACAAAGTGGGACACTTCTTCTTTCGGTATGACGGTTTCAATTGAATCAAAGAGGACATCTTGCAGAACGAAGAATCCTTTATCCGGGATAAATACCCATGACCCGAATTTGGCGGCATTGATCTTTTGGAGATCGCCTTTTTCTAAAGCATAGCACGTCAAATGCAGCTGGTGGCTGCCGTCCAGCTCCAAATGGTAGTTGGCCGATCTTTTCTCATCGTGAATTTTGGTTCCTTGCAGATGATGCTTTAGAAGAAAATGGTGCCTTTGCAAAAACTCACCGATCTGAGACGTAGGGATCAGTTTCTCTTTCAGGAGCGGGTCGATCTGGGAAGGGTAAAATCCTTGTCCTGGGACATAGAGCCACTCGCCGACCTGTTTTCGATTCGACGCTAAATCCGATTCTTCGTGCAGCACAATATCAAGATGGAACACTTTTCGAAGCTGGTCATAAAAAATACGCTTGATCTGCTTGTGGGAGACTTCATGCACCTCAAGTGGAGACGACACAGTCGACAGCGTGGGAATGATCGACGGCCAGTTGGCCTCTGCGATGTAGAAAGAAAGCTGCAGCTCGTCAAATTTAATATTGATGGCGCGCGGCAATTTTGAATCGCCGTCTTCAAATTCGATGTCATACGGCTTTTGGTTTTCCTGCTGGGTAAAGCACCACTTGGCAAGGTCCGACCAAAATGAAAGCTCGAAACTGAGCTCCGGGCTGGGCCGCCCTTCTTTCCACAGCTGCAGCTCTTCGGGAGAAAGATTGGAGAATTTGAGCGAGGTCTCTTCTGTCTCCGGCTTTCTTTGCGTAATAATTTCTTTGAGTATTTTCTTCCCTGACGGAGTGCGAGCTTTGACCGAGAACAGTTTTTTTTCTGTCGAAGAATGGGCCTGGTAGCCGCTATCGACAGAGCCTTTGAGCGTCGAGCGGTCATCCCCATGCCGCCGTGCCGCCATATGAAAGAGCTCATACCAAAGAGATTCCCTAAACCGGACATGCAAAGGAGTTGTCTTATCACCGAAGATTTTAATCCATGCGGCAGCTTGATGCGGGCAGAACTTCCCTTCCTCGGCAGCCTCGCAGGAGCAGAAGTGATCTTTCAGCTTCCCTTCATCGGAGATCTGCAAAAACGGCCAGAACGATTCTTTATCAACTTTAATTTCTACTTGATAGGTGCCGCCAGAAAACAGCAGATCGCCAATCTTCGCCGTGCGTAGAAGGGCCTGCCCCTGCTGTAGATCTTCATTTGAAAAAAATTCGTGCGGCATCCTTTTAGACCTTTGGATTAAGCATGCCTTAATATCGTGAAGAATTCAACCTTCTCTATGGAAGGTGGTATATTATAAATAATTTAATCTGGATTTACGTCTTGTACGTATTATAGGTCTGATTTTAGTTTTCTTTGAACGGAGAGCCCAAAGATCCATTGCCATTTGTGCATTGAGCCAGAAATCAGGGGTTGTATTGAATGCAGCAGCAAGCTTCATGGACATTTCAGGAGTGACACTTGCTTGTTCATTCACAATACGATTGATCACTTTGTAATCGCATTTAAGATGATCAGCGAGCTCTCTTTGACTAAGTTTAAGAGGAATCAAAAACTCTTCAACAAGAATTTCACCGGGAGAGGTAGGTTTTCTATTCATATTTTTTCCTCATTTCAATGATAGTCCATAATTCGAACGTCATACGGCTGCTTGTCCCACTTAAATACAATTCTCCATTGATCATTTATTCTAATACTATAAAACCCTTTTAAATTGCCCGACAGACTTTCTAGACGGTTATTTGGAGGGCTTAATAAATCCTTAAGGTCTGAAGCATAGTGCAACATGTCTAACTTTCTCTTAACGATTTTACCAACACTGCCCCATCCTTTTCTCCGAGGTGCATTTCCCGTCTTAAAAAAGGCTTCATCTTCATCATCATGAAATGAACGAATAACCATGCTGCTCCATAATAGAAAATAATATACCTTGATTAGGTATATATGTCTATATCATATCGGATTTTTAACCGTATTCTAAAGCACTTTCTCGGGGGCCGTATAGGGAAGGCTGAGAGCTTCAGCGACGTTGACGTTGGTGACATGCCCTTTGTAGAGGTTGAGGCCTTCCATGAAGCCACGGTCTTCTTTGAGAGCTCTTTTAAGGCCGAGAGTGGCGAGCTTGAGCGCATAGGTCATGGTTGCATTGGTCAGAGCGATGGTAGAGGTGCGGGCGCAGGCGCCAGGCATGTTCGTGACGCAGTAATGCACAACTCCATCGACAAGATAAGTGGGATTGGAATGCGTGGTAGGCTTTGAAGTTTCGCAGCAGCCGCCCTGGTCAATGGCGACATCGACGATGACGGAGCCTTTCATCATTTTTTTAACCACTGCATGCGTGACAAGGCGCGGCGCAAGTTTTCCTGGAATCAGAACAGCGCCGATGACAAGGTCGGAGGCCAGCACGCAATATTCTATATTTGCGGCAGATGCAAAGAGTGTTTTAAGGCGCGGTCCGTAAAGAGCGTCAAGCTCGCGAAGACGTGGAAGATTGTTATCTAAAATAATGACATCTGCGCCCAGCCCGAGCGCCATGCGGGCTGCCTGGGTTCCGACAACGCCGCCTCCAATCACGGTCACATGGGCCGGAAAGACGCCCGGCACGCCTGCTAGGAGAACGCCTCTACCGCCGTTTGCCATTTGAAGAGCGGTGGCGCCTGCCTGGATGGCGATGCGTCCTGCGATTTCGCTCATCGGGACAAGAAGCGGCAGCCGTCCTAATTTGTCGGTGACGGTCTCATAAGCGATGGCTATGATTTTTCTCTCGAGAAGATTTTTTGCCTGGATGGGATCAGGCGCTAAATGAAAATAACAAAATAAGATCTGTCCTTCATGCATGAGCGGAAATTCGCTTTTTTGCGGCTCTTTGACTTTGATGATCATGTCGGATTTGTAAACTTCGGGCGGAGTTTTTACGATGCGGGCGCCGGCGGCTGCATACATCGCGTCGGTAAAGCCGATCGGATCTCCGGCTAGCGTCTCGACTACAACTTCATGTCCAACTTCAGTAAGCGCACGAACCATATCGGGCGTTGCGCCGACACGATATTCTTTATCTTTGACTTCTTTTGGAATGCCGATTGATACCATAGCTTTCAATTAGCAGATTGAAACGATCCATGAAAGACAAAAGTTGCTTTGCCTGTGAGACGGAGCGATGCGGGAGAGACGTCGACCTTAAGTTCTTCTCCGGAGCGTGGAACAATCGTGATAGGATTGGGAAGATGGTATTTCTTTTGGGCTGCTACGGCGACCGCTGCAGCGCCTGTGCCGCATGCCTGTGTTTCCCCTTCGACGCCGCGCTCGTAGGTGCGGACATGGAGTTTATTGTCCGTGAGCACAGCAAAGTTAACGTTGGCGCCATCCTCGCCGAGAGATGCATGGGACCGAATTTGCGGGGCCATCGAAAATTGATCATAGTTTTCAACAAAAGCGACAGCGTGGGGAACGCCGGTATTTACAACTTGCAGTTCCAGAGATTCGAATGGTAAGCGATTGAGGATCCATGCATAAGGGCCGAGATCGACAGTGATCTCGCCATCATTCCACTCGCATGCAACCAACCGATCGTTTGTTTCCAGGGTTGATTTAGCGCCGATGCGTTCCAGTTGATATGCAAAATCGACCAGGCATCTAAGACCGTTTCCGCACAGAGCGACTTCTTTTCCATCGGAGTTGAAAAAACGCGCCCGCGCATCTGCTTTTTTAGAAGGCTGGAGCAAAATAAGTCCGTCGGCGCCGATGCCAGTTTGTCTTTGACATACAGATTGGATGAAATTGTGATTCGAAACCGGAAATGTTTCACTCTGATCATCGATCAGAATAAAATCATTTCCGGCGCCGTGATATTTAGCGAAAATAATCATTTCAGGTCTTTAAATGTGGTAATGATTCCATTGATGAGGCCGAACTTGAGCGCTTCTTGGGCACTGAACCAACGGTCGCGGTCGATCGCTTTATCAATTTCTTTTGCGCTTTGGCCTGTTGCAGCTACATATAGCTCAACGATCTGTTTGCGGGTTTTTATGATCTCATCAGCTTGGATGTTAAGATCGGTTGCCTGGCCTTGGATCACGCCGCCGATGCGCGGTTGGTGGATCATGATTCTTGAGTTGGGCGTTGCAAAACGTCTCTTCGGAGCCCCGCATAAACTCAGGATTGATCCCATCGAAGCTGCAAGTCCGGTGACCAGCGTTGTCACGGGCGATGTGATCATCTTCACTTGGTCCATGATCGCAAACCCTGCATCAACGGATCCGCCGGGAGAGTTGATGACAAAGAGAATTGGTTTGCCCGGGTCTATGAGCTCTAAGTACCATAGTTTTCGGATCGCGTCTTTTGCGCTTTCCATATCGACGGCATCGCAAAAGAAAATGCGGCGCGCCTTCAGCAGCGCTTCATCAATTTTACCTTCGATCAGCCTGATTTTCGCTTCTGGGGTTTTATCAATTTCTTCATCGTCCATTCTGAACATATAACCTCTTTTATTAATTAATCACGATTTCTGGGTAGAGCGGAAATTTATGCAAGAGCGCGGTCACATCTTTGCGAACAGCTTCTAAAACGGATGGAGTGATCTCAATTTTAGCACGGCTAGGGCCGCCCGTTTTTTCATCCGTGCCCGGTTTGGTCGCTTTAAGAAGTTTCATAATCCACAGTCCGATCTCTTTCATTTCTGCTTCTTTCATTCCTAATGTTGTGAGCGCCGGCGTCCCAATTCTCACACCGGACGTATACCACGGTCCATTGGTGTCAAACGGAATCGAGTTGCGATTGACGGTCATGAACGCTTCGCGGAGTGCAAGCTCCGCCTGCCGGCCTGTAAGGCCAAATCCTTGCGCCACATTCATCACGAGCAGGTGATTGTCGGTCCCGCCGGTGGTGAGCAGAATGCCGTGTGTGAGCAGCTCCTGGGAAAGCGCTTTTGAATTTGCGACAATTTGGTGGGCATACTTTCGATAATCTGCAGTGTTTGCCTCTTTGAATGCGATGGCCTTTGCGGCAATCACATGCGGCAGAGGACCTCCCAGCACTAAAGGGCATCCTTTGTCGACCACTTCGCTAAATTCATTCTGGCACATCACAATGCCGCCTCTGGGGCCTCTTAAAGTTTTATGCGTTGTTGAAGTCACAATGTGTGCAAACGGAATAGGATCGTAATTGCCGGTCATCACCTTGCCGGCAACAAGCCCTGCAAAATGGGCCATGTCGACCATGAACGTAGCGCCGACGGAATCTGCGATCTCCCGCATGACTGCAAAGTCAATCAGGCGTGGATAGGCCGAATATCCGGCGATCAATATCGCGGGCTTCACTTGCTTGACCTGTTCTTGAAGGACCGAATAATCCAGGATGCCGGTCTTCGGATTGACGTCGTAGGAAAATGAGTGCATCATCTTCGATGAAATATTATGACGGTAGCCGTGCGTGAGGTGCCCTCCCGCATTGAGGGACATGCCCATCACTTTTTGATTCATCATCAACTGGCGGATTTTTTCGTACTCTTCCGGTGTCAGCTCATCCAAAGATTTTTTACCGAGCCGTGTAAGTTCTTTGTTTTGAACACGGTGCACCAGAATTGACCAGAACGCCACCATGTTGGCATCAGCGCCCGAATGGGGTTGAACATAGGCATGCTGACAATTAAAAAGTTTTTTGAGCTCTTCGACAGCTAAAGATTCAACGAGATCGACATTATCGCAGCCGGCATAAAATCGGTGAAACGGAAATCCTTCGGCATACTTATCAGTGAGCAGGTTGCCCATGGCAAGCTGGACCGGAAGTGAACAAAAATTTTCGGAGGCAATCAGTTTAAGGTGAGACCTTTGATCTTTCAGTTCCTGGACAATGGCGTCCCCGATTTGAGGGAATGCATGATGGATCGCATCGAACGCTGCCAGATACGCAATCGGCCCTGGTAAGCGCCTGCCTTCCGCCACTTTGTTAAAGTATTTTTGCAAATATGTCATATTCGCATTCTGACACAAACTCCTTTTTTCCGCACTATGCTGGATGGGGTTTATATATTAATTTTTTTAAAACGTGTCTTTTTTCTGGGTTTTTAGTATCGTAGTCTTTTTGTAAAAAGAGGTATATGCAAAACAAAAAAGCTTCTAAATATCGCTGGGTTGTTGCTAGTCTTGTCTTCTTTATTACTCTCGTCAACTTTATTGATAGATCTGCCATATCTTTTGTCATTGATCCTTTAAAAGCTGAATTCAATTTCACAAACACGCAGTTTGGACATATTCTTTCCGCTTTCGCATTTGGATATGTTTTGCTCACTGCATTTGGAGGATGGCTTGTCGACACTTATGGAGCGCGGATCATTTGGCCGATCGCTGCCGTAGCTTGGTCGCTTTGCGTAGGCCTCTTAGGTTTTGCTGCAGGTTTCTGGGGATTTATCGGACTTCGCTTCCTATTAGGCGTTACTGAAGGCCCTCACTTTCCGGCCATGTCCAAGACCATTAGCGATTGGCTTCCTGCAAGAGAGCGGGCGACAGCTCTTTCGATTGGACTTGTTGCCATTCCTCTTGCGTCTGTCATCGGCGCTCCCATTACTTCGTATCTCGTCGCTGATTTTGGTTGGAGGATCATGTTCTTCTCTATTAGCGCTGTCGGGGTTGTATGGGCATTCTTCTGGTACTGGCTCTTCAGAGACAAGCCTGAAAATTCCAAATTTGTGAATAGCGCTGAAAAAAGTCTTATTGCCCATTCTCCAAAAAATAAATTTGAAATTGAAAACACCTCTGTCGATTGGCGTTTTATTTTGACCCATCCCGCCCTTGTCGCCAATAACATCGCTTATTTTGCCTTCGGCTATATGCTCTTTTTTGCAACTTTATGGCTTCCCGGCTACTTCTTATCACAGCATAACCTCAACCTCAAAAGCGTCGGCTGGTATTTGACCATCCCATGGCTTGTTGCAGCAATTTTTTTAAAAGCCGGCGGACTCCTCTCCGACTGGCTGTACCAGAAGACAGGCAGCCGCCGTATGGCAAGATCCCATTTAATCTGGGTCAGCCAGCTTCTTGCCGCTATCTGCTTTGTTTTCTTAAGCTTTACACACTCATTGGGCATGTCGATCTTTTTCTTAAGCCTCGGCCTTGGATTCGGATTCATGCCTCAGCCGGCCTTCTTCAGCATTAATATTGATGTCGCCAAAGAACGATCCGCCTCGTCTCAAGGAATTACTTCAAGCTGCCTATCCCTTGCCGGTATTATTGCGCCTCTTTTAACAGGATGGCTTCTGGATCTGACAGGCAACTATCAAGGAGCTTTTTTACTTTTGGCTGGCTTCACCTGTATTGCGGTGATTACTGTGATCCTCTTCCACCACCCCGACCGTGAGTATTGCAAGTCTTAGCGATTTGTCTTGAGAAGAAAATCAAGCACGTATAATCTAACTGGATTCAACTATTTGATAGGAATTTACATGAAAGAAGCTTTGAAGACGATATTAGATATTCAAGAACTCGATATGAAAATGCTTCGTCTTATGCGTGTGAAAAAAGAGCGGCTCAAAGAGATTGAGCAGATCGAAGCGCTCCGCAAAGAACTCCACGAGCAGCTCACTGTAAAAGAGACAGAAATCACCGATCTCAATAAACATATCGTTGCCTTTGAACAGAAGATTCAAGACATTGCTGAAAAAATGAAAAAACTTGAATCCCAGCAAGGCTCTATTAAAAAAGTAGAAGAGTTTAATGCCCTGACCCACGAGATGACAGCTTTAGAGCGCGAACGGATTGCCACAGAGCAAAAAGTATCCGACCTCGTTGACAAACGCGTAGCTGAAGAAGATCTCTTAGGGAAAATTAAAGAAAGCCTTCAAGCGTCTGAAATCAGCAGCCTCTCTCTTGAAAAAGAGATTAAAGACAGCATCCAGCTGATCAATACCGAAGGTTCAACACTGAAAGCAGAACGGGAAGAGCTGGCAAAGAGCGCAGATCAAGAAACGCTCCGCATCTACGAAAGACTGCTTCGCAACAAGAAAGATCGCGTGATTGTGCCTATTGAGAATAGAACTTGCAGCGGATGCCATATCTCGCTCACTGCACAGCATGAAAATGTCGTTCGTAAAGGCGACAATCTCGTCTTCTGCGAACATTGCTCGCGAATCCACTACTGGCAGCCTGAAGAAGTCGCTGTTGAAGGGGCTGCATCAGGCGCAAAACGCCGCCGCAGACGCGTTGCAAGCACATAACTTTGACGGGAAAGTAGGCAATCGCTAGCTGTTTAATCAGCTAGAGGAAAGTCTGGACTTCACAGGAGAAGATACCAGTGAAAGACTGGGGGCCGCAAGGCTACGGAAAGTGTCACAGAAAACATTCCGCAACTGCGCAAGTAGTTGACAGGTTGAAAATGGGGATTTTAAGAATCCTCCACACTTGCCGCAAGGCAAGGTGCGATAAACCCTATCTGAAGCAAGAATAGCTCTCCACTTAAGGTGTTCTCCGCACCGGAGGGCTGATAAATCGCTCGAGGGCTTTGGCGACAAGGCTCCCAGAAGAATGATTGCTCACGACAGAATCCGGCTTAACGCTCTCCCGTCTTTTCTTTCCAAAATAAAGAACCCATCTTTCCTTACGAAAAGATGGGCTCAGTATTATACCCCGAACAATTTTCTATTTAGAAATCGAAACGCACCTCGGCTGTTATACCTTGGAGCGATAGATCATCCGACAAACGTTGATTTCTGGCGGCTAAGCTTCCAGTAGGACTTACAAATGATCTTATCAATTGATTTTGACGGAACCAATATTGGAGCTCGTATCCTACTTTAAACATGAAATGGCATCTGTCGCGATTGAAAGCTGTATCCCAGGAGAAACCCAGTATTCCTTGGAGCATTGCTGTCGCCAAGTTACGATCTAGACCTTTCTGATTCAGTCCTTGTATCTGAAGACCAGTCGTAGTCCTTGTTTCTTGCTTATTATCGATTTCGAAATGGCCATACATTAATGCACCGCCAAAATCTCCAAAAAGAGAAAATCGATTGTCCATTTCTTTCCCTGAAGTGCCGAGAACCCACGTTGTGTTGATCCCCACTGAAGGTCCTACACCCCAATAATTATTCTCAAATTTTTCCTTAAGCGAAATACTTGGGGCCACAGGATTTCCAAATTCTGAATGAATTGATTGATTAATCCATCCGCCTTTAACGCCCACATGAGGACGGAGCGCTAGATTCTTACTCACATAGTGCCATCTTCCAAGTTCCCAATCAAACATCGAGAAATGAACATTCCATTTAATGGAGCCTGTTGTCAATGGCCGTCCTAAGTTAACTGCATCAATTCCAATCTGATCAACTACAATGGAGTTGGGTTTACCAGCACTATTGCTTTGATCGGTGAAAAACCAAGTATAGTAGAAGTTGCTGTCCCACATATCATGATCGATATTGGCGCCGATTCCTGCTCGAAAACCCCAATCCCATTTAAAGTTCAGAGAATGGTTATGAGCCTCTGTTTTTGTGGGGTCTGATGTATCATTAACGTTAGCCCAGTCTGTCGAACCAATATCAGCCTTCCAGTAGAGTGCATCAGCAAAAAGATACCAGCCATTTTTGCTTTCTGGACGCGCTGATGTGAGGGTGACCACATTCATCAGGCTCTGATTGTTCATTTGCGTCTGAGGCTGCTTCTTTGGTTGATCTTTCATCATGTTAGCGTCTGCAATGACCTCACCATCTGCACATAGAGTGGCGGTCAATGCGAGCAGACTGAACAGTACTGTCTTTTTCATTTTGTTACTCCTGCCTGTTAATTAAGGCCTATCATTAGCTTTTAACTCAGATCAGACTTTTCGTAAATTTTTTATTTAGCCAATGGATGAGCGTTATCGTAGACATCTTTTTTAATTTTTTTCGACACTTGCGTATAGATGGTGGTCGTCGCAAGAGAGCTATGGCCGAGCAGGGTTTGAATGGTTTTAAGATCCATTCCATTTTCCAGCCAGTGCGTCGCAATGGTGTGCCGGATCGTGTGGGGGGTTGCTTTTGCAGCAAGGCCCGACGCTTTTAGGTACTGCTTGAAATGGCGGTCGACCGAGCGTGTTGTGAGGCGCCCTCCCCACTTATTTAAAAAGATGGCATCGTGGTTTTTTTCAGATTGATGCAGCTCTCCATCCAAAAATCTTTCCGGATGCGTCAAGTAGCTTGTCATCCATGTCGCAGCATTTTTTGTGATGGGAATAACGCGCTCTTTTTTTCCTTTTCCTTTCACACGCAGCGTAAAATTGGCAGCATCAAAATCAGAGCGGTCAAGCCCCACAAGCTCGCTGATACGAAGACCCGAGCTATAAAAAAGCTCCATAATGGAGCGGTCTCTAAAACCTAAAAATGTCGCTGTATCAGGCTGGGCAAAAAGCCGGTCCACCTCTTCTCTTGTCAGAGGGGCCGGAATTGTTTTATCCAGCTTGGGAGAATCAATATCATCCAAAGGATTATGCGTGAGCGCGCCCTCTTTTAACAAAAATTTAAAAAAAGAACGAAGCGAGGAGAGCCTTCTTAAAATAGTTCTTTTAGTCGCCTGTTTTTGGTTCAGGTGGGCCAGATACCCCCGAACCTTCCACTTGTCGACAGCGGAGAGCGGCGCCTCTTGCAAAAACGCGCTAAAGGTTTCCAGGTCAAGGCGATAATTACGAATCGTGTGGGGCGAAGCATTCCGGATCGCCATTAGATAGGTTAAAAACTTTTCTTTCCATTGCTGCATGACTGCCCCTTTTGATAGACTATACTTCTTATGATTACTTTAGCAAAGATTTCAAAAAAAGTAGGTACCCGTCTTTTATTTGACAATGTCAATGTGACCTTCAATGAAGGGCATAGGTATGGTCTAACGGGCCCCAACGGTTCGGGAAAGTCGACACTCATGAAAATCATGATGGGTCTTGAAAATGCCGATAGCGGAACTGTGACGCTGCCTAGAAAAGTCGGCTTCCTCAAACAAAATATCGAAGATTTTAAAGATTTTGGCGTGATCGATGTCGTCATCATGGGCAATAAACGGCTCTGGGATGCCCTGCAAGAGCGGGACCGTCTTTATGAAGCAGAAATGACCGACGCCATTGGAATCCGCCTTGGCGAACTCGAAGAAGTTATCGCTGATGAAAACGGCTACAGCGCCGAATCGGAAGCGGAAGATCTTTTGAGCGGCATGGGCATTATCGCCGAGCATCATACGAAAAAAATGCACCAGATTCCTCTCGACATCCAGTTTAGGGTGCTTCTTTGCCAAGCCCTCTTCGGCGATCCTGAGGCCCTTCTTTTGGATGAGCCGACCAACCACCTCGACTTAAGCTCGATCAGCTGGCTTGAAGAGTTCCTCCATAATTATAAAGGAACGCTGATCGTCATCAGCCATGATAGATACTTCCTAAACACAGTGACCACCGACATTGCCGATATCGACTACGATACCGTTATCATTTATCCCGGCAACTACGACCGCATGGTGGTAGCTAAAACAGAGCTACGCTCGCGCACCGAAGATGAGAACAAGTCCAAAGAGAAAAAAATTTCCCAGCTTCAGGAATTTGTCTCGAAGTTCGGGGCAGGCACGCGCGCCAGCCAGGTTAAATCCCGCATCCGGGAAATCAACCGGCTCCAGCCAATGGATCTCAAAAAATCGAATATTCAGCGTCCTTATATAAGGTTCTATCCGCCTGAAAAGCCGTCGGGCGAAATCGTTTTACGAGCCGAACATCTTTCTAAAGCCTTTGACGGCCACCCAGTGATCTCCGACTTCTCATTTGAGATTCTTCGCGGCGATAAAATTGGCGTGATTGGAAATAACGGCCGTGGAAAAACCACCCTGTTAAAAATGATCGCCGGCGTCCTTGCCCAAGATAAAGGGAAGATCGAGCTGGGACATCAGGTGCAGCTCGGCTATTTCCCGCAAAACCACTCTGAGGTCATTGATAAAAAAGGATCTCTTACTCTGTTCGACTGGCTCAAAAAACAAAAAGACGGCATGTATGACCAGGAAGTGCGCAGCATCCTGGGTAAAATGTTATTCGGCGGCGATGATGCGTTTAAACCGGTCACCCACCTCTCAGGAGGAGAGACGGCCCGCTTGATCATGGGAGGCATGATGCTCCTTAATTACAACTTTCTTGTAATGGATGAGCCCAATAACCACCTCGATCTTGAAGCGGTAGCTGCCCTCGGCTGGGCCCTGGAAGATTTTAAAGGGACCGTCATCATGGCAGCCCACGACCGAGAACTCCTCGATGAAGTTGCCACCAAAATCATCGCTTTTGAAGAGGATGGAATCCACTTTTTTCAAGGACCACTGGAAGAATACTTGGCCAAGTGATATTGTGTGACGGAGTGAGGATAAGATATGTCAGCTATTTCAGGACCAGGACCCGTTCTTCCACCGCATGAGCCTCGCGGCAATCCCCCTCTTGGCCAGGCTATTGAAAGTTATGCAAAACTTCTTGCCCACCCAAATCCAACAAACCCTCACGACCTTGAAACGATTGCGAAAAAAACAGTTGAGCTCAGCAAACTAGCCCACTCCGTCATGCATGCTGCATCACCTGCCATCCGATCAACTGCCGGCGATTTAGACAAACTTCTGCTTGCTCCTATTAGCAATGAAGTGTCGATTTTAAAAGCATCCGAACACTATCTTGAAAATCCTGCGAATGTGGAGCTCGGAGATCTGGTCCAAGAACTGTGCAACAACAGTTTAGCTCTTGGACTTATGTGCAACGAACTGGCCCTCTTGTCAGGCTCTATCAAAAATCCAAACGCACTTGGAGGCTAGCTCCCTGAAGCATCAAATTTCCATTCTCTTTACTGAATAGGTTATTTACAGTATCTGCTTTTGTGATTCGATTTTGTGAAAACCACTCGCTCCACTCATATCCTGCCACAACAGATACCCTGCACTTGTTTTGATCAAAGAACATTTGCCACTCAAACCCAAGCATCGCTTCTAAGTTAGCAGCGCCTGTTGTAAATCTATCCTTAACAGATTCGTGAACGGGGGCGCTATACGTTTCATGAATATTGAAATCGGCATAGAGAAGCGACGCTCCTATATTTCCAAGGAGCGAAAAAGCAGAGCTGCAATGCCACTGCATAGAGGCTGCAAGATGTGCTCCTATTCCCCAAAAATCAGTATCTGCTTTGAATGAGGTGGGAGTGATAGACTCATAGTGGGTGTGGTATTGTTGTTCAATTAAAGCGCCTCTGATCCCTATCAGAGGATGTACGGAGAGCGTTTTTGCAATAAAGTAATCTCTTCCCAAATCGAGATCAACCGTATTATAGGTCAAATCCCAATGAGCCGAAGCATGATCTGCAAAATCTCCTAAAACACCTGTACCCCACCAAGGAACAATGTGACTTGCATGACTTCCCTGGTGTGTATGGAAAAACGTCCAGAGGCCTTGTAATGTCCAATAATCTTGACTAGAGAATGTATATCCCATTCCCGCACGCACGCCCGGATTCCAATTCACATCCGAAAAGAGTGAGGTGTTTGAACCCGATTTATATCCATAGTCAAGCCCTTCTTCATCAGCCCTCCAATAGAGAAAATCTGCACGAACAAAGAGCTCGCCGGTTTGGAGCGTTGGAAGACTTTTTGCCTGCCACTGGTTGTGGATATTCTTTTCAGCAATCACTTCTAAAGTTAACAGATCCGGTTTTTGTTTCGGCTCTTTAGTAATCTGCCAGCTAGATGTGAGTAGAATAGATCCTGCTATGAGTGATGCAACTTGCATATGCTTCATTTTCTTATATATTGGTTCCATTTCCTGACTCTTATCAAATCGGAGAAATAGTTAAAATAAAAATTTTAATTGATAGGCTTCTTAGGGAAGGGAATGACTTTTAAATCGTCGGCGACAACTGTGGACGGGAAAATAGCCCGGGCTTCTTTTTCAAAGCCGTCAAGCTCTTGATATCGTGCTGAAAAATGTGTAAGAACAAGAAGTTTAACGCCTGCTTTTTTTGCAATATGAGCGGCCTCCTCTGCCGTCATATGCAGATATTCTTTAGCAAGATGCGCGTGTTCTTTTAAATAGGTGCTCTCGCACAAAAGAATCGTCGCATCTTTGGCAGCTTGAAGCGCACCAGGACATGGAATCGTATCAATAACAATGGCAAAAATATCTCCCTTTTGGAAATAACTGACATCGTCGATCAAAACTTTTTTTCCATCAATAGTGATGGAGCCGTCTGACTGCAGCTGTCTGACTAAAGGCCCCTCAATGCCAGCTGCTTTAAGCTTTTCTTTTTCAAAACGGCGTACATCCTTTTCAATAATGCGGTAGGCAAAATTTTCAACTCCATGATCGAGCGCATAAGCTTCGATGCGGAAGGTGTCGTCTTCATCAACAAGGCCTGCCTCATAAACGGGATGTTCGATGACATTGATCATTTCATGATACATCGTTCCATATCTCAGCCGGTCAAAATAGACTTTACCACTGGCCGGATAATAACAATGGATCGGATGGGTGACTTTATCCAGATTCAGCCGCATGAGCATGGAGCCAAGACCTAAACAATGATCGCCATGAAAGTGGCTCACAAATATGCGATTCACGCAGGTAGGAGCGATATTGGCAAAAATGAACTGCCGCTGCGTGCCCTCGCCTGGATCGAAAAGAAACCCTTGCTCATTCCACCGAAGAAGATAGGCGCCATGGTTTCTGCGGCGCGTAGGTTGCTGGCTGGAACATCCTAATATTGTTAAATCTTTTAAAGTCATGGATGCGCCCTCGCAAACATAGACAGCCGTCCCAGCAAGGCACCAAATAGTCCGCCGATCACATGGGCTGTATTGGCAAGAGCTACACTTCCCCAATCAATATGGAAAAATTTGAGGCTTACCACGAAAACCTCGAAAGCAAGCATCGCAAGAACGAAAACCGTGATAAAAATAATGACGGGCTTTTGCAAGGGATATCCCTCCCAGGGAGCAATCTTTTGCCGGATCCAAATGAAGCCGACCATGCCGGTCACGATCCCTGAGTAGCCCAGAAAGTCCGGCCCGGACATCAGATATTGAGCGACATTGCCAGCTATCCCTATTAATAAGGAGAGGAAAATATACCGTACAATACCTATTCTTTCTTCGATTTGCCGACCTAAGATAAAGAGCCATAGCATGTTAAAGAGAATATGAAGAAAGCCTCCGTGCAATAATACAGGAGTAAAAAGACGCCAAACCTCTCCCTCGCGGATTTTACCGAATAAGGTTCCGTCGGGGAGCTTGTCATAGAGATTCCAGTCACGCGTTGCAATCATGTTCGATATCCCCATCCATGTAGGCGCTTTTTGAAGCTTTTCATATTCATCCTGAGTCGTTTGCGGCAGCTTTTTGAAGTCGTCTGCTGTTTTGACATCATTTTGATTAATAAAGTTTGCAATATTGACCTTGTAAACGGGGTAGTCAAAAAACAGTGTCTGAGCAAGTGGAATAAGCTCCTCATGAAGTGCGAACGGCCCATGTTCTTTTAATAAACGCTCTTCTTGAGACCACGTCCATAAAAATAGAAACCCGCAGAGAATAATCATGAAATTATTGATTGAAAAAGGCGACCGCAGACGAGGGGCGTCTACACGTACTCGCCAATGGGGGTGGTGGGCATTTCCTGCTGTCCCAATAGGTTTTTGGGCAGGTTCCTTGAAAGGTTCTTTGGTGGGATTTTGCAGCCACTCTGTATAATAGCTAGCAGCTTTTTCAAAATCGTCTTCCTCTATCACCCATAGGCGGTAGATAACGTGCACATCCGTCGGAGTTGAATCATAGACGCTTTTTACTCCATGATTCTGCAAATAGGTTTGAAAACTAAATGCCTCTTTTTCTGTTTGAAACTCACAAACTAAACGCATGTGTCTATAATCTTTTTAATAATGTTTGAGGTTGAAAGTCCAGGTACGAGAGAAACAATGTGTATTTTCCCGCCATGCTTCTTTACAACTTCCGCTTCGATGCAATCTGTCCCATATTCAGCACCATTGACATGAACGTGCGGCCGTATTTTTTCTAGGATAGCACGTGGATCGGTTTCATCAAAGCACGTAACGTAGTCTACGAATCCAAGCGCTGCCATCATGCGTGCTCTATTGGGAAGAGAAATGATCGGCCTTTTAGGGCTTTTATATTTTTGAATCGAGCTGTCCGTGTTGAGAGCTACGATCAGCACATCCCCTTGAAGAGAGGCCTGATAGATGATATGAAGATGGCCCGCATGGAGAAGATCGAACGAGCCGTTCAAAGTAGTAATTGTCTTGCCCTGCGATTTAAGCTTTTCTACTTTTTGAACAAGGTGCTCTGGCTCAATCCATTTTTTTTCAAAATATTCTTCAAAGCTTTTTGGGGAAGGCGACACGAAAAACCTCATCGTAATGGTCCACAAAATGGACCTCTAGTCCCTTTTTAATATACCCTGGAAGCTCATCAAAATCACGCTTATTTTCTTTTGGGAAGACAAGCGTTTTGACTCCGGATCTGCGTGCGGCGATCAATTTTTCTTTTACACCGCCGATAGGGAGCACTTTTCCTGTTAAGGTCAGCTCTCCCGTCATCCCCAGATCTTGGAGAACCGGCTGGTTTCTAAGAAGAGAAATGAGAGCAGTCAGCATCGTCACACCGGCCGAGGGGCCGTCTTTCGGGGTCGCTCCCTCAGGGATGTGGATATGCACCTGAGTTTTTTCAAAAAACTTTTTTCCTGGAGCAAATTTGTTGAACGAGCTTTGGAGATAACTCCAGGCAATCTGGCACGACTCTTTCATGACGTCTCCGGCCTGACCTGTAAGTTTCATCTCTGTTTTATCTGCAGGATAATCAATCGCTTCTACATAGAGCGTTGCGCCTCCCATCGAGGTCCACGCAAGCCCCATGCAAACTCCCACAGGAGTTTTAGGATAAAAGCGATCGCTTGTAAAGATCGGCTTGCCCAAATATTTTTCCAAATTCTTTTCATTGATATGATGGCTCTCAGGCTTTTTCTTTTTCTTCTTGCCTGACTCTTCAGCTTTTACAATTTTCACTGCCACTTTACGCATTACTTTTTTGATCGAATTTTCAAAAGTGCGCACACCTGCTTCTCTCGCGTATCCGTTGATCATTTGCTTTAGAGCGCCGACTGAAAAATCAACATCGTGCGCTTTAAGACCCATTGATTTGCGACTCTTCGGGATAAGAAATTCTTCAGCAATCTTTACTTTTTCCTGCATGATATAGCCTGAAAGGCGCAGAATATCCATCCGATCTTTCAAAGGCTCTGGGATCGTATCCAAAACGTTGGCAGTTACGATAAACAAGATGCCGGAGAGATCGCACCGCACGTCCAGATAATGATCGAGAAAGTCTTTATTCTGCTCGGGATCGAGAACCTCAAGAAGCGCCGATGCCGGATCGCCTTGATAACTATTTCCAAGCTTGTCGACTTCATCGAGCATGATGACGGGATTCATCGTCTGCGTGAATTTAAGCGCCTGGATCATTTTGCCGGGCATCGAACCGATATAGGTTCTTCGGTGCCCTTTGATCTCAGCTTCGTCGCGCATGCCGCCGACGGAAAAACGGTAAAATTGCCTGTTAAGCGCTCTGGCAATGCTCTTTCCAATGCTGGTTTTTCCAACGCCCGGAGGGCCTACTAAACAAATAATGCTTCCCTTCACGCCGCCGGAGAGTTTTCCAACACTGATAAACTCTAAAATCCGCTCTTTAATATCTTCAAGACCGTAATGATCTTCTTCCAGAATTTTTTTCGCTTTTTTCAGATCATGCGTCTCAGTCGTTGTAATACCCCATGGAACAATCGTGAGCCAATCAAGATAGTTACGGCAGACGGCATATTCTGCCGATTGAACTTCCAGGACAGAAAGCTTCTCCATCTCTTCTTTGATGACTGTCATCACATCTTCGGGCACAACACGCTTTTTAATACGCGCTTCGAATTTTTCCAGGTCGATGGAGCGGTCTTCTTTTTCAAGGCCGAGCTCTTTTTTGATCGTTTTAAGCTGCTCGCGCAAGAAAAAATCGCGCTGAGACTTTGTGATCGTCTGCTCCATTTTTTGCGTGATGGTGCTTTGCAGCTTGCTCAAATCGAGCTCTTTCTTAAGGAGCAGAAGCGCTTTATCAATCCGCTGATTGAGATCAAATGTCTCTAAGACATCCTGGAGTTCTTCACGTCCGGCCGTTGTGAGGGCTACAGCAAAATCTGCAAGCTTGCCCGGTTCTGTAAAATCGGAATGCGACAGGAAGATCTGCAGCTCTTCTTTGAAAAGCGGATTTAACTTTAAGAGCTCTTTAATGGTGGTGATGATGCTGATCGAATAGGCTTTAAGTTCTTTTGTCAGTTTTCTGGTTGCATCTTCATGGTATTTCACTTCAGCACGGAGATATTTCGACTTAATTGGTTTCTTGATCGAAATCCTCTTCTCCATATTGAGCACGACTTGCGCGCCGCCCTGCTCCATCGGAATAATGCGCAAGATACGGGCCAGCACGCCTACCTTATAGAGATCGCCGAAACCAATTTTGTAGACATTGACCTCTTCTTGCTTAGTAAGAAAAAGCCCCATGCATTTATGTTCGGTCTTGGCCACCAGCTTTAAGACTTCATAGAAGGGTCCAGGCTCAATGACAACAGGCGCTGCCATGCCGGGAAAAAAGGGACGGCGCGTCAGTGGAATGACAAAAATTTGATCGGGGCCGGGCGAAGAAGGCTCTGCTTCCTGCTTTCCTTCAAGAGACTCTTTTACAGCCTCAGCTATCGCCTCTTCTTCTTCATCAAGAAACTCATTTTTATTATCCATGCTATTAAATTATCCTTTACAAGGTTCGAATGTCTCTGTCAAGCGATGAAACGAAATATAACACCCTATCAAGTCTTCTCAAATTCTGCAATCCAAGGTATAATGCTTACCATGACAGCTTTGATCATTGATACATCAGGCCCTGAGGGTGTTATTGCCCATGCGGATAAGGGGGAAATCATTCATTCTATTACACTTCCGCAAGGACGCGAGCTGTCGAAAAATTTATTTTCATCGCTTCAAGTATTTGACAAAATAAAATTTGACTTCATTGCTGTTGGAAAAGGGCCTGGAACCTTTACCGGAACCCGCGTCGGAGCTATTACGGCTCAGGCTTTAGCCTTTGGGTGGAATATTCCCCTAGTTGCATTTTCCTCAACTTTACTTCCTGACCTCAATGAAATCGCCTTATCAACCTATCAATCTTTTGCCACCGGAGACGCCAGCCCACAGATTGAACTTGTCTATATTTCCCCCACGACTTAACATTATCTGTATTCTAAATTGTAAGAGGAGTGTTTTTTTATCATGACTAGTGTGAAAGTGCGCCCAGGCGAACCTATAGACAAAGCGTTAAGAGCTCTAAAGAAAAAAGTTGATAAGGAAGGCGTTTTGAAAGCAGCAAAAGCGCATCGATTTTATGATAAGCCCTCAGTTAAAAGTCGTGCCAAAGCAAAAGCTGCTCTCAAATACAAAAAACTTAAATCTTTTAACAAATATTAGCAGTCAAGCCTTTTGGTTGCTAATAATTGTTCTTATCGGATAAAATGGAACCACTATGTCTGACTATTACAATCTCCTTGGTGTCACACGCGGCGCAAGCGCGGACGAGATCAAAAAAGCATATCGAAAGAATGCTCTCAAATACCATCCCGATAAAAATCCAGGCGATGCTGCCGCTGAAAAAAAGTTCAAAGAAATTTCCGAAGCTTACGAAGTTTTAAGCGACGACAAGAAAAAACAGATCTACGACCAGTATGGCGCTGACGCGCTTCGCGGCGGAGGCGGATTTGGAGGACAGGGCGGCCCAGGTGGAATGGGCGGATTCGGCGGCAGCGGGTTCTCATCTACAGAAGAAGCGCTACGCACCTTTATGAACGCCTTTGGCGGCGGAGGTGGCGGCGGCGGCGGCTCCATTTTTGAACAGATGTTCGGTTTTGAGACAGGCGAGAGCGGCGGAGCCCAGCAAGGCGCCAGCAAAAAAATGAACCTCACGATTTCTTTTGAGGAAGCTATCTCGGGAACTGAAAAAGAAGCGACAATTACAAACTATGCGATGTGTGAAACGTGCGACGGCTCAGGCGCAGCTTCTCCTTCTGCGATCAAAAAATGTGCACGATGCCATGGCGCCGGCGTCATTAATCAAAGCCGTGGATTTTTTAGCATGTCATCGCCGTGCCCCTCCTGCGGCGGACATGGAAAAACAATTTCAGACCCCTGCAAAAACTGCCATGGGGCCGGACGCATCAAGAAAAAGCAATCGATCAAAATCAAAGTGCCGGCCGGCATAGACAACGGCATGCGCCTTCGCATGGGCGGTCATGGCGACGCAGGCTCAGCAGGCGGCCCACCGGGCGATCTCTATGTCTATATCAATGTCGAGCCCCATCCTGTTTTTCATCGCGAAGGCGACGATGTGATCGTCGAGCTTCCTATTTCATTTACGGAAGCTGCGCTGGGAACAAAAAAAGAAATCCCTTCTCCCCATGGCGGATCTGTCAGGCTAGAGATACCGGAAGGAACTCAGCCGGATAAAGTGCTGCGCGTCAGAGGAAAAGGCGCTCCCAATGTTCATGGGCAGGGAGATGGAGATCTTCTCGTCCGAATCACTCTTGAGACGCCTGTGCGCCTCTCTGATAAACAAAAACAGCTTCTTAAATCATTCGCTGATCTTGAAACCGATGTCAACTCTCCTCGAAAAAAGAACTTTTTCGACAAAGTGAAATCGTTCTTCAAGAATTAAGGCTTAGTACAACAGATACTGCTTTCGTTTTTCCAGAAAAGCTTTTCGCTCATCGAGATCGATCGAGGCCATTTTCCAGCCTGGATACTGTTCATTCAAAAAGAGATCTAAGACAGCAGATGTCCCATTGATCCGACAGAATGTTTTTTTCTTCGATTCCGGCGTATTTTTCAGTCGTTTAACGACTTCTTTAGGATAGAGCGATTTGAGAGTGCCCATCATTAAATAACCTGCCGTAACAGGGCGAAAGAGGGTAACATCGGTTACAACCAGGCGAACGCCATGGCACTCTTGCAGCTTATAAGGTCCAAAAAACGGTTTGTAATGAAACGGCAGAAATTTAACGCCCGGGAGTTTTTGCTTAGAGAGCGCTTCAGCCATCTGATCGGCATCAATCCACGGCGCCCCGACCACTTTGAAGGGTAGCGTATAGCCGACGCCGATATTGACGAGCTCAAGCTCTCCGAGGGGTCCGGTTGCCGGATAATAAGTAGGTGTATCGTCTTCAGGAATTTGGGGGCTGGTCGGCGTCCAAATAAGGCCTGTATCGAAATATCGCATCTCACGCTTCCATCCTACCATGGGAATCACTTTCAGCTTGCAACCCACATGGTATTCGCGGCTGAAAAACTTCGCCAGCTCGCCAATGGTCATGCCATGGCAGTAGGGAATATTGATATGGCCGAAAAAAGATTTTTCCTCCTCATGGAGCATCGGTCCATCGACAATAACGCCTCCCATCGGATTGGGGCGGTCGAGCACGATCACTTCTATTTTAAGCTTGGCAGCCTCTTCCATCATATAGTAGAGCGTTGTCATGTAGGTGTAACATCTGGCGCCGACATCTTGCATATCGCACACAATCACATCGATCCCTTTCATCATCTGATCGGTGGGCCGTTTGTGCTTACCATGAAGGCTGTAGCAAGGAATGTGTCCAATCTTAACTTCTGTTGTTATCTCGCCTGCATGAAAGCCTCCTTTGAGTCCATGCTCCGGAGAAAAAACAGCGACGATTTGATAAGGGCCTTGGCCATCGATGAGTCGCTGGGCCGTTGATCTGAGCTGACTGTCAAGCCCTGTTTGGTTGGTGAGGATTCCGACTCTTTTTCCTGTGAGAAGGGCCAGATTCACATCTTCAAATAATCGATCGGCGCCGAGCTCAATCTTAGGGTTCGAGATAAGAGAGATGCAAAGGAGAAGAAAACCTAGTAGTGATTTCATTTAAGACTCCAGAAAGTGATTTAATCGGTAGTACATGAGGCTGTCTACAAATTCATCAGAAAATGCAGAGAGCAGTATCTTTCGCAGATCAGGATAACATGCAGGCGTTGAAAAGCCTTCAAAAAAATACGGCTTCATGTGCGCTTTTGCCTCTGAGACATCCAGCTCGGGGAAAAAATCGGTTCCAAGGCAGAGATGATTTTCGATCCCCAGCTGTTGTGCGTGTTTGATATGTTCAATGATATCGTGAGGGCCGTTTTTTCCTAACAAATGCCGGACGATATTAAGTCCGATGAGGCCTCCCCGTGAGGCGATCGCTTGACCCAGGTGGTCGGGAAGATTTCTAGGCTGATTGCAAACAGCTCGAAAGTTGCTATGGCTTGCAATCGGCATAACATCAAGCGTTTCAATCTCTTTTAAAATAGCTTCGGCCATTGCATCCGATGCATGGCTTAAATCAACGGCAATTTTTTTACCGCTGATCCACTGAAGAAGCTTTTTTCCGTCTTCTTTCAGACTAACGTTTGTTTCTGCGCCGCCGCCGAACCGGTTTTCTTCGTTCCAGGTGAAGCTGATGTAGACAATGGGGTATTTTTGCAGCCAAGACTCCAGCTTTTTCAGCCCCTCTTCAAGCGGCTCTTCCTCTGAGCAGAATCCGGAGGCGTTTTCGATGGCAAGCTTATATCTCATCGTGGGTCCGAAAAAATCAGGATCCAGATGGGACAGCTTATCAAAGATCTCAAACTGTTTAATGCCTTCCCGGACTGAATGAGCTCCTGTGACTGTATAGATGGGAAACGTCTGAATCACGACTCCGCCTTCTTTCAATAAGGACGCGGAACATTGAGATTCAGGGTCATGAACTCCTCTTTTGACATCATTTGAAAGATACCATAGAAGATCACAATGGAAATCGGCGACTCGGTTCATAGTGCGATTATGACTGTATCGGAATTAAAGATTCAAGCCTGAGCTTCTTGACATGATTTCTGGCGCGCAAGCTGTAACTAATCATGGTGATGCAATGCATGATGCCAAGAACCAGCCAGAAATCCTGGGCAGCAATCCCAACCATTGCAATGGCAGCGTACAGAAGTCCGTACCCATAAATCCAATGCGTGAAACCCATGAGGAGTATAAATTTGGTGTCCTTGAGCGAAAGCACGAAGCTGATAGGAATATAGCCAAAAATGAAAAATGCAAGAGAGACCCATAAACCAAAAAATATTTTTTGAATTCCATCAATGAGAATTGTAGGGAAAATAAAATGACATAGTTGTGTTGAGAAAAAAAGAAATGGAATACCAATGAGGCCGATCAGCATCAATGCAAGCATGATTCCCGATCGGAATGCTTTTATGATCAGTTCATATTTTTTAGCGCCAATAATTTGAGAGAGAGAGGTGGTCATTGACTGACACAGAGCTTCGGCAAAACAGGATAGAAATAAAAAGATCGATCCTCCGATAGAAAGTACTAACCCATACTCTCCCCCACGTACAGTCATAAGAAGGGCTGTTGCAGACCAACTTGCAAAATTAACAACAGCGCCAACCCCCCTGAGTAGGCCCGGCTGGATGCTTTCCCAGAATAGCTTAGGCTTAAATCTCCAAGCTCTTGTGTTATATTCATCGTTATTTTTTTGATGTAGAAAATGGACGAGGAGAAACAAACAAAATCCAGCATTTCCTATAAAAAGGCTGATCGCTCCTCCTTTGAGTCCAAGCGTCGGGATCCAGCTATTTCCCCGGATTAAAAAGTAAGCGAGAATGAATGTCAGCACCTCGGATCCAAGCTTGCACAGCAAAACCCACTGGGTATATCCCCTGCCGATAAAAAAGCAGGAGAGCGCCGCTCCGAGCGGAAAAATAAAATTCATGGCAACAAGGGCGTGAAAATAAGGTTTCGCGGCCAATTCAATCGCCGTGTCACCCAAATAATAGTGTCCATAGATGAGACACCCCGGAACTGTAATGAACATGGATAGGATTGAAAACCAAATGAACTGCCAAACAATCGGCCCAATCGACTTCCAGTCCTGGGCTCCATACGCTCTACCGACATAAACCTGGGCCATCATGGCAAGCAGAATGCTGGGAAACTGAAATATCCGGCAGATGTAAGTCACATTAATGGCAGCTTCCATCGTCTCGCGAGAGAGTTGAGCAAAAAAAACATTTTGCAAAAATATGAACAATGAGCCGGAAAACGTCATGAGGAGAATAGGTAAAAAGAGCCTGACCAGCTCTTTAAAAGTGCCCTGGCAAATGCTTTTCGATGCAGAAATCTGGCTCATAGCCCTCTTATTAGGACTTTTTACAGTACACTGCAGAGCAAATAAGACAAAGAACTTATTATTATTTCAATGCCTTGCACTCACCTTTACCGCAATGCATAACAAGATGAAGAATTTCTAAAAATGGAGTGTTTAGGAATGGGCCTGTTCCATTTCCATTCATACAAAACCATCCATTTTGGGTAATTATTATTTTAAACGGTTGATGTCTTAGGGAATTATCAGATCCAATAAACGAAACATAGTAATTTAAATAGGTCTCGCCGGCTCTTAGCACATAAGTAAATCGGCTCTGACCTTTTAATAACGCTTCAGCCTCAAGGCCTGAAATAGCTCCAACCCAAGCAGAATGGGATAGAATTTCACTTTCAACATCATTTATAGAGTCTTGATTTGACATGACTAACATAAATACCTCATTTTTTGTAAAAACATCTAGCAAAGTTAAAAACAGCACGCGATACATTATACGTTACACTGAGATTTTTTTTCACCATTGCCATAAATTGTTGGTAAAATAGGGGGATAATGGGCATTTCTCGGCATAATATTTCTTCTGCCTCTGAAAAATACAATTTGCGCTTTTCGAGATCCATCTCTTGATCGCTTTTGTCAAGAAGCTCTTGATAGGCAGGATTCTCCCATTTTGAGAAGTTGGTGTCTTCTTTTGCAAATCGAAAGCCATTAAGCGTGTAGACAGGATCATTGATCCATGAGTGCCAAGACATGATCCCCATCTGAAATTCACCTTTTGTCATGCGATGAAAAAGAACATTCCATGAAAGAGCAACAAGCTCGCAATCAATGCCAAGCACTTCACTTAGCTGCGTATGAATATGCGACACAATATGGTCTCGTACACCTTTGGAATGATAAATTAATGAAAGGCGCGGAATCTGACTCAGTTCCATACCCAGCTCTTTCCACCCCTCAGCCCAGAGCTTGCGCGCAGCTTCATGATTGGCATTTGGAAACCTGGCTTCAGGATTATTAATATGTTTAGGAAGCAAAGCAGACAGGGCAGGTGTTATCTTGATTGCTGCTGTATCACAAAAAGAAGCCCTCTCTATCGAATATGCAATCGCTTGCCTTAATTTTGTATTATTAAAGGGTTCTTTCGAGGTATTAAAAACATGCCAGCAAACAGAGCCGTTTGGAAATGAAATCACTTGATCGTCATTCATGGGTTCATAAGAAGTCATCCAACTTCCTAAAGGATGTCCTAGCCAATCAACCTCTCCTCTTCGAAAGGCTTGCAACGCTTGAAACGAATTCATGCCATTAAAAATAATTTCATCCAAATCGATGCCTTCGGAGTCCCAATAAAGCGGGTTTTTCACTAATTTATAAGCAATGTCTGCATGGTTCTCGGCAATTAAAAAAGCTCCGTTACAGGGAAAATTTTTCCCGGATTGATACGGCCATTGAGGATATTCTTGATCGATCAACCGGTGGATAGGCGAATAAATTTGATGGCTTGTCAGCTCAAGGAAATAAGGTGCAGGGTGGCTGAGCACCACTTTCAGCGTAAGCTCATCAATAACGTGGATGCCTACTTCATCCGTTGAAATCTTTCCTTCTTTGGCTTCCTTGGCTCCGCGGATCGGATAGAATAAATAGGCAAATGATGTTTTAAAGTCCGGCGAAAGCACTTTTTTCCACGCATACTCAAAATCATAAGCAGTGAGCGGAGATTGATCGTTCCAGCAAGAGGGTTGAAGTTTAAACTTGTATTCCAGGCCGTCAGATGAAATTTCAATTGTTTCAGCAATAGCCAGTTCAATGCATCCATCTTTGTCATACCGTGTAAGCCCTTCGAATAAAAGTCCTGCCATGATCTGGCAGAATGATTCTCCTCCGATTCTTGGATCTAAAGATAAAAATGAATATTCAAACGATATTCGAAGTATTTTTTGGTTGATAATCCGTTGCTCCCAAAGAGCAAGCTTAGCTTTAAACAGCTCAATAAAAGTTTCAATGTCAAGCGTTGGAGAGTCCTTAATAACGCACCCAAAGAAAAATTCATCGGCCAAATGGATCATGGAAAAGGTAGCTTCATGCTGGCTGTTTGAGTGGTTCTTTAAAAACTCCAGGATGACTTCTTTCAGCGCCTTATTGTTGGATTTAACGGTCAGATAACCCTTATCTTCTTCGCGGGATTCCCTAAATAGATATTTCCCAACCTGTCTCTCTTTACGTATATCCAGAAAATTGAAAAACAGTTTCTTGAGAATTTTTTGTGGAAGCGAAACCTGCTTTTCCAGCGGTGTTATTGAATAAAAAAATGTCTCAAGCAGTTCTTGATCAACATCGGCAAAATCTTCTTTAAACAGCTGAAGGTGCTCTTGCAGTTTGATCAAAATCCCGCCATTATAATCCCTAAAAGACCCAATTGCAGAACGGATTAAAGCAACTGCTTTTTGCCGTGCGAGATAAAAATCAAGCGAGCCGTCGGATCTGAGTAAAATGGGACTGCGCTGAAGATGGATTCTGAAAATATGGGCTTCGATGAGGCGGTCCCCAAAAGTTTTAACGGGGACCTGTCTTTCAGTGATGAATACAGGCTCTGTTAGGGAAACACCGGGGCATGGAGCAATGTAGACGAGTGTGACAAGAAAAATGATCTCTTCGACCGTTTGCTGCTCAAGCGATATCACTGCCTGCGGCCGGTCGTCTATCGAAGTTATTTCCTGGCTCAGCATCAAAATATTTTTGCACACTTCTTCTTCATTTCTTCGCATGAAAATAGCTGGCGTGAGCCTCTGGATGCTGTTTTTAATTTTTTCTTCGAGTATTTCTTTTAAAAGAAGCTGCTCTTTCAGAGAAAAGATGGTTCCATCGCTTTTCTCAATTTCAAAGTAAAGCAGTTTATGGTTTTTCTTTTGAGGCGGGTGAAGGTAAGAGCTTTCCTTCACCAGTTTTAGGTCCGGAAAATGTTTTTGAAGGATGAGAAGAATGTTTTCCTCATCGAAAAGCTCATACCGGTCCATCAAGTTCACTCCGACCAGGCACCCGAGTACAGGTTTAGAGGCAAATGGAAAAAGCAGGTTGGTGGGAATCCATTTAATTTCAACCTGCTGGTCATTAGGCTGGGTTGTTTTTCGAAATAGTTTTTTCTGCATGACATGGATTGCCGCGACAAGCCTAAAAAGATGGACGGGGCTCCGATGCTCCGTATAGCTCTTGGCAGCCGACAAATATAACAAGGCCAGATCATTGAAAATGCCGGAGTCTTGATGGTTGGGAAAACGGTCAATCCACTTTTCAAGTTTCTCGTAGATCTCATAGAACGATTGAGGAAAGGAACCGTCCTGAGAAGACGGATTCATTTTTTTTTGTATCAAGTCTCTAGTTTTATCCAACATGCAACTATATAGCATGGAACTGTGACAATTTTAGTTCAATGAATATTCTTGGTTTGATATCTAGACAGCATGATTCAATTAATTATACTTCTCGGCCTGGTCAGTTTTTTTGCAGATATTGCCTATGAAGGCGCGCGCAGCATCATTGGCCCTTTCTTTGCAATCCTTGGCGCCAGCGGCGCAATCGTTGGAACGTTTGCGGGACTTGCGGAATTTGCCGGCTACGGCATCCGGATCTTCTCGGGAGTGATTGCCGACCGAACAAAAAATTATTGGCTCCTCACAGCCATCGGCTACACCAGCAACCTGATCGTGATCCCTTTATTTGCACTCGCAGGAAGCTGGCAGACAGCCGCTCTCCTTCTCGTTCTCGAGCGAGCAGGCAAAGCGCTGCGCACACCCTCTCGCGATGCGATGCTCTCGTATGCCTGCAATAAGGTCGGCAGAGGCTGGGGATTCGGCCTGCATGAAGCGTTTGACCGGTGCGGCGGCCTTTTAGGCCCCCTTATCATGTTCGCCATTTTATCAACGGGGCCCCATTTCAAGCTCGCATTTGCCCTCTTGGCGATCCCTGCAGCATTTGCGCTGGTAACTTTGTATGCGACCTATCGGAAATTTCCTCATCCGGAAGTTGCCGAGCCCACGCAAGAAAAATTTTCGCTTAAAAATTTTTCACGCCCCTTCTGGATTTTCATTACCGGTGCAGCATTAGTTGGCGCAGGAACCATCAATTTTGCCCTCGTCTCCTTTCACCTCCAAAAACAAGCCATCGCAACAACAGCCCATATCCCCCTCTTTTATATGGCAGCCATTGCTGTCTCCGCAGTGTTTGCCTTGGTCGGAGGGAAATGGTTTGATCTGGCGCCAAAATTTTCTCTCTACTTCGGAATCATCCTCGGAAGCATCAGCCCTCTATTTTTATTGCTTGGGACCCATATTGAACTCTGGATTGGGATCGCTCTTTGGGGCATCGGGATGGGAACGCAGAATGCACTTTTTAGAAGCGTGCTCGCCCATTTAATTCCACCGCAGCAGCGAAGCACGGGGTATGGAATTTTTGGAGTGACCTTTGGACTTGCCTGGTTTTTAGGCGGCGCGCTGATCGGATCTCTCTATGATGTTTCGATCGCCTTCAGCGCAATAACCGGCGTGGTTCTTCAGCTTATGGCAATCCCTTTCATTAGAAAGGTGTCCTTAAAAGTCTAAGTTCCAGCGGAACGTAAGCCCCTGGATGCTGATCATCGAGTTGCTCATCGATGTCTGCTTTGCGGACTGAGGAGTCCCATTTGTCGTACGGTACACTTCGTGAACGTTTGCCCAGAAGTTAAGCTCGTAACCGATAAAAATCTCCGTGCGGACTGTATCATACGCCATCTGCCAGGAAGGTCCTGCCAGCAGCTGAAAAGTTGGAACAAGCCGCGTGTCATGATAATGGACATTGCGTAAGGGAAGTGCGGCATTCAATGAAGTGCGCTGTTTGCTGACGTTATGATAGCTACCGGAATAGACAGCCCCGCTGAAACATGTCGTGAGATAATATCCCCCTTTCCCCATGAACCAGTCAAGAAATAGTCCTGCTTTGACCCCGGCGCCGGTAAATCTCCAGTGGCTATGAAGATGGCTCGTTTGACCTGCGGTATCTTTGTAATCGATCTCCCAATTTTGACGCAGCCAGGCGACCGTCCCGCCACCAAACAGCCTCATGCGGAAGTGAGGATTAGGGAAGAACCTGCGCGATGCGATGGCATCGGCTTGCTGCAGACTAAAATCAACAGAACTATGTGCGTTTGCAAGAGGCACATCAACTCCAGATCCAAAAGAAGGCTGCGGCCAGGTGCCGTTTAAAAATAGACCCGACTGCTCAGGTGCTTTAGCATGATCATGTCCCGTGCATTGGAAATAGGTGTACTGGGCATAAACATCCCAATAATGATGCGCATTGAAATAACCGACGTTTCCGCGGAATCCCGGATTCCAGCCAAAGTCGATCACTTTGTAATGGCCGACGCCTTCAGTAGGGGCTGCCCTTGCAGGATTTTTCATTTTAAGCGCATAGTCCATCGCGCTTTCGCTCATAGTCCAATATAGAAATTCAAGGTTTATGAACTCAACTCGTTTGCCTTCTTTGAAGAGGTCGGTGTCATAACTCACTTTCTGCGGCGGCGTCTCCGCGTTAGCAGCATGCAGCCCGGCAGTCAAGCACAGCAATCCCAAAATCGTCTTCTTCATAAACCCTCTCTTTAGTCACTTCATACGAGAGCGCGAATTTTCAATCAAGAAAGTTACAAATATTTTTTATAAACGTATCTTTTATAGCCCCACGCCTCTTTTTCGCCCGTGACTGTGAATCCATTCTTGACCAGAATACGGTTTGAAGGATCGTTATCGAACCGCGATGTTGCTACAATAAATGAGAGACGCTTGCTGATTCCATCGTCGTCTGCAACTTCATATCCTTTCTGCCGAAGATAGGGCATCCATTTTTGAACAATGGCTTCAACTGCCTGAGATCCAAAGCCTTTATTCCAATCTTGGTGCCGGATAATGTAAGCAACTTCCGACTCGCCCGGATTATCGCCGAACCCTGCGACAACATGTCCGACAAAATCGCCGTTTTTGTGATAGATTGCAAACGCGCTGAATGGAATGCCGTCCTTCCATCGTTGGATCCAGATATCAATCCGTTTTGCGATGTTCTTCATCTGCTCTTGTTTCCAGGCATCGAGCTCCATGAACGAAAGACGCGCTTCATTGTCCGTGAACATTTTCATCGTGTCGGGATCGGAGTAGAGGGCCAGGTAATTGGCTTTATCTGCTTCTCCGACAGAACAGAGCACTAAATCTTCTGTATTGATATGTACATCAAGCGCCTTCCCCTTTTCTGTAAGCCATCCATCCTCAAAAATCCGTTCTGGTCCGTCTAACGATACTCCTGCAGCCATCTGAAAACTCCTTTTTAAAAAACAAGAAGAGTATTCAATCTTGTAGAAAAAAGAAATCGAAAATTGGTATGCTCTGCTAAATGTTTAAAAGACTTCTCTTCTTTATCACGCTTTTTGCTTCCCTTTCAGCAGATACGACAGCTCCCGTTGTCATTTTGGGCGGAGGGATCGCCGGCATGTCCGCAGCGCTGCAGATATCGCAGGCAGGCCTTAAGCCCCTTGTAATTGTCGGCCCTATGCCCGGCGGGATCATCACCGTTTCCCACGATGTTCAAAACTGGCCAGGGGATTTCTTCATCACTGGACCTGATCTGGCAGACAAGCTCGAACATCAGCTTGAAAAAAGAGGCGTTCCGATGATGATGGCTGAAGTCACATCCGTCGATTTTTCAAAGCGCCCCTTTACCATCCATGTTAGAAATCCCATCATCCCGGAAGAAACTTCCGTCATTAAAGCTGATGCTTGCATCATTGCTCTTGGCGCCAATCCCAATCTTCTACATGTTCCGGGTGAAGAGACTCTCTTATACACCAAAATTTTTACCTGCGCGCCCTGCGACGGCCTTCGCTTCAAGGGCCAAAAAGTCGCCGTCATCGGCGGCGGAGAAAGCGCGCTTGTCGAAGCCCATTATCTTTCCAATATCGCCAAAGAGGTGATTGTACTCGTCCGCGGCAAAGAATTCAGAACCATCCAGCCGGCGCTCAAAGAAAGGCTGCTCTCCAAACCAAATGTAAAGGTGCGCTTTCAAACAACGGTTCAAGAGTTCCAGGACGACTCCAATGGGATCAAACTTCTTCTAAACCCGCAAGAAACCGTTGTTGTCCAGGGAGCGTTTCTGGCCATCGGTTCCAGCCCTAATACACAAGTCCTGAAAAAAAACCTAAAGCTCGATTCAGATGGGTATATCGTCCTTAAGAAAGGACAGTCGACGTCCGTCCCCGGCGTATTTGCAGCCGGCGATGTGTCGGACACCACCTATAATCAAGCCGTCACGGCAGCCGGCGATGCGACCAAAGCAGCACTTGAAGCGATCAGTTTCCTTTCGTCAACGCCTCCGCAAGAGACTAAAGTTGCTGACAAACCTGCCGCCAACTACACGGAAATTTCAGACCTTGCAACATTGAACTCGATCGTCCAGTCTTCTGACAAACCTGTCATCGCTTACTTTTCCACTAATTCATGCACGCCGTGCAGATCTTTTAGACCTCTTTATCAAAAATGGTCGCAGGAGTACGGCGCCTTCGCCCGGTTTGTAAAAATCAACGGCGAAACGTGCAACGCCTGCTTTAACGCTTACGAAGTTCAGGGAATACCCGCCGTTCTGATCATCAACACGCGGGGTGAAATCATCAAGCGCGCCGTCGGTACAGACCAGATGATCGAAATCTTAAAATTCCTGGAAGCGCAGAAAAACGCTTCTATCTTAGTAAAATAAAAATTGTTGTAGATAATGTAGAGGTGGTAGAAAATCTAGTTTGTCTTCAATGTTTAATTGATTAATTGTCAATTTTAGCAATAGACCTGATAGTTCCACTGGCATGAAATCAAGTTCATGAAGGGGTTAGCAGCAAACAAAAAAAAGAGGTTTTTATGAAAAACATTTTCAAGAAACAATCGAGCAAATCTAATCTTAAAGCTCGAAAAGGCACTGTGCTCAGCAAATCAGCGAGTTCTTTAACTCAAGGAAATCCTGGCAATTTTGTTGAAGATAGTCCAACAAGACCTCGACCAAACGCTTGTTAATTCATCCGAAATAATTCTATTTTAGATGATAACAGCGGGGACTTTTGGAGTGTTGTTACACGCTGAAAGTCCCCTTACTAAAAGTTGATCTATCAATAAAATTTACCCCATTTGAGCCATGACGCACTATAATTTGCGGGATCATATCTATATCAGTCAATATCGGGAAGACCTGATTCTCTTAGATACAAAATCCGATACCTATACTCTTTGCTCTCCCGAGTTTTCAGATCTATTGGTGGGTTTAATAGAGGGCTCAACGCTTTCACAAGATATAGACAGTATTCAAAACCTGCTCGATGATCAGATCGTTGAGAAAAAAGAAACGGTAGATCCTTATTACATCGATCGAAAAATCGATACTGAAGGAGTTGCTAATATCGATTGGAAGCTACCTTTAGAGGATAAAAAAGTCAACCTGAACATTGCCGTATTAAAAGCCTTTTCGACACTCCTCCAAGTCAATTTTTATATGAAAATGCGAGGGTTTTATGCAGCGATTTGGTTCATAAAGAAAACTCAAAAAACTCACTTAACTTATACCATTCCTTCAGATGAAGAGCTGAGAGATCTTGCAAATATCCTCAATAAGGCATGCCTTATTTACCCGGTCAGAATAAAATGTTTAGAATGGGCTATGGCCTTTGTTTTGCTAGCTTTGCGGCGTCGGTGGAAATGCAACCTGGAGATCGGTGTCCAGAATTATCCTTTTCTTGCACATGCCTGGGTGGAATGCAACGGAAAAGTTGTCATGGATTCTCAGGATTTACGAACAGGATTAGCCATAATATTAAATGAACCTTTTAGAAGGCTAAAGATATGATTTACGTCGGTCTTCTTCATTTGAATGAGAAGAGTCGCTGTGAAATAGATGAAAATAAACTTGTCTCGACTCTAACTTTGTATGCTTCAGCTCCAACCTTTCTCAAAAAACAATTTCTGACCCTTTGTTATAGCCGGCGCTCTGAGCAGCATGATAAGGATGAAGTAGGGGGAAATGAAACAACCCTTTTAATGGGACGTATTTTTGATAAAGCTTCGTCGTCCGTCTTAAAGCTTAACGATTTTGAAGTTTTATCCGGTAGGACTAAGGAGGAAGCCTTAGAAAAAATATGGGGCAAGTACGTCTATATAAAAGGGAATCAAGAAGGGTCGGAATTTGAAGTTGTGATAGACTCAACAGGTCAACTTCCTTTCTATTATTATTTTTTGCCCAATGGAGACGTTTTATTCTCTTCTGATATTGAGATTCTTTTCAAAGTTCTTTCCCAAAAACCTGTTTTAAATTGGGCTTACTTATCCTCCTTCATAGTCTATGGAAATAGCAGTGCGATCATAACAGCGTTTAAAAATGTTTTCGAGCTTCCGCCTGGCTGCTGCTTAAAATTAACAAAAAATGGGCACAAGACAGAACTGTTTTGGAATCCTCTCTCAACCAATAAACCCCCTCTTCATTCATCCAGCGATAGTGTTGACGTTCTAAAGGCCACCTTGCAACCTTTGATTGAACCCTTTAAAAACATTTGTGTGAGCCTTTCAGGGGGACTCGACTCTTCTTCGCTCGTTTATTGTCTGAAAAACATCAAAAAAGAAGATCAAACATTAAAGGCGATCAATTTTTTTCATTCTGCCATTAAATCCTCCAATGAATCAGTCTATGCCCGTGCAGTATGTCAAGAGAATGGAATAGAGCTCATAGAAATTGATCTTTGTGATACTTTGCCTTTTGATTCTTTCAGTAAAAAACTTTCTATTAATCCAAATAAACCTACGACTGAACTTATAAGTTTAAAAGGGAAGGAGAAGATATTATCTCATGTCTCCTCTATCGACTCCTCTATTTATTTGAGTGGGCATGGGAGCGATCATATTTTTATGCATCCCCCTGCTAAACAAGCTTTATCTGATTATATTCTTGAAAAAGGGATCTTAGGATCTCAACATGTATTAAAAGAATTATCTCACTTTTATCGCGACTCCGCATTTTCTCTTTTGAAAGAGAATGGAAAGAGTCTGTCATCCTACTTTTTTCATTGTCGCTTAGAAAAGAGACATCCTAAAAATACGCTCTATAAGCCTCCTGCTTGGATAAAAGAGCGAGCCTTCCAAGAAAAAACGTCTGATTTTATCCATCCTGTTTACGGCCGATTACCATCTCAAGTTTTACCAGGAAAATACAGCCAGATCGATAATCTGTATGAAGGGCTAGCCTCTATTCATGGAGAAATGCACCAATTCCATTCCACCTGCTATCCTTTTTTTTATAAGCCAATGGTAGAGTTTGCTCTCTCTATCCCCACCTTCAAGCTCTTTGATAAAGGATATGATCGTTATCCTCTTCGTCAGGCAGTGAGCGACCATTTCAAAACTGAAACGGTATGGAGGAGAAGTAAAGGCCATACGACAGGAGTCGTGCAGTTGGGTATTAAGAAAAATTTAAAAGAGATTCTCGATCTTTGTTTAGAAGGAGAACTTGTCAAGCAAGGGTTTGTCGATAAAGAAGGCTTGCATCAGACCCTGCTGTCAATGGCAAGCGGCGATTATGAAAACTTATGGCCTGTGATGTCTATTGCATCCACGGAATTATTTTTACGCTATTGGGGATGTCATTAAAAAAAAATCGTCCTTTTATTCCATGATTCGTTACATGGTGCCTTTTTTTCTTTGGCCTTCTGATGAACGTATTAGGTGGCGGATTATTATTGCACTCTTTCTGACCCTCAGCACGATGGTTCTGCACTTAAGTCTTCCGCTCATTTTTAAAAATATCATCGATCATTTATCTCATCCTGCCCCTTTTACATTGCTATCGCTGCTCCTTCTAGGCTACGGAATCTGCTGGACCCTCAATCAAGCCATAGGACAGATTCGGACATTTCTCATTTTTCGAGTTCTGGAGAGATCGATTCAAGTGCTCAGTCTGAAGTTTATCGATCACCTATTCTCAATCTCTTTACGTTTTCATATGGATCGGCAAACGGGGGCCTTGATGAACCATATCCAACGTGCCCAAAATGGGATTGAAAGTGTCTTCTGGGGATTATTCTCATTCCTTCTTCCAACCTGTATCGAGCTTGTCGTCGTTATAACCATGATCACAGTTTTATTTGGAGGAATGTATGGGGCTTTATTGCTGGCGATCATGGTGGGGCACAGCCTTGTGAGCGTGATTGGAATCCGTAAATCGATCATAGCACAAAAAATTCACAACGATAAAAAGTCTTATGCAAGCGGCCGTATGGTCGACTCCCTCTTGAATTACGAAACAGTCAAATATTTCAATAATGAAAAATATGAACATGAGCATCTTGAAGCCGCCTTCAAGGATCAAGAACGGGCTGGAGTCAAGCGGTATACAATCGATGTCTGGGTAGAGCTTTGCCAAATTGGGGTCATTGGGATCGGACTGATTTGTTTGACCTGGATGTCGGGAAAAGCCGTTTACGAAAACAGAATGACAGTGGGAAATTTTGTCTTAATCAATGGATATCTCCTGCAGTTCATCATGCCGCTGAGCTACTTAGGGTATGTGATATTCCAGGTCCGTAAGGGATTCCAAGAGATTGAATCGGTCTATCATGTTCTGGTAGAAAAACCTGAAGTTCAAGATGTTTCACACCCTTTGACACTCCAGAAAAATGTGGCCGATGTCGTGTTTGATCAAGTCGATTTTGGATATTCCTCTGAGAGGATTGTTTTAAAAGATATTTCGTTTAAGATTCAGACAGGTCAAACAGTAGGTGTAGTAGGGCCCACAGGATCAGGCAAATCGACACTTGCGCGTCTTCTTTTTCGGTTTTACGACATTCACAAGGGAATTATTACAATAAATGGGCTTGACATTCGTACTTTATCCCAAGAGTCGCTTCATCAGGCCATTGGTGTTGTTCCTCAAGACCCCGTGCTGTTTAACAACTCGATCTATTACAATATTGCTTATGGAAACCCTCTTGCCTCAAAAGCCGAAGTTGAAGCGGCGGCGGCTTTAGCTAAGCTCGATTCTTTTATTGATTCTCTGCCTGAGGGGTACCAAACTGTTGTAGGAGAGCGAGGGCTCAAAGTATCTGGCGGAGAGAAACAGCGCATAGCGATTGCCCGGGCCTTGCTTAAGAAACCCGCGCTTTTCGTTTTCGACGAAGCCACCTCTTCTCTTGATTCAACAACTGAGCGGGAAATCCAAAAAAATATCGAAGAAGTTTCGTCGGGAACCACAACCTTGATTATTACTCATCGGCTTTCCACAATCCAGCATGCAAATGAAATCATCGTTCTAGACAAGGGAACGATCATTGAGCAAGGAAAACATGATCAACTCCTAAGCATGGATGGGCTCTATGCAAAAATGTGGCATCAGCAGGTCGATGATTCATTATCTACGCCAGCCGCGTCCCGTTAGGAAAAGCCCGCTCAGGTACTGCCAGCATCACCTCGTCCCCTATAAATAAATCCAGATGAAGCCAAGTTATTGATAACAAACACCTTAAGAAAAAAATCAACAAAACACCCCCCCTGTTTTGTCGATTAGATCGACAAAACAGGGGGGGTGTTTTACTGAAAATCGCCTATTGAATTAATTCTGATCTTCCAAGCTATGTGGATGTACCGATCAAAGATCCTACGGGAAATGATCTCAAATACACGTTATTCTCTGTCCCCCTTTATTTAATGGGGCAAATGGAGCGTCTTCTTTCTTCTAACAGGATGTATTCTCCGCATGACTAAAAAACCAAAAATGCCGAAAAATTTCTTTGTGGAAATGGGAATGCGTTGTTATCTTATTCGAAATAAATTTCAGAGGAGTTCAAGATATGACAGTAACTTGGAAAAATGGGTTTTTTGTTAATCAAACAGGAGAGTGTTTGTTTATTTCTACTTTTTCTAAAGAGGAATCCTTAAAAGAAAAATACAGAAGAGAATTAAGCAATTGTTCTGATTGTCTTGATTTCATATTTCCAAAAGGACTCTCCTTTGATAAAATTGAAGCCCTTTATTTAATTTTGAAAAACGTGTTTACAGATCGTTGCCTAAATAACCATCGTAACCGGATAGTAGAGTCTCTTCTAAATGTTCCCCCAGATCAGTGGAGTATTTTAATGAATCAAGTCTGCTTGATTACGCATATTGACACGAAAGGCCATGACGTGATGTGTGTCACAGAAATTCTTACGTCAATTGCAAGTGTTTCATTTCGTGCAGAATTGGTAACGGCTATCATTGGTCTAACTAAAAATCAGTCTTCTTCGACTCTACAGCGCTTTGTTTTAAGTGGTTTAAGCAAACTCTCCCTATATGAAATCAAGTGTATATCTCTTGCTGATGAACGGAAACGGAGGGATTTTGTAAATGCCTGTTTACCTTCCGATTGTTAAGGATCGTATTCTAACGCCTTAAAACCGCTTTTCTTTCTGGTGGCAATACGGCTCTTGTCCATTTTTGCCGTAGTAGTCTTGGTGGTACTCTTCTGCAGGATAGAATTGAGAAGCTGGCTCCAGTTCCGTTGTAATTTTAAGGCCGCGCTGCTTTAAGTGATCGACGAGCTCTTCGGTAACCGCTCTTTGCTCTCTTGTCAGATAAAAAATCTTCGACTGGTACTGAGGTCCGATGTCGGGTCCTTGTCTACCCTGCTGGGTAGGATCATGGATCTCGAAAAATTCTTTGGCCACCGTTTCATAATCGATTTTCCGCGGATCAAAAATCACCTCGATTGCTTCGACATGGCCTGTTTTCCCCGTGCACACTTCTTCATAGGTGGGATCGACCACGGTCCCGCCGATGTAGCCCACGGCGCATGAGATAACGCCGGGAAGATTTTTCATAAAATATTCGACGCCCCAGAAGCATCCGCCTGCAAAAATGGCCCGCTCATACCCTTGTTCGGTATAGGCCGGGATAAATGCCAGCGAGATGGAGTTGACGCAGTGGCGGGTGTTTTTTGCGGTGATGCGCTCGCCTAAAAAAACATGTCCCAGATGCGCGCCGCATCGATGGCACCGTATTTCTGTTCTTTGTCCGTCAGGATCGGGCCGGCGGTCAATGGCGTCCGGAATTTCATCATCAAAGCTCGGCCAGCCGCAGTGCGTATCAAACTTATCGGATGCCAAATAAAGCGGCGCATCGCACCGCTTGCAGGCATAGACTCCAAGAGCAGTGAGTTTATTGTACTCACCGCTGCCAGGATATTCGGTCCCGCAGCCGACAATCACAACCTCTTCTTCTCCCGTCAGATGATGGTATCTTTTCATGGGGAATAATTTTTTAATACGGCTTGGGCTTCTTCGAGAACAGAGTCGAGTTTGTCTTTAAGCTTATCCGCTTCCTTGGAGTTCATGCTTTGCAGCTTTTGCACGTTGCGATACGCTGACATGAGTTCTCCTGCCATGACGAAATATTCTCCTTGGTACTCAAGTGCCGCTTCATGCTTGGGATTATACTTGATCGCTTTTGCATATGCCTTGCCCGCATCAGTGAGATACCCTTTTGCAGTCATCCTGTAGCAGTAGCCCATGTTATTCCATCCATCGGCGTAGTCAGACTTTTGATCGACAGCTTTCTGGTAGTGGCCTATCGCATCGTCATAGTTACCCTCTTTCTGAGCCTTCAGCCCCGCATTGAAATCTTGCACATACCCAGGTTCGACGGCCATCTGATCGGGGGATGGTGAAGATGAGGCAAACAGGAGAGGTGAGATAACTAAAGAGATAATAAAATTTTTCATAATAACTCCTTAAATAATATTTTTACTCCTTTGGAAATAAAATTCTATGGTAAAATTAATCAATTTTATGATGAAAGGTATTGTTTACGCTCTCGCAGCTTGCCTCATTTGGGGTCTTATTTTCGTTGTACCGGGATTTATGACCGGGTTCACGTCTATTGAGATTGCCTTGGGACGGTATATCATTTATGGAGGGCTCTCTTCAATTATTTTCTTAAAGTCGCGGCTCCAAGGGTTTTGCAAATATCCGGCTGCGATCTGGCTGCGCGCGGCGGGTTATTCGCTTGTTTTTACCGTCGGATATTACACCTGCGTTGTTCTTTCGCTCAGATTCTCGACGCCGGCCATCTGCGCCCTGATTTTGGGCTTAAGTCCGATTGTCATTGCCTTCTATGGGAATTGGAAAGAAAAGGAAGTCTCCTACAGGAGTTTATTCCTCCCCGCTCTTATGACCTTAGCGGGCCTTATCCTGATCAATGTTCCTCATATCCAAGGAGCAGAGTCGCCCGCGACCTACATGTGGGGACTCATCTTTGGCGCGCTTGCCCTCTTAGGATGGAGCTGGTATGTGGTGGCCAATTCAAGATTTTTGAAGGACAACCCTCAAGTCAATACAAGCGATTGGGCAACGCTTGTCGGTGTGACCTGTCTTATTTGGGTTGCCGCCTTCGCTCTTTTCTTCGGGCTCTTTTTTCCTGATCAGTTCAACCTCCAGAAATGTACATCTCTGGGTCCTGATTTTACACGTTTTGTAATCGGAAGTTTAATCTTGGGTGTGATCTGCGCCTGGTTTGGCTCTTACTTTTGGAATAAAGCAAGCCTGCGCCTTCCCGTCTCCCTTGCCGGGCAGCTGACGATCTTTGAAACGATTTTCGGCGTGATGTTTTTCTACATGCTCGAAAAACAGATGCCTCCTCTCATGGAGTGCCTCGGCATGATGCTTTTCTTGTGCGCAATCATCTTCGGCGTGAGACAATTTTCTCGTACAGCTACTGAAATTTAGTCTTGTCTTATTAATTTTTTGTACCTATAACCCATTTCAAAATCATTAAGACTTTTCTGCATGAAAAAAATGAAAATTATTAAAGCGAGCGGCGAAGAAACCTCTTATGATCGGGAGAAGATCGTACAATCGCTCAAGCGAACTGGCGCCAGTGATGAAATCATAAAAGAAGTGCTTTCTAAAACGGAAAAAGAGCTCTTTGACGGCATACAAACCAAAGCGCTCTATAAAATCGTCTTCGAAAATCTTAAGAAATTGAGCCGCGGAGTGGCAGGTAAATATCACCTTAAAAATGCTATTATGGAACTTGGGCCCACGGGTTTCCCATTCGAAAAATTCATTGCGGGCCTGCTCGAAGTAGAAGGATTTGCAACTGTCACAAATCAGATTGTTCAAGGTCGCTGCGTCAAACATGAGATCGATGTCATTGCCGATAAGGCTGATCAACATTTTATGATGGAATGCAAATTTCATGGGACCGGGGGAAGCATCTGCGATATAAAAACCGCATTATATGTCTATGCCCGCTTTTTAGATGTTGAAAAAAGTACGCAAAAATTCCACCAAGCATGGCTAGTGACCAATACACGGCTTTCAAAAGATGCAGAAACCTATGGCAATTGTGTTGGAATGGGCCTCTTAAGTTGGAATTATCCTAAAGGGCATAGTTTACGGGAAAGAATTGATAGAAGCGGACTCTATCCCATCACCTGCCTCTCCAGCCTTTCCGAGCAGGAGAAACAGGCTCTTCTGAATAAAAATATCGTGCTCTGCCAAAACATCTGTGAGCGTCCATCGGAACTTAACGAACTAAAGCTCCCTACGGCAAAAAATAATGCTGTGCTGGAAGAAGCCAAGCTCATCTGTAAAAATCTACACCAGGAATAAGATGAAAATTACATTTTTGGGTGCATCAGGCACAGTCACAGGCTCTAAGTACCTGCTTGAATTTCAAGGCACGAAAATCTTGATAGACTGCGGTATGTTTCAGGGCTTGAAAGAGCTGACCTCGCTGAATTGGGAAAAACCTGAATTCGAGCCTTCCTCCATCCACGCCGTGTTTTTAACGCACGGGCATTTGGATCATACCGGCTATCTTCCTCGTTTAGTCAAGCTGGGATTCAAAGGAAAAATTTACGCAACTGCTTTAACGTTGAAAATTGCTGAATTCATTCTGAAAGATAGCGCTAAAATTCAAGAAGAGGAAGCTGAAAGAGCGAACCGGGAAGGTTACTCAAGGCATAAACCGGCGCTGCCTTTTTACGATCTGAAAGATGTAGAAAAAACTCTGCCGTTATTCCACCCTGTACAGGAAGGCCAGTGGCAAACTATAGAAGGCCTCAAAGTCATTTTTGACGCAAATGGCCACATTTTAGGTTCAACATTCATTCAAATGGAAGCGGAAGGAAAAACTTTTGTATTTTCAGGAGATGTGGGAAGAAAAGAAGATCTCCTGCTCTATCCGCCTAAAAAACCTGATAAAGCAGATGTTCTTCTCATTGAATCAACCTATGGCGGCAGCATTCATCCTCCTGAAGAGGCTGTCATCCCCGAAATAGAACAAGTCATCAATGAAACAATCGGTCGCGCGGGATCTTTATTCATCCCGAGTTTTGCTGTTGAAAGAACTCAGCTTTTGATGCTTATTATCTGGCGTCTGTTAAAAGCACAAAAAATCCCAAAAGTCCCGATGATCATGGACAGCCCCATGGGAGCAAATATCCTGGAGCTCTTTAATCTTTCTCAAAAATTTCACAAACTGAAGACGGAAGAATATAACGAGATGTGCTCCCATTTTCGGATTGTCAAAAGCAACGATGAATGCATGAAACTAAGAATGGATAATACACCTAAAATTGTGATTGCAGGGAGCGGCATGGTGACCGGCGGAAGAATGCTGAATTATTTGGAAGTGCGTGCAGGAAATGAAAGGGATACGCTTCTCTTTGTTGGCTATCAGGCTGAAGGAACAGAAGGCAGAAAACTAGTCGATGGAGAAAAAGAAATAAAACTGTATGGACGAATGATCCCCTTCCGCATGCAAGTAAAACAAATCGATGGTCTTTCCGCGCATGCGGATCAAAATGACTTACTCTACTGGCTCTCCGACTTAAAGAAAAAACCCCAACACATTTTCATTATTCATGGTGAAACAAACCAGGCAGAGGCTTTTCAACAAAAACTCCTCGAAGTGAAACACTGGGAATCTATCATTCCCCAGTTAAACCAGAGTTTTCAAATATAATACGTCATCTTAAAACCACATAGATCATCAGGTCTGCTGTCAAGTGTGCGATCATCGCCGTCCAAAGACTGCGTGACCAGTAGAGCCAGCCAAAGACAAAACCCGGCAACCCGTTGAGAAGTAGAATTCTAAAAATTTCAAACGAGGCCTGCTGGCCAAGCTTAAATGCTGCCGGCAGATGGCCAAGTCCAAAAACAAGCGCAGCAATAAAACTGGCAATCCAAAGAAAAATCAATCGATTTTTATTTGTGACGGTAAACATCTTTCTGCAAAGAAAATAAACAAAAGTCAGCAAAAAAAGCCTGAGAAGCACTTCTTCATTGACTGCTCCGTAAATCGAAGCCAACGCTCCTGTCCAAATAGGAACATACACCCCCGAAAGAGCGGAGCCTTGAAAAACAGTTCTATCGAGAATATAGATGAGCAGCCCTAGAATAACGCCGCAAAAAACTCCGAAATAGATCTGTGGTTTTTTGATAGTGAAGGGCTGCAGATCGGTTTTCGGAACCATCTTGAAACTTAAAAAGCAAATCACAGCGAAAAACAGCGCCGCCTGCAGCGTGGCAAGGAGAAAGATCTGTAAAGTCGAAACAGCGGGAGGCAGGATGCCCACATAAAGGCTGAAGGGAAGGATCGACCACGATCCAATTACACAAAAAATCCACAATAGAACATAGAGCTTCTTACTTTGAACATTCATTTTTGTCTCTAATCCATTGTTAAAGCCCACATAGCCTTGATTTTAACATACATTTTTTCTTGTCTTTCTTCTAGAAATATCCACTGAACATTGACTTTACAAGAGGGATTTTGTAAGCTCTCGACATGAAAACAATATTTACATTCCTCTTTACTTTGCCGCTCTTTTTTCTCCTAAATCCTTTGCAGGCTTCGGAACCGTTTATCTACTACTATAAAAACTATCAAACACCTCCCTTCTACGTTCCCGAGATAGATCTGACGCTCGATGTCCAAAAAGACCATGTCACTGTTACAACACAGCTCGAAGTCAAGCGGAATGGTCCATCCGAATCCCTCATCCTGGACGGCCGGAAACATAAAGTTCTTGCTGTCTCTGTGGGTGGCAAGACTTTGCCCAAAGAAGAGTACCAAGTCACAGAAAATGAACTTATTATTTTAAATGCGCCGCAGGATGAGCATTTTACAGTCACCGTTCAGAGCGAGATCGATCCTTATAACAACACGTCGCTGGAAGGGCTCTATTCCAGCGGAAAATTCCTGACGACCCAGTGCGAATCGGAAGGAGCTCGAAAGATTTTCTTCACCTTGGACCGGCCCGACGTCCTCAGCCGTATCACCACAACGATTATCGCCGACCCAAATAAGTACCATTACCGGCTCTCGAATGGAAATTTAATCTCTGAGTCTTCCTTGCCTGACGGACGTACAAAAATCACCTGGAAAGATCCTATCCCAAAACCTAGCTACTTGTTTGCTTGCGTGCTTGGCAGCTTCGGGAAAGTAGAAGATGAATTTACAACAAAGAGCGGCAGAAAAGTCAGCCTAGAGGTGTATGTCGAACCCGGAAAAGAAGCTAGGGGCCTTTATTCTCTGACGGTATTAAAACTGGCGATGAAATTCGATGAAGATTTTTTTGACCGTGAATACGATTTGGACTCGATGAAAATGGTCGGAATTCCTGATTTCAACATGGGAGCCATGGAAAACAAAGGCCTCATGATCTTTAACGACACAGCTCTTCTTGTCGATCAACATTCGGGAACAGACGGCAGGTTTCGGGCTGTTGCTCATACAGTTGCCCACGAATACTTCCATAACTGGTCGGGAAACCGCGTTACGGTCCGCAACTGGTTCGAGCTCGCTCTCAAGGAGGCTTTTACAGATTTTCGAACCATTTTATTCGGAGAGTGGCTCTTTGATCCTGCTTTCATCCGCCCCAAAGACGTGACGGCGCTGCGGGAACACCAATTTCCGGAAGAGACATCCGAGAGCGGCCACCCAATCATGGTTGAATCGTATGTCAATCCCCAATCGATCTACGACAGTACGACGTACATCAAAGGACGGGAGGTCTTCCGTTGCCTGCAAACCTACATGGACATGATGGTGCCGGAAGGGTTTCGAAAGGCCCAAAATCTCTATTTCGAGCGGTATGATGGACAAGCGGTCACCTTCCGGGAGCTTCTCTCTTCTGCAAATGAAATCTTGGGAGAGTACACCGATGCAAATCTTTCCCAGTTTGAGAGATGGTTTACCCAGCAAGGCACGCCACAGATCACAGCTCAGCTCCTCCCTCAAAAAGGCATGACTGTTATCAAAGTGACGCAGTCCTGCCCGCATCCCAGAACAGGCATGCCTCAGAAGCCGTTTTTGATTCCGTTCAGCTATGAGCTCCTCAATGAAGATGGCACGGTTGCCCTAGCCAAAGTCAGCTGCGTCCTTTCTGAAGAGACCCACACCTATGAAATCCCCCTCGAAGGAAGGTTCATTCCTGTATTCATGCACGGCTACAGCGCTCCTGTAATCCTCAATTATGAATACACTTTAGAAGAGCTCGGCTGCCTCATGCAGCATGAGACGGATTCGTTTAGCCGTTGGGAAGCAGGACAGAACTATTCTCTCATAATCTTCAGCGAAGTGCTGGCCCGTTTAGAGAAAAAAAACAATCCCGATCTATCCGATCTTCTGAAACCTTATTGCAATGCGCTCCAAAGCCAGAAATTATCCCCCCTTGCAAAAGCACAGCTCTTGCAGATTCCATCCATACGCGCGATCTCTCAAAAATTTAATGATTATGATTTCATTAAACTCAAGAAAGCAAAAGAGCACTTTATTAGACAACTGGCCGCCACTGCTAAACCTCAACTTCAGCAGCTGATCGAGAAATATCCTCAGCCTCTTGTTTACGCTCCCACCTCCGAGCAAATGCAGGCAAGAGAGCTGCGTAACTGCTGCTTAAGGCTTCTCTCCGAAATCGATCCGACCCACGCACAGCATCTGCTTGAGATCTACAAAACCGCGGGAAACTTTGACACATCGTTTGCCTCATTCAGAATCTTTACCGACCTGAAAAGCCCCCTTAAAACCGAGGTCATTTCAGATTTTTATGAAAAGTGGAAAAATGACAAGGCCGTCTTCAACTACTGGCTGGGAGCTCAAGCCTCCTCTTTAACCTGCACGGTGAGCGATTTAAAAAAACTCATGTCAGTCGGCGGTTTTGATTCCAAGAATCCCAACCACCTTCGCGCTGTTTTGTGCACATTCATGGCAAATCTCGGCCAGTATCACGACCCCAAAGGCGAAGGATACGCTTTCATCGTCGATCAGATTTTAACGGTGGCAAAATTCAATTCGAAAGTCGCCCACAATGATCTGACGGTTTCAGCGTTTATGGATTTTGAAAATGTCCCCAAGAAACAACAAGCGCTCATGATCCGGGAAATGAAAAGGCTGCTATCTTCAGCAGCCCTTCCAGAAACCCGCGACCTGATCCAGAAAATGCTCGAGCAAGCTACTAATCCGCTACGCAAATAGTTTACAACTGGAATCCAATTTCAGTTGTACGCATTTTGCGTACAACTGACTAAACCCTTCCTTATCAGCAAATCGAGCTCTTCTATGACAGAGGATTACTAGGTAAGCCAGAGTAAACTTTTTCACAACTGTACCTTTTTTAGGTACAGTTGAATAAAACCTACATTGTTAAGGCAGCGTATTTGGATACGTCGGCTTGCAGTGCGTTTCCTTGATCTTCAGCAATGTGAAGATCGAAAGGATGAGGCACGCAGGCAGAGTCAGGAATGCCGCCTTGTAAGCTGCCACTGAAAAGACCCTCGCGCCTTCCACCATGCGTCCGTCCCATCCCATATCCAGAAACTTGCCTGTTAAAGGATCTGAGAAGGCTCCCAACAGCGCATCAAACGCATTCATGAATCCGATGGCAGTTGCTGCTAAAATAGGCACGTTGATCTCGCGGATCATCGTAAAGCAAAGCAAGAAACTGCTGATTGAAAACCCAAAAAGAAGCAGCAAAAAGCCCAGCGTATAGGAAGAAATACCCGGCACATAAACTGCTATCGTTATAGAGAAAAGAGCCACAATCGTTCCCCATAGCATCACGATACGCCTTTTGCCGAGCCAATCGGAATACCACCCAAAAAGAGGCGCGCCAATTGCAAAGCCGATAAAGATCAGCGATACCATTTGTGCAGCGATATTTTGTGACAGATCAAATCCTTCCGCAATGAAAGAGACTCCCCAGAGCCCTCCAAACACCATCACGGGCGCAAAAGCAAACCCGCTATAGATTGAGAGCCACCACGATTGAGGATTTTTAAAAATCTGCTTAATGCTGTCTACCAGAGAAATCTTCGTCGGTACGATATGCCTCTCGGTTTTATGATCCGGAGATCTATCTCTCACAACAACCCAGAAAATTGCAGCAAGCACAAGACCTGACCATCCAATCACTTTAATCGCATGGCGCCACTCCATCTGCTGAATAAAGGCCGCCAAAGGCGCCTGTCCGCCCACAGCCCCCAGCATCGCCATCGTCATCATCAGACCTGCCATGAACGCAAAGTGCCTGAACGGAAACCAGTTGGCAATGAGCTTGAGGCAGTTGACCGCAGCAAAGGCAGCGCCAGCGCCTGTCAAGAACCGTCCGATCCCTGCGACAACCAGTGATTCCGCCCCGGCAAAAACCAGACTGCCGAGCGCACATAGGGCAATCGCAAGCGTTGTTGTCTTCCTGGGTCCAAACTTATCCAAGAGCAGTCCCGCTGGAATCTGCAAAAGCAGATAAGCATAAAAATAACTTGCGGCGAGATTGCCCAGCTCGATACCGCCGATATCAAAGGTTTTCATGAGCGTCCCTGTCATCACACTGGGAGAGACTTCAATCGCGTATTTGTAAAACATAAAAAAAGCGCTGAGCAGCCAAATAGTCCATGCGCGTACCGGGTAAGCCAATTTTTCACGTGATGCTTTCGACATATTTTTTCCCATTTTTTTTGAATCATCTTAATTTAATGTAACTGAGTCATTCTCGTCCACTTTCGGAACGATTTATGGTCTTTTTTCGACCTTGTATCTAGAAAAACTGTAAGAGAAAATTTGTGTCTATTCGCCTAGAGGCGAATAATAGAAATAGAAAGCACAGGAATGCGACAGACTACCGCTTCCATCAACTCATTTGAGTTTAAATTTTTTGCTTTCATGCCAAAAATTCTAACATATTCGTATTATTTCTCCACCAAATAATCTTTTTTAAAATTTCGAGAACCTTTATGAAAATGAGATACATGACTAAAAAAAACCACACCTCTCATCTAGCTAACGAAAGAACATTCCTGGCGTGGATCAGAACCAATCTTGGCATCATGGCCTTTGGATTTGTCGTGGAAAAGTTCTCCTTTTTTGTAGAAGAAATCGCAGTGATTTTAGGAAAAGCAGGATTGCAGCAATCCGGCTCAAGCCTGCAAGGATATTCTTCCATCTTTGGCATCTCTCTCGTCAGCATAGGAGCCCTCCTCTGCGTCTTTGTGTACTTCCAGTATAAAAAGACCGAAAAACAAATCGATGACGACACTTACCTGCCTTCAAATTTCCTGGTTACCCTCCTGGCGTTCTTCGTGTTTCTTATCGGTGTTTTCCTCATCATCTATCTGATCGCCTCAAAGACCAACGTCTCCCACTATTTACCCACTTGAGTTGAACAAACCCTTAAAAAAATTTCAAGAATTTGCTGAGCGAGTGGCTTCTTTGGAGAGATCATTTATAACTCTCTGTAGGTTTTCAATATCTGCCTTTAGACACTCTCGAGAATATAGAATTCGACTGATAAGTGTTCTCAGCTCCAGAATGTGCTTCAGAAAATTATCCCGATTAGATGTATAATCGCGCTTGGACATACCGACTCCCCATGTGGTGTGTTTCTGCGACCCTCGTTAGAGCGAGGGTCTTTTTTAGACTGACATTGATCAGTAAAACACATAGAACAAATTACTGTCAAATAATATGAACTTACGTGAATTTTTCGAGCGATTGGAGAAAGAATTCGGGCTGACACCCTATGATTACTGCAAAATCAAACCCATAAGCTATTCAACACTCAAAAAGTATCTCAAGGGCACGCGTCCCACACGAAATGTTGCAAGAACAATCGAACGCATCACAGACAAAAGAGTTACGCTAAAAGAAATGGGGTTTGACGATGAATAAATTCTCCTGCAAAAACTCGCAACAAATATAACAATATTCATTGGGTAATCATTAGAATTTGCTCGGAACAGGAGTCGAACCTGCACCCGCTATTAACGGAGGGGATTTTAAGTCCCCAGTGTCTACCATTCCACCATCCGAGCAAAAAGAAGACTCTTATATAGAGATATAAGAGTCTACTTAGAGAAGGAGATTCTGATCAAGATAAGAAGTTGCTCCAATCGTTCATTGTAGAGGCTCCGGGTGTGAACGGAGGGGGCTCTATGAGGGTGCGGCTAATGGAATTGGCCGGACCTTCGCCTTCTTTTTGAGCTGCCTCGTGCAGTTCTGGAGCAGGTTCGGGAGCTGGGGGCTCTTTTGCTTGCTGCTCTTTATACTTTTGGATGGAATCCGAAATGAGGCTGGTTGGAGGTGGTATGAGGTGTGTAAAGGTTGGAGGAGTATACGGCTCTTTGGGAGCTTCTGATTTGGGCTCGGAAGGAGCTTGCTCCTGGCGAGGGCGCTGCTGCTCATCGCGGTGCTCAGGGCCGCCTCGGCGGCGTCTGTTGCGGCGGCGTTCGCGTTTGCGTTCCATGCCTGGTTCAGAAGGGGCAGATTCATCGGAGGTCTCGTCTTCGAGTCCCATCGGGAGCATTTGCTCATCTGAGTCTTCTTCGACTTCTTTTTTGAAGGAAGCTTCACGGCCTCCGCCAATTTTGATTGTGCGCTCGAATTGGGCGTTTTTCAGGACAACGCGGCTTTCTTTTCCTTCGACGACTTGATAGTCGGCAACGGGAAGAAGAAAGGGGTGCGGTTTTTCTAAGCTGCGGTAAAAAAGTGCGCTTCCGAAGGAAACGATTTCTACTGCATCTACGGTAAATTCTTCGTCGCTGGCGTGTTTTGTGCTACGGACGATCAGTCTGTAACCTTCGCGAGGCGAAATAATTGTTTCTATGATGGGTTCTCTAGTAAAATTCACGTGATAACCTTTTTTTTATTTGGTTTCTTTTGTTTTCATATATCTCAAAAGATCCACAACCCGATGGGCATATCCCATCTCATTGTCGTACCACGCAATAAGTTTATAAAAGCGTTTATTGAGTCCGATTCCTGCTCCTTCATCGAAGATACAGGAAAAGGGAGATCCAATAAAATCAGAAGAGACGACTTCGTCTTCCGTATAGGCCAAGATATCTTTGTAGCGGCCACTCGCTTCATGCTTCATTACGGTGCAAATCTCTTCGTAGGTGGTGTCTTTTTTGAGACGTACAGTTAAATCAACGGCAGATACGTCTGCCGTTGGAATGCGAAATGCCATCCCGGTGAGCTTGCCTTGTACTTCGGGTAAACAAATCCCGACAGTTTTAGCGGCTCCCGTAGATGACGGGATAATATTAAATCCTGCCGCCCTACCCCCTCTCCAATCTTTTTTGGAGGGTTCGTCGACGGTGGATTGTGAGGCAGTGATAGAGTGGACTGTTGTCATCAATCCTTCTTCAATGCCAAAATGGTCTAAAAGTACTTTAGTTAAAACTGCGAGGCAGTTTGTTGTACAGGAGGCGTTTGAAATGATGAAATCGTTTGAGGGGTCATACTTTTCATGGTTGACTCCCATGACAAAGGTTGCCATTTCATCTTTTCCGGGAGCTGTGATAAGAGCTCTTTTTGCGCCTGCTTTGAGATGCTTTTCGGCATCTTGCTTATGGGTAAATTTGCCCGTCGACTCTACAACGTAATCGACGCCAAGCTCCTTCCAGGGAAGGGCTGAAGGGTCTTTTTCTCCTAAAACACGGATCTTTTTCCCATCGACGATGAGGGTATTGTCTTGCGTCTCAATTTTGAAAGAGGGACTGCGGTGGACGGTATCGTATTTGAGGAGGTAAGCCAGATTGTCTGCTGGAGCGATGTCGTTGACTGCAACGACTTCGAGGCCGGGGATCTTTTGCTCAGTAATGATACGGAGGACCAGCCTTCCGATCCGGCCAAATCCATTAATTGCGATTTTCATTAACCTCATTATACCTTATCCCTAAATAAAAAAACCTTAGATATTTCTAAGGTTTTTTCAAATAAGAGCTACTAGGTAGCAGGTTATTGAGGAAGATACTCGATGACGCAGGTTGAAGCGTTATCGCCGACGCGTTCGCCGAGACGAACGATACGGGTATATCCGCCCTTACGTGCTATAAACCGGGCAGAAAGCTCTCCGAACAGTTTTCCCATCACTTGTCTGTCAGTGTTGTAAACTTCGGCTGATTTGCCGCTCTTAGCGAGTTTAAGCTCTTTGGGAGTTAGCTTATTGTACGTGATCATGAGGTCGGCAATCGCTTGGCGACGGCTTGACAATGTGTTTTTCTTGGCAAGCGTGATCATTTTATCAGCATGGCGCCTCAGTTCTTTTGCTTTCGTCACGGTTGTTTCGATGCGGCCATGCTCAATCAGTGATTTAAGCATGTTGGCAAGCATACATCTACGGTGAGAAGAGGTGCGGCCAATTTTAAAGGTTTTATTTCCATGTCTCATACTTCTTTTTCAGCTCCTTTCTGCGCGAGATAGTCGGCTACGAGTTGTCTTACGTTATCACGTGTAATTCCAAAGCGGGCAAGGTCCATTCCGAGGGAAAGTCCCATCTCTTCGAGCTTTGCTTTAATCTCATTTAAAGACTTCTTGCCGAAGTTTCTAAACTTGAGCATTTCAGACTCAGGCATGATGACGAGCTCGCCGATTGTTTCAATATTTGCACCGGCCAGGCAATTGGTTGATCGAACTGAAAGTTCGATCTCATTGATTTTGAGGGCCAGTTTTGCAAGCAGTGCGTCGCGATCTGTATTGACTTCGATCATGTCGGAGTCAAATGTGATAGCGTGCTGCTTGAGTTGTTCAAACACCTGGAGGTGGAGAATGCCGATCTGCGTTGCAAACGAGAGCGCTTCTTCGGGAGATACGCGTCCATCGGTTGTGACGTCTAAAATCAGACGGTCGAAGTCGGTGTCTTGTCCAACCCGTGTGTTTTCTACGTAGTAGTTAACGAGTCTGACTGGAGAGAACGCTGTGTCAATGACGATTTCATCAACGCCTTGCTCCAAGAGAACTTGACGCTCCGAAGGAACATAGCCTCTGCCGAAACCGATTTTGAGATCGATCTTTTTAACGATCGGCTTTGTAACTGTGAAGAGCGGGAGGTCTGGGTTTACGACATCAAAATCAGTGTCGCCCATCAGATCTTTGAGAGTCACGACATAATGTCCATGATGCTTATCCAGCATATCGCCTGTGACATCGAGCACTTTTGAGATGACTCGAGGCTCACGGGATACATGCTGCTCTTCTGTAGGGAGCTTGCGAAGAAGGGCTGATTTGAAGTTGAGGATGATATGTGTCATATCCTCGATGATGCCTTCAATCGCTGTGTATTCGTGCGGAACTCCTTCAATACGGATCGACATGATCGCAGGCGCTTCCATTGCAGTAAGAAGAATTCTTCTTAATGCGTTGCCAACGGTATGTCCAAACCCTTTTTCGAAAGGTTCGGCGATAAACCGGCAGTGGTTTGCTCTACGTGCCGACTCATCTTTTTTAATCTTCGTCGGGAGTTCAAATTTTCCATATTTTACTGTCATTATCTCTCCTGAAGTTAGACGCGACGTCTTTTGCGGGGTTTACAGCCGTTATGGGCCACTGGGGTTACATCGCGGATGATTGTAATATTGAGTCCTGAACTTAAAAGTCCTCGAACTGCAGACTCTCGTCCTGCGCCGGGGCCGCTTAAATTCACTTCTACTTCTTTCATTCCGATTGACATTGCAGATTTTGCTGCATCTTGAGCAGCAACGGTTGCAGCAAATGCTGATGATTTACGGGAACCTGAATATCCTGCTTTTCCAGCAGATGACCAAGCAACAACGTGTCCGGCCATATCAGTGATGCTGATAATGGTATTGTTGAAGGAAGATTGCACGTGGGCAATTCCGGCTGGTACGCTGCGTTGTGTTTTCTTACGGACTTTCGCGGCCGGTTTTTTTTCTTCTGATTTAGCTGTATTAGGCTTTTCTTTCATTGTTATTTCTTCTTGTTAGCTACAGTTTTTCTCTTACCTTTTCGAGTTCTTGCATTCGTTCTTGTGCGTTGTCCTCGAACGGGCAGGCTTAAACGGTGACGGGAGCCACGATAGCAATGAATGCTGATCAGTCGCTTAATATTATTCTGAACTTGGCGGCGGAGATCACCTTCAACGATGTATTCTGCTTGGAGAAGCGTGTTAATTTTTGCGACATCATCCTGTGTCAGTTGATGAGCGCGCATGTTAGGATTCAATCCTAACTTGGCAATGATTTGATTTGATAGTTTGCGTCCTACACCATAGATATAGGTGAGGGCAACTTCAAGTCTTTTATTATCAGGGACGTCAATCCCAATAATACGTGGCATGTGTAAAATCCTTTTTTAATATCGATCTAGTCTAGCAACAATGAGCTTTATACTCAATTCAAATATTCTTTTAATTTCTCTAAATTCCACTGGGTCTGGATCTGCGCATGAAACCGTCGTACCGTTTCATGAGGAGATGGGACTCAATCTGCTTGGTGGTATCGAGAACAACACCCACCAAGATCAGGAGGGATGTACCCCCAAAAAAGTGGCTAATCATCGGGTCTACCCCTAAAACACGGCTTACAAGGGTCGGAAGGATGGCAATAAAGGCCAAAAAGAACGATCCGACAAAGGTGATGCGATTCATGGTCGATTCAAGAAAGTCTTGGGTTGGTTTACCTTGGCGTACGCCGGGAATAAAGGCGCCATTTTTCTTCATATCGGAGGCAATCTGCTCGGGATGAAACTGGGTGGCGGTCCAGAAGTAAGTAAAAAATATAATTAACGCGACGTAGATGGTCGTATGCAGCCAGGTTCCGGGGGCGAGCATGGCGGCAAAGCTGCCGAGGCTTCCGCTGCGGCCGACAAACTGGACGACGGTGGCCGGCACCATGAGGAACGAGGAGGCAAAAATGACGGGAATAACGCCTGCATAGTTAATTTTTAAAGGAATATAGGCGTTTGTGCTTTGTGTTTCGGCATTTCCAATGGTGCGTCTGGCATATTGCAGCGGGATGCGGCGCTGTCCTTGGATCACAAGGATGGTTCCGATGATGATCAAGACAAACACTGCTAGGAAAACGACAAGCGATGAAAACGAGAGTTGTCCGGGCTCTTGCGAATCGAGATTGAGCTGGCGGATGATCGATCCGAGCATTCCAGGAAGAGAAGAGAGAATACCGAGGGTAATAATAAGGCTCATTCCGTTGCCGATGCCTTTTTCGGTGATCTGCTCTCCGACCCACATGAGGAACATGGCGCCAGCTGTCATGGTTGAGATGACGACTAGGTAAAAGAGCCATGGAAGGCCGAAAAGCTGAAAGTCTAAAAGTTCTGGAACGATGATTCCCGGCGTTCCGGCATTCATCTGAACGGCGTATTTTGCAAAGAACGCTGCCTGGAAGAAAGAAATTCCGACGGTGAGGAACCGGATCCAACGGCCCATTTTTCGGCGGCCTTGGTCGGGGCTTTCTTTAATATCGCGGCGGAAAGAAGGAATCACGGCCATTAGGAGCTGAATGAAGATAGAGGACATGATGTAGGGTGAGACGCCAAGTGCAATGATGGTCATGTGAGCAAAGGCGCCGCCTGAAAACACATCCATGAGCTGGAAAAGATTTTGGGATCCTCCTGTTGCCTGATGAAAAAGCCGTACGGCGAGATCGCCGTTGATTCCGGGAACAGGAATATGCGCGCCGATCCGGCAGACCATAAGCATCATGAGAGTAAAGACAATTTTTGTCTTTAACTCTGCGATCGAAAAGATGCGCCGGATGGTTTCAAGCATGAGTTACCTTAAGCCAAAATTATTTCGAGGCTTTCGTAAGAACCGTAAATGAAATTTTTGCTTTTTCAAGCTTTTCAATAGCGCCTTTAGAAAACGCATGCGCTTCCAAAGTAACTTTTTTCTTCAGCTCGCCTTGAGCTAAAATCTTAAGACCGCCTTGTGGGTCTCTTGGTGCATGTCCCCGCTCACGCAGTGTTTTGAGGTTGATGACATCGCCGTCTTTGAACAGTTGGTCCAAAACACCGAGGTTGATGGCATAAACATCACTTTTAAACATACCGTTGACAAATCCTTTCGTTGGGAGTTTACGATAGAGAGGAAGTTGTCCCCCTTCGTGTCCGTCACGGGATTTATATCCACGGCGGGCTTTGTCCCCTTTATTTCCGCGGCAGCATGTTTTTCCGCGCTTTGATCCGATTCCTCGGCCAACGCGTTGTACTTTTTTACGAGTTCTATGTGTATCAGTCAGTGTTGATAAAGATGTCATGCTATGCCTCGTAAATTAAGAGTTTTTTGCCGATTTCTGAGGCTCAGCAAAGCTTTGAGTGTTGCCCGAACCTGGTTCAGCGGATTGTTTGAGCCGTAAATTTTTGCGACAACGTCTTTAATTCCACCGAGCTCCAATACTGAGCGCACTTTAGAACCTGCAATCACGCCGGTTCCTTCTGCTGCAGGTTTTAAGAAAACGGTTGAACCGTCCCAGTCTACAGTGATTTCATGAGGAATAGTTGTTCCTTCCATTTCGAACGTCATGATATTTTTTCGAGCAGCTTCGCCGCCTTTGCGGATTGCATCGGATACTTCGTTTGCCTTCGCAAAACCGAAGCCGATATGTCCTTGTCCGTCACCGACGATGATGAGCGCAGAAAAACTGAACTTACGTCCTCCCGTGACAACTTTAGAGCAACGATTGATGTAGAGAACTTTCTCTTCGAAGTCAGAGTTAAAATCTTCCTGACGCTGCCGTTTAATTTTCTTATTCTTCATAGCCACCTTTTAAAATTTTAATCCGGCTTCGCGAGCTGCATCGGCAAGCTCAGCAATGACTCCATGGTATCTGTTATGACCACGGTCAAAGACGACGGTTGTAATATTTTTTTCTTTTGCTAGCTCGGCAATTTCTGTTCCAATGAGTTTCGCAGCAGTTTTATTGTTTCCAAGCGCTTTCGATCGGAATTTTTTCATTAGCGTACTTGCTGATGTGAGCGTTACGCCCGCTTCATCATCAATGAGCTGTACAGCGATATGCAGGTTCGACTTCATCACTGACAGGCGTGGTTTTTCAGCACTGCCTCGGAGTTTTTTTCGATTTGCGCCGGCTCTTTTGATACGCTTCTTATTTCGCTTTATAATGTTACTTTCCATGAGTTTTATCCTGCAGCTGTTTTGGCTTTTGCTGCTTTACCAGCTTTCTTACGTACATATTCATTCTCGTATCGGATCCCTTTTCCTTTGTAAGGCTCTGGGGGTTTCTCTGCGCGTACTGACGCTGCAAATTGTCCGACGAGGTGTTTATCAATTCCTGTGATGCTGATCACTCCAGCTTTATCGATTGTGATCGTAACCCCTTTTGGGATAGCAAGTTTAGTCGGGTGGGACTTTCCAATTGCGAGGTTGAGGTTATGACCTTCAACAGCGGCACGGTATCCGACGCCGACCATTGAAAGCTTGATCTCAAATCCTTTGGAAACTCCTTCTACCATGTTATTGAACAGCGAACGGTGGAGTCCATAAAGCGCGTTGTTTAAATCTGAGCTCTCATCTCTCATGACGAGTGCGCTGCCGCCATCGACCTTAACTGTAATTCCTTCAGGAAATTCAGCTGAAAGTTCGCCTTTAGGCCCTTTTACATGCAGCTTGCGGCCCGCTTGCTTCACTTCAACACCGGAGGGAATCGTAATTGCAATTTTTCCAAGACGTGACATAATTTTTTACCTCACCACACGTAACATATTAATTCGCCGCCAATCCCTTTTTGCCTAGCAGCTTCTCCATCGATCACTCCTTGGGAGGTCGACAGGACAACAATTCCAAGTCCGCCAAAAATTCGTGGTATTTTCTCAAGCGCGATATATTTGCGGAGGCTTGGTTTTGAAATACGTTTAAGGCCTTGCATGAGGGGCTCACGTCCATCATACTTCAGGAACACGCGTATTCTTTTTTTCTTATCATCCACTAAAATATGCTCGACAAAACCTTGTCTTTCGAGAACTTTTAAAATTTCATGCTTTTGTTTGCTGAGATCGAGGTCTACAAATCTACCACGCGCAATTACAGCGTTTCTAAGAGATGTCAGCATGCTTGCAATAGGATCTTGTTGTGACATAGGTTATTTTCCTTCCGTCTTAATAAATGGGAATCCGAGCATGCGAAGAAGCTCAACACACTCCTCATCGGTTTTAGCTGTCGTTACAAAGGTGATGTTCATCCCTTGTGTCCGTTTAACTTCATCGAGGTTGATCTCAGGGAACACTTGTTGGTCGGTAAGACCTAAAGAATATGATCCGCGTCCATCGCCTTTGATAGAAAATCCTCTAAAGTCTCTGATGCGGGGAGAAACGATATTGCAGAAACGGTCCAGGAAGTCAAACATTCTGGTACGTCTAAGAGTTACTTTAAGTCCAATCACCTGATCTTGACGCGATTTAAAATTCGCAATCGCTTTCTTGGTGCGGGTAAAGATCGGCTTTTGACCTGAAAGTATCGTCATCTCTTTTAGGCAATCCTGCAAAGCGTTTTTATCTTTCGTCGCTTCTGCAAGACCCATGCTAATGACAATCTTCTTTAAAGAAGGAATGAGCATGGCGTTGGAATACCCAAATTTCTCTTTGAGAGCGGGCTTTACTTCCTCTTTATACTGTTTGAGTAATCTAGACATTGTTCAATCCGTTTAACTTTTTCTAAGGGTTCGGAAAGAGACTTCTTTGTCACCTTGCTGGTAGACAAGCTCTTTCTCTTTCTTGGTTTGTTTCACTTTTAAGAAAATCGCTTTTCCATCTTCATCACAGAGACGGACATTGGAAACATGGATCGGCATTTCAATTTCAATAATGCTAGGTGTTTGCACCTTTGCTTGCCGCTTCACATGCTTCTTTCTAATATTAATTCCTTGGACAACAATGCGCTCGCCTTTTCGACGGAGAACATTGCCTGTGCGTCCAGAGTCATTTCCTGTAGTAACGAGGACTTTGTCCCCTTTTTTAATCCACTCTGCCATATTAAATTACCTCAGGTGCTAGTGATGTGATTTTCACATAACCTTTTTCACGAACTTCGCGGGCGACAGGTCCGAAGATACGTGTTCCGCGAGGATTGCCTTTGTCGTCTAAGATAACACAGCTGTTATCATAAAAACGAAGAAGCGATCCATCAGGTCTGCGGATATAACTTTTTGTGCGCACGATCACGGCTTTAACTACGTCGCCTTTCTTAACGAGTCCTTTTGGGTCTGCATCTTTTACGCTGCAAACGATGACGTCGCCGACTGCGGCATAACGTCTTTTAGAGCCTTTAAGAACTTTGAAACAGCGAACGCTTTTTGCGCCGGTATTATCGGCAACTTCTAAATTACTTTCTTGTTGAATCATGCGACCACCTCAACTACGCGCCATCTTTTCAGTTTTGAGTAAGGCCGTGTTTCAACGATACGGACGGTTTGGCCTTCTTTCACATCAAAACCTTCGCAATGAGCATAATATTTTTTGCTGCGGGTGATGACTTTGTCGAACTCAGGATGAGCAAATGTACGATCGACTTCTACAGTGACCGTCTTTTGCATCTTGGTGGAGACCACCTTGCCCTTGCGTTCTTTTTGTTTACTTTCTTGTTGTACCATAAATTAAGCCTTTTCCCCTATCTTTTGCTGGAGTGCTGTCAGCACGCGAGCACGGTCTTTTTTCTTCTCGCGAAGAAGATGAGGTTTTTCCATTTTACGAGTAATTCGAAGTTCGCACTTCATTCCATAAATCTCTTTGGAGAGATCTTGGTAAAGAGCCATGAGCTCTTCCTTACCTTGATTTTTTAATTCTTCAACTTTCAACATATTTACACTCTCTCCAATCTCTCAACGAAACGTGTTTTGATGCCTAATTTTGCAGCAGCTCTGCGAAGAGCGTTCTGGGCGAGTTCTTTAGAGACTCCGCCGACTTCAAACATCACGCGTCCTGGTTTTACAACAGCGACCCAATGATCAACGTTTCCTTTACCTTTACCCATCCGTGTCTCAGCAGGTTTTTTCGTGACAGATTTGTCAGGAAAAATCCGGATCCACACTTGACCGCGGCGGTTGAAATAACGGGAAATCGCAACGCGGCATGCTTCGATTTGCTTGTTGGTTACCCAACCGCGCTCAAGAGCTTGCATTCCAAATTCACCGAAATCCAGGAAGTTGGCAGCTTTGCTAAATCCGGCCATTTGGCCTTTTTGCATTTTTCGAAATTTAGTTCGTATTGGTTGCATTGACATATTATTTAGCTCCCTCTTCCCCGCGATTGATCCAAACTTTTACACCGATCGATCCATATGTTGTTTCAGCACGTCCCATTGCATAATCAATATCGGCACGAAGTGTATGGAGAGGAATACGTCCCTCTTTATACCACTCGGTACGGGCAATTTCTGCTCCGCCAACGCGTCCAGAGATTGAAACTTTAATTCCAGCTGCGCCTGCATCCATTGACGATGCCATTGCTTTTTTCATGACGCGTCTAAATGGCATGCGGCGTTCAAGCTGCTTTGCAATTCCGTCGGCAACGAGTTTTGCATCGAGGTCCGGACGTTTAATTTCTTCAACTTCGATCCAGATATCTTTTCCGGTCGCTTTTTTGAGTTCCTGTTTAAGGATGTCGATCTCAGCGCCTTTTTTCCCGATAACAAGACCAGGTCTTGCCGTATGAATAGTGACTTCGACTTTTCCACTCATTCTCTTGATTGTAATGAGGGAAGTACCTACGCAAATAGGTTTTGTCATCAAAAAGTTGCGGATAAATCTATCTTCGCCGACCTGATTGCCGAATTCTTGCTTGTTGGCAAACCAGAGAGATTTCCATTTCTTTGTAAGAGCGAGTCTAAATCCTGTAGGAGATGTTTTTTGGCCCATTATACGCCTTCCTGTGGTACTACGATCACTGTAAAATGACTGGTTCGTTTGATCACCGGAACCGAGCCGCCTTTGGCTTTTGATTTTGAACGCTTAAGAACAGGTCCGCAATCAACACGCACTTCTTTCACAAAAAGTTTTTGGCGCGGGATGTTGAGCTGTGTCTCGGCATTTGCAACCGCGCTGTCCAGCGTCTTCAGCAAAAGTCTTCCGGCCTTAAGCTGCGAGTAGGTCAGCTGTATAGAGGCGTCTTCGACATTCAGTCCGCGAATCAGATCCGCAGCAAGGCGCGCCTTGCGTGGGGGTATTCTGATATACTTGGTTACTGCATAGCCCTGTTTGATCACTTGTTTTGTTTTCTTTTGCTTTTTCATTACTTACCTGCAGGGGCTGGGGTTGCAGCAGCTGGAGCACCAGCGGCAGGGGCAGCACCGGCTGCGGGTCCTGCAGTAGCTGCGGCTGCGGCTTCTGCGATTTTCTTAGATCCGTGTGTTTTGAAGACGCGTGTTGGTGAAAATTCTCCAAGACGGTGTCCTACCATATTTTCAGATACGAAGACTGTCAAAAATTTACGCCCATTATGCACTTCAAAAGTGTGTCCGATCATGTCAGGAATAATCATTGACCTGCGGGACCAAGTTTTAATAGGACGTTTTGATCCGCCTTTATTCTGTTTTTCAACTTTGGCAAGTAGGAAGTGGTCCACAAATGGACCTTTTCTTAGAGATCTACCCATAAAACTTTATTTCCTCCGATCTTTGACAATCCACTTGGTTGTCTTCTTCTTGGCGCGTGTGCGGAACCCTTTAGTGTACATCGCCCAAGGAGTTTGTGGAAGATAGCCGTTATGCTTTCCTTCACCGCCTCCGTGCGGATGGTCAACCGGGTTCATCGCAGTACCGCGAACTGTAGGTCTAATTCCTCTCCAGCGCATCCGTCCTGCTTTTCCTTCAACGCGAAGGATTCTCTCGGCATTGGAAACTACTCCAAATGTCGCGAGGCAGTCTTCATTGATCAAACGGATCTCTCCGGATGGCATTTTTAATGTGACATATCCATTGCTGCGGGCAAGTAATTGTGCAGAAAGTCCCGCCGAACGGACGAGCGATGCGCCTTGGCCAGGCTTCATCTCAATGTTATGGATAACAGAACCGAGCGGCATGTGCTTCAGCTTCATGCAGCATCCGATGTTGTACATCTCTTTTGCTGTTGTCATCACTGTGTCGCCGACTTTAAGGCCTTCAGGAGCGATAATATATCTCTTTTCTCCATCGGAATAGTTTAAGAGAGCAATGTGGGATGTGCGGTTTGGATCGTATTCGAGAGCAGCCACTTTTGCAGCCACGTCTACTTTATCTCTTTTAAAGTCTACGATTCGATAAAATCGCTTATGGCCACCGCCGCGATGACGGCAAGTAATATGTCCGTGGTGGTTGCGGCCGTTTGTGCGGTCTTTCTTAAGGAGCAGAGATTTTTCAGGTTTTGCGCCTTTTGTCAAAACGGCATAGCTTTCCAAGATCAGTTCACGCTGTCCAGGAGTTACTGGGCGAAATTTCTTTGTCATATTAAGCTTTCTCCTCGATCACATCGCCCGGCTTCAAGGTGACAATCGCTTTTTTAAAAGCGTTTTTCATCCCGCGGCGTCCGCGAACGGTGCGTTCTTTAGGTTTTACTTGAATTGTATTAACACCGATCACTTTGATATTTTTATCAGAGTAAATCTCTTCGAGAGCTTGAGCAATCTCATGCTTCGATGCAGTTCTGTCAACCAGGAATACGTATTTAGGCGTATTGCATTTTTTAACACACGGGTTGCTATTGTTATTTTGCAATCCTTCCATCACACGTGATTTTTCAGTCACGTACCGGCTTTTAATAATTTCGTAAGGGTGCTTGCGTATCATTGTTAACCTTCTAACATCTTCATTAAACGATCAGAGGCAGCATCCATCACAATAATATGCCGATGAGCAACAACATCATAACCGCTTACATTTTGAATCAACATGAACTGCGCATTAGGGATATTGCGCATGCTCTTCACAAAGTGAGAATCTTTTTTCGCTTCGGCTTTCTCAGTGACAAAGAGCACCTTCTTTCCGAAGAGCTCAAGACCTTTAAGAAAATCAGCTACTTTTTTCGTTTTAGGGGCTCTCATAGCGCCCGGATCAAGAATAACCATTTGACCGCCGGTGATTTTTTCCGCGAGGAGGTGTCGGATTGCAGCGCGTTTTTCTTTACGATTGATAGAAATATGGAAATCTTCTTTTGTGCGAGGACCGCCTACGCGTCCGCCGCCTTTGTATTGAGCTGCGCCCAAGTAACCTTGACGCGCTCTACCTGTACCTTTTTGAGGATGAGGTTTTTGTCCGGAGTGATTGACTTCTGCCCGTGACTTGGTATGCGCACACCATTGACGCGCGTTAGCGCGAATGGCCACGATGTAGTCTTTAATCATTTGCGAGTTGGCTTCTTGTTCAAGAAGATCGTCTTTAACAGCGAGCTCGCCGATTTCCTTTCCAGACAGGTCTAATTTTTTAATCTTTGCCACGTTTCAACCTACTACCCTTTCTTATTCAGGTTCTTCTTATTCATTTTTTTCTTCGCAGTCGTCACATAAACGAGTCCGCCGCGAGTTCCAGGAATCGCGCCTTCAACAACAATCACTTGTCTTTCAGGATCAATTCTGACAACGCGAAGGTTTTCAACTGTTACTTGCTCATCGCCCATATGGCCCGCTTTTGGAGTTCCAGGCAAACACCTTCCCGGGGTTGATCTCATACCGGTAGAACCCGCATGACGATGGAATCCAGAACCGTGAGCTGCAGGGCCGCCGGCGTAATTGTGCCGTTTCATAACCCCTTGGTACCCTTTTCCTTTTGAAATCCCGATCACGTCGACATAAGCGATATCATTGAACAGTTCAACGCCGAGCTCTTGGCCAACGGTATAGGCGGAAGCGTCGTCTACGCGCACTTCAGTCATTTTTCGGCGCGGCTCGATGCCTGCTTTTTTGAAGTGGCCTTGTTGAGGCTTTGCAACCTTGCGAGCTTTCGCTGCATTCATAGATCCTGAAGCCAGCTGAATAGCGTTATATTTGTCTGTTTCTACAGTTTTAATTTGAGAAATGACGTGCTTCTCAGCTTTGATCACTGTGCATACAACTCGATTCCCTTGCGCATCAAAGAGCTGCATCATTCCCTGCTTAATTCCCATCAACTTCGGCTTCATACTCATCTCTAATTAGATCGTTTAAAAATTCTTTTTCACTATCTTAGCCCGATTTTTTCAGGGCATAAAACAATGGTGTCCCCAGTTGCTTACGCAAGTTGGTTAAAGCGAGTAGGCTAACAAATCTAACAATTTTCAGACAATGGAAATTTGCTTTGCCTAGAACAAACAGGCAAGAAAAGCGAAAATGACAAGAGAAAGAGCAAGACCTAGGGTCCCGATCGCAACGATCCATTCAACCCACGAAAGGGCATTTTCTGATTTTTTGGGAGGCCGATCGAAATCCATGCCTCCAATATATAACGAATTTGTTTAAATATATGAAACGGCAAAACTGATGCCGGCCAGAAGCACAGTGGCCACCAGGGACAAGCTAATGGAAGTGACAAACAGATAAATCGCAAGAAGCGACAAAACTATTTTATAGAGAATTTTATAAAACTTGAATTCTTCAAAAGCTTCGCTTCCTTTCTCTCTCAGCTGGATCATGAGGGTGATGATGGGAGAAATGAGGCCGAATGCAAGTTGCACTGTATTAAGGCCTGTCATAAAAAATAGAGGCACCCCAAAGCTTCTACATTCAGCAACCATGGATATCAAATCAACCCCCTGCTCAGCAACCCCTAAAGCTTCCTTTGCAGAAGGCAGGTCGGCTTTGATACCTCTAGCGGCGAGCTCATCCGTCGCAAAAAACGTGCTTGCCGCGAAAGAGGCCTTCTTTGCAGTCCCTGCGATCGCTCCAAGTGGAGCCGCAACCACGGCTAATGGGGCTAAAAAAGGCACATTGGCAGCAGCGCCGCACCCTTTTTTAATAATGCCAAGCAGCCATCCTGAGCAATCCAAATAACGCAGCGACCTCTTCCATTCAGGCTCTTTTGGAGGCATGCCAAGCGTTTCATACGAATATTTAATAGGTCTAAATATGATGTCTGTCATAGAAATATTATAACAGAATTAAGAGATATTTTTAAGTTAATTTCCCACTACGTTTAGTATCTTCGAGATAATTAAGAACAACCATTGACATAAACACCGTAGTCTCAAGGACTAACGAAACTTTATGTAAATTTTTGTTTTTAACCTCAAGATAAATGCTCAAGGAAACCATGCATAAGAATATGGACATGACAGACTTAAAAGCAGAAATGTAAGGCATTGATGCTGAGATCTTTGTGAACTTCTGACGCGTGTTATAGGCACTCTTTAAATCACAGATATCATAGAGAAAACCAGCCGCAAACCCAATAGGCTTTAAATAGGGTATCGGAGGCCTCTTAAATTCAAATATTTTATTGATAGCAAAATCGACTGCCTCAGCTGCATTCGAAACAACGTCCGCAAAGTTCTTGACCGTTTCAACATCGAATGACCACTTCTCATGTAAATCCTTTAATGCCCCTAGAGCTAAAGGGAATGATAGCGCCTCTTGAACGATTTGCGTGTAGTTTAGAACCCTGCCTACCGAATTCGGTACACAGCTGCCTTTATACAGCGCATACAAACGGGCGCAGAGTTCTGCGCCCGCGAAAAACTGCTTCGGCTCATCCTTACTAAAGCAAGCAGCAACCGAAGCTATGCCCATTATTCAGCCTTACTTACTACCCGCATCTAGTGCAGTATCTGTAGTCGACTTAGGAGGTGGTACATCCCTAGCATCAGCATCTAGAGTCGCTGGCTTTGCATTTACAAATGAGTCTCTATAGCTTTTAGCAGCTGAATGAACCAGCGGAGCAAAGGTATACAGCAGTTGGCTTGCAATCTGGCATCTTGAGAGGAGCGGGTAATTCTTGCCTTTTTCTCCCATATAAATCGTAGCAGCACCAACAACGCTATAAGATAAATAACCAATGTTCATAGCAACAGCCGACCAGCTAAGGTAATTTTCAGAAGGATGGAGTGTTGAAAAATCCGTATACCGTCTAAAGGTAGCTTCTTGAGTAAGCGCTTGAACTCCCATATACGTTCCAGCGGCTACCTGCGACCATGGAATGACCTTTTTAAGAAACTCTGTTGTGCCAACATATCTTGTAACACAATTGATAAGGTCAGCGAGCCCAATAACCGAGCTTGCCACACTAAATAATCTTTTGAAAACTGTAGAAGTTTTAGATAATTGGACTCCATCTTGTTCATGGTAAGAAGTTGTATTATCAACAAGCACTTTTCTAATGACATCGCCATTATCCGCTGTTTCGCTGATTGGCGTAAAACTCTTAACAAGTCTTGGAAGCGAAGTCATAAAATCAGGAACGCTGGCCCATGACTTGATCAGATTCATGTCCATACCGAGCAACTTCAGTCCAGTCGTAGGTAATGCTTCGAAAGCTTCTTGACCATAGTAAAATTTTTGACTGCTTGCAGCAGCAATTAAAGGCTTAATAAAACGATCTTTGAGTGGCTTTAAAAAAGATACGTCTTTCTCAAAATTTTCAATGCCACCCAATACTTTTTGTGCACGCTCATAGCTTGCAATAGAGGTTACCCCTCTTGCTATAAAATTGAATCCGCTTACGACTAAGCCCATATGGAACTCCTTAAATGTTAAGAAACTTTAAACCTTTCGAAAAAGAGATGATAAAAAAAAGAAAGATATATTCCAATGGAAATCGGAAACAGAAAATTTATTGGATTTGAGGCTGCTGATGCAGGCCGCGGAGAAAATCGCCGATCGGCAATGTTTTTTTTCCTTCGAGCTGAACCTCGAGAAGATTTAGACAATTTTTACCGCATTCTATGATCCACTCTTTTTTTGAGATGAGATGCGTTCGTTTGGGATCGCCTGTGGCGCCTTCCAAGACGGAAGATTTTTTTATTTTTAATTTTTTTGAGTCCCCGCCAATTTCAATAAGCGTCCAAGCTCCCGGCTCGGGAGAAAGGGCCCGGATTTGGTTGTGGATCTCCAGAGCTGGTTTGTTCCAATCAATCACGGTGTCGGCAGGAGTGATTTTAGAAGCAAAGGTGACTTGAGCTGTATCCTGCGGCACGCCGACTGCGGTCCCATTGTCCAATTGAGCAATCACGCGCAGGAGAGGCTCTTTGGCTGCGATTGCCAGCGCATCGGTGAGCTCTTTGTGGTTCATTTCCAGCGGAACAGCGACTTTGGCGGCATCCAGCATATCTCCGGCATCGAGCTTAAGAACCATTTTCATGATGGTGACTCCTGTCTCATGCTCGCCTGCCATGAGGGAGCGCTGGATGGGAGCTGCGCCGCGCCACTTAGGCAGCAGGCTGGCGTGGACATTGATGGGCCCCAGGCGCGGGACATTGAGAAGTGGTGTTTTCATGATCTCGCCATACGAGGCGACGACAAAAAGATCGGGCTGCAGCGACTGCATGAGTGCAATAAATTCCTCGCTGGAGGCCTTGAGAGGCTGATAGAGCGGCAGCGCTGGAGCGTTCGCAAGTACCCATTCTTTGACGGGAGGAGGTGTGAGTTTAAGAGATCTTCCCTTGGGTTGATCGGGCTTTGTGACAACGGCAATGATTTGATGAGGGGTTTCAAGTAGATGCTGCAGGATGGCGACCGAGAACGATGAGGTTCCAAAAAAAACGATTTTCACGTTATTTCTTCTTCCAGGAGCTCTTCGTATTCGGAAAGTTGATCGGCAGTATCGGGATCTTTGTAGTTATAAAAACCTATCAGGCCGCGGCGTGACGCCAGGCAAAACTCGACCCAATGCTGGACATAGAGATTCGGCTCGACTTCCTGCTGGATCTGTTCAAGCGCTTCGCTAAGGCTGAGCCCCGAACGGTAGGTGAGCTTGAAGGCGCGCGCTAAATCTCTGCGCACCGTAAGCGGGAATCCATTTCTTTTGAGTCCAACGAGGTTGAGGCCGCCCATTTTATAAGGAACGCCGGCTCCGATCGTGTAGGGAGGCACATCGTGTGTGACTCTGCTGAATCCGCCGACCATGGCATAGCAGCCGATGCGGGTGAACTGATGCACGGCGGTCATGCCGCCGATGACGGCGCAATCTTCGATGATGACATGTCCTGCCAGATTGACGGCGTTGGCCATGATGACGCGGTTGCCGACTTCGCAATTATGCGCAACATGGCAATACGCCATGATAAGGCAGTTATCGCCGACGCGTACGACGGAATTTTCCTGGCATGATGAGTTGATGGTGACGTATTCACGGATTTCGCAGTTTTTACCGATAATGACAAATGTTTTTTCTCCACGGAATTTCAAATCTTGGGTTTTAGTCCCAATACTGGCTCCGGGCCATATCGTTGTTCCTGCACCAATGGTCGTGTGACCGTCGATGTAGACATGCGATTTAATCGTAACGTTGTCTTCAATCGTCACGGTTCCTTTAATCACGACGTATGCTTCAATGATTACATTATCCCCGATCTTTGCATCGGATTCGATAATCGCCGTTGGGTGAATCTGTGTTTTTGTCATATCATTCTCAAGCATTTTACAGTTGTTTTCTGTCGACTAAAGCAAAACTGATTTCTGCTTCGACGACAACTTGTTCATTTACCAGGGCCTTAGCTACAACCCTACCGCTTTTAAAGCTTATATGCTGTCCCGTTACATGGAGGTGCAGCACATCTCCAGGAGTCACGGGCTTTCTAAACTTGGCATTGTTAACTGTGAGCAGCACAGCAATCTTCTCCGTTTGCAATTTTTGATGCACTAAAATTCCTCCGGCCTGCGCTAGTGCCTCAAGGATGAGAACGCCCGGCATAATGGGTCCGTCGGGAAAGTGTCCAACAAAAAACTGTTCGTTGAAAGTCACGTTTTTTTGTCCGATAATAATATTATTATCCAGGTCCAAATGGATGATCCGATCTACCAAGAGAAAGGGATAGCGGTGGGGCAGGATTTGTGCGATTTTTTTCGCATCAAGCACTACAGTTTGAGTTAATGTTTCGTTCATTGTTTCCTCAGAGATTTACGCAGCTCTTTTGCGATGGCGTGGTTGGCCGCATGTCCAGTCTTGATACCAATCAAATGAACACGGAGCTGCCAGCCAAGTAGTGCGATATCTCCCATCAGGTCGAGCACTTTATGACGAACCATCTCGTCAGAAAAGCGCACCCCATCGGGATTGAGCACTCTTTCGCCATCAATGACTACACCATGCTCAAGTGCCGCATTTTTTAAAATCCCTTTTTGAATCAGCGGAGCCACATCTTCATATAAGGTGAAGGTTCTGCTGGGAGCTACCTGCTGCTTAAATAGCCCTAAGTCTGCGTTAAAACTAAAATATTGAGATTTGAGATAGGGAGACTGGGGGTAATGGAGTGTGTAGCTGATGCGCAGCTCGTCAGAGGGCAGCGCTACGATGTGCGTATCGCCGCTGCTAAAAGAGCAAGGCGCATCGAGCAAGTAAACATTTTTTTCAGCATTCTGCTCCAAAACACCCGCTTTCTCAATCAGCTCTACATACGGCAGAGCGCTGCCGTCAAAGATGGGCACTTCGGACCCGGAAATCTCAACAATTAAATTATCAACTCCGCAGGCAAAAAGAGCCGCCATGAGATGTTCGATCGTCTGAACTGAAACATCTCCTACACCGATCTTCGTTGTACGGACAGCTTCTACAACGCTTTCTGTTTTCGCAGAAATTTCCGGCGATCCGGGAAGGTCAACCCTGCGAAAAACAATGCCGGTATTCGGGCTTGCAGGAATTAATTTAACAAAAGCGTCCACCCCCGTAAAAAGGGCTTTTCCATGGAAAGCAATTTCTTGCTTGAGCGTCGATTGATTTTTCATGATCATTTCGAAGAAATTTATCTCATTACTGTTTTCAAAACAAGAGATTTTAATGAGATCTTTGCTTATTAACAAACAGCGACTTTCTATTGATAATTACGCTAATCGTTAACAAAATAATTGAAATGATAACAATTCCGTTATCTCCCCAGAAAGTATATAGAGTTGAAATTTGATAAAGAGGCACATCTGCGACGAGAACATCCGGCTTGTTCCAGTCCTCCAGCTGTCCAACAATTTGACCTAAGCTATCCAGAGCTGATGTGATCCCTGAGTTGCAGGCTCGCACAAGCGGCAGGCCATTTGCCACCGATTGCACTCTGGCAAGATCAAAATGCTGCTTGGGAAGCCTGGAGCTTGGATACCAATTATCGTTGGTGACGTTGACAAAGAGTCCCGCGCCCTCTTTTCTTCCCTTGCGCATCATGTGTCCGAATGTCTCTTCATAACAGATCGAAGTGGAAATCGGGACCTTGGAATGAAAAATGCGGGACTCTGTTCCATGTGTAAAAAATTGAGTGATCCCATAGCTTTTAGTCAAATTGATCAATGATTCGAATGGAAGATATTCTGCCAGGGGGAGAAGAATTTGCTTATCGTACCGATGCATGGCATCCTGCGAGGCAAAAAAAGCAGACGAATATTGAATTTCACCCGCTTCTCCATCAAGCCCTGCGATGACATCGGAGTTTAAAAGCTTTCCCAGCGCACGAATCCAATAAAGATTGGATACTTTATTTAAATGATCCTGCTCTTCCAAATAAGTCTTTTGAAATGAGTTTTTCAAAATTTTGATTACGGCATCTTTTGAATAAAGAGGATACTCGTCGGTGTACGGAATGGCAGATTCTGGCAGCACCACCAGGTCAACATGCTTTTCGATCCCAGAAAGAAGCCGTGTGATCCTCTCCCACTGGTTATAGGGTGAAATAAAATCGGCAGCCCTCTCGGGGAAATACATCTTCTGCGAAGGCAGCAGCGCCGTCTGCACCAGCGCAACGCTTAAGCAAGGACCTTCTTCAACCTTGGACTCATAGACATTCCACTGAATAGCCCCGATCAGATAAGGCGCTGCAGCCAGCGCAAAAGCCGCCTTCCATCGCTTCTTCCAAACAGCCAGATTCGTTAAAATCACCCAGAAGGAAAGACCAAAAATTCCAAAATAAGTCACAGCCTGCAAAGAAAAAATCGATGATGTGAGCGAAAGCCCGATGGGATTGAAAGAGAGGCCGCACAGCACATAAATTCTGAGCCATTCCATCAGCGCCCAGAGAGAAGCCGATGCGACAAAAGGAATCCGATCGACAAGGAGTGTCAGCAGTCCAAATTGCGCTCCGAGCCCTACAGCCAGAAACCCATAGACAAACAAAATATAAATCCCCTGGTACTCAATCGATGTCATCCATGACAGCTGCACAAGCTGAACAAGCGCAAACCACCCCAGAGCGAAAAAAAATCTCTTTTTGGAAGCAGGAATTTTACACGCGACATGCCAAAAAAGCGCATAGCCGCAGATAGCAGAGAGAGGCGCTAGCCAAGAGAACCATGCCGGCTGTCCAAAAGCAACGATAAGAACGCTAAGGAGCGTGAGTAGTGCCGGCATCACCCTTCCGAATCTCCACCTTGAGCACTTAAAATAAAAAGACCGCCCAAAATAGCGAGATTCTTCATAAACATGGCCATTTGCAGTGTTTTTTCCGGTCCGGTCGCAAGCCAGAAAGGATGCATGATGATGGTGATAGGAATCAAAGTAAGAATCAAAAGAGTCGCTCCGAAACGGACCTTGAAGCCCAGCAGAACAAAAAGCCCTCCGACTCCCTCAAAAATGGTTGCAACAATGAGCATCGGCAGCGCATAGGCGGAGAGCAGCGTCATGCCTCCATGAATAATATCCGGAAAATTCGTGCTCACAATCCATTGGTTGAGATGCATCGTCATATATTGAACGGTCTCATCCCAACTAAATAATTTACTTACGGCGGATGTTACAAAAATTAAACTTAGACAGATACGTCCGATAAGCATGAGCAGCTTTTTCATTCAAACCTCTTTTTCGGACAAACTATACCAAAAGCGATAATTCGTAGTGTAATTTTCTTTGAAGTAAGGTATTATTTCGTCATGAAATTCAGAGAACATCATTTGACAGCCCTTCTTGGAAAAATGAGAACGGAGAAAACTCCCGTTGATGTACTGCTGCGCCATTATTTCAGACAAAATAAAGCGCTGGGGTCCAAAGACAGAGCCTGGGTCAGCGAGACACTTTACAACTACATCCGCTGGAAAAACCTTTATGATGCCCAGAATATAAACCCCATGGATCCTCTGCCCGAAAAAAACCATTTGGATCTGTCCCTTCAATTGGGAGCTCCTCAAAAACTCATCGAAAGCCTCACTGTCGCTTACGGAAAAGAAAAAACCATAGAGATTTGCCAGATCAATCAAACCCGGGCCCCCGTCACGATCCGAACCAATACATTAAAGATTTCAAAGGATAGCCTCATTCAAAAACTCTCAGCTCAATTTGAAGTGGCGCCTACACAGCACTCTAAAACAGGTATTAATTTTGCCTCCAAGGTCAACTTCTCGGCGTTGCAGGAATTCAAAGACGGCCTTTTCGAAGTGCAGGATGAAGCAAGTCAATTGGGAGCAGCAATTGTCCGCCCCTGTCCAAAACAACAAATTCTTGACTACTGCGCTGGCGCCGGCGGGAAAAGCCTGGCCATCGCCCTTCAAATGAACCACAGCGGCCAGCTTTATCTCCATGACATTCGTCCCGACGCTCTAATAGAGGCCAAGAAAAGATGCCACAGGGCCGGCATCCAAAACGTCCAGTATAACCTCCCTCCCAAAAAAGGCACCATGGACTGGGTTGTTATCGACGTTCCCTGCAGCGGAACTGGCACCTATAGACGCAATCCTGACCTGAAGTGGAAGTATGAAACCATGAATCTTCCCTCCCTCATCGCAGAGCAGCGGCAGATCTTCGACGCAGCCTTTCAATATCTTGCTCCTAAAGGAACCATCGTCTACATGACCTGCAGCATCCTGCCCGATGAAAACGAAAGCCAAATCGACTATTTTCAGAAAAAATATTCACTCAAGACCGTAGAAAAATTTCAAACGCTCCCTCTTGCCGGTGGAATGGACGGCTTCTTCGCCGTTTCTCTTAGGTCTACCCCATAAATTATAGGTTTGCTAGACTTGGCATTTCAATAGGACATATATGAAATATTTTTTGCTTCTTCTTTTCACCGCTTCTTTTCTCCATGCAGCGCCTAAGCATGAGATTGTGGTCAACAACCGAATTCTGACAACAGTGAATGGAAAAACGATCTCCGTTTTGGATGTCATGAAGCAAATGGATGTTTTCTTAAACCAGTATTATCCGCAGTATTTGGATTCAGACGACATGCGCATGCAGTTTTATACAACGCAGTGGCAGTTAACGCTGCAGCGGATGGTCGACCAGGAGCTGATGATGGCCGACGCCGAAAGCCGCGAGATCAAAGCCTCCGATGCAGAAGTGCGCGAGGAGATTCAAAAACGGTACGGACCCAATGTCATGGAATCGGTAGACAAACTCGGGATCACCTATGATGAAGCCCGGCAAATGGTCCATCAAGACCTCGTTGTGCAAAAAATGCAGGGAGCCCGTGTCTACTCGAAAGTGTTTGCAAAAGTGACAAATGAGTTGGTCAAAAAAGCGTTTGATGAGCAGCTTGCCAAAAACCCGCCGAAAGAACTATGGACCTACCAATTTTTAACATTCCGCTACGATGCAATAGATAACGCAATGTCGCTTGCAGAACAGGTCGAAGAACTTCAAGATAAGTCCGGCAGCCTTCTCTCCGTTGCGGCCGATCTCATAAAACAAAAGATTCCGCAGGAAGAGTGGACCCGCCTTTCTCTTTCTTCAGAGCTGATGTCAGAAGATAAAGAGCTGTCGGAGGCGCACCGCGCTGTCCTGGCCCAAATAGCTCCGAACGGTTGGAGCAAACCTGTTGTGCAACAGAGCCGGGACGGATCGCAGGTTGTCCGCATTTTCCACCTCAAATCGCACACCAAACAGGAGGCTCCTCTGTTTGAATCGATGGCAAGCGGGCTCAAGAATGAACTCCTGAACGCCTATGCTGAAAAAGAGATGGAAGTCTATCTAAAACGGCTGTATCAGAAGTTCAACTATAGCCCAAAATCACTCGATATCCCACCGCAATTTGAACCCTTTTCGTATTGATGAACCTCTACAAGCCTTCAGAATTGAAAGCTTTTTTGGCAGAGATCGACGCAGCTCCCATGAAATTCCTGTCTCAAAATTTTTTAATCGATGGAAACATCGTAAGAAAAATCGTTAAATTTGCAGATGTTAAAAACGGCGACTCCGTTTTGGAGATCGGCCCCGGCCCCGGCGTGCTGACTGAAGAACTGCTTGCCCAGGGAGCCACCGTTACCGCCGTAGAAAAAGACCGGAAATTTGCTGCAGCGCTCATCCGCCTTCAAACCAGCGATCAAAGACTGCACGTGTTTGAAGACGACATCCTCAAATGGGACGGCATGAAAAACCTCAATGCCGGCACCAAGCTCATCGCTAATCTTCCGTATAACATCACAACGCCCATCCTGACCCATTTCCTGCCCCACCGAGAATATTTTCAGTCGATCACCGTGATGGTGCAAAAAGAAGTGGGAGAAAGGCTCGTTGCAAAACCAGGCTCAAAAGCATATGGATCTCTATCGGTGTTTGTGCAATTTTATTCTGATCCCGTGAAAGGATTTATCGTTGAGCCGACCTGTTTTTACCCGGCGCCCAAGGTTCAGTCCGCCGTCGTCCAATTCCGCCTCAAAACACCTCCGATCCCGAGCGACGAGCAGTTTTTTGAAATGACCCGCCGCGCCTTCGGCCAGCGGCGTAAAATGGTCCGCTCAACCCTGAAAGACCATTATCCCCTGGAAAAAGTTGAAGAAGGGCTGAATAAAATCGGCAAAGGCCTGAAAGTGCGGCCCGAAGAATTATCCCTGGCCGAGTTTCTTGTGCTTTTTAAAGAAATAAATCAGCAATAACAGCACCTGGCTTCCTAAAAATAGAGCCAGGCAAAGCGGTTTATGGGATTTGCAAAATGTAGTCAGCGACGACCATACCGATCTTGAAACAGAATTCACAGCGAAGATCGGTTTTTCCATCAGGACATTGCCGCTTTCATCAATACATCGAAGATGTCCGACGCAATCTCCTATGGAAAGCGGAAAATCTTTAACAGTCCATTTGATCTCCGCACGAAACTGCGGCTCTTCTGCAGGATAATATTCCAAAACCGCATCGTCTTTTAAAACAGCTTTCAAAGCCTCCGTAGCGCCCGGAATGCGATGAGTAAACGTATCGCTATCTCTGGCATACAAAGTCCGCGCCGTTTTTTTCTCAGAAAACGCTGCATCGAAAAGCTTGATCACATCTCTGAATCGATCGCTGCTCTCCTGGCACTTGAGAACAACGGCAATCAGAGTCCTTCCCTCGTGCGTTGCAGCTCCCACCATCGTAAAACCGGCTCTTGAGTGATATCCGGTCTTTACACCAATAGCCTTCGGATAAAAAAGCGCTCCCTGCTTCAGCAGCCTGTTATGCTGCACATAATATTTTGCCGGCTGCAGGTTTGTCTGCGGGGTTAAATAGCGCGTTGTTTTGACAATTTCTCGAAACGTAGGATGTTTCATCGCAACACGCGTCATTTTAGCCATATCATAGGCCGTCGTCCAGTGATCGTCATGATGAAGTCCGTGAGGGTTGACAAATTGCGTCTCTAAAACTCCATGCTGCTTAAGATAACTGTTAAGCTCCTCGCAAAAACGATCGACGCTCCCCGAAACAGCTTCTGCAATCACATTTCCTGCGTCGTTACCCGAGGAAAGCATCAGACCATAGAGAAGCGAATGAAGCGAATGGGCTTCCCCCGGCTTTATCCCGGCCATCGTCCCGTCATGCTCCAATTGGTAGGGGGCATGTTTGGATCCGGGAGCGAGGCGTATAGAGGAGTGAATAACATGCACCGCCTTCTTCGAAGCCTGCACAATTTCATCCAGATAATCGCCTTTTTTCTCCAGAACGTACATGGCAGTTGCAATTTTCGTAATGCTTCCCGGCCAGCTTTTCCTGTGAATATCTTTGGCATACAGAATCGCGCCCGTATCTGCATTGATCAATATCGCAGACGGAGCAGAAACCTGAACGGAAAGCGGTTTTGCTTCAAGAGCTGCAATTGAAAGTAAGCTAAGCAGGAGAGTCCGAAGATGCATATGTTCTTTCATTATGTCTAACGTCATCATCTCTTGCAAGCCGATTATCATAACCAACTCAATACTAAAAAGTTAAAAAATGTTAAAAAAATAAGTTGATATAGACAGCGATGACGTGTATTTACATAAATGTAACGAAGGCTAGAAGAAATGCTAACACCTGCACAATTGGATGAAGCTTTTGCTGAATTTTCTCAAAATCTGCACAAGCACGCTCCTGATGGAGTGATTACAGTCGACCTCAATCTTCTTCATGATTTAGGGCTTCTTCAAAATGGAAAATTTGATCAATCAGGCTCAACGGACGAGCTCATGCACTACTTCCAGGTTTTGGAAACACCCGACAAAGTAACCCTCTTCAACGAGCAATTTGTTGTGTGGATCCTACCCAAAGTCGTTCAGGAAATTCCACTCACCCTGACGTTCATCGGAAGACTCCAAACAACCAAGGCAAACCTTGAACTGGTTTTCTCTACAACAGGCGTTTACAACACGCCGAAGTTCATTCTAAAAGTGCTCGAGCATTTCCTCACGGAGGTCATCGACACCGAAGCGATCATTTCATCAATTAACAAGCCTAAGGCCTCGTAAGATAAGCCTTCTGAACAACGGCGGCGATCTTCTTTGCCAGATCATCATAGAGCGGTGAAAGCACGTTGTCTTGCGCCCCTTCAATAGAATCAAGCTGCCCTTCGGAGAAATCGATCACTTTTTCAAGTTTTCCGCTGGGCCTTACAAAGGCAAGCTCGCGGATCGTGCTCACATCGATATAGTCAAATTCCGCAGACGCAGTAACGACAATAGGACCTAAAATAGGTTCATCTTCAGCGGCTCGATAAATCGTCACTTCCGCAGCAGCATGCCGCCTATTTTCCGTCGCCAGAAGGTTTTGCTTTATCTTTCCTTTTTTCTCAGAACGGTCATACCGAAAGCCGACCACCTCTTCACTGCCCCCAACAAGAGCAATTTTCATCTCCAGCTCACCGCCGGAATTGACATAGTCATACATACCTGTACGATTAATCTCAGAGATCACGGCGTTTGTTAAAAATCCCTCCTCATCCCCTCTGACATAAGGAATCGAGATGGTGGGGCGCTCTGTAGATGAGATTGTTTGATACCCGCAGCTAGGAAGCAGCAGCAGAAGCAGTACTAACCCGCTACGCAAATAGGTTACAAAGAGCGCTAGCGAGGCGCAGCGCAATTGATCACCCGCATGCCAGACAGTGTTCATGACCACGGCAGGCATGCGGGTGATCAATTGCGCAAAGCCGCAGCAAGCACTTTGCAATCTATTTGCGTAGCGGGTTAGTAATCTCAGGTTCAGGAATCGGGAGTGTTTCAGATTGTTTTTCATGGGTTTCCGCCTCTCCCGGAGGACGAAGTACATTCAGCCGTTTTTTGGAAAGCTCTGCCGACTTCGTATTGGGGTAGGACTTAATAATTTTGGAGTAATACAAGATAGAAGCATGCGGTTTTTTTGCCCGCTCGTAAAATTGAGCGATTTCATAAAAGCTCTCGGCAAACACTTCTTGCATGCCCCCGAAAATTTTTTCAGCTTCTTCCACACGAGCGTCCATAGGGAAATCTTGCCGAAATTTTCGGAGATTGATCGACGCAAGATCCATGCAGTCGGCATCTGGGAATTTTTCTTGGGATTGGATCAAATAAACACGGGCAATTTCAACATAGGCATCTGGTGCAAGGGAGTGTTTTGGAAATTTGCGAATAAGTGTCTGATAGGTTTCGACACTCGCAGTATAATCATCATCTTCGAGCTGCAGCATTCCTTTTCCAAATAGCGCTTTTGCTGCCAGATCGTCATTGGGAAACGCGCTGATCACTTCATCGTAGATTTTGATCGCATCTTCCTTTGCAGGCATCCACTTTGGAAGAAGCTCGATTCCTCCAATATGTTTTTTGTATCCGTCACGGAATTTTTCCGCGATCTGAAATTTGAGATCAATTGCATCGCGAAAATGTTGAAGAGCCGTTTGCTTGCGCAAGTAATTTGAGAGATGGTGGTTGGCAATATCATAATCTTTCATGCCAAAATAAGCCTGTGCAAGAAAATAATAAGATTCTTGATAGAAAGGAGTGTCAGGAAAGTTTTTAATGATAATATTGGCCTGCTTGATCACTTCTTGCCAATTCTGGTCCCCCATCGCTTCTAAAAGAAGGCCATGGTGCTCCTGAACGGAGAGGGTGGCGACCTCTTCGATATTCATCACTTTCCCGCCCTTAACAGTATAGGCGCCAATCAAAGGAACACAAACAACAAGAAGAATCCAAGGTAATTTTTTAAGCCGTCTCATTCCAACCATTATGCAACAAATTCGGAATAAGTCAACGAATGGGGATGCAGTAAAAATAATTTAAATATGCAACATTGACTATGACTATGCTATAATTGCTATATGTTTAAAATTTTCATATCACTTTTTTCCGTGATTGTGGTGATGTCGAACATCATCTCGGCAAAATTTTTTCAGATTCCTTATTTTGACCTGCCCCTTTCTGCGGGAATTCTTCTTTATCCCGCCTCGCTCATTCTGACGGACCTTGTCACAGAGCTGTACGGCCCTGCAAAAGCGCGGCTGATGATTTGGACCGCCTTCGGCATGAGCCTGCTGAGTTTGGGGATATTGGAATTGACGTTCTTGCTTCCTGCAGCAGAGAACGATGTCTTTAACCAAGCGCTGAGCAAGAACGGTTGGATCGTTGCCGCATCCCTCACCGCCTACCTGGCCGGCCAGATGATCGACGTTAAGCTCTATGCAGCGATCAAGCGTTGGACGGAGGGCCGCTTTCTCTGGCTCCGCAATACCGGCTCGATGCTCATCTCCCAGCTTGTCGACACTTTTATCGTCAATTGGATCTATCTCTACATCGGTCTCGGATTTACAATTGAGACGACGCTTCAAGTAATCCTCTTCTGCTACATTTACAAAGCAGCATTCAGTGTGATTAATACGCCGCTGTATTACTATTTGGTCAGAAAGTTAAAGGATCAATATGAGCTGTCCTCTGAATCAAAAAAAATGCGTTCCCTGCACGGGGAAAATCCCTCCGCTTAAAGGAAGCACCATCAAAGACCTTCACTCGCAGCTTCCCGAAGGCTGGGAAGTGGTGGATCAGCAGCGCCTCAAGAAAGAATTCAAATTTAAAAATTTTCAGCAGGCGCTCCACTTCACGAACGTCGTTGGGAAAATCGCCGAAGAAGAAGGGCATCATCCCGACATTTATCTGACATGGGGCAAGGTCGTGCTTGAAATCTGGACGCACAAGATTAATGGTCTGACGGAGAGCGATTTTATCCTCGCCAGCAAATGCGATCAGCCGTCTTCTTTCACGGCGTAATGAAGCAGCGAGGGAAGTTTTTGGAGATGGAGTTCGAGCTCTTTTTCGAGCGCGACGCCCCATCTTTGATCGACATGGATCTGGCCATGCGCTTTGACGGAGGATGAAAACTCCACAATGAGCGGCGTCTTTCCAGGAAATCTTCGGAACAGATTTTTAAGCTCAAGTAGGTGGCTGAGGCGCACTTTATCAATATCGAGTTTTAAGATCAGTTTCACAGGTCGCTGCTCCTTTTCCGGTTTCTTGCCCATTTTCTTATCACGCAGAGCAAACGCTTTTTGCTGGGCTCTAATCTGATCGAGCATCCGGTCGCACTCTTCGATCATTTTATTGTCTGCATGCGCAAGCTCATCGATCCATTTACATTGGAGTTTGAGATCGCCTTCTCTTCTGTCGACTTGCAAAATCGCATAGAGAAGCTGGCTTTCCGTGAGCATATGCCCTTTTTTCTCGTAAAGCTCGGCCCACACAGGCACTTCAAATCTGAGATGGCCGTCGCTGATGTGCAGGATGGCAAATTTTTTCTGGGTTTTTGCCGAAACTTTTATGCTGATCTCATCGAGGATGAAGACCGATCTGAAAAGAGTGTCGGCCTCCAGCTGCTCCACATGATGGAACGGAACGCATGAAAGCCTCTGGATTACTTCTTTGTATTCATCAAGGGGATGGCCCGTGACATAAAAGCCGAGGAGCTCCCGCTCCCGCTTTAGCAGATGAGCCCTCGAAACAGGCGGAGGCGTGCCCTCCAGCTGCGGCACAACAACTTCTTCTGCGGCGTCTCCAAAGAGGTCCATGAACCCTTTTGAAATCTCTTTCTGCTTTTGCACAGCCGTCTCATACATCGCATCGAGCGCCTGGATCATCGCTTCGCGTCCGGAGCCGGTGAAGTCAAAACAGCCGGCCTCAATCAGAAGCTCGATTGTTTTTTTGCCCACTTTTTTTGTATCGATCCTTTGGCAGAAATCAAAAAGGGATCGGAAGGCGCCCGATTTTTTTCTCTCTTCAAGGATTGCTTCAACCACACCCTCGCCCACGCCCTTGATGCCGCTCATCGCAAAACGGATGCCTTTTGCAGTGGCGACAAATTCATGTCCCGATTCGTTGAGATCCGGAGGAAGGATCGGAAGGTTCATCGCTTGGCACTCGCCGATGAGCTTGGCAACTTTAGTCACATCATCGCGATCGCAGGTGAGAAGCGCCGCCATCCACTCGCCGGGATAGTTGGCTTTCAGATAGGCCGTGACATAGGCAAGATAGCCGTACGCCGCCGCATGCGACTTGTTAAATCCATACGACGCAAACTTTTCAATTTTATCAAAAATCCTCATCGCGAGGTCGGGATCGATCCCTTTTTCCTGTGCCCCTTTGCGGAACTTGTCCCGCTGGCGAGCCATCTCTTCACGGTCTTTCTTTCCCATCGCGCGGCGAAGGACGTCGCCTTCCCCCAGCGTATAGTTGGCAAGAAGGCTGGCGCTTTGCATCACCTGCTCTTGGTACACCATGATGCCGTAGGTCTCGGAGAGAACATCCTTCATCAGAGGGTGATCGATCTCAATCGCTTCTTTTCCGTGCTTGCGTTGAATAAATGACGGGATCATCTCCATCGGGCCCGGACGGTAGAGGGCGACGACCGCGATCACTTCTTCAAACTTATCGATATGCAGCTGTTTGGCAAGCTCTTGCATCCCCGACGATTCCATTTGGAAGATGCCGTTGAGTTTTCCCTGGTTCATCAGCTGGAATGCTTCCGGATTTTCAAGGTCGAGGTTGATCCAGTCGAGTTTTTTTCCATGATGCTCAGCAATCGCATCGACGGTTTTCTGAATCGACGTCAGCGTCTTGAGTCCCAAAAAGTCGATCTTGAGCATGCCGACCGCTTCGACGGGCTTCATCGAAAACTGCGTCACGAGGATCGGGCTGTCCTTAGGGCTGCAGACAGGAATACGGTCTGTTAAAGGATCGCCGGAAATAATCAGGCCCGCCGCATGGATCCCCGTATTACGGACCGATCCTTCCAGTTTGCGGGCAATATCTAAAAGCTCTTTTACTTCGGGGTCGGTTTCGTAGGCGGCTCTAAGATCAGCATCCGATGAGAGCGCTTTATCCAGCGTCATGCCTAGATCTTCGGGAACAAGCTTTGCAATCGAGTTGACTTTTGGAAGCGGCATGCTGAGGACGCGTCCCACATCTTTGATCGCCATCTTCGCTTTCATCGTTCCAAACGTGATGATCTGCGCGACTTTGTCGCGTCCGTATTTTTCAACGGTGTATTGGATCACCTCATCGCGCCTATCCATGCAGATGTCGACGTCGACGTCAGGATAAGAGATCCGTTCAGGGTTGATGAACCGCTCGAAGAACAAATTAAATCTCAATGGCTCGATATCGGTGATGCCGATGAGGAATAAAATAATCGATCCCGCTCCGGACCCACGGCCGGGACCCATCGGGATGCCGCGCTTTTTGGCCCAATCGATAAAGTCGTGCACGATAAGAATGTAATCGCCCATCCCTTTCGAGATGATGATATCGAGCTCATACTCAAGCCGTTTTTTGACGACCTCCAGCGGATCCTGCCCCGGATATTTTTCCTGGACTTTGGCGAGCCGCTCCGGCGTGTATCTAAAAACAATTCCTTCATCGCACAGCTGCCTCAGGTACTGCTCTTTCGTCATCCCGGTGGGTGGAGTGAAGACAGGATAGAAACGGGTTTTAAAATCGAGCTCGACCTGGATCTTTTCTGCAATCTCTTCCGACACTTCGAGCGTCTCGGGAAGGTCGGCAAAAAGTTTTTGCATCTGCTCGGCGGATTTAAAATAATGTTCGTGGGAGAAATAAACCTGCCGCTTCGGATTTAAGATGCGCTGTTTAGGGTTGCCTTGTGAATCTCTTTCCCAAATTTCAACCGGCTCGCCCGATTGGATATTCATCAAAATCTCGTGCGCTCTCCAGTCGCCTCTTTCAAGATAGTTCACCGACGAGGTTGCGACGCACTTGATGTTTTTTTCTTTTCCGATCTCAACAAGCCTTTTTAAAACGACCTCTTGATTCCTTGCATAATCGCGGTAGTTTTGAAGAAGCCATCCCTCTTTCTCCATCCCGTCGCGCTCGATATCGTCTTCCGACATCGGGTGCCTTTCAATCTGCAAATAGAAATCTTCGCCAAATAGAGTTTGGAACCACTCGATCTCTTTGGCAAGCTCCTGCTCTCGACCTTGTAGTATTAAAAAGGGAATCAAGCCCTGGAGAGGACCTGAAAGACAGATGAGACCTTCGCGGTGTTTGGCAAGAAGCTCTTTATCGATCCTTGGAGTGTAGTAAAAACCTTCGAGATGGGCAGCCGAACTCAGTTTGCATAAGTTACGATACCCTTCTTGGTTCTTCGCGTAGATCAGCAGCGGAAAGCCGGCGGGCGATCCCGGGATGCGTTTTTTATCAGTCCGGTGATACGGCGCCAAATGCAGCTCGCACCCCAAAAGCGGCTTGATCTTCGCTTCTTTGCATGCTTTAAAAAACTCAACGGCGCCATACATGTTCCCTTCATCCGTGAGAGCCAGTGAAGAATACCCTAAACTCTTTGCTTTATCGACAAGATCTTCAATCGACGCTGTCGAATTCAAAATAGAATATTGTGAATGAATATGGAGAGGTATAAAGCCCATACATCAGAGAATAGCGACTCCTCAAAACAGGGTCAAGAAGAGTCTGCTATTATGTATTTTTAACCGGTTCTTTTTCTGGAACAGCGTATTTGGGATTCGATTTGATCGACCAAAAGGGTATAAGCAAAAGAACGCAGAGGACACCGCAGATTGCCAGTGTCGCAAAAAAGCCGTTCCATCCCATCGATTCCATAATCTTAGAGAGAGGATATCCGGCATTTGCCATCCCCAGGTAAGCGATGAATCCGATAAAACCATTAGCGCCGCCTGCAGCTTTTTTATGAGCCAGTTCAACAGCCACCATGCCAATCAGCATTTGCGGACCAAAGATTAAAAAGCCGATCACGAAGACAAGAAGATAATCAATCATGATCGTTGATATGGGGATAAGCCACAGAGCCATGATAGCTCCAACTACGGATAATGCGTAGAGGACATTGACGGGGCCTCTTTTCCCCTCAAAAATTTTATCGGATGCCCAGCCCGCCGCCAAACTCCCAATGAGTCCTCCCACTTCAAACCACGTCACAGCAGCATTTGCAGCTACGAGCTGATAGCCGCGCGTTTCCATAAGAAATAAAGGAGACCACTCGCTGATTGCGCCCCGGATGAGATAAACGAAAAAGTATGCAATTCCGAGCAGCCAAAGATAGGAATTTTTGAGAATATATTTGAAAAGAAGATCTTTCAGTGAAATCTCTTTCTCTTGATTTGGAAGGCGCGGATCCGCATCGTTCTTAAATTTTTCAATCGAAGGAAGCCCCATTTTTGAAGGAGTATCGCGCAGCACAATAAAAATAAAAACTCCTATGCCTATACTCAGCACACCGGCCGTATACATTCCGTACCGCCATCCGAATGTTTGAGCAACAACCCCAACCAAAATAGGAATCAGCGCCGCCCCGACGTTATGGGAAGAACTTTGCATGCCCCACCAGGTGCCCCGCTCTTTTTGGGAATACCAATGCGTCAGCAGCTTCGCGCAAGGAGGCCAGCCCCACCCTTGAAACCATCCATTAATTCCCCACAATACCGACATGACAGTCAGCGAAGAGGAACATCCAAAAACAATATTCAGAATACCCGTGATGATAAGGCCCACTGACATAAAGATCCGTGGATTCGACCTGTCGGAGAGCACCCCGCTCATGAATTTGCTAAGCCCATATGAGACGGCGAAAACGCTGGCCAGAATTCCTAGATCACTTTTTGCAAATCCCAGATCGCTCATGAGAAGAGGCTTGATCGCGCCATAGCTGTTGCGGGAGAAATAGTAGAAGACATACCCCACATACATCCCGATAAAAATCCGCCAGCGCCAGTATTTATACGACGCTTGAACTTCATCTTCTTTCGGCTCGGCAGTCAGTGGAGCAGGTTGCTTTAATATTTGAAGCCAATTCACAAAATAACCTATCTTTATTAACAAAAAAGCGTACCTTCTCAAAGCTCTAAAGTCAATCCATTTTGGGAAAAATAGTATTTATTATTTTACTTGAACAGGATCCTTCCACGAAGGAATCAATTTTAAAATTGCATCGAACGGAATGACAACAGTATTTTGTATTTGATATCGGTCTGCCTTTTCCAAGTCCATCGCCCAAAAAAGCATTGAACGGGCTGCCATTTCCTGAAATGCATCCGCTACCTTATTCTCTTGGACTGAAAAAATATTTTTAGACCCCCGTTGAAAAACGTACAGTTCCCGGCATATAGTCGAAGCCGCAACAAACTGCACAATCCCGGCAATTGTCATCAGATAGGCTTTTTGTACATAGGCATAATAAGTCCACGCCACAGCTATCACCCCAAGGGTAACAGTTCCATATAACCCCTTTCGACAAACCTTCTCGAACCTCACAAAAAATGACCGTATCTTTGTAAGATCTACATTCTGAATATCCTCTGCAGTGCTTTTTCGGTCGGGTTTTTCAATCATGACATTAATAGCATCACGCAACTCCGTTAAAAGGATGACCCCATAATTTTCTGAACCATCTCTTTTTCGATGAGCATTGATATAACACTTCATGAGATAGCTGGTCTTCTTAAATCCCTCATATACGCCGTTGATGCTTGTAGAAAATTGATCTTGGTTTTGCCAGCTTAGATCATTAAGGACCTTAATATGCCCCTCCAATGCGCCATGCAAACTTAAACACATGCCTCGAAAATACCACAAAGAATACGCTGCACACCCTGTCACAAGAGCTATCACTCTGTGTGATCGAATATAATAAACCGACAGCCCTGCCGCAACTCCAACTGACGCAGAAAGAGCCGTAGCTGCCCAGGATAGACCAAACATCCCAGCCGTAAAAGTAACATCTGTCTGCTTCCATGGAGTCACGAATGGCTTCTCAAGAATCTGTTGAGATTTGCTATTGAGAAGATCTCTCGCTTGAAGGACTTCGCGTGAAACAGGATTATTTTCTTCCCCTTGCTTCATGCTTTTTACAGCTGAGGCTAAAAGCTGGGCATAACTCTTGGGCTGACCCTCTCCCAGCTCTTTAAATAAGCTGCCTTGCTTCTCTCTTGACAGATGGAGGAATGGATGGATGCTGCTGCTCATTAGATTTATTGAGTTAAATGTTTTAAAAGGTAAGATCTGCAACATTCAATAAAATTGGCACGCCTGCCTTCAGGAATAGTCAACATAGTCGCACGAAATCTTTCCTTGGGATTTGTCATTCCTTTCATAAAAGAAAAAATATCACCGCTTTTCGCATGAGACATAATAGCCTCCATCTGTGTTTGAACCAAAATTGGAATCAAGGCTTGGTTTTCACTTAAAAAATGAATCTGCATCATATTCAGTTCAACCTCGAAGTCGGGGTGTTTTGCTATTGTTTCACTTTCTTGCTGTGAAAACTTCAATTCTTTTAAAATCTCGACAAATTGAGAAGTTGTTTCTGGCAAAACAAGAGCAACAGGTTTTTGGGTGACATATACTGCTTTCCCCTCGCTGATAAGCCGATTGATAAAAAGTGTTGGATTTTTTTCAGTCTCAGAAGAATTAAAACACTTAAGATCACTTAGATCACATTTCGCGAATAAAATTTTAACGCTTCTCGTGTCTAATGGATCCATTGAAGGTATAGTGATACTATCGGATTCCATAGACATTTTTTGAACACCTTCTTGAATTGCTTTCCGTAACATTGAGCGGCACTTATCAGCATTTTCTAAATACATCTTGACTGCGCCCTCTGCTTGCATCAAGTTCTGAGTCCTTATTTCAGCAAACGTTTCTTCTAACCATGACGCTTCAGGAACGGGAAGAGCTGCAGGCGCCGGACGCTGCTCTACGCTGGGTCCCTTATTCTCCCCAATCTCTTCAAGCGCCTCATCCAAAAGTTTATCTAAGTCAACCTCCTCTTCTTGGAACGCAGGCCTGCTAACTTCTGGCGACGACGGCGGGCTACCAACAGGACTAGGTATCATAAATATCTCCTTAAGAGGTTTAAAAAATTGGGATGATTTTATTTGAAGAGCAATTTGTGGTCACCAAAAATCAAAAACTTGTACATTTAAAGGATAGGTTCTTAGAATATTTCTCATGGAATATACGATCCCTAAGGGGCTTTTTGACATTTTACCGCAGGAGCAGAAAGAAGAAGACCGGTGGCGCAGCTCCGATCGATGGCAGTACGTTGAACGAATCATTCGAAAGACGGCGGAAGATTATGGTTTTAAAGAAATACGAACGCCTTTGTTTGAAAGAACGGAGCTGTTTGTGCGCGGTGTTGGAGAAACCTCTGATATCGTTTCCAAGGAAATGTACACATTTTTAGATAAAGCCGATCGTTCGATGACGCTGAGGCCCGAGGGAACGGCGCCTATGATCCGCGCTTATGTGGAAAAACATTTAAATCACCTTCCGGGACTCTCAAAATTTTATTACATTGGCCCGATGTTCCGTTACGAACGGCCGCAAGCGGGAAGATACCGGCAGCACCATCAATTTGGCGCAGAGGCCATCGGCGTGGGATCGCCTGAGCAGGATGTGGAACTGATCGACCTGCTCTGTGAAACGTACAGAAGACTGGGTCTTAAGAAACTGGTTGTTCATCTGAACTCGGTCGGCGATGAATCATCGAGGGTTTCTTACCGCGAGGCGCTTAAAACCTTTTTAGAACCTCATTTCGAAACGCTTTCAGACGAGAGCAAGATCCGGTTTACGAAAAACATTTTAAGGATTCTCGATTCGAAAGATCCGCATGATAAAAAGGTATTAGAAGGAGCCCCGCTTCTTGTGAACTATCTGTCTGATGAGGCGAAGGATCATTTTGAAAAAGTGAAAGCGCTGCTGAAACTCAGCGGCATCGCGTATGAGATCGATCCCAAACTGGTCCGCGGTCTTGATTATTATAACAAAACCGTGTTTGAAGTGATGTCGGAAGGACTTGGCGCGCATAATACGATCGGCGCCGGCGGAAGATACGATGGGCTTGTGGAAGCACTCGGCGGCCCTGCATTGCCGTCTGTCGGGTTCGCAACGGGAATCGAGAGGGTTTTACAAATCATGGAGCATGAGAAGGTCGACATTTCCGGCGCCTGTGCATCCTGATCTGTTTTTTGTTCCGATGGGAGAAAAAGGATTGGAAGTTTGCTTTCAAAAGAGTTTGCAGCTGCGCCATCTGGGATGGAATGTCGAAATCGATCTTTCGGGGAAAAAGATTCAGCATGGCCTTCAGCTGGCGAGCACGCTCCATGCAACCTTCTGCATTGTGGTGGGCGAAGACGAGCTGGCGAAAAAACAGATTGAAGTGAAAGATATGCTGAAACGGACATCGCATCAAATCGCCTGGGGCGATCTTGAGGCATTCTTACAGAAACATATAGAGAGAAGCTGATGAAATTCGATTATAGACGCACTCACACCTGCGGCGAGCTGAATATTTCTGCATCGGGAAGCCCGGTGACCTTATCGGGATGGGTGCATAAAAGACGTGATTTGGGTGGACTGATTTTTATCGATCTTCGAGACAGATTCGGCCTCACGCAGCTGGTATTCGACCCGAATGTAAATCAGCCTCTGCATGACAAAGCGTATAAGCTGCGGTCCGAATGGGTGATCTCAGTTAAAGGAACTGTGAAGCCGCGTGCGCAAGGTATGGCAAATTCTCGGATGGCAACCGGCGAAATTGAGATCGATGTCGAAGAGCTTGAAATTCTATCTCCCGCAAAAACTCCTCCATTTTCAATCTGCGATGATGTGGGTGATGTCAATGAAGAGCTGCGGCTGAAGTTCCGCTATCTCGACATTAGAAGAGGCGACATCGCAAAAAATCTGATCATGAGAAACAACGCGATGCATGTGATCCGGAGTTTTCTGCACGACAATAAATTTATTGAAATCTCAACTCCGATTTTGGCCAAGTCAACTCCCGAAGGAGCGCGCGACTATCTGGTCCCCTCGAGAATTTATCCCGGCAATTTTTATGCGCTTCCACAGTCGCCGCAAATTTTTAAGCAGCTGCTGATGATTTCTGGAATGGACCGGTATTATCAAATTGCAACGTGCTTTAGAGATGAAGACCTCAGGGCCGACCGGCAGCCTGAATTTACCCAGGTCGACATTGAGATGAGCTTCGGCATCCCGGATGATTTGCTCACCATGATCGAAGGATTGATGTCGCGCCTTTTCAAGAAATGCAGAGGAATTGATATTCCGACGCCGTTTCCCTCGAATGTCGTATGCGGAAGCGGTTGAGTTTTACGGAACGGACAGACCCGACCTTCGATTTGGGATGCCGCTGATCCGTCTTGACGAAATCGCTAGGCAATCGACGTTCACGGTTTTCTTGGATCAGCTGAACTCTGGCGGATGCGTAAAAGCGATCAAAGTTGCCGGCGGAAGCACGATTTCCAGAAAAGAGATCGAAAAGTACACCGCTTTTGTAGGACAGTTCGGCCTCAAAGGGCTTGCATGGATCAAAAGGTCGGCGGAAGGCATCAGCTCCAGTATTGCAAAATTCTTCTCCGAAGAGCAGATGGAGGCGATTTTCTCCCGCACGGAGCTGGAGCAGGGCGATTTATTGTTCATAGCTGCAGGGCCCGATGAGCGCGTCAATCAAGGTCTTGACCACTTAAGACGGACGGTTGCCAAAGAACGGAATTTGATCGATGCGGATAGCCTGAAATTTTTGTGGGTGGTCGATTTCCCCATGATGAAATGGAACCCGGACGAGTCGCGGGTCGAAAGCGAGCACCATCCTTTCACAGCCCCCCATCCGGACGATGTCCATTTGCTGGACCAAGATCCTCTGAAGGTGCGGGCGGTGGCCTATGACATCGTGCTGAACGGCTACGAGCTGGGCGGAGGGTCCCAACGGATCCACCAGGGCGACCTCCAGGAGAAGATCTTTAAAATATTGAACCTCAGCTCTGAGGAAATTCAAGAAAAGTTTGGGTTCTTTGTCGAGGCCCTTAAATACGGCACACCCCCTCATTTGGGGCTGGCGCTCGGGCTGGACCGGATCGTGATGATGCTCTGCCAGACTGAGAACATCCGCGACGTGATCGCATTTCCTAAAACGACTAAAGCCAGTGACTTAATGATGCAAGCCCCCTCTCCTGTGTCCCCAAAACAGCTGGGCGAGCTTGAAATCAAGGCAAGTGCAGTCGAAATCACATGGACTTAAACGGGACAAGCCGTTAATTTAGGTGAGACGAGGTTAGTTATGAAAAAGTTTCTATTATCACTTCTTTGCATGAGTTTGCTGGCAGCTGAAGACGCCGCGCCAGAAGTTGCTGTGGCCCCCACGGAGTCTGCTGAAAAAAGACCCGATGTTGCTAAAGTCTCTGAGGCATTTGGCCATCTTTTAGGAAAAAATCTTGATTCCATGGGAATGAAATTTGACATTGCCAAAGTGATCCAGGGTTTGAAAGATGCGACTGACGGCAAAACAGCTCCAATGACAGAGATGGAGTGCGTCCAAGCCATCACCGCAGTGCAAGAAACTGTTTATATGGAAGCTGCCACTGAGAATTTAAAAGAAGCTGAAACCTTCCTCGAAACCAATAAAGCCGCAAGCGGGATTCACGTGCTGGAAGAAGGGAAGCTCCTGTATAAAATCACCCAGGAGGGAAAAGGGGCTGTGATCGATGAAAATTCAGCGCCGCTCATCAAGTACACCGGCAAATTTTTGAACGGCTCAGTCTTCGGCGCATCAAAAGAAGAGGAAATGGTTCATCTCGATGAGACAATTCCAGGCTTCAGCAAAGGTCTTCTCGGAATGAAGGAAGGAGAAAAAAGGACGATTTATATCCATCCCGATTTAGGATACGGCGTCCACGGCGATCTTCCTCCCAACTCTCTTTTAACATTTGAGATTGAAGTCGTTCAGGCGAATGCTCCCCATGCAGAATCGCTCGACGCTCTATCTCCGACAACACCTAAAGTGAAGGGAAATCCTGAAGTCGCCTCGCCCTTCGAAGAACCCCGAGTGATTCGTTAAAAAAAATTGAAAGTCGTTCTGTTTGAACCTCAAATCCCCCAAAATACGGGAAACATTGTCCGCACCTGTGCTTGCACGGGTGCCTCTCTTCTTTTAGTCCCGCCCCTGGGCTTTAGCATTACCGATCGGTGGCTTAAACGCGCAGGCCTCGATTATTGGGAAGGCGTTCCAGTCCGGGAAGAAGATCATTTCGAAGAATATCTCGAGAATTTGAAAACTCCCTTTTACTTTTTTTCGTCCAAGGCAGCAAAATGTTACACGGCTATTGACTTCGGCCCTGAAGATCATTTAATTTTCGGCTCGGAGACAAAAGGGCTTCCCGCAGCCTTTCATGAGAGATGGAGCGATCGTTTTTATAAGATCCCCATGAAGAAAGGAGCGCGTTGCTTAAACCTTTCAAACTCCGTTGCAATTGTGCTATATGAAGCTTGGCGTAAACAAAGATTCCTATGATCGCGATGTTTAAACATTCGCTCTCCCTTCAGATGCTGATCGCAGTGCTGATCGGTATTTGTATGGGCCTTTTTCTTGGAGACCTCTGCTCTGTTTTCGGTCCATGGGAAAACGCTTATATCATGATTTTGAAGGTCACGACGATCCCTTACCTGATCTGCGCTGTGATGCACGGCATTGGAAGGCTGGGCTTATCAACCGCCAAAAATATCCTTACATAAAGGGCTGATCTTTATCAGCTGCATGTGGGCGATTAACATCATCATCATCTATGTAACGGTTTATCTCTTTCCAACCTCGAAAGGTATTACCTATTCCGCCTTCAGCACTATCAAGCCGAGCGCGATCAACTTTGCCGATCTTTTGATCCCTGATAACATCTTTGCGGCGCTCTCCCATAATTTAATCCCCGCGGTCGTTGTCTTTGGCATTCTGGTGGGAATCTCCCTGATGCATATCAAGGAGAAGCAGCCGTTCATGGGCGTACTTGATACGCTTGTCAATTCACTTACAACCATCACAGGATGGATCAGCCGTATCACTCCGATCGGAACATTTTTGATCATCGCCGATAGAGTCGGCACGATCCAGCTTGATACGGTTAAACAAATTGGAACGTATTTGGTGCTCTACATTTTGGGGATTACTATTTTAGCCCTATGGATTGTACCGCGCATTGTTGGAATGCTCACCATCATCCCTGCAAAACAGTGGATTAAGAGTTTAGGCCCGCTCATGCTCGTTGCGTTCACAACCAACCTTGTGATCGTGACGCTTCCCTTTTTAATAGAGCTCATCAAGCGTGAGGCCCAGCATTACTACCATAAAGACGATTCCGAAAAATCCAATTCCATTGGAGACCAGATACAGAGTATTGTGTCCGTTATTTACAACTTGCCGCTCGGCTCGCTCTTCATCGCAGTCTTTATCTTTTTTGTTTCAACGTTCTATAACATTCCGCTCAGTGGGGATTCCCAGATTCAACTTTTTCTTACAACCTTTCTAACCAGCCTGGGAGCGATCGGCCTCGGCTCCTGGATCAACTCGCTCAACTTTCTGCTCGATACGCTGGGCCTTCCACTGCTGGCTATCGACACCTATCTTGCAACGCTTCCCTTCACGGCAGGTTTTCAATCGATGGTCTCCGTCATGGAAATCGCAAGCCTTTCTCTACTCATCGCGCTTGCATGCCATGGACTCTTAAAGTGGGACTGGAGAAAAATTTCGAAGCAGACTGTTGTCATCCTGATTCCCGTCTTTGCTTTTATCGTGATCTTCAAAAGCTGGATCCATTTGCCGCCGATTGCAAACCACACGAAAGGCATTTACGAAATATCGATTGCAAAACCGATCGAGGTGAAGACCTACAGAAAAGATGAGGCGCTGCCGGAGCCTCGGAGCGGCGATGTGCTTGACCGCATTTTATCATCTAAACTCCTACGGGTCGGATACAACCCGGAAGCCATTCCGTTCTGCTTCCCCAACGAACAGGGAGAGCTCGTAGGATACGATATGGCATTTGCCTACACGCTTGCCAAAGACTTGCAATGTGATCTTGAGCTGGTTCCAATCAATCTTGCCAGGTTCGACGAAGAGCTGAAAGCGGGACTCTACGATGTTGCCATGTCCTCCGTCACCATTAACGAAGACCGTCTCAGAAAAGTCGCATTTTCAAGCCCTTATCTTGAATCCCATATTGCCTTCATCATGAAGAAAAAATATAAAAAGAAGTACACCTCGGTCAGCAGCATCATTCAAGATAACATGAATCTGGTTGTCCGCAGGGGCTCTGCATACGAGCATCTTGCGAGATCGATTGCTCCAGAGAATAAAATTGTCATGGTGGAGACGTACCAGGATTATATAACCCTAGTATCCCGACGATGTGCTGCTGCGCGGAGAGTTCCAACAAATCTCCTGGAGCCTTACACATCCGGAGTACGCCGTTGTGTTTCCAGATCCAGAAATTTCCAAAGATGTTTTTGGATATGCAACGGCTCAAGGCGCCGATAAATTTCTTTGCTATCTCAATCTGTGGATGGACCTAAAGAAAAATGAAAAGCTGACGAGCGAGCTGTATAATATTTGGATTTTAGGAAGAACCGACATGACGACCACTCCAGAGCGCAGATGGTCGATCATTCGAAATGTCTTCGGCTGGACAGATAACTAATACATTTCGCGATAGTAAGAATAAAGTCTTTAATATCTTTCGCATTCCGCACGCCGACGATCCGGTCGACTTCTTTCCCGTTGTTAAAGAGGATCAATGTTGGGATGGAAGTGACTTGATAGGTTGATGCAATGCGTTGAGCCTGATCGACATCAACCTTGATGATCGATGCTTTTCCTGCGAGTTCTTTTCCAACAGATTCGAGAAATGGAGCAATCATTTTACAAGGGCCGCACCAGTCAGCATAAAAATCGACGAGGGTCACCCCTTTTTTAATCGTGTCTTCAAATTGATCTTCCGTTACGTGTTTGACGTGCTCGCTCATATGTTTGGCTCCTATTGCTCCCGAGTATAACAATCCATTCTCGAAAAAGCAAGAGACGGCTATAATGAATCCCTTGCGGCCATGGCGGAATTGGCAGACGCGCTAGATTCAGGTTCTAGTCGGGGCAACTCGGTGGAGGTTCAAGTCCTCTTGGCCGCAAACCTTTTTAAGGCGGGATGCCGACGGCACCCTGCTCTAGCCACGCCTTGAGGGCCTTCCAGGCAGATTCAAGTTTTTGAGTGATGGCAATCTGCGCCTCTTTCTTCTCGAGTCCGGCGACAGATTCCCATGTGATGACAGATCCAAAGACACAACTTACTTTGCCGAAGGGCCGGGGAAGCGTCCGGTTCCTGCCCCACACTTCATAGGCTCCATGTATATAGACGGGAATGATCGCTGATTTAGAACGTGCAACAAGCATGGCAATGCCCGGTTTAATGGGCCTGAGCTCGCCATTTTCCGACCTCGTTCCCTCAGGAAAAAGAACCACCTTCTGTCCATTTTCAAGAAACTCCGTGATCATTTTAAAGACCTGGACGTCTCCTGATACTCCTGTGATAGGATGAGTGTTCATTCTGCGGATGAGTCCTCCGAACCACTTTGAGCGGAACAGCGTCTTGCGCGCCAAAAAATGAACTTCTTCGGGCCATGAAACAGAAACGATAGGAGGATCCAAATACGATGTATGGTTGCAGGCAAGGATCGCGCCTCGGGGATAATAGTGCTCAAGACCATAAACTTTTAGACGATAAAATATTTTCCCTATGATCCAAGAGACGAAAAGGATAAAACGGTAAAGCAGAGGCACGCGAAGATGCATCCATGCAGAACGGGTATTTTTTTTCTTGCGGTATTCAATAATCCGGTCCACTACCTCATCCAAGGTCAGTTCAGAGGTATCAATGATATAAGCATCCGGCGGGCAGCAGAGCGGCGCCAGTATGCGATTAGAATCGTATTCATCCCGCTTGATCAGTTCCTGGATCATCTGATCGTGTGTCATATTTTTTGCATCTTCGGGACGTTTTTCCTTGAGTTCGGAAAGACGCCTTTCGGCTCGTACTTCAGGACGAGCGGTGAGGAAAATTTTATAGTCTGCATCGGGAAACACGGCCGTCCCCATGTCGCGCCCTTCAAAAACACCGCCCTGTTTTTTGGCGAATCGGCGCTGTATTTTCCAAAGCGCTTCACGGACAACAGGAAGCGCGGCGACGGGAGAGACAATATTGGTCACTGCCGGCGATCTGATCACCTGAGTTACATCCGTTTCATTAGCAAAATAATGATGCTCGCCATGCACGGTCCGAATTTCAAAACGAAAATTGGATAAAAGATCACTGATCTGCTGCTGCTCGGAGAGGGGGATTTTTTCATGAAGAAGAACGAAAGCGACCGCTCGATACATCGCCCCCGTGTCAAAATAAGGGAGCTTCAGCCTTTGTGCGACTCTTTGCGCGACTGTTGTTTTACCGGTTCCTGCAGGGCCGTCGATTGTAATTATCATAAGAGGTAGTTGCAACACCCAGGGTTCGTCGATTTTCGGGATTATTTTGGCCGATTTTACATTTCTTTGCGAGGGGTAATATATACTCGCGTATATGACCCCTCGCAAAGAAATGTAAAAGCGGCTCAAAAGAACCCGAAAATCGACAGAACCTGAGTGTTGCAACTCCTCATAGATATCGAATGAAAAAGTATACCACGGGAGCTGTGAGCAGCACGGAATCTACCATATCCAGCACGCCTCCAATTCCTGGTATTTTATTACTGTCTTTCACCATAGCGTCTCTTTTTAAGGCCGATTCGGCCAAGTCTCCGACTTGGGCAAGCACGCCGATGAGCATTCCCAGCCACATCGCGCTAAAATACGACAGATTCCATCCTACCAAGTGGCCGACAGAGGCCAAGAAAAGGCTCATAGCAACCGCAAAACAGAAGCCGCCGATCGACCCTTCGACAGTTTTATTGGGGCTCAGCTGTGGCGCTAAGGGGTGTTTTCCAAAAAGTTTTCCGATGAAATAGCCTCCAACATCGGTGATTTTCGTAACGGCGATCAGGTAAAAAAGCCAAAACCTGCCGTCTTCCGCTCCCGCCGGAGGGTATAAGATCGCCAGAATAAAGCTGAAAGGGATGGCAAGATAGCAAACGCCGAAAAACTCAACCGCCACATGGAGAAGCGCATTTTCGCAATTTCTAAAGTGGGCGACAAAAAACGAAATAAATCCAAGAACGGTGATGGGAAGAATAATTTTAGACCATTCCGGATAGGCAATGGCGGTATAAAAAGCGAGCACTTCCAGCGTGGCGACAATGACCATCAAGGTTTTGGCAGGCTCGATTCCTTTGGCTTGCGCAAGTTTTGCATATTCCCACACACCGACCGCTGTTAAAACAGCAACTGTCAGAACAAGTAAAAAATTGACCCACGGGTGGTAGGCAAATCCAATTAAAAGGCCGGCAATCGAAATGGTTATTGCAGAAACCACAAGACGATTGAAAAAATCATTTTTACTTTTTCTAAACTTTAACATCCAACACGCCTCATACGTTTTTGAAAGGCAGCTATAGCTAAAACGAGCTCTTGATCATTGAAATCAGGCCATAAAACTTCAGTGATGTACACTTCAGCATACGAAATCTGCCAAAGTAAAAAATTACTTAATCTGCTTTCTCCGCTGGTTCTGATCAGCAGATCGGGATCGCCCCACGGCGCCGTATCTAAATAACGGGAAATAAGCGCTTCGGTAATATCTTCTTTTTGAATGCGCCCCAGCTGGCAGTCCTCGACAATGTTGATCATCGCCCGCCTGATATCATCGCGGGCCCCATAGTTCACCGCTAAAACCAGATCAATTTTATCGCAGCCAGCCGTAGCCTTTTTAACATCATCCATCGTTTCTTTAACATGCGCAGGAAAGCGGCGGGTGTCTCCGATCGTTCCCAAACGGACTCCTTCACGCACCATCCGATCTTTTTGACCGATCAGATACATGCGGAACAGCTCCATGATCGAATCGACTTCTTCTTGAGTCCGATTCCAATTTTCCGTTGAAAACGCAAAGACGGTCAAAACCTTAACACCTAACGAGGCTGCCGATTCAACAATTTTAGTCAGCGCTTCGGCTCCATGCCAGTGTCCGACCAAGGAAGGAAGTCCTTGACTCGTAGCCCATCTGCGATTCCCGTCCATAATAATAGCTATATGCTTAGGAATCCTTTCCATATCCAGTTTTGGCGGGTCGATGAGAGCCGGCTCCAAGTCCATGTGTCGTCCTTAAAAATAATGGTATCACGCGCCCCTCTTCCTGAGGGGTAGTCAAACTAAAAATCATAAGCTGAATGGGTAAAAAAAGAAAAGGCGTCTTTTTAGGAGGTTTTAAGAATTTTGATTGAATTTAGCCGTCCCTCTGAGATATCCTGACCTATTTGTCAAAGGATATATCCATGGAACGACCTAAAAAGTGGCATCTATTTTTAATTATCGGTGTGCTTTTCCTCACTGTTTACAACATACTGCCTACCGTATTCTTTTATACGAAACCGCTTAAAGCCCCCATCGATCCGAAGCGGGCAGAAACCATCGCACTCCATATCGCGGACCGTGTGAACTCGCTGGAAAGTGAAACCATCGACTGGGTTGAATCTTTTTCAAAGCTCATCCATGTAAAGCCTCTTTCCGTAGAGCTCGATCCTGCCAATCCTCAACTTCTGCAAGTGAAGTTCAGCGAACTCCAGCAGGCGCAAACATTCCGCAAGTTGCTGCCGCGCGCAGGAAGCTTGATCGGGTTTCAACCTGCTCAACTCTCCCTTCAAGACCTCGATCCGACTAGCAAGACCGTTACGATTCAAAGAAGAATTCCGATCCATTTCGCAAGAAAGGACCTGAGTTCCTATTTTCAATATACGACCGTCAAAGATAAAAGCGGCAATCCTACGGAGTTTTACAGGTCGCTGATCAATGACCGTATGGCGTTTTTAGGGACTGCCCTCGGCGGCCCATCCGAAAACAGCTCTCTGATCCAAACAGCATTAAATAACAGGCAAGATCCTGCAGCCCAAGATCTGCTTGTTCAAGTTTGTCAAAACATGCTTTCAGTCTCAAAAGTGTTTGAGAAAACTCCTTCCATCCGTCAACGCTATTTTGCCTCCTTTTCTCAAAATGAAAATACAGAGAGAAGATCTTTTATTGAATCGTGGATCGCAGCCCTTGACGGCCTCAAAGATCAGTCGCGCCTCGAGCGCATTTCGCTCTCCCAAGACAATCAAGATCCAACCCAGGCAATTATCCTGGAGCAGAGAAAAGAGTTTCTGCAGCAAAGAGAAGCCCTGCTGACAGAATCTACGACGCTTATCAGAAAATATATTTCTGAATTTTCCGCCGGAAAAACTCCCCTTAATGCGGCTACGATGGGCGCTGCTATCAGTTCCACACCGATGGCCATGATGCAAACATTCTCTTTACAAGGATGCAATGCGCTTGTTGAGAGCATCACAGTCGATTGGAATAAAGGAGCAGTCACACTCAATCTTTACCCCGATATTCAAAATTTGAGAGTGCACACCGCAGGCCTAGACCATGAGAAAGTAGACCAGGTGATTTACAATGAAATTGCCACCCTCTCGCGCCAGTCCGGAGAAAAAGTAGCTCCGCTTCTCGACCATTTTGTCATCGAGATGAATGATCTTCCTGACGCCCAGTCTTTCCTCGCGCTCAAACTTTATAATATCGCAAAAGCAGAAAGCGCTACGCTGAAAGATTCCATTGCCTCCAGCTGGACGCCGAGACACCCTGATCTTCAAAGAAATGTTTTCCCTGTCTGGGATTATGACACGTATCAAAAACTTCCCGCCTCCGAGAAAAAACTCGGACTCGTTGTTTTTTCACCTTCAATGTTAAATGCAGCGCCCCCCCAAGCACCTCCCAAGGGGTTTAAGATGAATTCCATCTACGTCATTGCAAAAGGCGCAGATAAAATTCTTCAAAGATACGAAAGCAGCGATTCCGAAGGTGCAAAACAATTTCTGCAAGACTTCAACGAACTCCGCACACTCCTTCAAAAAAGCGGCTTTGTCGGATATCCGGGCGGCGCCTACCCGATCGCCTCCGAATACAGATCTGATTTTATTTTTGAGCAGGAAGACTATTACCAAGATCTTTTGAAAGCCACACGCGAGAATTTTACTGTTCATGGAACCAAACGGTTTGCCGTTCTGGAGTTCACCAATTTAGAGCAGCGTATTTTAACAGAAAATAAAATCGACAATCAAATCCATGAAGATCTTCTGAAATGGAGAGATGACTACCGTTCGGCCCAAGTCGATATCAAAGGAACTTCGAAATTCGATGTTCCTGCGCCGACTAAAAACGCACTCTTGGACAATTTAAAACTCAGCTTCATCAAATATTTCCGCGGCGATGAACGTAAAGTCATTCGTTGGGGACTCGATCTTTCCGGCGGAAAAACCGTCCAGCTGGAACTTAGAGATGCAAACAATAAGCTCGTTACAAACGAGAGCGACATCAAACAAGGCATCAGCGAGCTCTACGGAAGAGTTAATAAAATGGGCATTTCCGAGGTCAGCATCCGTCAAGAAGGCAATTCAATCGCCCTTGACTTCCCAGGATCTCAATCTCTTTCAGCTGCCGAGCTTGTAAAAGCCTCTTCGATGTATTTTCACATCATGAATGAAAAATTCATGACAAACCCTAATCTTGCAGAAACAACGCATCGATTCCTCCAGGAAGTGTGGAATGAAGCCGTTGTGACCGGCAAAAAAGAGAGCGATGACATTAATGCGATCGCGTGGCGCCACCTCTATGGAGAGTCCTCTAGCGCCGATGCCGTCCAACCCCGCAGCGCTGCAGCAAAAATGCTCTACGATCAAGGGCTGCGCCTCGCTCTTCCCCAAGAAACCGGCGGAAGCGGCAACTACGACACGACCTTCTCAAAAATCACGCTTTATCGAGGCGATGACTTTACGCAGTGGCATGGACAGACCCATCCTCTTCTCATCGTGTTTAAAAACTACGCCCTTGAAGGATCCAGCCTGGACAACATCCGCGCAAACTACGACCCATCAAGAGGAAATTTCCTTGCCTTTGGAGTCCAAAGCTCCGGCAGCGGAAAAGACGGCGTTAAAACGTCGCCGCGGGATGACCTTCAAGCATGGACGTCACAATTTGCCAAAGAAAAAGTTGCCGGAACGCCCAATGAAACGTATTCAAGAGGATACGGATGGAGAATGGCCGTCATCTTAAACGGCTCCGTCATCACAGCTCCAACGCTCGACTCAGCCCTTAGAGACAGCGCCTCCATCACAGGAAGCTTCACTCAGCGGGAAATCAGCCGCTTGGAGTCTGACCTCAAAGCAGGCTCTCTCAGCTTTACACCGCGCATCCTATCCGAGAAAAACGTAAGCCCTGAGCTCGGCGGAAAAGAACGCTTTAACGGCATTATCGCAACGATTATTTCACTCGTCCTGGCTATGGGCACCATGGTCGCCTACTACCGCTTCGGCGGAGTGATCGCCTCAGGCGCCGTCCTGGTCAACCTCCTGATCATGTGGGCTGCCTATCAAAATCTGGGCGCTACACTCACCCTTGCAGGGATCGCAGGCGTGATCCTGGCAGTCGCGATGGCCGTTGACGCCAATGTCCTCGTTTTTGAAAGGATCCGTGAAGAATTCGCCGTAACCGGACGCATTGCCTCTGCCGTTCATGCCGGCTACCGCAAAGCATTCTCCGCGATCGTCGACTCCAACATCACAACCCTCATCGCAGCATTAATCCTGCTGAATTTTGATGCGGGCCCGATCCGCGGATTCGCCGTCACCTTGATTATCGGAATTGTCACTTCCCTCTTTTCATCCCTCTTCATGACTAAATTTTTCTTTAGCTGGTGGGTGCTCAATCCTGAACATAAAGAACTCAAAATGTCCAACTTCATCAAGTCGGCCAATTTTAACTTCTTAAAGTTCACTAAACCGACGGTGATTGTCTCTGCCATTGTCATTTTAGTAGGCTCATTCCTGCTGATCGCTCATAAACAAAATATTATGGGAATGGACTTTACCGGCGGCTATGCCCTCACGGTCGACCTCCCTGTTTCAGCAGAAAAAAATTACCGCACTCACGTTGAAGATGCGCTCATCAAGCAAGGCGTCTATTCACAAGAGCTGCAGATCCGCGAACTGAACCCTTCCAACCAGGTCCGTATTTTCTTAAGCCGCAGCCTGGAGCAAAAAGGAAGGCCATTCTATCAGCTGCCTGCAACAACCAATGTGGGCGGATACCCTTATGAAGGGAACCCTAAAATCGTTTGGATCGTTGACGCTCTTCAAAAAGATGGTATCCAATTAAGCGCTCCGGCGCTTCAAGATTTAGGGGAGCAGTGGACTGCCATCAGCGGACAAATGTCTGAAACAATGAAGACAAATGCCCTCGTCGGAATCACCATCGCCCTTCTATGCATTCTAGCTTACATTACGCTCCGCTTCGAATATAAATATGCCATCTCGGCAACGCTTTGCCTCCTCCACGATGTGGTATTCTGCCTTGGCGTCCTGGCTATTTTAAACGTACTCGGAGTCCCGATCCAGCTTGATTTACATACTGTTGCAGCGCTTCTGACCATCGTCGGATATTCTTTAAATGACACAATTATTGTTTTTGATAGAATCCGCGAAGATGTTCGACTTATGAGAAAACGGAGCCTGACAGAAATTATCAACCATGCTTTGAACGTAACACTCAGCCGTACTTTAATGACCTCAGGGATCACACTCCTGGTGTTAATACCGCTTATCCTCCTGGGAGGAAGCACGCTGTTTGGATTCGCGCTGATCATGGCAATCGGTGTCATCTTTGGAACTCTGTCATCTCTGTTTATCGCCGCTCCTCTAATGCAATTCTTCCATAATAGACAGCAGCAAAAACAGGGAGTCATAACGATAAATGAACCCTAGATCAAAAGGCACGGACTCTCCCATTTGGATTTATCCAAAGCAGGATCCGGCTTGGATTAAAGAAATCGTTGATGAATTCAACATCCATCCCGTCACTGCCCAGGTCATAGCCTCGCGCCGCTTTGACGACCTCGATGAGATCCATGATTTCCTCTATGCAAAGCTACCGGAGCTGCACGATCCCGACCTCTTTTTGGATATGGATAAAGCCGTCCACCGCGTTTTAAAAGCCCTCGAAGATAAAGAAAAAATTTTGATCTACGGCGATAACGACGTCGACGGAATTACGGGAACTACCCTGCTCACCGAATTTTTTGAATATCTCGGCGTACCTGTTTTTTCATATATTTCCAACCGCATCGCGCTCAATCAAAAGCTTAATCCTCGACGCTCTCTCCTATGCAACCTCGCAAGGATGCTCCCTTTTAATCACCGTCGATTGCGGAATTACAGCTGCCAGCGAAACAAAAGATGCCGCCGACCGCAAAATCGATATCATCGTCACCGACCACCATGAGCCGACAGCGCGTCTACCCCACTGCATCGCCACCCTGAACCCTAAAGTCCAAGGCAGCACCTATCCCAACCGCGAAATTACAGGCGTCGGCGTAGCTTTCAAGCTCGCGCATGCCGTCTCCAACAAACTCGTAGAAGAAGGAAAGCTCAGTTCCGGAAAAATCGACCTGAAAAGATACCTCGATCTCGTGGCTCTCGGAACCATTGCCGACATGGGCTCCCTCGTTGGAGAAAACCGCATCTTAGTCCGTTATGGCCTCCGCCAGCTGCGAAAAACAAAACGGATCGGCCTAGGAAAACTGTGCCAGCTCTCCAGACGTCCGCCTCTCCGAAATCACCCCGCTCGAGATCGCCTCCAAAGTGGCCCCCCGCATTAACAGCCTGGGCAGAATTGCAGACCCCAACAAAGGCGTGAAAATCCTTCTCTGCCGCGATCCCCATGACGCTGAAATTCTCGCTAAAGAACTCGACAACTACAATCAAGAAAGACAAAAAATTGAGAGAAAAGACTCCGAAGACATCGATAATTTGCTCACCACGCACCCCGAAATCCTCCAAGAAAAAGCGATTGTCATCCACTCCGATAAATGGCACCCAGGCATCATCCCCATCATTACTGCCCGTATTGCCAAACAATACAATCGGCCCACCCTCGTCATCGCCATTGACGACGGAATTGGAAAAGGGTCGATGCGGACTATTTCAGAATTCCCGCTCCTGCCCACCCTTAAAGAAAACGGCGAGCTCCTCCTCAACTTCGGAGGGCACGACTATGCCGCAGGACTCATGATCGCAGAGAAAAACATCCCGGAATTTAAGAATAAATTCATTCATGCCGTCAACCGCTCCCTTAAAGAACAAGACATCCGCACCAAGCTCCAGCTCGATGCAAAGATCTCCTTCGGCGATCTCACCTTTGACTTTATGGAATCGCTCTACCTGCTCGAGCCGTTCGGCAACGGAAACCCCGTCCCCATCTTCTATTGCGACGTCAAGCAAATCTGGCCCCCTAAAGTCGTCGGAAAATCACATCTAAAACTCTACTTTGACCAAAATGACCGTATGCTCGAAGGCATCGGCTTTGGAATGGCCGATAGACGCCCTGAGCTGCTTAAAAAGAACCTCTCCCTGCACCTCGCCTTCAGCCCCCACATCAACACGTTCCTGAGCAAAACCAGCATCCAGCTCCAAGTCCGCGACTTTAGAGTGATCTAAGTCTCCTCCGTAGTATCGAGAGCCTCACTGATGATACGATCCACCACCCTTTGCGCAATGGCGTCCGCCTCTCTATATTCCTTCTCAGGCACCCAGCAGTAACGTCTACTGCAAATAATCTTCCCATCTGGCGATTGAGGCACCCTATTGTCAAATATCCGTACCCCATCCTGACTCATCTGAGCAGCAACCTTATATGTATTAATATCTATTAACAGACGTACAGCCACGTTTTCTCCTTTTGCCGAAAGAATATAGCCCGAATTCCCGATTTAACACTTCAATAAAATGGCAGATTTGAGGTCAAAAAAAAGAGGCAATGCCAAATCCTAGTTTTTTGGCATTGCCACTCTTGCGTTAACTACGCTGATCAGTTCTTAATTATCCAACTTGAGACTGCGTGCTCTTCTTGCTCAGGTAGTTCTCCTGATAGCCTTTCACGTCATTTGCGTGAATGACCCAAGCAGCGCCTTTTCGAATAGCTTTAAGTAAGCCTACTCGTGTCGCATAGTAGATTTTTTGTGCGGGTACGCCCAATAACTGAGCAACCTGATTCACAGAATAATAACCTTTAACATTATCAAATAATAGTTCCCCGTCGAACATTGATTTCGTACGAGAATATTTGTGTTTTCGGTACTCTTCCAGATCGTTAAGATCAATCGTCCAGCGTGTTGAATCTTTGTGTGCTTTCAACTTACGTTGTTTGATCGCAACGTAGATCGCTTGACGCGTTACGTTGTTGATCCGAGCTGCTTCAGTAATCGATACGACCCTCTTGCCGTTCACTTCATCAGTGTTCTGCATTTGGTTTTGTGAGTCGTTAATCATTGTTTTTCCTCCTAACATATAACTTCATATAACTTTGTTTGAGCCACTTATGTGATCCCAAAATTCTTGTCTTTCAACATGTTCTGTTTCTATTGCAGCTTTTATTTATTAAAAGTTATTATGCTCTAATAGATTATTAATTATGTCATAAAAACGAATTGAAATCAAGGGTCTAGCTCAAAGAAACTCAATGGGTTAGCCTATAAAAATTATTTTAATCGTCATAAACCCCTGGCATAGTATAACCTACGGCCAACCTTCAGGAGCAATTTTTTTATGAAAATTCAGTGGTTTAATACGGCAATCCTCCTGTTTCTACCTCTTATTCTGGCAGCTAAACACCCAGAACTTACTCCTCATGATGCTCACACGAAGATCAATGAGATCCTGAGGGCACATGCCACCCATCATACTTTAAACCAGGAACTTATATCACGAACTTTAAATAATTTCTTTCAAGAGCTCGATCCCACCTATTGCTATCTTATTGATTCTGAAGTACTTCCATGGACAGACGCCACTCCAGAAAAGTTGGAAACCATCGTGTCCCAAATCAAAAAAGAGGACTTTTCAGAGTTCAAAAAGATGTACGATGTGATGCTCGCATCGATTGAAAGGCGCCGCAACATTCAGGAAAAGCTCGATCTTGAGGCGCCTCTAGAAGACGTTGATCCTGAAGAATTTAAAGATATGACATGGGCCAAAACAGAAGCCGATCTGGAAACCAGGCTTAGAAGAATTCATGGCCTGCAAATGAAAACGGCCCGTCGAATTTTAACCCCCGAAGAGCAGCTTCAGTTTAAGAAAAGGCTCGAAAAAAGAAGGCTCACCCGAGAGGATGGACTTCTTACAAACGACCCTCTTAAAAGAGAGCATTCCCTTCTTACCCATGTCCTGAAGGCAACCTCATCCGCCCTCGATTCCCAAACCTCGTATTTTACCCCTTCGGAGGCCAATCAGCTGATGCGGCAAGTCCAGCAGAGGCTATTTGGCATTGGAGCGCAGCTGCGGGATGATTTAAACGGCCTTTCCATTGTCCGTGTTCTAGAAAACAGCCCCTTGAGCAAGCACACAGAAGTGGAAATCGGAGACCGAATTATCGCTGTCAACCATGAGCCCGTGATCGGCCTCGATATTTACGATGCGATTGATCTCATCCAGGGCCCCGAGGGAACCACCGTACATTTGACATTTTTAAGGCAAAAAGAGAACGCCGAAGACAAGAAATTCGATGTACAAATTGTACGGGGAGAAATCGTCCTAAAAGAGAGCCGTTTTGACGCCAGTTTTGAGCCTTTTGGCAGCGGCGTTATAGGCATACTCAAGCTCCATTCTTTTTACCAGGATGAGCAATATTCATCGGGAACCGACTTGCAGGAAGAGATCGAAAAACTGAAAAAAGAGCATAAACTGCAAGGCGTCATCCTCGACTTAAGGAACAATACGGGGGGCCTTCTTCCCCAGGCCGTCTCCGTTGCAGGCCTCTTTATGAACAAAGGCGTGGTTGTTTCGATCAAAGATAACACAGGCTATATCCAGCGCCTCCGCAACCTTGAATCAGCTCCCGCCTGGGACGGCCCTTTGATCATTTTAACCAACAGGTTCAGCGCCTCCGCCTCAGAAATTGTCGCGCAAACACTCCAAGAATATGGACGAGCTCTCATTCTTGGCGACACGGAAACCTTCGGAAAAGGAACATTTCAGACCTTCACACTCGAATCTTCCAACTATGGAAAAACAAACACGAAAGGCGAATACAAAGTCACACGCGGACGGTATTATACAGCCTCCGGAAAAACTCCTCAAAAAGTCGGCGTGAAAGCAGATATCGTGGTTCCGGGACATTATTCAGAGATGGAAATCGGCGAGAGGTTTGCCAAATATCCGCTTGAGTACGACGAGATTGACCCCTCATTCCAAGACGATCTCTCCGATATCCCCCTCCTCCACCGGTATCAAGTGTCAAAGCTCTACAAACCGTATCTGCAGCAAGTGGTTACTACCTATAAGCCGGTCCTCCCCCTGCTCCTAAAGAACTCCTCCTATCGCCTGCAGAACGACATCGACCACCAAAACCTCATCAAGATCATTTCAGACAAAAGCTTTACTGAAACTCCTCCCCTCGGCGCCAACGACATCCAGCTCCAGGAAGCCGTGAACGTCATGAAAGACCTCCTCTTCATGAAGAAAAAAACAGCCCACAATAATCCAGAAAATCGACAATCCCCGAGTTTTGCAACTGCCTCCTAATGATAACATTATTTCTTGCGCTGCAAATTCTTTTGTTCTTTTTCATGATCCTTCACGATTGGATTGATATCCCTCAGCTGACTGATCTGAAGGCATTAAAAGCAGCGCATTCATTCAAATCCCGCCTGATTGGGTCGCTCGTTAATGGAGGATTGGTACTTATCCCTCTAGTGATTACTCTTTTCTACCTCCACAATCCCTTCCCTTTTTGGGCCCGCCTCATCTTTGTGACTATTTATGGCCTCATCACCTTGGGAACCCTCACCGCATGGTGGATTCCCTACTTTGGAGGCAGTTATTTATTTCATGGCAGCAAAGCCGGCTTCGAAGAATACCGAAATACGCATTCCTTTTTGCCCCCAATAGGGGATCATGTAGTCCCGAACACACTGCACGTTATTTTGCATCTCCAAATCTGGCTCTGTTTCGGATTATCGCTTGCACTCTGACGGCCTTAAGAACAGATCTATGGAACCTCCATTAACAATAAACTCAATTACAAGTTGAGAGCCGCCGTAACTAATAACTGGCAATGAGACACCATTAGCAGGGTTCACACTAATATTGCAGTACTTGACCTACAACAAATGTAAGAAACAGACAAATGAGCATGGCATATTTGACTTCCGTACCCATTTATCAACTATTCAAAGGGGGTAATAAAATCCTTCGCTTGTCTCTAAAGAGCTAGCAGCATAAAATAATGCTGCTTATCATTTGAGGATTTAAGATGTCTTATGTTGCCCTTGCTATTGATCTAAGTGATTTAGTTCATGGACTAATCGATCGACCCTATTGGGATAGTCCCTTCGACTCTACATTGCCTATTATTGATAATGTGTCCAGGTTTGAAAGAAATGTATCGATGTTTGGTTCTCGATTGTTCATCGTTTTTGCGTGCGTCACAGGCGCCTTACATCTCGGCAAAGTTCACTCCATTAAGAATTCGTTGGGGAATCGTGTATTTCGGAGCGCAGAATATGGTGGATATTCTGCCATAATCACTACTCTAGCAGTGTTTAGTATTTTTACTTTTAGACGTCCAAGAACTCAAGCTTTAACTTTCCCCCAAGAGATTCAAATCTATTACTCTAAGGGCACTAATATTATGTTCTCCGTGAAACTCTCGGAGAGGATTGGAATTGTTTCAGGAGTTGCATCAGGAATATTATTGGCGGCTTGGGCTGTTTCAGATTATATGAATAAAAATTCATATGCGTTAAATTTTTTACGTCAATACGTTCTTTGTCCATCCGTGGGAATTTTTTTGAGCAGCTTTTCTATTGCTCTTGCTTTTGAAAGACAACGAGCAGAGCTTAGCAAACTTCCTAGAGATTGTTTTTTAAAATTTCAACACTTTGATGTTGCTGAGACAAAAGCTCTTTTAGATGTAATCGATATGCTAGCAGTGGGGAAGGCGCCCAGAAATTGGATTTGACAAAGTCGCTATCAGCTCAAGAGGGCTAGCGGGGACGGGGAACTTCATCCCGACATATGAAACAGGGTCTCCAACAAAACCAACAATATAATTAATATTTGAATTCAACCGATCTGACATAACTTGAATTCTATCCTTTATTAGGGGACAATAGAGGCCCACACAAGTAGGATAATTCATGGATGTACGCGTACGCATTGCACCTTCTCCGACGGCGATCCTCATGTAGGAACTGCCTATATGGCCCTTTTCAATTTAATTTTTGCCAAACGCTATAATGGAACGTTCATCCTTAGAATCGAGGATACCGACCAGACACGTTCGCGCCCTGAATATGAAACAAATATTTATAAAGCGCTCCAATGGGCCGGCATCAAGTGGGACGAGGGTCCGGATGTTGGCGGGCCGTTTGGGCCGTACCGTCAATCTGAGCGTACCGCGATTTATCAAAAACATTGCCAGGACCTTTTGGATGCCGGCAAAGCCTACAAATGCTTTGCAACACCCGAAGAGCTGGCGGAGATGAGAGAGATGGCCTCCAAGCTGGGCCATCGCGTCGGATACGACCGCAGATACCGCAACCTAAGTCCGGCTGAAGTGGCCGATAGGGAAAAAGCGGGCCAGCCGTATGTCATCCGCCTCAAAGTGCCTCTCACCGGAGAATGCGTGTTCGAAGACGGAATCAAAGGCCGCATCACCTATCCATGGTCCGATATCGATGATCAAGTGCTGCTCAAGTCGGATGGATTTCCAACGTACCATTTAGCCAACGTCGTTGATGATCACTTGATGGAAATCTCCCACGTGATCCGCGGGGACGAGTGGATCAGCTCAACTCCAAAACATATTCTTCTTTATGAAAGTTTCGGATGGACGCCTCCTCAATATTTGCACATGCCGCTTCTTCTGGGGAAAGATGGACGAAAACTCTCAAAACGCAGAAACCCTACTTCGATTTTCTACTACCGCGACAGCGGATATCTACCGGAAGCGTTTGTTAACTTTATGACGCTGATGGGTTATTCGATGCTGAATGATCAAGAGATGTATTCTCTCGATCAGATCATCGCCGCATTTGATCCAAAGCGCATCGGCGTATCGGGAGCGTTCTTCGATGTTCAAAAACTCGACTGGCTCAACCAGCAATATCTCATCAATACTGTTCCGGTGGATCAGCTTTGGAACAAGATCCGCAATTGGGGCTTTAACGATGAGTTCATGAAAAAACTGATGCCGCTCTGCCACACGCGCATCAAAACATTTGCCGAGTTCATCGAGCTTTGCTCATTCTTATTTGTGAACCATCTTCCCTATACACAGCAAATGTTTGCGCCGACAGGGATCACTCCGGAAAAAGCGGCTTTCATTTTGCAAGCGGTTATTTGGAGCCTGGACGAGCAAGAAAACTGGACGCGCGCAGGAATCGAAAAAGCATCCAAAGATGTTGCCGAAGTGTTTGGCGTCGTTCATAAAAAAGTGCTCATACCGCTTCTCTATGCGACCTTCATGGGTAAAATGAATGGACCTCCGCTATATGATTCATTTGAACTGCTCGGTAAAGACCGGTGCAGGGCGCGGCTTCTAAACTCCATCGAATTCCTGGGAGGCATCTCCAATAAGAAAATGGATGCTCTCTCTGACGGATGGGAAAGCAAGAACTGCCAAAGCCTATGACCCATTATCATCGGACCCATCCATTTCCGGCGAAGATCAAAGACCGCTACTGTCTTACAAAGAGCGGGTCGACTAAAGCTACGTACCACGTGACTTTAGACATTGCCGGATCAGGGCTGACGTTTAAGGTGGGCGATTCTCTCGGCATCTATGCCCATAATGATCCTGAAATTGTGGGGCGCATCCTGAATGCTTTCAAGCTGGATCCTGAAACTCCTGTGATGCACCCGCGAACCAACCATCCTTTCCTCTTAAAAGACTACCTTGAGACGCAGGCGAATTTGGCGCGCGTCGGAGCCGCTCTCATCAAACAATTCGATCCCATTTTTGATCCGGCTGGCATGGATGTAGTGGATCTGGCCCTCCGCTATGGCCATCTTCCGTTTGAGCTGCCGCAGTTTCTTGCAGCCCTATCGCCGCTGCTTCCCCGCTTTTACTCGGTTGCCTCTTCCCAGCTCCTCCATCCCGATGAAGTGCATCTCTTGGTTGCGCTCACAACCTTTGAGCATAACAATGAACTCCGCTATGGTGTGGCAAGTCATTTCTTATGCCACCGCGCTGAAGAAATCGTTCCCTGCTACGTGCAGCCGACGCCTCATTTTACGCTTCCGGAAAGCCATGAAGCTCCGATCATCATGGTCGGCCCCGGCACCGGAGTTGCTCCCTTCCGCGCGTTCCTGCAAGAGCGGCTGCATCACAACGCGCCCGGCAAAAACTGGCTCTTCTTCGGCGAGCGGAATCAAAAAACAGACTTTTTCTACGAAGAGTATTGGACATCGCTGGCCGAGCAGAAAAAACTCTATCTGGATCTAGCTTTCTCCCGTGATCAGGCAGATAAACTTTATGTGCAGCACAGGCTGCTCGAAAAAGGCTTGGAGATATGGTCATGGCTTGAAGAAGGCGCCCATTTTTACGTCTGCGGCGACGCCGATCCGATGGCGAAAGAAGTTGAATCTGCCATCTTGCAGATTTGCACATCTCACGGCCGTCTATCCTCCGATGACGCCAAAGCGTATCTTAAAAAACTCCGTCACGAGAAACGATACCTTGCAGACGTATATTGATGGGGACCCGACTATTTGCCCAGCGTTCTAAACGTTCTTGTTTATGTAATTTTTTGGCTTCTTCGAAGTATTCCTTAGCCTTGTCGTCTATTCCGAGCTTTTCGTAACAATCTCCGAGGCGAAAAAGAAATTCTAATCTATTTGTATGGAACCCAATGTGAAACAACCAATTAAATATCCCTATCGCTTCATCATACTTCTCAGTTTCGTAATAACAATCTCCCATCATACTTAAACTCACTTTACTTAATTTCTGTCCTAGAATTTTTTGTGCTTTTTCAACTGCTTCAAGAGCCTTTGCATATTCAAATTGCACAAAATAACACTGTCCAATTAGTTCCAAACACAAGCCTACGTTCTCACATTGCTCTTTGTAATTTTTTTCTAAGCTGGTAAGAAGCGCCTCAAGCCAAGGTGTAGGATCAGGGGCGCCTTGACTTCTCAAACAACAAAGGGCTTTCGACAATACACTTTTTACAAAAATATTTGTTATATTTGCGCTTTTGGCCACATCAAAAGGAGTTTGACCTGAAGAATTTTTTTCATCTATAGCGCAGTGTTGCAAGAGCAGCGTAATGTACTGAGAAACTCCACTCTCCGCTGCATAATGCAAAGCCGTATTGCCTAATTTATCCTTAATGGATAAGGAAATTCCGCGACAAATAAACTCCTCCGTCATTCGATCATCTTTTAACTCGATCGCGCGCATCAATAAAGACTTTCCCTGACTGTCGGTGAGTTGTGATACCTGTGCCCTGCAGCTGTCGATCCTGTGCCACTGTTTACTGCGGCACTCTTTCAATAGTACATTCATGGAAAGATCTTGCAGCTTGGGGATAGTGACTAGTCCTGATGACATATGGATTCTCCTTTTAAAAAACGGAGATCCTACTCCAAAACAGATTTTGTTGACAAACCAAGAAATTCTTCAGACAACAATTTTACAACTTCTTCCTTTTTTTCGGATGTATAGCGGGCTCTGACCGGATGGTCCCATACAGCGGCGGGCCAGGCCGGATCCGTTGTAAATCGTGCAATCACATGGATGTGAAGCTGGGGTGTTTTGTTGCCGAGGGCTGCGACATTGAGCTGGGCGGGTTGAAATTTATCCCACATAATATTCTGAGCAAGGTCGAGTTCGATCATGAGCTGCATCTGATCTTCGCGTGAAAGATCCATCATTTTGCTGATATTTGCTCTTCTGGGGATCAGCATGATCCAGGGATAATGGGACTCGTCTTCAAGAAGCAAGCGGCAGAGCGGAAGATCGGCGATGAATGTTTTGGAGGCAAAATTTGGGTGCAGTTCAAACATCGGGTGCCAGCCTTTTAATGTAATAAACGGGTGTTTCATGAGTAAGGAGCAGATGATTTTTTCGGTCTTTCATGATGCCGGTTTCTGTGATGAGCGCTGATGACATACCGAAGCTGCGGGCGCCTTTTATATCGGTCTCGGGCGTATCTCCTACCATCAACACTTTTGCAGGATCAGTGATTCCGTGAAGATGGAACTGCTTCATTGCGGAAGAAAAGCTTAAGGGCGACGGTTTTCCGATATAGAACACCTGACCGCCCAGCTGCTCATAAAAAGCGGCGATGGAGCCTTGCCTTACGACGAGGCGGGGAGGGTTTCCTTCATGGGCAAAACGATCGGGGTTTGCGCACACCATCGGCAGATTGAACATCATGATTTCCCGTACTCTGTTTCTAAAAATCTCGGGATCGATTTGATCTTCGCCAAGGAGGTGCGGAGTCGATAAATAAATAAAATCAGCCTCTTCGATGTTTTTTGTCTCTTCATAAAAGCTCTCATCGAAAAGAGCTTGCGGCGAGGAGTATTTAGGATGGGCGGCTGTGAAAAGCCAATACTTTTTCTTCGGTGTGGAAAAAGGAAGCTCTTCATTCATGAATATCGATTTTGCGATTTCACCGGATGTGACAAAAAAATGAAAATGGGAGCCTTTCAGCAGTCCTTGTTTAGCGACTTTTTCTATCTCGGCGGCGGCCAGCTGCGTGGCGTTAGAGAGCACGCCAACGACTTTTCCCTTTGAGATGAGCTCCTGCATGGCTTCTTTGGCGCCGGGAAAAAGGCCAATGGCGTTTCCGCCCCAAAATACACCATAGGCATCGAGTAAAATACCGTCATATTTATCAGAGATATCCAGGATGGATTCATACAAATTCATAGCTCACCATCATAGCAGATTTGCTAATAAATTAATTTTTTACACTAGTACATTGATTTATAAAAACCTTGTCATTGGAGTTGCGTGAAAGCTCCCGCGATTGAGTTGTCGGAGAGGGGGGGTTGTATTCCCTCGATACTACCCCCCTCTCCGACAATCTCAATCCCGGGGCTTTGACGCAGTCCAATGACAAGGTTTTTATAAATCAATGTACTAACAGTAATAATACATAAACACTCAACCCCTTCTCCCAGACCGACTTCGGAGAGTCCTTGGCCTGTCGTTGCGGTGATTCCGACCTGGTCCAGATTCAGGTTGAGGAGGGAGGCGATCTTATCCCGCATCTCTTCAATCCTATGCTGCAGCCTGGGCTTGATGGCTTCAATGGAAAGCGCCACATGCTGCAGGGTAAAACGGTGGAGGGTTTCGAGCGCTTTTTTAAGATACACCTCGCTATCGGTAATCCCTTCCTTATCATTTAGATCTTGCGCAAGACCGCCTAAGATCTGCACGCCGGATAGCGACGTGATAGCATTGCAGATCGCGTGCAGCACAACATCACCGTCAGAGTCGGATGACAAACCGGGAACATCTTCAAAGATGAGTCCTCCGAGTTTGCACGGCTTTGAGGAGCCGTCTGTCAAAAAGCGATGGCTGTCTTGTCCTATGCCCGTTCTAAACATGCAAAAGAGTGTACATGACGTTTAAAAAAACGTCTTGTGTTTTTTGAAAAGCTCCTCATAATTAGGCAGAACTAAAAAAAGGATTTTTATGAAACTCAGATTTTTTGCCATGCTTCTATTAACCTCTGTTTTATCGGCTCAGGATGAGATACCTGATCAAGTCAAAGAAGTTGAAAATGCAAAAGTGCTCTCAGTAACCGCTTTTGCCTATTCAACAGATACAGCGCCCGGTTCAGATGAAAAAGTGATCCAGATCCCGGAAGGATGGAAACGTTATAGCCATGTTTACTTTCAAAAGCAACGCTCCGGTCAATTTTACATGACTCCTGCTTGGGTAGTGGCCAATCCTAATGATCCTTCAAAAGAGTCTGAAGTTCGCATTAAGGTGGACGCATATCCTGTTGCCGGTGGATTGTCGTGGCTAGGTGTGGAACTCGTTGTTGTGATCGTCCCTGAATAAGATGCGGCTCGCGCACATCTCAAATACCGATCTTGAGTTTGAGATGAGAGAGGCGCATGAGCTCCCCCTTGAAAAAGCGCTCACGCGAAATCCAATCGTCCATCAGCTTCAATTCCTGCCCCTGCTGTACGCACGTGAAGGAGACGGCATTGGCGTCACCGACATGCCGCTGCATGCCCCTGCCTGTCATTTGCTGTCCGAAAAACATTTTCCGTATGATCAAATTGAATCGTGGGGATTTTCAAGAAATATCGCCAAGTGGGCAAAGGAGCGCGGCGTTGCCTATCCAATGCCGCCGTGGGATGTGGTCAAAGAAGTCAATTCCAAAGCTTTTTCATTTCAGCAAGCTAGAGCACTCCCAAATGCACAACTGATTAACACGTGGGAAGAATTGGAGAAGTGGATAAAACATACCGAGGGCCCCAGAGTGCTGAAAAGCTGTTTTGGACTTTCAGGACAAGGACATCTTCTCCTTCCTGCGTCACTTGATAAGATCAAATCGTTCGCACTGCGCGAGTTCAATGCATCCAGGCCACTGATTGCTGAGCCGTGGGTTCATCGAAAACTCGATTTCAGCACGCAATGGATCATCGGCACGGATCAATCGATCACGTATGTTGGATCTACAATCTTGCTCTGCGATGAAAAAGGAAGATACTGCGGCACAAAAGTCGGCGAAGAAGAAAAAATCTTCGGCGCTTACTTTTCCAAATTGCAAGAACACAAAGAAGTTGCACATCACGCTCTGAAAAAAATGGCGTCGCTGGGATTTTTCGGCAACGCCGGCATCGACAGTATGATCTGGGGATCTGATGTTTTACACCCGATTGTCGAAATCAATGCGCGCAAAACAATGGGATGGATTGCACTGCAAATTGCAAAACGTCTTTTCCCAAATGAATCAATTAAAGTAAGCTATGAAACCGCAAGCCATCTCAAACCGCTCCTTCCTCAAGAAGTTGCAGGTGTGAAATTTGCACGCAATTTGTATGCGGACATTGCATAATAATAATAATCGAGATATGAGAGAAAGACATGGATATATTGAAAATTAAAGGGGGCCGCCCCCTCGAAGGCCAAGTGAAAGCCGCCGGCGCAAAAAACGCCGTGACCAAACTGCTCGTTGCATCGCTCCTCTCCGACAAACGGTGCGTCTTTTTCAATGTTCCAAACATTTTAGAAGTTGAAGTGACCGTCGATCTATGCAGAGAGATCGGCAGCGATGTACACTGGGATCAAAAAGAAGGCGTCATTGAAATTGTCACCAAACACCTCAAGACAACCTATATCCCGCAAAGGTTTTCCGGATCCAACCGCATTCCTATATTAATGATCGGCGCCCTGCTGGGCAGAACCGATGAAGATATTATCGTGCCGACCGCCGGCGGCTGCAAGATTGGACCACGGCCCGTTGACTTCCACATTTCCGCTTTTGAAAAACTCGGCGCGACGATTGAATTCCGCGACATGAAAAAAGAAGGCGCCTATTTTGCAAGAGCGCACCATGGCCTGCGCGGAACGCTCATCGAGCTTCCCTATCCATCTGTCGGCGCAACCGAAAATACCATCCTTGCCGCTTGCAGAGCCAAAGGCACTACCGTCATTAAAAACGCAGCGACTGAACCCGAGATCATCGACCTCGTTCTTTTCTTGCAAAAACTCGGCGTTGCCATTGTCGTTGATGTCGATCGTACGATCCGCATACAAGCCGCGACAGAGTTTTTTGAAGTTGAGCACACCGTCGTCACCGATCGGATCGAAGCCGCATCGCTCGGCATGGCAGCGATCAGCACGAAAGGGAAAGTGTTTGTCGAAGGCGCGCAGCATGGCAACATGATTGCGTTCTTGAACAAGCTCCGCGAAATCGGGGCCGGCTTTCATGTCCGCAACAACGGCATCGAGTTTTTCTACCGCGGACCTCTTAAGGGCGGCATATTACTCGAAACAGACGTCCATCCCGGATTCTTAACCGATTGGCAGCAGCCGTTTGTCGCGCTGCTCACTCAAGCCGAGGGCCACTCGATTGTCCACGAGACCGTTTATGAAAACCGTTTTGGCTATACAGAGACATTAAATGAAATGGGCGCCGACATCCAACTCTTCACGCATTGCCTTGGAAGCGTTCCATGCAGGTTCAAATCGCACAACTACTGCCACAGCATCGTTGTCAAAGGCCCGACTCCGCTTATCTCAAAAGACATCACGATCCCCGACCTGCGCGCTGGCTTTGCCTACGTCCTTGCAGCCCTCATGGCTCCCGATACTAGCAACATCTCCGGCGCTCACTTCCTCGACCGAGGCTATGAGCACCTGGTCGAAAAGCTTGCGTCCCTTGGCGCCGAGGTCTCCCGCGAGACCATCTCGAACAAAAAACTCGTTACGACTGGATAGAAACTGTAGTTCCGAGTAAAATTGACCCATGATCCCCTGGAGACAAATTCAAAAAGATAATTTTAATCAGTGGAAGCCGCTGGTTGAATTTTTAGAGCTGGATGAAGAAAATGCGCGTGAAGTGCTCCAAAAGAGCGCATTCCCGCTTAATCTTCCGCGTCGATTGGCGGAGAAAATTGAAAAAAATAATTTAGATGATCCGATCTTGAGGCAGTTTGTTCCTTTGAGAGATGAGATGGCAGAATCGGTCGGGTTTTGCGCAGATCCCGTCGGCGACGGTTCAGCTCAAAAAACAGGGAAGCTTTTACATAAATATGTTGGCAGGGCCCTACTGTTATGCACCAGCTCCTGCGCGATGCATTGCAGGTTTTGTTTTAGGCAAAAATTCCCCTATGAAACACAGCAAAAATTATTTGCCTCAGAACTTGAGGCGATCTCCCAGGATTGTACGCTGGAGGAAATCATTTTAAGCGGCGGCGACCCTCTTTCTCTTTCCGATCAAGTGTTAGGCGCGCTTCTCCAAGATTTGTCCTCTATAACTCATGTACAGCGGATCCGGTTTCATACGCGCTTTCCGATCGGAATCCCGGAGAGGATCGATGAATCATTTTTAAATATTTTAGCCTCCGCCAAAGCTCAGATCGTTTTCATCGTCCATGTCAATCATCCAAGGGAATTGGACGAAGAGGTCGTAGCCGCCTTAAAAAAAATCCAGCGGCTGGGCATACCTGTCCTTAACCAGGCCGTTTTACTCAAAGGCGTGAACGACAACCTTCTTACATTAAAGACCTTATTTGAGACGTTGGTCAATATCGGCGTGATGCCTTATTACCTGCATCAGTTGGACCAGGTCCAGGGATCGGCCCATTTTAAAGTGGATGATGAAACCGGCCTCTCCCTTCTCGAACAGCTGCGGACCTGCCTTCCCGGCTACGCCATCCCCCACTACGTCCGTGAAATTGCCGGCGAGCCGTCAAAAACGGTCATAACAAGCTCGCAAATGTCCAGTTCCAATATTGTGTAGTCCGAATAAAAAAATGATATAAATGATATTAATCCTGATTTATCATTTATATCATTATATCGTTCATATCATTTCGTTTGTCGGTTACTTTAAAAAGCTTTGGCTATTACTACTATGCAAGTTTTCCTCAGTATGTCCAGAAAAACTGGACATACTGAGGAAAACTTGCATCTTTTTCTTTTCAAAACGACAAAATTCACAAAATTGATGTCGATCAGTATACTCACGCAGATCATTTGACATTTTAATAGGAATACGCTCTTTTAAGAATATGGCTAAGAAATACGATGAAAGCACCGTAAAAACTCTAGATGCTTTATCGCACATAAGGCTTAGATCCGGCATGTACATCGGCCGTCTGGGAGACGGCTCCCACTCAGATGACGGGATCTATGTCATGCTGAAGGAAGTCATCGACAACTCGGTCGATGAGTTCATCATGCACCATGGCGCTAAGATTGAAATAGAGCTCGATGACAAGAAATCGCAAGTCTCCGTGCGCGACTTCGGCCGCGGCATCCCTCTTGGAAAAGTGATCGAGTGCGTCAGCCAGATCAACACAGGCGCCAAATACAATGATGATGTCTTCCAATTCTCCGTCGGCCTTAACGGCGTTGGAACTAAGGCGGTAAACGCTCTTTCATCTCATTTTCTCGTGAGAAGCTACCGAGATGGAGAGTTTGTCGAAGCTAAATTTGCAAGAGGCGTGCTGAAGGATAAAAAGAAAGGGAAGACGAAAGAGCCGAATGGCACTTATGTCGAATTCATCCCTGATACTGAGATCTTTAAGAAGTTCCGCTTCCAAAAAGAGCTGATCACAAAACGGCTCTGGAACTATGCCTATCTCAACACCGGCCTTACGCTCTTATTTAATGGAGAGACGATCTGGTCCGAACATGGACTTCTTGACCTTTTGAATGATGAAGTGAAAGAAGACCGCCTCTATGAGCCGCTTCACTATAAGGGCAAGACGCTGGAGTTTGCATTTCTCCACTCATCCGGCTACGGCGAGACGTATTTTTCTTTCGTCAACGGTCAATATACGCAAGACGGCGGATCCCACCTCTCTGCCTTCCGCGAAGGGATTCTGAAAGGGGTCAATGAGTATGCGAAAAAGAATTTCCAAGGTGTCGATGTCCGGGAAGGGATTGTGGGCGCTATTTTGGTAAAGGTGAAGGATCCGGTTTTCGAGTCTCAGACGAAGAATAAACTATCGAACAACGAGATCCGGGGGCCTATTGTACAAGAAGTAAAGGATGCGGTCCAAGATCTGCTCTATAAAAACTCTGAGGTCGGCAAAAAGATACTTGAGCGGATTGAATTTAATGAAAAGCTTCGAAAAGAGCTCGCCGCCGTAAAAAAAGAAGCCAAAGACAAGCAGAAGAAGATCTCATTTAAAATCCCGAAACTGCGCGACTGCAAATACCACCTGGGCGATGGAACTAAAGAAGGCGATCGGTCGATGATTTTTCTGACGGAAGGTGAATCGGCCTCCGCATCGATTGTCATGACAAGAGATCCTCTTTCCCAAGCGGTTTTTTCACTGCGCGGCAAGCCGCTGAATGTCCATGGGATGAAACTGGATCAGCTGTACAAAAACGAAGAGATGTACAACCTGATGTCGGCGCTCAATATTGAGGATGATATTGAAAACCTCCGCTATAGCAAGGTCATCCTTGCCACCGATGCCGATGTCGATGGGATGCACATCCGGAATCTCTTAACGACGTTCTTTTTGACCTATTTCGAAGGGCTGGTGATGAACGGCCATCTTTTTATTTTGCAGACACCTCTTTTCAAAGTGAGAAATAAAGAAAAGACGATGTACTGTTATTCGATCGAGGAAAAAGAAGCGGCTGTTAAAGAACTCAAGAAAGGCATCGAAATCACGCGCTTTAAAGGCCTTGGAGAGATTTCACCCGATGAGTTTAAGCAATTTATCGCCAAAGACATTCGACTGATTCCCGTTGCCGTCGAAAATCTGTCTGACATCAAGCCGACCCTTGAATTTTACATGGGGAAAAATACTCCCGAGCGGAAAAATTTCATAATGACTAATTTAAAGAGTGACGAATGGACGACTTAAAAGAACAAATGAAGGATCACTTCCTTCAATACGCCTCTTACGTCATTCTTGATCGGGCCATTCCGAATGTGGTCGATGGCCTCAAGCCCGTGCAAAGACGCATTCTGGAGACGCTTTGGAAGCAAAATGACGACAAACTTCATAAGGTTGCCAATATTGTAGGGCAAACGATGATGCTCCATCCGCATGGGGATGCGCCGATCTATGAAGCGCTTGTCAATCTGGCGCAAAAAGGTTTTCTGATGGACCGGCAGGGGAACTTTGGGAACCTCTTCACAGGCGATCCATCGGCGGCGGCACGGTATATCGAGACGCGCCTCTCGCCACTCTCCCGCGAGACGATGTTCAATCCCGACATCACGGAAAAGATCCCCTCGTACGACGGCCGCAATATGGAGCCAGTGACGCTGCCGGCGAAGATCCCGCTGCTTCTTATGCAGGGCGCTGACGGGATTGCCGTCGGCATGTCGACGCATATTCTGCCTCATAATTTCAGCGAGCTTTTAGAAGCCGAGATTGCCCATCTTGAGGGTAATGATTTTAAGATTTTCCCTGATTTCCCCACCGGCGGAATCATGGACAAAAGCGAGTACGACAAAGGCCGAGGCAAAATCAAGCTGCGCGCCAAAATCGAGATCAAAGATGACAAAACGCTCATCATACGCGACATCTGTTATGGAACGACAACGGAGAGCCTCATCCGGTCGATTGACGAAGCCGCCAAGAAAGGCAAGATCAAGATCGACGCCATCAACGACTATACCGCTAGAGATGTCGAAATCGAAATTAAGCTGCCCCGCGGACAGTATGCCGAAGAGATGCTCGATGCGCTCTACGGGTTTACCGAATGCGAAGTATCGCTCACCTCGCAGGTCATTGTCATCAAGGATGGCCAGCCCTGGGAGACCGATGTTCATGAGATCCTCAAGTATAACGCTGAAAAACTGATCGAGTTTTTAAAACGGGAGCTGGAGATCGAGCGGGAAAGGCTGCTTGAGAAGATTTTCTATAAAACGCTTGAAAGAATTTTCATCGAAGATAAGATTTATAAGAAGATTGAAACGGTTAAAACCCTTGAAGGGATTCATGATGCCCTCGATAGCTCCTTCAAGGCCTATAGAAAAGAGCTGCTGCGCCATCCGACGCATGAAGACCGGGAAAAGCTCCTTCAAATCCCCATCCGAAGAATTTCCCGTTTCGACATCGATAAAAATAAAGAAGAGATCGCCATCCTTCAAGAGAACTTGACCAGTGTTGAAAAAGACCTTAAAAACGTTAGAAAATTCACGATCGCCTATTTAAGAAAGCTGATCGACAAGTTTGGTAAAGAGTATCCCAGAAAAACCCGCATCAAGGCAATTGAAGAAATCGATCGCCGGGCGATTGAAACCAAAAAGATCAAGGTCGGCTACGATCCAGAGACAGGTTTTGTTGGAACAAAAGTCACGGGGCCCGTTCAATTTACCTGTACTAATTTTGACAAGCTTCTCGTCTTCTTCAAAGACGGCACCTATAAAGTGATGAACATGCCCGACAAGCTATACGTTGAGCATGCCGTTTGGGTCGGAGCTGCCGATAAAACCACAGTCATGAACGTCATCTACAAAAACAGCGAGTCAAATCAGGCATGGGCTAAACGGTTCATCGTCGAGAGCTTTATCCTTGATAAGGTGTATCGGTACGTGGATGAAAATGCCGAGCTCCAATATATCTCCTCGGATGTAGAACCCGAAGTCGAGATCCTTTTTGTTCCGAAGGCTAAGCAAAAAGTCCCGAGCCTTGTTTATCCTCTCAAAGAGGTGCTCGTCAAAGGAGCTCAAGCACGCGGCATCCGTGTGGCAAATCAGGCAGTGAAGAAAGTGAGCCATCTGAATGGAAAAGCCAAAAAAGCACGCCAGCTGGAACTCGATTTGTAGAAACTATTTGCACGCTTTATAAAGCTGTTCTTTTGCGTGGTAAATTTCAAGATCGATATGAAACATAGAAAACAAAATATCATCCAGCTCTTGATACAACGGAGTTAAAATCTTCATTAGCTTCTCATGAGATTCTGCTTTGTTTGTTTGCAAAAGCATTGCTACGGTAGCTTTTCTTTTAAATAATTCAAGCTTTTCAGATCTTGTTTTGCACAGAGCTCTGATCTCAGCTACAAGCTCATCGATTTCAGGCTGCCGTTGCTTATCCTTTGCAACCCATTTAATATCGAAGAATTTTTGCATTCTTTGATCTTCATCTTCCAGGCTATGTATTTGATTTTTCAATGCGATATGTTGGTACTCAATACTCATTTCAGGATAAACGTCTAAATCGTAAGAACACAAACAATTCGAATTGATTGATGCGAACATAAACAAAAAAGAACAAACAACATTAGAAAACATTTATAATGCTCCATTATTAACTTCATATAATTATATATTATAAACATGAATAAAAGAATAATAAAAAAATTATTTATTACATTCTCTCTAAGGTCTTGAGGCCTAAGATCTGAAGGCCTTGATGCAAGATGCGGGCAGCCACTTCACAGAGGAGAAGACGGCTGTTTTCTTGGGGTGTTCCCTCGACTCTGCAGTCGCGGAAGAAGGCGTGGAATTTTTCTGCAAGGTTGTAGAGGTAGTCGGCCAGGCGATTGGGGAGCAGCTCTTCTGCAACGGCATCCAGTGTTTCGCCAAATTGTCTCAGATGAACAGCCAGATCGATCTCGGTCGGATGCTCCAGGACAATCGAATGGCTTTTCATCAGTTCATCGATAGGCTTGCCTACTTTTCGCTGAATGCTTCTCATCCGGACATAGGCATAGAGAAGAAATGCCGCCGTGTTCCCTTCAAACCGCAGCATCCGGTCGTAGCTGAAGCTGTAATCTTTGATGCGATGGGAAGAGAGGTCGGCATATTTAATCGCATCAATCCCTAAGATGACTGCCGCTTGATGAAGCTCTTGCTCAGAAAGCTCTGGAAGACGCTCTTGCAAGATTTTTTCGGCATGGCTTACGCCCTCTAAAAGAAGGTCGATCAGTTTTTCTGTCTCGCCCGATCTGGTTTTAAATTTTTTGCCGTCAGCGCCGAGCACCACTCCGAAAGGAACATGATCGACACGAACTTTAGATGGATCGAGGTAGCCGGCTTTCTCGGCAGCTTTAAAGATCATCTCGAAATGCAGGCTTTGGCCCGCGTCGGTGACGTAGATGATCCGGTCGGCTTTTTCTATCTCAATCCGGTGGCGGAGCGCTGCCATATCAGTGGTATCGTAGTTATAGCCGCCGTCGGTTTTCTGAATGATGATGGGCAGCGGTGTTTCATCACGTCCGATATATCCATCCAAATAGATGCATTTTGCGCCATTCGAAATGGTGACCATCTTTCTTTTTTCAAGATCGGCCACGACTTCGGGAAGATACGGGTTGTAAAAAGATTCGCCCCGCTTTTCAAGTTTAACATCCAGAAGACCATAAATCTCTTCAAAGGCTTTGCAGGAAATGTCGCAGATCATCTGCCAGGCGGCCAGCGCGACTTCATCTCCGCCCTGGAGTTTCACAACCTGGAGCTGGGCCTCTTTTTTAAAAACGGGATCTTCATCGAACCGTTTTTTGGAAGCGCGGTACCATCCCATGAGGGTAGGAAGATCCGTCGCTTTTTGCCCCTCCAGCACGTCGGGAACTTCGGCTCGCATATAGGCAATGAGCATTCCGAACTGCGTTCCCCAATCTCCAATATGATTGAGCCTTAAAACATCATGCCCTAAAAATTCAAAGAGGCGCGCCAGGCAGTCGCCGATGATCGTTGACCTCAGGTGGCCGACATGGAGCTCTTTGGCAATGTTCGGTGAAGAAAACTCAACGATGATGCGCTGAATATGCTTTGGAAGAGGAACGCCGAACCTTGGATCGTGGAGCGCCTTGGTGATCTCGTGCGAAAGAAATTTCGTGCTAAGAAAAATATTAATGAATCCGGGGCCTGCAATCTCAAATCTATCAATCATGGAAGATTGATTATCCCAGGCCGCAACTATCGCCTGAGCTACGTCCCGAGGGCTTTTTTTAAGCTCTTTGGCAAGCTTTAAGGCGTTATTGCATTGATAATGGCCGAATTGCGGCTGCGTGGAAATCGTCACTTCAGGCCTTATCCCTACTTGGGCTGAGTGAGGCACCACAGATTTCAACGCTTCATGAACTTGGCTCTCAAGAACATGAATAAGATTCTTCATGTTTTTTCTTGATGGTGGTATCGCGGAGGAACTTGCCGTTTGCCAACGCCATACTTAATTCGGTAATCGCCAAGCGAGAGCGCTGCTTGATGCGTTGAACAGTTGTTCTGCTCTGAAATTTCATACAGGCGGATGAGCTGATCGTACAGCTTATCTACTTTGGCTTGCGACTTTGTAGGGCAGTATCCATCTTCTTCGATTTCTATGCTGACATTGATGAGGCCGCCGGCATTGATGACAAAATCAGGAGCATAAAGTATGCCGCGCCGCTTGAGAAGATCGGCATCGCTGTCATTTAAGAGTTGATTGTTTGCAGCGCCGGCAATCGCTCTGCAGCGGAGATGTGGGATTGTTTGCGGGTTGATAATGCCGCCGAGCGCGCAAGGTGCCAGCACATCGCACTCTACGCTTAAAATATCGTCGGCAGGGCAGGCGTGAGCGCCAAATTTTTTCGCAATGCGCTGAGTCTTTTCCCAGTCGATATCGCTGACAATCAGTTTCGCTCCATGCCAAAAAAGCGTTTCAGCAAGAACCGATCCAACACTGCCGAGCCCTTGAATTGCAACCGTTTTAGCAGCGACAGAAGGACTTCCATCCATCATCTGCAAAACAGACTGGACTCCGCGGTACGTTCCCCAGGCTGTAAAAGGTGAAGGGTTGCCACTGCCTTTTGCACTTGCGCTGCCCACAACATAAGGGGTGTGTTTAGCGATCAGGGTTGCATCTTCGAGCGTACATCCCACATCTTCGGCGCATGTATAAAGTCCTTGAAGACGGCCAACAGCTTCAGCAAATGCAATAAGAAGTTCCGGAGTTTTGTTCTTGGGATCGCACATGATCACGCTTTTTGCGCCGCCAAGTCCGACTTCTGCGATCGCAGCTTTGTAAGTCATTCCTCGTGCAAGCCGTTTAGCATCAGTGAGCGCAGCATCAAAACTGGGATAAGAATGGATGCGGGTTCCTCCAAGCGCAGGCCCCAAAGACGTGTTATGGATACAGATAATCGCTTTCAGACCAGCTCTTTCATCTGTTGCAATAACGACTTTTTCATAACCTTCAACATCGATTTCTTTAAGAACGAGGGAATCCGCAGTGCTTCTCTTCATATTAAAATCCTTTATTTGAGTCCTCAGCTTAACACAAGCAGGTCCCGAAAACAACCGTTTTCGAACATAATTAAAGTATTTGCTATTAATACGACATGCAAATAGGCGACCTCTTTTCCGCTACTTTTCCAACTGCACCAAATCGCATAAATGTATTTCTTTAACCCCTGCCCCTTGAAACTTATCCTCTATTAGGGTAACCTCATAGGCTTAAACCCTGAATAGGCGGATATTTCATGTCGAATGTTGTAATTTCAGATCATTTAAAGGATGAAATAATTCATTTCTTAAAAAGAGAGAAAAAGGCTGATCTCATCACCACCTATCTCTATTTTTTGGAGAAAAAATTTAACATTCGTCCCGTCTTGTTTTTAAGAGAAAAAATGATCTTCCAAAGCCAGGATGAACTCATCCATAAGCTCGAAAAAGAGGGAAAGCTCTGGCGCGAGACCGAAATCAAAATTCAGATGGGCCAGCCCAGCGTCAACGATCAAACTAAAAAAGTTTATATCTGCCCTTTTACCGGCAAAGTATTTGGCGACAATACCCATCCTAATCCTCAAGATGCGATCTATGACTGGGTTTCAAAATGCCCTGAAAACACTGAACGGCTCGACGGCCTCCGTGTAAAACGATTCTTTGTTTCCGAAGATCCTGAAGTGATTAAAAACTACATCGGCAAATTTAAAGAACCGATCACAAAAATTGTATTCTCCTCCGTTGTGACGGGAAAGCTTTTCAGCTCAAAGCAATCCGTCATCGACGATTTCATTAAGAACCAGCTGAAACCGCTTCAGCTTGTCGAAGTTCCCAACCAGAACCGATTCCAAATTGAAGAACAATTTCTTCAATTCATTCAAACGCACCTTGACGAAAGTAAAATCTCCTCCTTTGTTGAAGCAGCCTCCAAGATCGAAGAGTTCTCACCCTACCTAGATCAATGGCTCGAAGATGCAAGTGAAGGAAATAGTTAAAGAAATCTCGTCTCCTGAGGAAATGTTTCAATTTGGCGTTGAGATGGCGCACCGGCTTGGAAAGCCCCATCTCATCCTTGCTCTAAAGGGAGATCTCGGCGCAGGTAAGACCACCTTCCTCAAAGGGTTTATCTCGACTCTGGCAAACATCGATCCCCATCAAATTCAGAGCCCTACTTTCACCTACCTTCAAATATACGACAATTTATGCCACTTCGATCTTTACCGCCTTAAACATGTCGAGCAATTTATTTCCGCAGGATTTGCCGACCACCTCCAAAACGATGGTATTTGCTGCATCGAATGGGCCGATCGGGTTGAAACGCTTCTTCCCGACTCAACTTATTTCCTAGAAATTTCATACCTAGGCCCTCAGCTCAGGCAATGCTCCCTTTATCAAAAGGGCTCGCCGTGAAAAAAATCTTGTTTCGCAAGGCGCAATTTTTAGGCTCGATGCTGGAGATCGACCACGCTTTAAGCGAAGTCGCCATTGTTGGAAGGTCCAACGTTGGAAAATCATCCCTCATCAACCATCTCTTGAAGCAGAAACAGCTTGCTCGCGTATCGCAAAAACCCGGAAAAACCGTTACACTTAATTTCTTTAACATCGATGATGCTCTGATCCTGGTTGATTTGCCCGGCTATGGTTATGCAGCGCGGTCTCAATCCGACGTTCTCAAGTGGAGCGAAAGCATCGACCGCTATTTCAACCGAAGCACATCGCTTAGACTCATCCTCCTGCTCGTCGACAGCAGGCGGGATCTGACTCAGGAAGACATCGATATCATCAAATGGGCCCTCCACCACCGAAAAGCCCTCTTACTCATATTTACAAAATCAGATACACTAAGCGCCCAAGAGAAGACACAATTGACAGAAAAAATATCCTCCTTCCAGCCCACGGTCTCATCCATGTATTACTCCATCAAAGAGGGCAAATCCAGAGACATGCTCATCTCTAAAATCAACCAACTCCTGGCGGACGAATAATGCTTCTAAATCAAGAGACTTTCATCTGCCTTGACTGCGAGACTACTGGGCTTAATGCTAAAACAGACCGCATTATTGAAATTGCGGTCACCAAGTTTAACTTCACTGAAAATTTAGAAAGTTTTGAAACCCTCATCGATCCGGAAACGCCGATCTCCGAAGTTTCAATGGCCATCCATCACATCACCCCTGAGATGGTGCAAGGCAAACCCAAGATCCAAGAGGTTATTCCGCGCGTGATCTCGATGATCGACTCTCACATCATCATCGGCCATGGCATTCAGATGGACATTTCATTTCTGATCGAGTCGGCCAAGCGTTTTGACATTCCAAGCTCCTTTGAAAAACTTGTCTTCATCGATACGCTCAGGCTTGCACGCCTCTACGGAGAAAGCCCGACGAACTCCCTTGAAAAGCTCCGCCAGCATTTTAACATCGAAGAAGAAGGCGCGCACAGAGCGATGAGCGATGTGATCGTCAATATCCGCGTCTTCAAATATCTCACAACAACCTTTAAAACGACCGAGCAGCTTCTTAGAGCGCCTTAAGAAACCGATCCTTATCCGCAACATGCCGCTTGGAAAATATAAAGGCCGGCCCTTCAGCGAAATCCCCATCGAATACCTCAAATGGGCCCTGCGCGGCGACTTCGACCAAGACCTCATCTTCTCCATCAAGACCGAGCTGCAAAAGCGTAACAAAGGCGGCAGATTCGAACAATCCGCCAACCCCTTCTCTCAGCTTTAATTGTTCTTAGGAAAAAGTTGATAAGCCTCTTTTATATACTCGATTGAATCATCGTCGCCTACTAATAAGGCTGATTGAACAATTTGATGGATTTCATCAATGTATTGAGCGCACTGATTCCAGAATTCTGCTTCCGCCCTCAGCACAGCAATCAGAAGATCCCCGGGATAAAAATCTCCTTCGGCAAGAGGATTATTTCTCAACTGCTCCAGAGCAAGTGGCATCAAAAACTTCAGACCGATATTTTGTCCAATCATGATACGTAAATCTTCGATTTTAAAGTCCTTTAATGGAATACGACGAAGCTTATGACATGTCGTCACCAAATAAGAATCGTAGTCAGGTTCGCCCCAATCACAATTTTCAAGTTCTTGAAGAGATTTATTAATGTTGAACTGTTTTTTCATTCTCAGTCGATTATGCCATATTCACTATCAATGCCGAAGAGATTTTCTTCACTGATTGACGCCTGAAAGTCATCCATATATAGTGAGGTTAATGCCGAAACTGATGATACAAGACCTGCCGCTGGCGGGGAAAAAAGTTATAATCCGCGTCGACTTTAATGTTCCTTTGAATAAAGACGGCTCGATTGCCGATGACACGCGCATAAGAGAATCACTGCCCACGATCCAGAAGGCGCTGCAAGAGGGGGCGTCTGTTATTTTAATGAGCCATCTCGGCAGGCCGCAATCAAAGCAGGATGTTCAATTTTCTCTGGGTATTTGCGCAAAGAAACTCTCTCAGCTCATCGCAGCACCGGTCTTTTTTGCCACCGATTGCATTGGGAAAGAAGTCGATAAGATGATCCAAGAGCTTAAGGGGGGGCAAGTGCTCCTCCTGGAAAATTTACGCTTTTATCCCGCAGAAGAAAATCCTTCTTTAGATCCTAATTTTGCAAGAGAACTGGCGAAGGGCATCGATTATTATGTGAATGATGCTTTTGCAGCAGCCCATCGGGCCCATTCTTCTATTTCGGTGATTGAAAAATATTTTCCGGGACGCGCAGCCATGGGTCTTTTAATGGAAAAAGAGATGCGCTATCTGCAGCCTCTTTTGGAAAATCCCAAACACCCTTTTTATGTAATCATCGGCGGGGCAAAAGTTTCGTCTAAGCTCGGAGTATTAAAGTCACTTCTCCGGCATGTCGACGCTTTTTTCATTGGCGGCGGGATGGGGCTGACGTTTCTGAGGGCGCTCGGCATGGAAACAGGCGCTTCCAATGTGGAAGCTACGCTTCTTGATGAGGCCAGAAATTTTATGCATGCGGCGAAAGAGAAAGGCGTTTCTCTCTACCTTCCCATCGATCTTGTGATCGCAGACCAGTTTCGCAGTGATGCTACATTCAAAACGCTGACCCTCCCGGAGCCGATTCCTGCAGGTTGGATGGGGATGGATATCGGGCCGGCGACCGTCCAACTTTGGAGCGAGCAGCTCAAGCAAGCGTCAACTATTTTTTGGAATGGACCCCTGGGGGTATTCGAGTTTCCCCCTTTTGCAAGGGGCACCCAGCGGATCGCCAACTGCTTGGCAGGGCTTAATGCTATTACAATAATTGGCGGAGGTGACTCAGTTGCAGCCATTCAAGGAATAAATCTTACAGGCAAATTCACCCATCTTTCTACCGGGGGCGGGGCATCATTAGAATTTCTTGAAAAAGGGCATCTTCCTGGGATTGATGCCCTTACAGATAAAAATTAGTTTAGATTGATGTTAAGGTAAAAATGAGGTTATAATACGGAACGCATGAGTACAAAGCCGTTTGGCACATTGCGTGCCTTGTTATGGCCTGTTTACCGGGAAGAATACCCAAAATTCATCCCGATGTTCCTGATTTCCTTTCTGATTTGCTTCAATTATTATCTCCTTCGAATTGCAAAAGATGCTGTTTTAATTACGGCGCCTGAGTCCGGCGCTGAGGCTATTCCGTTTATAAAAGTGTGGGGCATCCTCCCGACTGCCGTCTTAATGATGTTTATTTTTACCCGCTTCTCCAACTGGCTTAACCGGCGGACCATCTTTTATGCCATGATGTGGCTCTTCATTGGATACTTTGCCCTATTCACCTTTGTCCTCTATCCGAATCGCGAGATGCTCCATCCCAATGGATTTGCCGACCAGCTGCAATCGATACTCCCTCAGGGGCTTAAAGGTTTTATCGCTCTCATCCGAAACTGGACTTATTCGACTTTCTACATCATGTCTGAAATGTGGAGCACCATGATTATGACGATCCTCTTCTGGGGATTTGCCAATGATGTGACTTCCGTGAAAGATGCTAAACGATTTTATGGCCTTTTTGGCGTGGGAACCAATCTCGCGGGAGTGCTCGCAGGAGCTCTTGCTTCGTGTTTATCAATGAATAAGTTTAATCCATCTCTTCTATTTGGCGCGACTGCTTGGGACCAATATCTGTTTTATCTGGGTCTGATGGTCATCAGCGCAGGACTTCTTTGCATGGGCCTTTATTGGCTCATGAATAGAGCCGGAAAAGGATATACTGAAGCAACATTGCAAGCCCATCGGGATGCTCCCGTGAAAATGGGCATGAGGAAAAGCTTTCAATCCATTCTTAAAACACCCTATTTGGGATTGATTGCGATTCTCGTGATCGCCTACAACATCGTCATGAACCTTGCCGAAGTTGTCTGGAAAGACCAGGTGAAACAGCTTTATCCCTCAGCGGCCGAGTTTAATAAATATATGGGCGATATCAATTTCTGGATTGCCCTCATGGCAGCTGTCATTTCGTTCTTTATTTCAGGCAACCTGATCCGTATTCTGGGATGGACAAAGAGCGCTCTCATAGCGCCGATTTTAACGCTCATTGCAGGAGCCTTTTTCTTTGCGGTTCTTCTTCTTCCAAAAGAATCGATCATGGGAATTTGCATCTCGTTTGGCACAACGCCGATTGCTCTGGCCGTTCTTTTCGGATCGATTCAAAATTGCATTGTTCGTGGAACTAAATACAGCCTTGTTGATGCAACGAAAGAGATGGCTTTCATTCCTCTTTCACAATCAGAGCGTCTTAAGGGAAAAGCAGCCATCGATGGAATAGGATCCCGTCTTGGAAAATCGGGCGGCTCCGTGATGATTCAATTTTTGATCATCACTTTTGGAACCATTGCGGGGACGGTTCCAATTGTAGCTGGCCTGCTCTGCTTGGCAATCGGCGGCTGGATCGTGTCAGTCCGCTCGCTTGGAAAACAATTCAACTCACTCACAACTGAGCCTGAGAAAGATGAAAAGGGGACCGAAGTCCCCTTAGAGACAACTTAAGCCGCATCTCGGCTGAGTTGATCAATGTCATTGATCGCCTGACTAAGTTTTTTGTCGTTTGTGTTTTCAATGGTATCCAAATCCGTTACCAATTTTCGAATATCTTGAGCCACTTTCATGGGTAATTTATTCTCATGCGGATAGAGCTGTCTAAGATAGTTCTCGATGAATACTTTGCAGTTCGTAAATGCCGCAACATAGCCTGCGAACGCAAGCGTCTTAGCTTCGCTGTTTCGCGCCTCTTTCCACTGATGCCAATAACGCATCATTTCATGAACGGCTGTTTTGGCCGCCTGTAAATTTGCCTCTAATGAACGATTTTTTTTCATATGCTACTCCTATAACCCTCTATACATAGATTAATGTGAAATAGTAATGAAATCAAATTAAAAATTTACGTCTGATAATTATAGTAAATTACAGCCGAAGTAAACCCTATAATAAGGAATACAATGAAAAACCAGAATAATCTCTTAAAACTCACAGGATGAGCAGGATGGTGTTTTAGGGCAATCCATGCCCCTGCCGCCATCAGTGCATTTAGGATAAGGGTCACTCCCCGAGGGAGATCAAAGGCGCCTCCCATGCAGGAGCAGGGAAGCCCAAAGACGGTGGTATAGAGGGAGAACCCCATCCAAATGGAGACAACAAGCGCCAAGAGCACCCAAACCCGCCAAATCCTACTATAAATGAGTAAGGCCAGGGCCAGAGCAGCTTCGACCCCTCCTATGATCTCATAAAACAGAGGGTTCCGGAGAGGAGGATAAAGCCATTTTAAAACTGCTGAAGGTATCAATATAAGAGCAACAACACAAGCGATTAAAAAAGAATTTATGCTATCCTGCCGGCGTTTTGCTGTCATAAACTTTTATTTACTTGAGATCATTAAATATGTCTATGCCCCTATAAAATTGATGAAACTGATACAATGAGAATTCATGGAAAACCTAATAACCTGGATTACGGAGCACGCCCAGCATGCGCACTGGTATATTTTTGCAGCTATCCTGCTAGCAGGCTTCAATATCCCTATAAGCGCCGATGTAATGGTTGTCACCGCTGCGGTTTTGGCGGCGGCCATTATTCCGGAGCATGCCTGGCACCTATATTTGGCGATCTTTTTGGGGTGTTATTTTTCAGCCATGATTGCTTACTGGGTTGGACGGCTTCTAGGAAAGAAACTGGGCCATTTTAGATGGTTTCAGCGGTTTTTCCCCCCTCAAAGAATGGAGAAAATTCAAAATTTCTACCATAAACATGGTCTGTGGACGCTGATCATAGGGCGGTTTATCCCCTTCGGTGTCAGAAATTGCATTTTCATGTCATCAGGCATGAGTCGCATTCCGTTCTTCCAGTTCATCCTTCAAGATTTCGTTGCCTGTTTGATCTGGACCGCGACCACTTTTTATCTTTTTTTTACCGTAGGAAAAAATATTCCAACGCTGATGAACCATCTAAAGATCGTAAATATTATCATTTTTTTAGCTTTCGGTGTGACGGTAATTACCCTTCTTTGGTATAAGCGAAAGAAAAAAACAGCCATGGAAAACTTGTAGCTTGCATGTTTAGTCTATCAAATAGTTTATCACTTCTGAGGGCGCCTTTGGCTCTAGTGTTTCTCATAGAGAGCCCTATGCTAAGGATGATGGCGATTCTGCTTGCCATGATCACAGACAGCATTGACGGCTATTTGGCGCGCAGATCAAAGACAACCTCCAGGTTTGGGGCCGTGCTGGATCCTGCAATGGACAAATTTTTTGTCTTTTTTGCTTTAGGAGTGCTCTTCATGGAAGGCAAGGTCGAGATCTGGGAGGCGCTGATGATGGTGTCGCGTGATTTTGCACTCTGCCTCTTTGGACTCTATTTAAGCCTGTCCGGCCTATGGCAGACCTATCAATTCAGATCGATCAGATGGGGTAAAATCACAACTGCACTGCAATTCTTCGTGCTGGTCTGGATCACGATGGGGCATTCAATCCCAAGCTATCTTTACTACTCTTTTGTTGTCTTCGCGCTCCTGGGACTCTACGAACTATTTCAATTTAAGAAACTGTCGTCTCAGCCTTAGTTTTCCATAGAGAAGCGGGGATGGCCAGCTCAATGTCCATTTCTTGAAGAATCGCCTGCAGCTCCATTAAGATACGTTGTTGCAGTCGGTTAAATAACTCTTGATCGATGAGAGTCGAATATGCGTCGATTTCAATTTCACACGCATATTCTCCAAAACTCTTCAGATAGACGTGCAATGGATATTTTGTATCTATTTCAGGGGTGTTTTCAAGATGCATTCTCATTTTGTCGGCAACCTGCGAAACCTTGCTGACATCATCAAATCCGATTTTCAATTGCTGCTTGAAACGTCTGTGCGTCATCCGGGAAATATTGACCAGCAGCATGGTTGAAAAAAAGTTATTGGGCAGGTAGACGGCCCGCTTCTCTTTATCCCGGATCGAAGTGCGGAACCAGCCAATCTCTTCAATGTGACCCTCAAGTTCTTTTTCGGGCAGATAGATTTGATCGCCGATCACAAAAGGACGTGTGATATGCAGCATGATGCCGCTGCAAAAGTTGGCCATCACGTCTTTACCGGCAAAACCGAGAGACGCAGCGCCGATGCTTCCGAAGGCAAGAAGGGGAGCAATATTGACGCCAAACACTTGAAGAATGATAAGCCCCGAGATGACTCCGACGGCGACAGTCGCCAGCCGCCCCACCATCTGAATGGTTGTCGAGTCGACTTTTTTTACAGACTGCGCTAAAAGGGCCTCTTCAACTTCATGCTTCCAGCGGTAAAAGATCCAGGTAATGCAGCCGACGACCATGGTTTTACGCACGGGCTCGAGGTATTTGATGGCGATAGAAAATCCGATGGGCTCTCCTACGACGTCAATCAAATAGAGAGCGCCGAGCACCCAGATCAGAAGGGAAAGCGGGAGATGAAAAATTTTACCGACGCGCGATTTCCACCCTTGCTTGTTTTGCTTCTCCGTCCGGGCAATCGCAATCTTAACCCCCCACTGAATCGCAAGGAGCGCCACAATACCAAGTAAAGCTTCCATCCACCAAAAATAATTTGAATCCATGTCTTATATTATACCAAAAAAGATAATGGAATTCTATTATTAACCCGCTAAGGAAATAAGAGGCAAAGAGCTTGCTGCGGCTTTGCCCAATCAATTCCTTGCATGCCTGCCGTGTTCATGAACACTGTCTGGCATGCAAGGAATTAATTGGACTGTGCCTCGCTAGCGCTCTTTGCCTCTTATTTCCTTAGCGGGTTAATCGATGATTCACTTAAGATAAAAAACATATTTATAAGGCAGGGTTATGGAATATTCTCGGGAATCTGTATTTGCTGGATCGCTTCGATCCTTCTGTAAATCAATAGCTACCATCTTGGGAATTGGCATCGGCGTAGGCCTTTTGGCCATTGGAGTTGGAGCGATTTTCGGAGCTAATATGATGCCCCCGAAATCCCAGCCGCTCCTAATGCCGGATGCAAACGGAAGCCGAACCCTCCTTTCAGGCAGCACGCCAGTCATTCTGCGCATTGATTTTCATGGAGTGATCGGCACCGGGGACCTTACAAGCGAAAAAATTGAGAACGTTCTCCTGGACTCTCAAGAAGATTTTTTAAAAGGCGGACGGGTCAAAGCCATTTTTCTCGATATTGACACACCGGGCGGCTCTGCTTCCACTTCTGATACCATCTACCGCGCCCTGATGGCTTATAAGAAGAAATACAACGTACCTGTTTATGCCTATGTCGATGGGCTCTGCGCCTCCGGCGGGATGTATATCGCCTCTGCCGCAGACAAAATCTATTCGACCCATTCAAGCATCATTGGATCCGTCGGTGTTGTTCTTGGACCCAATTTCAATTTTGCCGAGGCGATGACAAAGTATGGAGTCGCAGCGCTCACGCTGACGGAAGGAAAAGACAAAGATGAACTCAACCCGTACCGGGCCTGGAAGCCGGATGAGGGCGCTTCACTGAAGAGCATTATGGACGTGCTCTATGATCAATTCCTCACCATCGTAAGCGAGGCTCGCCCCAAACTGTCAAAAGAACTGCTGATCAACACGTACGGAGCGCATGTATTCGTTGCAAAAGATGCAGCAGAGTATGGATATATCGATGAGTGGAACTCTAACTATAGCGAAGCGATGCAAGGCCTTGCAAATGCCGCCCAAATTAAAGAAAGCGACCATTATCAAGTCATTGAGCTCCTCCCGCCGAGAGCATTCCTAAACGACCTGACTCAAACACTCTCTCCAGTCAAGGTCATTAACTCTTTGATGGGCAAAAAAGATTTAAGCGAGCTTAGCGGAAAATTTCTATACTACTACCAACCCTGAGATGAAACAACTTTTTATCATTGATGCCGTAAACTTTCTCTTTAGAGCGTATTATGGCATCGGACCCATGACCAATCCCAAAGGCGAGTCAACCAATGCGCTTTTTGGATTCATCCGCTCCGTCTATAAAATCATCGCCGATTTTTCTCCCGATTTTTTGATCTCTGTCTTCGACGGCCCCGACAATAAAAAAAGCCGCACCGATCTTTATGCAGAGTATAAAAGCCATCGCAAAGGAATGCCCGAAGATCTGTTTCCCCAGCTTGAAAAAGCAACCCAGTGGTGCACGCTGGCAGGAATCCCGAATCTCTCCGAGCCGGGCATTGAGGCCGACGATGTGATCGGCAGCATTGCCGTCTGGGCTGCCAAACAAGGAATTAAAGTCCGCATTTGCAGCAGCGACAAAGATCTATGCCAGCTGGTAAATGACCACATTCATCTCATCAATCCCAGCAAAGAAAATCTCGAGGTCGATGCCCACAAAGTCAAAGAGCTCTTTGGCGTCACTCCCGAGCAAATGGTAGACTACCTCGCCATCGTCGGCGATGCTTCGGACAATATTCCCGGCCTCGAAGGCTTCGGGCCCAAAACTGCATCTTCGCTTCTACAGCAGTTTGGCGATCTCGATACAATCCTTGCAAACCCCAATAAAGTTCCCGGCGAAAAAAAACAAAAAGTGCTGAAGGAAGGAAAAGCAATCGCGCATTTAAGCCGCAAGCTGGCAACCATCGATTTAAATATTCCCTTCCCCAAAGAAGAAACATTCTTCCATATCAAATATCCAGAGATGGATCTTCTCAAACAATTTTATGAAGAGATGCATTTCCTCTCTCTTCTAAAAGAGCTCGACGGAAAAACAGAAATTAAAGGCAAAAAAGCTGAAAAACATAACTACCATCTTGTTCAAACAGAAGCCGAGCTAGGCCAAGTGTGCAAGACCTTGAAAGAAGCCGGCGACTTCTGCCTCGATGTCGAGACAACCGACATCCGCCCCATGCAGGCAGAGCTTGTCGGGATCGGCATTGGCGTAAAACCTGAGACCGCCTGGTATGTTCCTTTGAACGGACCCATCTCAAAAGAGGTCGTGCTGGAAAAAATGGGGGAGCTGCTGGGCGATGAAAAAACATCCATCTACGGCCACAACATCAAGTACGATCTGCATGCTCTTTTAAATGCGGGCCTGCCCGAGCCCCGCATCTCTTTCGACACAATCTTAGCTTCCTATCTTCTGAGCCCGCAAAATCAACGTCATAATCTTGATCAAGTCACACTCGAAAAATTCCACATTGTGAAAACACCTATCGAAGATTTGATCGGGAAAGGAAAAAATCAAAAATCGATGGCGGATGTCCCACTCGAAGAAATCACAGACTATTGCTGCCAGGATGTCGACTACACCATCCGCCTGCGCGAGCCTTTTGAAGAGGAGCTCAAAAAGTATGATTTAGAGCCCGTCTTAAAATCGATCGAGCTTCCACTCATTCCAGTATTGGTGCGAATGGAACGGCGCGGCATTTACGTCGATATCGATAAGCTGAAAGAAATGTCCCACGATCTAGGGGCCGAGCTCAAACACCTCGAAAAAAAGATTTTTCATCTTGCCGGCGAAGAATTTAACATCAATTCGCCCAAGCAGCTTAGTAAGATCTTGTTTGAGAAAATGGGAATAGCGCCGCCGAAAAAAACGACGACGGGGTTTTCAACCAGCGCCGATGTCCTGGAAGAGCTTCAAGATCGAGTGCCGCTTGCATCCATCCTTTTGCAGTACCGCTCGCTTGAAAAACTCCGCTCAACCTATGTCGACTCGCTCCCCAATGAAATCCATCCCGTCACCGGACGGATTCATACAACATTCAATCAATCGGTTGCAGCCACGGGACGGCTCTCGTGCCAAGATCCCAACCTCCAAAACATTCCCGTGCGATCCACTGAAGGAAAAAAAGTGCGCTCCGCATTCAAGCCTCAGCAGCGCGGCTGGAGTTTTCTTTCTGCCGACTATTCTCAAATTGAACTAAGGCTCCTTGCTCATCTTAGCGAAGATCCGATCCTCGTCAAAGCTTTCAATGAAGGCGAAGACATCCACGCTTTCACCGCTTCGCTTGTTTTTGAAGTCCCTCTCAAAGAAGTGACTCCAGAAATGCGGCAGAGCGCCAAAGCCGTCAACTTCGGCATTCTTTATGGACAACAAGCCTTTGGCCTTTCTCAAGGCATCGGCATGGCCTACAAAGACGCCGCAAAATTCATCGACACCTATTTTCAGCGGTATAAGCGCGTCAAAGAGTTTTTAGAGTTTTGCAAAGAGTCCGCCCGTAAAACAGGCCGCGTTGTCACCCTGACAGGCCGGCAGCGCCCCATCCCTGAAATCTTAAGCAAAAACGGAGCGCAGAGAGCTGCCTCCGAGCGCCTTGCCATCAACACACCCCTCCAGGGAACAGCAGCCGACCTGATTAAAATCGCGATGATCCAAATCGATGAAGATCTTCTCAAAAATCGCCTGGGCTACATGCTCCTCCAAATCCATGACGAATTATTATTTGAATCGTCGGATGATCATATCCATACCCTTTCCAAAGACGTCAAGCACCGCATGGAGAACGTCATGAAGCTCAAAGTACCCCTGGAAGTCCACATTTCCATTGGAAAAAATTGGGGGGAGTGTTAAGTTTGAGGAAAATAGCAGTCACGGGGGGCCTTGCCGCCGGCAAATCAACGGTGTGCCAGCTACTGAAAGAGTCCGGAGCTTATGTTGCAGACGCCGATGAGATCGTGCGAAAGCTCCTCACAAAAGAAAGTCCCATTGGGCAGCAAGTCATTAAACTTCTAGGACCTGAAATAATCACCAAAAATCAAATCGATAGAAAAAAGATTTCAAATATTGTGTTTTCAAACCCCTCCAAACTAAAAAGCCTTGAAATGATTTTACACCCAGCCGTGCGTGAAGAACTCACCCGATTGTTTAATTCGATCAAAAACAGCAAGGCGTACCGGCTCTTTGTGGCAGAAGTGCCCCTTCTCTACGAAGCTCATATGGAAAATGATTTTGATGCAGTGATCGCTGTTGCCGCAGACGAGTCTATTGCCCGAAAAAGATCTGCAGGCAGTCAGGAGTTTGACCGGCGGAGCCGTTTTCAGCTTCCGCCCGCAGCCAAACAAGATAAAGCAACTTTCGTGATCAAAAATAGCGGCGATCTTCGTGCACTAAAAGCACAAGTGTCCGCCTTGATCCCTCAATTACTATAAGGAGTATTTAAATGAAACCCGACGAACCGAATTCAGTCCCTACTGAAACGGAACCTGCACTCACAGGACAGGAGCAGATAACAAAAATCGCTGATCTGCAGCGCATGAACATCGACCAGCTCAACCAGGTCGCCCGCAACATGGGCCTTAACCTGGGATCGCTCACAAAATCCCAGCTCGTCTTCGAAATTGTCAGAGCCAAAGCCGAACACCCCACAGAAATTTTAGTCGGTGAAGGCGTCCTGGAAGTTCTTCCCGATGGATTCGGATTTTTACGCTCTCCCAACTACAACTACCTTCCCTCCGCAGAAGATATTTATGTCTCTCCCGCACAAATCCGCAGATTCGATCTGAAAAAAGGGGACACCGTCTACGGAACCATCCGCTCACCGAAAGAAAAAGAAAAATATTTTGCCCTCTTCAAAGTCGACAAAATCAACAACGAACCCCCTGAAAAAGCACGCGACAGAATTTTATTTGAGAACTTGACTCCGCTTTATCCGGACAAGCGCCTCATGATGGAAACGACGAAAGAAAAATACACCACGCGCGTACTCGACCTTGCAGCGCCTATCGGAATGGGCCAGCGCGGAATCATCGTCGCTCCTCCAAGAACCGGTAAAACCGTCATTCTGCAGCAGATTGCGAATGCGATTACAACCAACAATCCCAAAGTGTTCCTCATCGTTCTTCTGATCGACGAGCGTCCGGAAGAAGTCACCGACATGATGCGCAGCGTCAAAGGTGAAGTCATCTCCTCAACATTTGACGAGCCGCCAGAGCGCCACGTCCAAATAGCGGAGATGGTCATTGAAAAGGCGCGCCGCCTTGTCGAATACAAACACGACGTCGTCATCCTCCTCGACTCTCTGACACGCCTTGTCCGCGCTTATAACACCGTACAGCCGCACTCAGGAAAAATCTTGACCGGCGGTATCGACGCGAACGCGTTCCATAAACCAAAACGGTTCTTTGGAGCTGCCCGCAATATTGAAGAAGGCGGATCGCTAACCATCATGGCCACAGGTCTTATCGACACCGGCTCGCGCATGGACGAAGTGATCTTTGAAGAATTCAAAGGAACCGGCAACATGGAGCTCGTGCTTGATAGACGCCTGGCTGACAGACGCACCTATCCTGCCATCGATCTCATTAAGAGCGGAACCCGTAAAGAAGAGCTTCTTTTCGATCCGCAAGAGCTTGAAAAGATTTATCTCTTGCGCGCAGCGCTTGCAGATCTATCGCCTCAAGATGCGATGAACCTGCTTCTCGGCCGCATGAAAAAGACAAACAGTAACATCGAATTCCTCCTGTCAATGAAAGACTGATTTATGGACCTATTCATCAAAGGCCTTCTCCTTGGATTTGCAATTGCAGTCCCGGTGGGGCCTATTGGTGTTTTATGCATCCGAAAATCAATCCAATTCGGACGCCTCTCCGGATTCTTCACAGGACTCGGAGCCGCCGTCGCCGATACGTTCTACGGCGCGCTTGCTATTTTCGGCCTCAGCCTGATCTCAAACTTCCTGGTCTCATTTCAACAGATTTTTCAGCTCATCGGCGGACTCATTTTAGCATACATGGGCATCAAGATCTATCGATCGAAACAGCCAGAAGGCAAGCAAAAAGTCACACACATTACTTTACTTAAGGATTTTCTCATGACATTTATTCTGACGCTGACCAATCCCATGACCATTTTAACATTTGTCATGATCTTTGCCGGATTTGGAATCACGAGCAACAATCCTATTCAAGGATCTTTTTTCATCCTCGGCGTCTTTCTAGGCTCTGCTATTTGGTGGCTCATCCTCAGCGAAGGCATCGCCTTCTTCCGAAAAAAATTCACCCCCCGCTCCATCATCTGGATCAATCGCGGCGCAGGCCTCATGCTCCTCGGCTTCAGCGCCTGGTTTCTCATCAGCTCTTTAATTTACCGCTAACTATTTCTTGTTCTTTAAAAATAAAGCAGTAAACTCCTTTGTCAAAAAAGGGGCACTCTATGTCATTACCTGCTGCAGTCTCTGCAAAAACGATATCAACAATCCTCGAGGAGTATAAAGACTCCGTGAGTCGTTTTCTTAATGAAGAGGTGCCTGAAACAGGCGTTTTAAACTTAAACTCCAATATCTCTGCAGCACGAGATGTGAATATGGCTCTTCAAAATGCTAGTGTTCTGTTTGAGGACTCTCAGGATTATTTACCAGGGGTCAATACAGTTGCCAAAAAGCAGCTTGAAACATTAGGAAACATGGTCGCCGACCTCCAAACAAAAAACCCTGCAAAGAATGAAGGGATGGCTTTTCGGGTTCATTCTTTCATTGCATCACTTTCTTTAGGAGACTTCTTATCAGAGGTAAGTCCTCGTTATGTGCATGTTGAAAAAAAACACCGTTTTACCGTCTCTTTTATGGGTTCATTCCCTTACGCCGCAAAGTACAATGGCGCCGAATTAGTCATCAAGGATTATATCTTCAAACCTACAACATCAAAAGCTGATTGCCTAACTTTCGATGTAGAGTTTCCTCCAGATTATTTGAAGAACTTTTACACTTTCAGTCTGATAAAAGGAGAGCTGAAAATTCCGTCTGGTACAAGTAGCATGCTTAGCAGTTCTGTGAAAAATCGAAGCTATGAGGTTTATATTGGAACTCATGCCTTATGCCCGGGCAAGATATCGCTGACCTATTATCAACAGGTGGTTGCAAGAATAGCAGAAAGAACTAGATCGGTAACGCTGGGCTTTGATCGGAGTGGCACGGAATCGATCGAACAACAACTTACAATTTCTCCCGATCATGGCTGGAAATTTTCAGCACCACCTCAACTGCATTTTCAAGATGCTGTTGTAAATATCCCGGACGAACAGTGCACAGCCAATAAGGTGTCGGTCATACTGAAACTGCCGCAAGGTGAAGGCAAAGTCGAAGCACGCGTAGAACTCAAGGAATCTAAGCAAGTCATGGAGGAAAAACCATTTACTCCAGACCTTCAGCTTGGATGGGATGAAGGGGTGACCTTCGAAGCTACTAAATTTAAGCTTATCTTTACGGATCATGATGGAAAAGAATTTCAGTGCACAGAACCCACCGATTCAAACCCTCATGTCAGAATCCTTCAAACGCTTGATGGGAGCTACCGGCTAGTGACCCTACTACCAAAACAGTAGACCTCTTTCTAGAGATGCTGGATTTCTTCAGCATCTCCTTCTGCTACATATCTGAAGCGAGGCCTCTCTTTTCCTTCGATCACAACCTCTTCCAGAAACATCTTCAGAGGCCGCACCCAGTAGTCATAAGGCTCATATTGGGCCCGATAAATGACAAGTTCTTCCAGCGATTCGCTATGACGGCACACGCCAATCACTTCGTACTCTTTCCCACTGTAGTGTTGATAGATGCCCGGCTTTAGCTCTGCGGCTACTATTGAATATGGCGGCAGCATATTTTCTCCTTTTTCTTAAAAATTACAGAATAGTGGTTTTGAAAGCAACTTTGTCCATTAAACTTCTTACATTGGTAAGGTAAGCGGCAAATAGTTTCATTTGACAACTCGATTAAATCGTTGATAGCGCACTCCGCTATATTCGACCGACTCGCTCCAGTTCTTCCACGGTCTTACCCAAATAATCTCATGCCCATACAAGGCTTGATAGATGATAGCGACCTCTTCGGTAGATTCAATAATGGAAACACCTAAGATTTTATATAATTTACTTGGATCTTTGTAGTGATAGTAGATATCGCCCGTATGAATCTTATTTTTCACAGCATTCACCTCAATGACCAAAATAGACTCATCAGTATGATCGGGTGGCAGTAACTCTTGCGACATATTTTCTCCTTTATTATTTTAAACAATCTTCTGCAATTTGAACAAGCATTTTACCCAGATTTTCTCCTGTAAAAAGACCTATCAAAGCCTGGGGTATATTCTCGAGCCCTTTTACGATAGTTTCACAAGGTCTGATTTTGCCTTCCTCCAGCCACTTTTGCATTTGCTGCCTCCCTTCCGGAAAACGATGCTGATAATCTGGCACAACCCTAAATCCTTTAGCCATTGCACTTTTAACAATGAGATGTCGAAAGTTTTGCAGGCAACTATCAGATTGCTCAAGATTATAGTGAGAGATCTGTCCAGAAAGCACGACTCGAGCGCCGCGACTCAGACGCTTCATCACTTCATCTGTGATGTTTCCTCCCACATTGTCAAAATAGATGTCTACGCCCGATGGACAGAATGACTCCAACTTCTCAACCCAATCGGGATGTTTATAATTGACTGCAGCATCAAATTTTAGTTCTTTTAAGAGATAATCGACTTTATGGTCACCCCCTGTAATTCCAACCACACGGCAACCTTTGATTTTAGCAATCTGTCCAACAATCATACCAACAGCACCCGCAGATCCAGATACGACAACAGTCTCGCCTGGTTGAGGATTTCCAATATCCAATAGGCCAAAATAAGCAGTCATAGCAGGCATTCCAAGAACGCTCAATGCTGCTCTAGGAGAATCGCATTTCCATAGAGTAGCGCCATCCACTGCTGAATAATCTGCCCATTCCAAATAACCGCAAACGGTATCTCCTATTTGAAAACCAGAATGTTTAGATTGAATTACACGACCTACCCCGTCTCCACTGACCGGTTGATTAAGATGGAAAGGAGGATGCGAAGAAAGCCGCCCTCTCATGCGTCCGCGCATATAAGGATCTACAGATAAATAAAGCGATCGAACCAAAACTTCGTCTTCTTTGACCTCGGGAACAATACTTTCATGCATCTTAAAGTTATCAGGGCAAGGCATTCCTTTGGGTCTTGTAATTAGATGAACTTGCCTGTTTTTTGTTTGTAAACTCATAAAGATAGAACCTTCTCTTTTGCTCGAAAGGAACTAACTGGTGGGAAAATAGGTTCAGGCAGGTCTTCCCAGGCAAACCATTCCCATCCTTCGCATTTATCCGGTTCAAGCAGGGCAGGCTCGCCAATAAATTGATCAATGAATACAAATATAGTTATGTAGTGTTTTTGACCCTCTTCCATGACGTTTTCAACCCAAGGGCCCTGCCGCGTGGAAAGGGCTATTAAGCCCGTTTCCTCGAGCAATTCGCGTTTAGCGCATGATTCAACACTTTCACCGAATTCGAGATGTCCTCCAGGGCAAGCCCAACTACCAATTCCATGCGTACCTTTTCGCCTCCCGAGAAGAACTTTTCCCTCGTGCTGAACTAGACACCCCACGCCAACGCGAGGATGTTTTGCGGTATTGACCGGTGACGCTCCTTTTCTTTTAGCAAAACCAAACTCCGAAAAACATTTTCCCTCTTGAATGCACTGCAAGGCGTGGAGAATAAACGGGGCTGTTGCTTTCGGAAGATCGTTGAGAGGGAAGAAGGCAAGCTCATCGCATCGATCGGGCTCATTATTTGTAATAATGCCTTCGTAATTCTTCACCCTAAAAAAGACATCGATCTGCTCAAATGAGAGACCTTCTGGCATCTCATGATAACGGTGCATCACATGGCAGACCTCTACATCCTCTGGTTTCAGATCAATGTTGACCTCTTCTTTTGCCTCTCGAATCACCCCCACGGTGAGAGTTTCTTTTCCATCATGTCCACCCATGGGGACCACATAAAGTGCATCCTCAATCCCTGTTTGAAATCTCCGTAGAAGAAGCACTTGACCGTCTTCAATCAGGACGACAAAAACGCCCACCTTCAGCTTAAATCGCTTAGCCTCTTTTGCCGCAAAAACCGATAAAAAATTTCCCATATATCCTCCTTTAATGATCTTCATCATAATTCGGTCGTATTAAATAAGAAAAACTCATATTATTTAAAGACGCTATAAGGAAAGCTTATGAAAAAACTGCATTCCAACCTGATTTATTTAAAATATTTTTGCGATGCCGTACGTAGCGGCAGCATTTCTTCCTCTGCCAGACTGAACCATGTGAGCCAGTCTGCCGTCAGCCAAGGGATTCATAAACTTGAAAGAAGCCTGGAATGTATGCTCATCACGCATCAGCCCAATCGATTTAAAGTGACCGAAGAAGGGAAACAACTCTTCACACATGCAATAAAAATCTTTAAAGCTATCCAAACAACCGAAGATTTCTTAGCCGAAGACGGCGGCAGAATCACCTTTGGCTGCACCCACAGCTTTGCGCTCTCCTGCCTTCCCCAATACCTTAAGCTTGCCAAGCAGCACCTGCCTAACCTTAGGATCAATTTTCGATTAGGCCATTATTTTAACATCAAAGATTGGATCAAAAAAGGGACAATCGATTTTGGATTCGTTCTCGATAACGACGACCTCTCGGCATTTGAGCAATATACTCTTCACCATGGAACTTACCGGCTTTTTGTTTCTAAAGAAGTGGAAGATCCTTCCTCTCTTTCTTTTCTTCTGGATTCAGAAGAGCGCGTCGAAACCAACCTATTAAAAAACGCTTATAAAGCGCATTACGGAAAAGAACTGCCCATTTGGATGGAAGTTTCCAGTTGGAGCATGATTGCCAGGCTTGTTCAAGAAGGACTTGGCATCGGCCTTTGTCCCGATTATATCATCAATGAACATCACAACTTAAAGCCGGTGTTTGAAGAACTTAACCCGATGAATTACATCCTCTACGCGCTCTTTGAGAAAAATACGACCCCAACCGTGCACGCACAGAAATTCCTCGATCTGTTTACAAAATTTCCTTTATCGAGTCACCGATAAATTATCTAACCCGACTTCTATGCCAACACCATAATTCTGGGATCGGAAGTTAGCGCCGCTTATAAGCATATTATAAGCGGCGCCACGAGCCCTTAGAGCGCTTTCTTAAAGCTTGATATGCCCAGCTTCCTATTTTCTTGAAAAACTATTTGCTTAGAGCGGCGATTCTTGATTTAGAACACGAATCTCCAATTCTTGTACAACCTTGTCCATGACTTGAACGAGATGGGGTGATGGAAATGTTAACATCTTGGCCAAGATCGTTTAAAAAGCGAAAGAGCCTTTCTAAAGAAAAATTCTGAAAGTATCCCCTAAGAAGTTGTGAGACTTTAGATTGACCAATTTTAAGAATTTTTGCAACTTTGACTTGGGTCAATTTTTTTCTCTTGATGATTTTATCAATCCGACGGACAACTTCAGCTTTTGCTAAGGCATCTTCAGGATTAGGGATTCCAAGATCAGCAAAAACATTTCCAGAGCCTTTTTTATATTTTATAGTTTTTTTCATGATTTTTTTCCCATTAGTTGCTTATATAAATCTCTAGCTTCACTTAAACGCCTGTTGAGCAATTCTAGCTCTTGTTTCGGTGTTGAAATTCCCGATTTTGATTTCTTTTGGAACGCATGCAAAACAAATACAAAACTTTGCATCTCTATTGTATACACAACCCTGTACGTTCCACTTCGATCATTCTCACGAATTTCCCATATCTTCGCATTCCCCATGCCACTAAAAACCTTTGCATGCTCATGAGTTTCACCTAATTCTGCCCTGAACAAAGCATAGCCTATAGCATGCACTACATCAGGCGGAAACGACACCAAATCGTCGTAACTCGAACCAATCCATACCAGCTGTTTTTTCTTCATAGCGTATTATCTTTTAATTGTCATTATTCCTGAAAAGGGATATTTTGTAAAGGTATTTTTTATTAGGGCTGCTTGCACCCATTTTCCACTGATTCATGGGCTTCCAGATCCTGAGACAGCTTGATAGAATATTTTTTAAAAATCTGTTTATCTGCTTTGAAATTAATTAGCGGCTATTTATGATCGATTAACAAAGTTTCATTACATTTGAAACAGCGAGGAGATTATGAAAAAATTGCTTTCCTTTTTTATCCTCATCCTTCTCCTCGGGTGTTCGAGTCAAACGCCTCATAAACCTGCCCATGTCTTGCGCATGAACATCAGCAGAGAGCCTCCTACGATGGATCCAAGGAAGGGGAGCGAATGGATTGGGTCTGCAATGCACTTCATGCTCTTTGAGGGCTTAATGCGGCTGAATCCGAATGGAACCGTCACACCGGCCCAAGCACGCTCGGTGGAAATATCCGACGATAGAATGACCTACACGTTTCATCTACGGGGATCCCACTGGTCCGATGGAACGCTTGTGACTGCAAAAGATTTTGAGCTCGCCTGGAAAAAAATCGTCGATCCCAATTTTGGAGCCGTCAACGCCCCGCTTCTCTATCCCATCAAAAATGCAGAAAAAGTCAAAAAGGGCGAAATCCCCATCGATCAGCTGGGAGTTTCATCCAGGGATGATCTGACGCTCATCGTTCAACTTGAAAAACCCACCCCTTACTTTCTGGATCTGATTACATTCTGTGTTTTCTTCCCTATCAATCACACGATCGATGAAAAAAATCCCGAATGGATGATCGACGCCTCGCCGCAGTTTATTTGCAACGGACCTTTCAAGCTGAAAACATGGAAGCATAATCGGGAGATCGTGCTGGAGAAAAACAGTGAATATTGGGAAGCTCCGCTCATCAATCTTGACCAGGTGCATATCAGCATGATCGCTGATGAAAACACAACGCTCAGCATGTATAAAAAAGGAGAGCTCGATATCATTGGAATGGTCGTCTCGCCGCTACCAACCGATGCGCTTTTTCATCTCTTTGAGCAAGGCGTGCTAAAATCCCGCTCTGCACCTGCAACCACTATCATCTCATTTAATACCGAGAGATATCCCTTTACGAATAAACATATTCGGAAAGCTCTCTCCTACGCGATCGACCGCTCGCAGATTGTGGAGAGTATCACGCAGCTCGGGGAAGAAGTTGCAACAAATCTAATACCTTCGTGCCTGACTTCTGGAAAATTAAATTCATTTTTTCAAGATCACGATCTGGCAAGGGCTCAAAAAGAGCTTCAGCTGGGCCTTAAAGAGCTGGGCATCGATCAATATGCCCAAAGTCACACTCCAATATTCCTCCAGCGAAGTGAATAACAAACTTGTTCAATTTCTTCAGGAGCAGTGGAAGAAAAACTTAGGGGTGGATGTCATCATCCAAAAAAACGAGCACAAAGTACTGCTCGATCTCCTCGTCAACCGGAATTACGATTTTGGAGTCTGCTACTGGTTTGCGCAATATAGCGACCCGATGAGCATCTTCGAGCGGTTCAAGTTTAAGAAAAATGGAAAGAACTACCCTGCCTGGGAAAACCGGGAATATATTCAGCTTTTGGATCAATCCGCCCATGACATTACTCCTGAGATCCGCGCTGCAACATTTGCAAGAGCCGAAGCCCTCCTGTTAGACGAGATGCCGCTGGCTCCTCTTTACCACTGGCAAACTTCTTTTATGCTCAGCGACCGCTTTACCTGTGATGATTTTGAGCCCCATGGATCTTTTGATTTTGCACGGCTCATGGTCAAGGAATAGCCGTGAAACATAAAATCCTTCTGTTCGGCGCACTTTTTGTTTTTATTTTTTTAGTAGGCTTATTTGATCGGCGCTGCCTCAAATCCAACAACGGATTTTCGCTCCATGTCATTGAAGCTCCGTTTCCTGCCTTGCCCGACCCTAACTCTTCACTCCCTTTTCCAAAAGAGCTCTTTGACAAACCTTTTCACTATCTTGGAAAAGGCGCGCAATCGTTCGTATTCGAGAGCGAAGATAAACAAACCGTTCTAAAATTTTACCGCTTCCCCTCCCATCTCCGAAGATTTCCCTGGGTGCATCATCCGCTCGGCTATTTATTTTCCACGGAGCGTAAAAAGATCAAAGAGTACAACTTGAAAAGGCTTGAGCTCTCCTTTCATAGCTTTTACCTTGCAGCAGAGCCGCTCATCCATGAAACAGGCGTCCTCTATGTCCACCTGCAGCCCACCGATAATCTTCAGCAGAAAGTCCACCTCATCGATCGAGTGGGGACTCATCACAATCTTCCTCTAGACAGCCTTGTTTTTGTAGTTCAGAAAAGAGGCGTCTCTTTCCTTCCTCTATTTAAAGAGGAGCTTGCGAAAGGAAACAAAGAGCGCTGCAAACAGATGATCGACAGCCTGATAGATCTTATCCACAGACGCTGCAGCCATCAGATCACCGATCTGGACAACATGGAGCATGACAATTACGGATGGCTGGATGGCAAGGCCATTCATCTCGACATCGGAAGATTTCATGAGACAGATGCGCTCAACGCCGAGGTGGAGATCGCGCGCGTTGCAGAGCCTTTAACAAATTTCCTTGCCAAGGCCTCTACTGAATTGCACGATTATTTTGAGTGCTCGGTGAAAGCTTCATCCCGGATCAAGACTTTAGATTGAACCGCGCCCGGCTTCAAGTACTCTCTTAACACTCGATCAAAAGGCTCATGATGGCAATGATCGCCGCAGGTGAACAAGTCAACAAAACAGGCATTGTGCTCCGGATAGGTGTGGATGGCCGCATGGCTCTCAGAAAGAAGAAGCGCCATTGTCAAACCATCTCCTGGAAAAATATACGATGAATCATTTAAAATTTGGGCGCCGGATTCTTTGACCGCTTCGCGCATGATTTCCTGAAGCCTTTTCACATTGCGCAACGCTTCCCCATCGCACTCGGTATAGTTGGCGATGAAGTGTTTGCCGCGAAACTGATAATCATCCGCATGCACAAACGCGATACCAAGTATGCAAAAAATAAAAAACAACCTGCGCTTCATTGGCACCCTCTAATAATTTTGGTAAATAATAGAGAAGCTTGCTATTTTTGAAAATACAAGAAACTGATATAACCATAGAAATGAAGATGCTTGGACTTATTTTTGCTCTGCTCGCCGGCAGTTACGGGGTTTGGATTGTCACGAACAACAATCCCCAAATGAAAACCAAAGTCGCTGAAATACTCGACATGGGCCACTTCCATACACTGGAAGTCAGATACAACGCCAGCCAGATCATGGAAAAGAACCGAAAGGTTCTCCTCAAAGACAACCGCCACCGCTTTTTAGAGCCCGTGCTGGAATTCTATCCCTACACGCTCATGGAAGTTAAGTATACGGCTTCCGACGACAAGACCCATGAGAGCGTCATTTTATGGGATATGACCGACGGTGAAATGGTCACAAGCACAAAGAACTGGGAAAAAACCCACGGGTTCGGCGATTGCATCGAAGCAGACGCCACATCTCAAGAGTTTAAAATTCTGAACCTCCTGGCCCGCAAAGGCGGAGCGATCGATCGACAAGGCCTCATTAAATCACTCAACGTCGAGCATGAAATCCTCGATGGCTGGGTTGAGGGCCTCCGCAAGAAAAAACTGATCATCCAGGCCGGCAACCAATACCGGCTCCACTTCCAAAATCCGCGACTTCGCGCTTCCCCGGAAACTACCGTCGATGAGCGGCTTGTCACAAAACCATTCAAAGACGCCATCCGCCTCCATCGTAGATTCTCCATCTCGCAGATCGAGAAAATTGCAAAAGCCGCCTTCGGACAAGATTTTGCCATCCGAAAAATCAACGACATCTATCTTCCCGTTCATAGCATCATTGTCCAAAATCCCGACGGCTCCATCCACACCAGCCACTGGAACGCCCTCAACGGCCAACGCATGTCCAGATCCCAGTTCATCGACTAGAATTTTTCTTTCGTAATTTTTCTCACCTGTTGTATCTTCTTTGTCATAAATGTCTAAAACAAAGGAGAATTTGATATGGCGATTTCACCCCAAAGCATGGCGCAATTTGTTCAATCCGCTGACACGAAGAGCTTGGGAGCCTTGATGACCCTGCTTCAGCAAGAGCCAGCCAGAAGAAAAGCACAGATGGAGGACACTTACGGAAACTGGTTCTGCGATATTGTTGGGATCGAGAGAATTTATGCTCTTGCTGTAGTCGACGCCAAACAATTAAATCTTGATACTTTCACAGGCAAGTGCCCGGACCGGGTCGTGATACCTTCAATGTTAGGTAAGCATACAGCCGTGCGCGGGACATTTGGAAACAAACCCCTTATTGCGATTAAATTAGAAATATTATGCCCGGCAACAAAAAAAGTGGAAGGTGTTGTGGTAGAAGTTATCTTTAAAAAATCCCCACTTGACATGGATGGTGGCAAAGGCAAGCCTGATGAGAACCGATATCTCGCTGCTAATACTAAAACAGATAACGGCACCTATTTTAACTCCTGCCTAGGCTATAATGGTTTGTTTAGTATGAATAAAGAGCAAGTAACTGCTGTCGAAGACCTTTTGAAAGGCAAAACAATCGTAGCTGTTCACGGCCCTAAATATTTGATTCGAATGGCAAAATAACCAATTGAAACGAGCAAACATAGAATATGATAATAACGATAAAACGATATAAATGATGGAAATTCCATCATTTATATCGTTTTATCGTTATTATCATATTTTTGTTTCCCAACTCGGCAAGCATCATAACCTCAATTCTTTTATTTACGGCATTGCGTCAGGTCAGCCTTTACAAATCACATGTCTCTAGTATAACATATCCCCTTCGGTTTCCTTTGGAAAGATGGCTGAGTGGCCGAAGGCACGTCCCTGCTAAGGACGCGTACCTCTTAACGGGTACCGTGGGTTCAAATCCCACTCTTTCCGACCTTCTCTTGATCTAAAAATTTATACTATATATTGTTAAAAAATATGGCCGAATCATCAAACGCAAAAATCCCGCCGAACTCAAAAGAATCGGAGATGATTGTTTTAGGGTGCATGCTCACCTCCATCGGGAGTTTGAACATCGCGGCCGATATGCTTCAAGACGCCGATTTTTACTATTCCGAGCACCGGATCATTTTTGAAGTTCTCAAAAGCTGCTTTTTGCAAGACAAACCAGCCGATGTACACCTCGTTGCAGAAGAACTCAAACGAAGAGAACAGCTCAAAAACATCGGTGGCGTCGCGTATCTCACATCGCTGGCCCAGTACGCCGGAACCGCAGCCCACATCGAAGAATATACCGAGCTTGTTCGAAACAAATCCCTCCTTCGCCGGATGATTCAATCAGCGCAATCGGTTGAAAAACTGGCTTTTGATGATCCCGAAGACGTCACAACGACACTCGATGTTGCTCAACAAAAATTTTTCCAAATCAGCCAAGCCGCCAATACTGCGGCGGGCGTTCAAATCCGAGACCTGCTGTCAGGATCGAAAGCCACTTCAAAACTTTCCTATCTTAAGGAGCTCCAAGAGCGTCAAGAGCTTTTTCAAACACGCGGACCGGGTGAAGGAACCACAACAGGAATTCCAACGCACTATCAACGATCTTGATAAACTCATCAATGGGCTCTCTCCATCCAACTTGATGATTCTGGCGGCCCGTCCTGCGATGGGAAAAACAGCGCTTGCACTCAACATCGCAGAAAACGTCTGCTTCAAAAACAATCTGCCCGTCGGTATTTTTTCTCTTGAGATGACCGCCGATCAGCTCCTGCACCGCATCATCTGTTCGCAGGCCGAAGTAGAATCCGACAAAATCCGCACCGGCGCCATCAATGGAATTGAGTACCAGCGCATCGTCTCTTCCGTAGGGAATATGCAGAAGCATACCATGATCATCGACGATTCTCCCGGCCTTAAAATCACCGACCTTCGAGCACGAGCCCGCCGCATGCGGGAAGCGCACGGCATCGAGTTCCTTGTGATCGACTACCTTCAACTTCTCTCCGGCTCCGGAGCGTCCCGCAACCAAGAAAACCGGCAGATGGAAGTCTCTGAAATTTCCCGCCTTCTCAAAACACTGGCTCGAGAACTCAATATTCCGATTCTGTGTCTCTCCCAGCTTTCACGCAAAGTAGAAGAACGGGCCGGCCACCGCCCCATGATGAGCGATCTGAGGGAAAGCGGCTGCTTAACCGGCGATACTGAAATTAAAGATGCTGAGACAGGGAAAATTTACACCATTAAAGACCTTGCAGAGCGCAAAGTCCAAACTCCCATCATGGTTTATGGCGTTGACAAAGATCTGAAGATGGGCAAGCACAAGATGGTAAAGGCTTTCTACTCAGGCAAGAAAACCGTCTATGAAATGAAAACACGCACAGGCCGAACCATCAAAGCTAGCGCCAATCATCCTTTCCTTAAACTTGAAGGGTGGACACGTCTGGATGCTTTAACTCCAGGAGATAGAATCGGCCTTCCTCGCAACTTAATGGATAAGAGGGATTCAAAAGTTTCTTCAGATGAGCTTGTATTATTGGCTCACCTCTTGGGTGATGGCTGCATCCTTCCTTCACAACCTTATCATTATACAAGTGCCGATGAAGAGAATATTGAAGCCGTCAGCTCGACCTCAAAAAGATTGTTTAACATCCAATCTAGAGTCGTAAGACAGAAGAACTGGTTCCATGTTTATCTTCCCAGCCCCTATAGACTTACTCATAACAAATACCATCCGATAACTTCATGGTTTAATCACTTAGGCATTGATAGAGTGCGTTCGTATGATAAACAAATCCCATCCAGTGTTTTTGAAAGTAATGCAGACGATACTGCACTATTTCTAAAACATCTATGGGCAACAGACGGTAATATCAGTCTAAAAACAATGATTGGCCGAAAACCTTCAGCTGCAATCTATTATGCATCTTCTAGCCCAACACTCTCAAAACAGACACAACACCTTCTTCTCACGCTTGGGATTCAAAGTACAGTTGCTAAAGTTCATTCGAATCGCGGCTATCGCCCGATGTATCATGTGAATATTCAAGGCTCAAATAATCAGAAACAGTTTCTTGAAAAGGTTGGATGTGCCGGCAAACGCGGAGCCATCATTCCTCAACTCCTTGAACAAATTAAGCATATTGAGCCTCACCTTAATTATGATGTGATCCCAAAAGAGGCCTGGCAAACTGTTGTTAAAAAAGCAAAAGAAGAATTTAAGCTGGGTTGGCGTGAAGTCTGTAAAGGGCTGAACACATCTTATTGCGGGTCAACTCTCTTCAAAGCAGGCATTTCTCGAACAAGAATGAAAACCTTACTGAATATTTTGCCATCAAAAGAGCTTGAAACCTTAGCAAGATCCGATATCTACTGGGATGAAATTATGTCCATTACCAAGCTTTCAGTTGAAGATGTCTATGATGCGACGGTTGAGAATGTCCACAACTTTGTCGCCAATGACATAGTGGTTCATAACAGTATCGAGCAAGACTCAGATCTCGTTATGTTCCTTCTAAGACGCGAATATTACGATCCTTATGATAAGCCGGGGACTGCCGAACTGATTGTGGCCAAAAACCGGCATGGCGCCATTGGCAATATTAACTTTGCCTTCCGAAAAGAAATTGCCCAGTTTGCAGACCTATCTCCTGTTCGTCAGGGGGGAGCGCCTGATAACTCTGAAGCGTTTTCAGCATTCTCCCCTTCAAAATAATTCTCTGTGCCCTCTCACCTCCTCCTTCTCTTGTAAAATTACCAATAAATTTTTTATTTACACAGACAAGAGTGACACAGAGGTGACTTTCGACCTTGTCAAATAAGCCAATTTGGCTATAATCTTCTATATTCTCGAGAGCATCGGTTATAAGCTTTTACACTCGGGAAGGGACATTATTTTAATATGACCATTAATACCAACCAGGAATTTGGTCGATTTCGTACCTGGTTTTGTCCTGTCCATAAACATGAGCTGAAATTATTCCTTCCTCTTGTTTTAATCTTCTTTTTCATCTGCTTCAACTACAACGTTTTAAGAGCCGCAAAAGACGCTCTTGTTGTGACAGCGCCCTCCTCCGGCGCTGAAATTATTCCTTTTATGAAGTTATGGGTGATCCTGCCCATGGCTGTTGTCATAACCATTTTATTCACAAGGCTCGCCAACAAGTATTCGACTGAAAAAGTTTTTTACATCATGATGTCGATGTTTTTAGGCTTTTTTGCTCTCTTTTCTTTCCTTGTTTACCCTTTCCGAGACACACTGCATCCTCATCAATTTGCCGATCACCTGGAAAGCATCCTGCCGCTTGGACTCAAGGGGCTTGTCGCACTCATCCGCAATTGGACTTACACGGCGTTCTATGTCATGGCAGAGCTGTGGGGAACCACTATAATGACGGTTCTCTTCTGGGGATTTGCCAATGAAATTTTAGATGTTAAAACCGCCAAAAGGTTTTACGTGCTGATCTTAATTGGAGGAAACCTCTCGGCTATCTGTGCAGGCGGCGCCGGATCAATGATCTCCTCTTTTGCCGAAAAGTGGACGGCAGAAACAATTACCGATCCTTGGCAATATTCCCTCATGTTGACCAGTGGGATTGTGATCATCAGCGGCATTATTGTCATCGGCTTATTCCGGTGGTTTTTCAAGAATGTTCTTAACAACCCTCAGTTTAAAAAACAACTTTCGAAGGACGAACCTAAATCAGATGTCAAGATGAGTCTTAGGAAAAACTTTAAATACTTGGCCAGCTCAAAATACTTGCTCTACATCGCAACCATCGTGCTGACCTATAATATTTGCATTAACCTCACAGAAGTGACATGGAAAGACCAGCTTCACAATATCTGCCCGCAGCCGAATGATTTTAAGGCTTATATGGATAAAGTGACGATGTGGGTTGGGATTGTTGCTACAGTCATTGCGATCATCACAAGCATGACGATTCGAAAATTCTCCTGGACCTGGAATGCGATGGTGCCTCCATTCCTCCTTTTGATCACCGGCATCGGTTTCTTTGCCTTCCTTCTGATGAAGCAAACCTATGTTGGAATAGCAATTGCAGCCTTTTTTGGAACCACACCTCTCCTCATTGGCGTCCTCTTTGGATCTATGCAGCAATCGATCTCCCGCGGCTCTAAATACACCATTTTTGATGCAACAAAAGAGCTAGCTTTCATACCTCTTAGCAAAGAGTCAAAGCTGAAAGGAAAAGCTGCAATCGATGGCATTGGATCCCGCCTTGGAAAATCTGGAAGCGCGATCATTTTTCAAGTCCTATTTATGTTCGTAGGAACTGTTGCAGCATCGCTTCCGTATATAGCGTTCATCATGCTTTTTGTTCTCGCTGCTTGGATGATTGCCGTTACTTACCTCGGCAAACAGTTCCAGGCCCTTGTTGCGCACAATGAAACTCTTGAGATTAAAGAGCCTGCTGTCGAGAAGCAGCCTGCGGAAGCAACAATTTAAATTTTAATTAATGAAGGAAAAGAAACTATGTCATCTGTAAAGAAGAAAAGAAAATATAAAATGGCGAAGCACAAGCGTAAAAAACGACGACGACGTGACCGCCATAAGAACACATAATTAGATTTTTAAAATAATACCCGTTGTTTTCTAGGCAGTGGGATCTTTTTTTATCCATTTTACGTTATACTACTGCTCTTATGTGGAAATATCCTCAAATATTTGATGTGATTGTTGTCGGAGCGGGGCACGCCGGATGCGAGGCTGCGCACGCTGCTGCCAAAATGGGCGCGCAAACTCTCTTCCTCACAATGAGCCTCGACACCATTGCCAAGATGAGCTGCAATCCTGCAATCGGCGGCACTGCAAAAGGCCACATCGTGCGCGAGATCGATGCCCTCGGCGGCATCATGGGCAAAATCGCCGACAGCACTGCCATCCAATACCGCATGCTCAATAAGTCTAAAGGCCCGGCCGTTTGGTCGCCGCGCGCTCAAAGCGACAAGATAGCCTACCAAACCGTCATGAAGCAGAGATTGGAAAAAATTCCTAACCTCTTCATAAAGCAAGGAACCACGGAAGATCTCATCATTGAAAATGATCGCGTGATCGGCGTTGAGACGCAAGAAGGCATTGCCTACCTTGGGAAAACCGTCATCCTCTCCGCCGGAACTTTTATGCGCGGCATGATCCATATCGGAACGACAACTTTTGCAGGCGGAAGAGCCGGCGATAAACCCTCTGTGGGACTCTCTGCAGCGCTGGAAAAAATTGGCCTGAAACTCGGACGCCTCAAAACCGGAACACCGCCCCGCATCAATAAACGGAGCGTTGACTTTAGTCAGATGGAGCTCCAAGAAGGAGAAACGAATGTCCGTTTTTCATTCGACCCGCCGGAAGATCAGGGACTCGAGCAAGTACCCTGCTATATCACCTACACGTCCGACGAGACTAAAAAAGTGATCCTTGAACATCTCCACCTTTCACCGATGTATTCAGGAAAAATCAAAAGCGTCGGCCCACGTTATTGTCCTTCGATTGAAGATAAGTTTGTCCGGTTTGCAGATAAAGAGCGACATCAGATTTTCATCGAGCCTGAAGGACTCACAACCGATGAGCTTTATATCAACGGCATCTCAACATCGCTCCCCTTTGATGTTCAGCTCTTGATGATAAGAACCATTCCCGGACTGCAAAATGCAGAAATCATGCGTCCTGCGTACGCCATCGAATACGATTACATTACAAGCGGCCAGCTGACTCCAACTCTTGAGACAAAAACCATTGAAGGTCTCTTCATCGCAGGGCAAATCAATGGAACAACCGGCTATGAAGAAGCCGCAGGACAGGGGCTCATCGCAGGAATCAATGCCGCGCTTAAAGTCCAAGGAAAGCCCTCCTTCTTCCTAAAACGATCCGACGCCTATATCGGCGTCATGATCGACGAGCTGATTACAAAAGAGCTCGATGAGCCGTACCGAATGTTCACTAGCAGGGCCGAGCACCGTCTTCTTCTGCGGCAAGATAATGCTGATTTACGGCTCCGCACCTTTGGTTATGAACTCGGACTTATTACTGAGGCGCAGCATCAAACTTTGCTAGAGAAAAAGAAAAACATTGAAGAACTCATCCACCTTCTCTCCAAAAAACATGTTGCTTACGAAGGAAAAAACGCCTCGCTTGCCCAGCTTCTCTGCAGACCCGACTGGAGTTATGCTAGGCTTCGCGAAGAATTCCCTGATTTTACTCAAGACAAAGGACATGAAGTCCACTCTCAAGTCGAGCTCAAGCTCAAATATGCAGGTTATATCGACCGGCAGCAAAACGAAGTCAATAAAATGGCTTTCACTGAAGAGGTTGTCATTCCCGAAAGATTCGACTACGCCGCTGCTGCGGGCCTCAGCCGAGAAGCGCGCGAAAGGCTTACCAAAGTAAAGCCGCGCACCATTGGACAGGCATCGCGCCTCTCCGGCATTACATCCGGCGATCTGCAAGTGCTCATGGTTGCGCTCCGAAACAAAAAACAGTATATAGAATCCAATGAAGAACAACCCCCTCCAGCCAGTTGCTCTGATTGTGACGAGTAATGCCGCGACAGCCAACTTTCTTCGGAAAGCGCTGCAGCTGACATTTCAACTCATTGAGCGCGAAGATACATCCTCAGCTTATGAAACAATCGTTCACACATCGCTCGATCTTGTGATTTTAGATTCCAAAGGTCTTGATAATGAAGCGCTCTTTCTTGTCCTTTCCCGTTATCGATCTGCGCTTGGAAAAAGAAAATCGCCCATTCTTCTGATCACCTCTAATCTTAAGAAAAAATTTGCGCAAGAGGCTCTCCGTGCAGGTGCAACCGACTTCATCAATGAACCGCTTGATGAAGATGAAATCGAGCAGCGCATGGCTGTCGCATTCCAATCCTTTGAACGTACAAAAAATGTTTCTGAAATCGCTAAACGGTCAACACCGTCAGCACAGTCCGCCTCATCGTCGCTTGTGAATAGAAAAATATTAAACGATCAGGCGATCAAAGAAATATCAAAAGCCCGCAAAAACGAAGGGCATGTGTCTCTCCTCAACATTGAACTCGATAACAAAAAAACCGAAGAAGCGCATCATTATCTTACGTCCCTTCTGCAAAACAACCTTCGCAAAAATGACATCCTCATCCCTCAAAGCACAGGTTCATTTATCGTCATGCTGCCCAAAACCTCCCAGCGCGCCGCCGAGCTGATTGCCGAAGCCATCAGGCTCGATGTTGAAAAAAAGATTGCGCCCCTCTCAGTTTCCATCGGCCTTATTACGTGGGATCACTCACACCCCTCGATCGGCTCAGCCGCAGAAGAGTTTGACCATCTCATAGAAGTTGCAACCCAAGCGGTGGCGGAAGCAAAGAAAAAAGGGAACCGCATCATCACCCATGACATATAAGCTCATCCGCCTCCACAACCATTCTATCCACGATCAGCTTCTCATGGAAGAGCATCTGCTCCGTCATGAGACGGATAACTACATTCTTATCAATTCCGGATCATCGCCAGCCATCGTCCTCGGCATTTCGGGCAAAGCCCCCGAGCTTGTCCATCTTGACAAACTTCCCCCTTCCATCCCTCTCATCCGCCGTTTCAGCGGAGGCGGAACCGTGATCGTCGATGAAGAGACCGTCTTCGTCACCTTCATCTGCAACAAGTCGCTTCATGCATTCACACCTTATCCCGAACCTATTCTCCGCTGGGCCGCCTCCATGCTGCAGCCGGCTACACCCAATCTGGAGCTTCGCGAAAACGATTTTGTCATCGGCGATAAAAAATGCGGCGGCAACGCCCTCTACATAAAAAAAGACCGGTGGCTTATCCACACGTCCTTCCTATGGGACTACGCCCCTCACCACATGCAGCTTCTCAAGCATCCGCCCAAAACTCCGCCTTACCGCGCAGGAAGATCGCATGATGAATTTCTCTGTAAACTAAGTGATTTTCTTCCAAATAAACAAGCTTGGATTGAAAATATGATAGGATCTTTCGAAGCGACAATAACTTCTGCTCCGGAAATTGAATCACCGCATTCTTTTTCTACAATTACTCTTTAAGATATAATATTTCATTATGTCAAGAGAGCCGAACTTCGTTTTTATCATTACGGGGAGAAACGCTCTTCCATTTGCAAAAACGTGCATTGGATCTGTTGAAGCGCAGCTTGGCTCCTTTCAATATTCGGTTCTGTATGTCGACGACGGGTCCAACTATTCGGAAGAAGAGATCAAGCAGCTGCAGGGACTCTTAGACAGAGTAAATGGAAAAATTATTCGTCTAAAAGAGCGGCACTATCAAATTGGATCGTTATCCAAGGCCGTCCCTCTTATTGACTCTCCGGATACGATCGTTTGTTTATTGGACGGCGACGATTATCTGCTCCCGCACGCTCTTCAAACGGTTGCAGAGGCGTATCAAGATCCGAACATTGCTGCGACCTATGGCAATGTGCTCATTGATTTCCGCCCTTATCAAGACACGCAGGAGAAATACTTTTACGATAAAAAGTTTGTCAATACAGAGTATCCGCCTGAGGTGTGGAAAAATCAATCCTTCAGGGAAGATGGCTTTCGGTGTTTCCATTTCAGAACATTTAGAAGATGGCTTTGGGATTATATCAATCCTGAAGGATTCAGGCGGCCTTCAGGAGACTTTATTCGTGCATCGGGTGACAGCGCCTACATGTTTCCCATCCTTGAGCTTTTGGCTGAGCCTAAGCATGTTGCGTTTATCGATACGCCTCTTTACGTCTACCGTCTTCACGAAGGGAACGTGCATAACCATGATAAGAAAAGCCAAAGCGACGATTTAGATCTTTTAAGATTTGGAATGAAAAAATATGCGCCTCTTGACCGTGAAATCTTAAAAGCTCATCTTGAGAGATCGCAATGTGCGGTATAAGCGGTTTTGCAGGATCCCTCTATTCAAAAGAGCAGCTTCAAAAACATATTAACGATGCCTGCAAATCGCTCCAGCATCGAGGTCCCGATGATCTGCAAGCTTTTATTGGTGATGGGATTGCCGTGGGAATTTCCCGCCTTGCCATAAGAGATCCTCTTTATGGCGGCCAGCCCATTTCAAGATCGGGATATACAATCGTATTCAATGGAGAGCTGTACAATACGCGCGCCTTGAAAGAAAGGCTTTTGAATGCTGGTTATGTTTTTCAGACAGAGTGCGATACGGAAATCTTGCTCAATGCTTTGGTGGAATTTGGTGATGCCATAATCTGCGAGCTGGATGGGATGTTCGCCTTTGCTTTATGGGATGAGAAAAAGCAAACGTTGACTCTTGCCCGCGATCGATGGGGTGAAAAGCCTCTCTACTATGCCTGCTCTAATACAGACATTACTTTTGCATCCGAGATCAAAGCTTTAAGCTGCTTTCCCCATATCAAATGGGATGTTTCGGAAGAAGATGCGATGGTTTTCTTAAAAAACAGCTATTTGCCGCATCCAAGAACAGGGTGGCATGGCATTCACAAACTCTCCCCGGGAACTTTTTTACGCTTTCAAAAAGGAGAGGTTTTTCATCATCGCTACTTTACTGCCTCTCTTCAAGAATCCTCCCCACAACCAAATCCCGAAGAGCTTTTTCAGCTTTTACAATCCAACATTCAAAACTGCCTCATCTCAGATAAACCTGTGGGGAGTTTCTTAAGCGGCGGACTAGATTCCTCGACGATCGCCTATTTCTTATCCAAGGAAAAACCAAACGCGCCCGTTTTTTCGCTTCATTGGGATGATGCAAGCTACTCCGAGGAACGGTATACGGCCGAGGTAGCAAAAGCTCTCAAGCTGAACCATCACTCCGTCAAATGCGATCCTTTATTTTTTAGGGATTACTTCGATACCATTGTCGATTTATACGATGAACCTTTTGGCGATGAATCGATGGTTCCTACTTATTGTTTGGCGAAATTTGCCAAAAGCCAAGTCGATGTCGTTCTCACCGGTGATGGAGCCGATGAGCTTTTCCACGGATATGAGAGATACTTTTTTGAGGGAAGCTTCGATACCTATTTGGAAACTTTTGCTGCAACGCCTCGTTCTGTTATAGAACTCGTCTGCCAACCTGAGTGTGTAAAAGATCCGCTTCTTCCAACGGCCTCCAAAGCTACAACTACAGAAAGAGCCCGGTCATGGCTGGACATGAACACCTATCTGACAGATGATATTTTGATGAAGGTCGATCGGTCTTGTATGGGAAATGCTTTAGAACCCAGATGTCCTTTTCTCACGCCGCAAGTCTCAAATTTTGCACTCCGCTGCTCTATGGAAACTCTAGTTAGGCACCAACGACGCGGGAAAGAAATCTTAAGAGAGTCCATGAAAAATTATCTGCCGGAGCGCATCTTGGAGCGCAAGAAAATGGGATTTGGAGTGCCGTTAAACAGTTGGTTTCGGACCGTCTTAAAAGCTTGGATGGAAGAGAGGCTTTTAGAAGGAAACTTATTAAAAACAGGCTGGTTTTCAGAAACAGGGATCAGGACTCTTATTTCATGGCACTATGAGGGACAAGGAAATTATGCAAGACCGCTTCTTAACCTTCTTGTATTGGAAAGATGGATAAATAGATGGAAATTAATTCATTCTTTCAGTGAAAATTTTATGATATGAAAATTTTAATTACTGGTTCCGATGGTCTGATTGGATCTGCTCTTAAGATAGCTTTGAAATCACTTCAGATTGATATCATAGAATTCGATATCAGGCACTCTAGAGACATTCTCGATGCAAACTTACTTTTTTCAGAGATGGAACAAATAGACGGCGTCGTCCATTTAGCAGCAGTATCGCGTGTTATTGATGGAGAGAAAAAGCCAAAGCTTTGCTGGAAAACGAATGTCGAAGGAACCCGTAACGTTGCAGAGGCAGCTTTAGCCTCTCAAAAGCAGCCATGGGTTATTTATGCCAGCAGCCGCGAAGTGTATGGCGAGCAAAAAGAACTTCCCGTCAAAGAATCGGCCGCTCTTCGTCCTGTGAACATCTATGGAGAGTCAAAACTCGAAGCTGAAAATATGATTGCTCTTGCTCAAGCAAAAGGATTAACCGCTTCGATTCTTCGTTTCTCCAACGTCTTTGGAAGCGTTCATGATCATCCTGATCGAGTTGTGCCTGCTTTCTGTAGAGCAGCAGCGGAAGGATCGAATCTGCGCGTAGATGGAGGTAATAATATGTTTGATTTTACTTATCTGGAAGATGTAGTCCAAGGCGTGATCTCCCTCATCCGACTTTTAACACGTACAAAAGAGTCGCTGCCACCGATCCATCTGACAAGCGAAACGGGCGTAACACTGGGAGAAATTGCTCAAATTGCTCAAGAAGCCAGTTATTATCCGATTTCAATCATCGAAAAGCCTTCCCGGTCTTTCGATGTTTCTCGTTTTTATGGAGATTCAGCCAGAGCGAAAGCAATCCTGAACTGGCAAGCGCGTGTTCCTGTAGAAGAAGGAATGCAACGACTCATCAATCAATACCGCATTTATTTTCATTCGCTTAAAAGTGAAGAACTTGAAAAAACTCATGTTTGAGAAAGGGCGCCACATCCTACTCTTAAGACACGGCCACCGGCATGAGATCCCCGCCGGCAGTTTTGGCGACGAGGTAGCCTTAACCGACGAAGGCCGAAAGGCATCGGAAAGCCTGGGCAGAAAGCTTGGCAAAGTTCAATGGGGCGAAGTGCAATCAAGCCCATTAGTCCGGTGCCTGGAAACAGCCACCCATTTTCTTAAGGGAGCAGGGCAGAATATTCCTGTACAACAATCAACGCTTCTTGGAAATCCCGGCCCCTTTGTCTCTAACCCTGATATGGCCGGTCCCATTTTTTTAAATAACACTCTTCGAGAGATCATGAACAAAATAGCGTTAGGTGAACCTATTCCAGGTATCCGAAGTCTTCAGGAAGGAGGAGTTCTATTTGAAAAACATCTCAAAACCATTAAGAAATTTCCCTGCCTCATGTTTTCACATGATATGATCATCGCGCTCCTCAACGCTTATTTTAATAATTCCAATCAGCTGCTGGAGCGCCTTCCGGATTACCTGGACGGGTTTTGCTTACAATTCAATGATGCAGGTATACTATTCTCAATAAATTTTAAGGATTCATGAAAATTTTAAAAGTCATCCATGGCTATCCTTATCGATATAACGCCGGATCGGAAGTCTACTCCCAGATGCTATGCCATGAGCTTGCTGACCAAGGACACGAAGTCGTTGTTTTTACACGCCAGGAAAATGCATATAAGCAAGAGTATTCAGTTGAGTGGGAACAGGATCCGATGCGGCCTGTGATTAAAGTCTGCCTCATCAACATGGCCCACTCAAGAGATGGCTATAGCCATGATAAAGTTGACAACGCCTTTAAAACTCTCATTGAAGATTACCAACCCGACATCATCCATATTGGACATTTAAATCATCTATCAACTTCGCTTGTCTTGGAGGCGCACAAAAAGAAATCCCCATCATCTTTACCCTCCACGATTTTTGGCTGATGTGCCCTCGTGGACAGTTCTTGCAGGCAATCAATTCTAAAACAAGTGATCTTTATCCTGCTTGCGACTCACAGCAAAATGAAAAATGCGCCCGCCTTTGCTACTGCCGCTACTTTGGCAGCCAGGATGATCAGGAAGACATCGATCACTGGACGAAGTGGGTCGGCAAACGGATGGACCATGTCCGAGAGATGAGCGCGCTTATAGACTTATATATTGCTCCGTCCAGATATCTCATGGACCGTTTTATCAAAGACTTTTCCATTGAAGCGTCAAAATTTATCTATTTGGATTACGGATTTCACCGCGATCGGCTTCAAGGACGCAAAAGAACAAAAGAAATTGACTTTGTCTTTGGATATATAGGAACGCACAAACAGGCCAAGGGCATTCTTCATTTGATAGAGGCTTTTGCAGAAAATTACAAAACCGCTCAGCTGAAAATCTGGGGTTCGCCGCTCGAGCCGTTTACAAAATCGCTTAAAACGTATGTTAAAACCCTTGGCCCAGAGGTTGAAGATAAAATCCATTGGATGGGCGGCTACCGCAATGACGATATCGTCACCGATGTTTTCAATCATGTCGATGCGATTGTCGTTCCCTCTATCTGGGGAGAGAATTCACCACTGGTCATCCATGAAGCTTTAGAAGCAAAAGTTCCAACCATAACGGCAGACTATGGAGGCATGAGGGAGTACATCCATCATGATGTCAATGGACTGCTTTTCAAACATCGGGATCCCCTAGATCTCGCAAAACAAATGAGACGGCTCGTCACAGATCCTCTTTTAACGACAAAAATTGCCGCGGGCGGTTATCTTCAATCGGAAGATAGGCGTGTCCCCGACATCAAAGAGCATGTGTGCGAGGTCATCTCTCTATATAACAAAATTCTAGAAGAGAGGAAAAGCGCTTATGTCTGAAAAACCAGGACCTTGGCGGATCACATTTGATACAAACCCCGATGACTGCAACCTCAAATGCATCATGTGCGAAGAGCATTCAATTTACAGCAGCTGCCAGACAAAAAGAAAAGAGGAGGGCAAGCCTCGGCGAAGAATGGATATCGATCTTATCCGAAAGGTTCTTGAAGAATCCAAAGGATCGCCGCTGCGCGAGATCATCCCTTCTACAATGGGAGAGCCTCTGCTTTACCGGCACTTCAATGAGATTATTGATCTCTGCCATGAGTACAATGTCAAGCTTAACCTGACCACAAATGGAACATTTCCCAAGTATGGGGCAATAGAATGGGCCAAACGAATTGTTCCCATCGGATCCGATGTAAAAATTTCCTGGAACGGAGCGACAAAGCAAACATCCGAACTGATTATGATCGGCTCGAACTTTGAAAAGAGAGTTCAAAATGTCAAAGATTTTATCCGAGTAAGGGACGAGGTTGCTGCAAGCGGCGGAAACTTCTGCAGAATGACTTTTCAGCTGACATTTATTGAAATCGGCCTTGAAGAGCTCCCCGATGTGATACGCCTTGCTGCAAGCTTAGGTGTCAATCGCGTGAAAGGACATCATCTCTGGGTTTTTACCGAAGAGATGCAAAAACGAAAGCCTTAGGCGCAGCAAAGATTCGATTCATCGATGGAATGCAGTCGTTGAAAAAGCACTTGATTCAGCAGAAAACTTCAGGCTTCCTAATGGAGAGAAAGTTATTCTAGAAAACATTTATCCACCTTGATGAATCTGCTGCTGACGAATTGATTCCGGACGGCGTATGCCCCTTTCTTGGCGAAGAAGCATGGGTCTCCTCCGAAGGCCGGTTCAATCCCTGCTGCGCCCCTAATAAAGAGAGACTCAAGCTTGGAGAGTTCGGCAATCTCAATAATGCATCGATAGATGAGATATGGAACGGTTCTGATTATCAAGAGCTCAAAAAAAACTATCTCAAGCACTCCGTTTGCAAAGGATGCAATATGCGAAAAAAACAGGTAAAAAATCCCCATGCTGAAAACATCTTGGCAAACGTTTGAAGTCTCTCCTGATGAGACACACCATTTAGTCGATGGAGCTCCTGCATACGATGCACGCTTTTTATCTGTCCTCAAATTTCATGCTCCCGGGCTAGCCCCTGTTTTAGATGCTTCGGGCGCTTATCATATTGATGCTGAGGGAAGGGCTGCCTACTCACACCGCTTTATCAGAACGTTTGGATTTTATGACGGGAGGGCCGCAGTTGAATCTAAGACGGGCTGGTACCATATCCTTACCGATGGATCGCAGCTATATCCTGAGAATTATTTATGGTGCGGTAACTTTCAACAAAACTACTGCTGTGTGAAAGATCATGAAGGACGATTTTTCCATATCGACCGGGATGGAAAAAGAGCTTACTCCCGCTCGTTTAAGTATGCAGGAGATTTCCGAGATGGATATGCCTCAGTTCAAGATGATCTTGGCCTTTATACTCACATCGATTTTAGCGGAAGAGAGCTCCACGGACAAAAATTTCTGGATCTTGATGTCTTTCATAAACGATTTGCCCTTGCCAAAGATAGCAAGGGATGGGTCCACATTAATCTTCAAGGATTGCCTGCGTACCAAAATCGATATAAAAATATTGAACCTTTTTACAACGGGGTTGCAAGGGTCGAAACACACTCCGGCGCGCTACATCTGATCAATGAGCGCGGCCAGCTGCTATCTGCTTTGAGAGACCCCATCGAAGATGAATTCCATCAAGTCTCGGCAGAACTTGTTTCATATTGGAAATATTATACGATCGATGCCGCCTGCACGCTTAAGCTTTTCGATCATTTGCCGGGATCGACAAAACTCGTAAGCCAACAAATCTCGCTCCCTTATAACTCTACAGAGAAACTTTTAAAAGCGCTTTGCGATATGGGATTCATTCAAAAATCATCTGAAGAAGAGTGGACCTTATCTACCAAAGGAGAATTTTTAACCTCGAAACACCCCTTCTCTTTATTAGCTGCCCAGCAGCTTTGGAAAGACGAACACCTTGAGTCGTGGCGAAATCTTCTCTACTGCCTCAAGACAGAAAAATCTGCTTTCAATCACTTATATGGAAAATCTTGGTTTGAGTATCTCCAGAGCAAAGATGAAAAAAATGAGCTTTATCATACGGCGCTTTCGACCTACGCCAAACGGGATTACAAAATGGTCAGCTCACGCATTGACTTCAGACAGCATCAAACGGCTGTGGACATTGGAGGCTCCAGCGGTACTCTGATGTTCGAGCTTCTCACAGCCCATCCTCATCTGAGGGGAATGATCCTCGATCTTCCAAACGTCACCGCGCTGATTACAATACCAGCTGCTTTTAAAGATCGCTTAGAACTTATTCCAGTTGATTTCTTTGATCAGTGGCCTGCTTTCAAGGCAGACTGCGCCTTATTATCAAGGGTGCTCCATGACTGGTCTGATGAACGCTGTATTGAAATTCTCAAAAAGATACATTCTGTTCTTCCTGACAGCTCAAGCAGGCTATATATTATTGAAAATATTTGCGGCGGATCGCTCCTGGACCTCAACATGCTCGTGATGACCGAAGGAAAAGAACGACCTTTAAGCGGTTTTGAAAAAATTCTAAATGAGAGCGGATTCATCCTTGAAAGCACCTGCCCTTTGAATGAAGTATCAACCATCTTGATTGCGAGGAAAAAGTAATGAGTGAGACAGAATGGATTCCATTTCTTGAAAAAGTTTTAACCAGCCGCAATCCGTTGCAAGGTCAGATCTTAAACCCTTCTACAATCTATGGTCCGTGCAAAGGAAACATCTTCCTGAAAAACATGATTGAGGATCCCTCTATTGAGATCGGCGATTACACATATGCCCATATGGAACATCTGGAAGGTGAAAGAGTTGTAAGAAGCTTGGTGCCTTACTCTTTTGGCAATAAACGTCTTGTCATCGGCAAGTTTTGTTCCATCGGCTTTGGAGCGCAATTTATCAGCCCCTACTCCAATCACCAGATGCACTCTTTCACGACGTATCCTTTTTGGCATATTTTCAGCCAAAAAGAAACAATGATGCCATGGCTTGCTGATGCCGAATCAAAAGGCGACACCCTTGTCGGCAATGATGTCTGGCTTGGAAGAGAGTGCATGATTCTTCCCGGCATTAGGATCGGAGACGGCGCAGTGATCGCAGCACGCGCTGTTGTCGTGCAAGACGTGCCGCCCTATGCTGTTGTAGGAGGAAACCCAGCTAAAATTATCAAATACCGCTTCAGCGAAGAAATCATCGAAGAGCTTCTTAAGATCCAGTGGTGGAACTGGGATCTTGATAAGATAGCAAAATACCATACTTTTCTCATGGGAAACGAGATCGAGCAGCTTCGATCCATTTCGCTTCAAAGACAACTTTGACTAAGTCATTTATTATGGGATACGTGCCATTTATTGGTTCCAATAAATGGCATAGCTGCCACTTTTTGGAACCAATACTGTGAAAAAGTTACACATTACGACATCATCGCCCCCGGATCTTTAAGTGAAATGACTCAAAAGTGCATCGCTTCAAATTCGCATGGCTTTTATTTTCGAGGCCTCCTTCGTCGGCCTGTCAGCTAGGACCAAGGTTTCAAGGGCCCAGATCCACCCCAATGGTTCAATTTCCAAGTACCTAGAACTTCCTGAGACCCCCAACGCCGCAGATCTCGTTGGCGTCGCAGCTGATGTAGACGTTGAGGCCGGAACCAGACCCACCCCCAACAACCAAGTAATAGCTAGCATTATACTTCTCTTGACACCAGGTATAGGTCGAAGGGTTCTCGCCATAGAGCCAAGTCCCAGAACGGACATATTCCATCATGTTACAAACAGCTGCATCTAATACGTTTGGGATTGCGTAGGCAATCTTGGTTTTTTGGCTGTAGCTAGCTACGATGGGCTGCTCGTCTTGACAGAGCTTATTGCGGCTGCCCTCGATCACAGTACGGGTCATGAGCGCCCAGTGCGATTTTGCTGGCTGATCGACATATTCGCCAAGATTAAAGTAAATGTACTTGGTCTTGTTGCCACCATTCTTGGGGTTCTGGACAAGCTCTCCCAAGGTTTTAAGGGTTAGAGGCTTTCCATTCACGGTTGCAGGGACTAGAACCAAGACATTGTTTTTGCTGAGCTCTGGAAGTCGTTGAACAATATCGTCAGGGATCGGAGGCTCGGCTCCGACGTCGCCGAAGTATTTGTTCCACTCTGATGCTCCAAAGACCCACGCTGGGAGGGTGGCTTTGGCAGCTTGTACAGGAGCAGCAGCTTGCACCGCAGCATGTTTTATCTGTTCTTTTAACTGCCTCAGTTCTGCATCTGTCTGCTGAAGCTTCGTAGAGAGTTTGATGATCTGGCTTTGGGTTACGACATGGATCTTTTGAGCTTGATTCAGATGACTTAGCGTGGGATCCATTTGTCGGATGTTTCGGAGGCATAGATCCAAATTCTCTAAATTTTCATTGAAAAGTGCAAGAATAGAAGCGTCATAGAAGACTTGCATGCCTTCTGGGATTTTGTTTTGTCTTTTGAGGGTGTCTCCTAGAGCCAGGGCATTCTCCAAACTCTGCAACCTTTCATACGCTTTTCGATACGTTTTTTCTGCTAATTCGATCTGGCTTGTTCGGAGGTACTCTGTACCCAGCTGGTTCCAGAGGTTATTCAGTTCATGGTCGTGCCAATGAGTGTAGACGGTTTCTAATTGAGATAGTATGGAAATGGGCTCTTTGGTCAACTTTAGAGCCGTTTGAGCCACTTGCTCGGCAGAAGACCAATCTTTGTTCTCGATGGCAACTGATAGCCAGGCAAGGGTCCAGCGGACTTTACTTGCCGGCTCAGATGTATGAGCGAGGATTTTTTGGTAGTACATGAGGTCATAGTCAAGACGGGTGAGCCTTTTGTACACTTTGACCATGGCAGCCGTGAGATTTTTTTGTTCGTAGGTTTTGGCGAGGGCCAGGAGTTTGCCTTTGAGGCGATGAGGAGTTATTTTTGTTAAATATTCAACCTCGATGAGTCTATCGATGAATGAGTCTTCATAGTTTTTTTCGGCTTCCTTGGAGAGCGCTTGAGCTGTTTTGTATTCTTTTAAGTCGAGGGCATGACAGGCTCCTTTTAAGAGGATGTGGGCCTTTTCCTGGGGGGTTGTAAGAAGGAGGGAAAGAGGTTGGTAGACGGCCCACTGGCAGGGGTCTAGTGTTAAAATCTGTTTGTAAAGGCGGATGGCTTCTTGGGGGCTCGCTGGAGCAAGAGTTTGGGCAGATTGAAGGGCAAGCTTGATGGCTTGATCTGTTTGTTGATTAGCGTGGTAGAGGTGGATGAGAAGTTTATCGATTTGTTGAGACAAGGGAGTGATTTTTTTGCACTGTTCTAGAGTTTGAAGGGCTTCGGTGAGTTTGCTGTCTTGGAGTTGATAGAGAGCAAGGTAGAGGTAGGCCAAGGTGGCTTTTTCGGGGTTGGAGATTTTTTCAAAGAGTTTGGGAAGTTCTACATAGTGTCTCCAATCGTTGGTGTATTTAAACGCTTTTGCATAAGAGTCGAGAGCTTCGTCGTACTCTTGTTGCTCAACGCAGCTCAGGGCTGTTTCTAAATTTTTGCCGAAGAGGACGGGGTTGGATTTTCCAAAGAGGGCAAAGGTGGGAATGGGGTCTTGTTTTTTGAGCTCATCAATGGCTTCTTTTAGGCTTCTATTAGGGGTCAGGGAAGCAATGGGCTGCCGACTGATGGGACAGGTTTCGCGATGTCTTTGGAGGTGTTCTGTAATAGCAGATCTTTCAAAGGTGTGGCCATGTTCATCGATGACGGGGTCTTCAAAAACCTCTAAAGTGATGGGACAGGTAAACTGTTTCATGTTCTCGGTTTCGACAGAGACTTTGCTTTTGGCAAGGAGGATGAGTTGTTGTAGCTCATGAGTTGGGTTGACGACAGGGATGGAAGCGAGTAAGTCAGGAGGGATGAGGTTATTTTGGATGAAAAGGCTGAGGAGGGTCTGGGTATTTTCTATTTTGCTCCACTGGGAAAGGTTAGCAGCGGGCGCTGCGATCCTGGTGAGTTTTTTCTGGGCTTGGTCGAAGATTTTAAGGGTGAGGCTTTGGTCGCCTTTGGATTTGAAAAGATAAACGTGGTTAAAGGTTCGACATTGGGTAGATGTCGTGACTTGTGTCATAGGTTGAGTTGCCACACTTGGCCTTTGAAATATGATCTCCCTGTACGCTGACTGATCTGTCCTGGGTTGTGTTGCCATATTTTGTCCTTCTTTGAAAATTAAAATATCTTCAGTGAAGAGCTTAGGGCAAGAATTGGATTGTGTCAAATGATTAACAAGGAATATTTTAGATGTGTTTTGGTCATGAAGCATGCTTGCCTAGCGCAATCATGCTCCCGAAACAGTTCGTTAGATGCTTAAAGCAGGTGTCAGAATGCCGTGGTTTACGGATCACGGCAGCGTACATCAAGATAGAACTTCGTACTCGTGTCTAGAGAGGATGTGCCTCTGAATAAAATACAAGGTGTGGAAGCAGACGACAGATGCTGCTTCTATCCCTGGTGCTACGGAAGGACATGGGTATAGATTCCTGTGGTATTGTTGGGGGTGGGTCTGGTTCCGGCCTCAACGTCAACAACAACAACGACGCCAACGAGAACAACGGCGTTGGGGGTCTCAGGAAATTCTATGATTTATTTCCTCACTGAAGAGTCTCTTATGGCAATCTCAGTGAGGAACGGACTTAATCCAGCCTCCGGTCATCTTTCCTATTTCCTGCAAGAGGGTTTGGAGTTCAAGATACTGGGGCTTTTCAATAGTGTGGGTGTCACGGGCCAGCCTTATCAGCACTTTGAGTAAATCGAGTTTGTTGCTGAGGAGCTGGAGTGTGTCTAGTCTGGCGCTTCCTATTTGATGGCTGGTGGCGATGAGGGCTTCTAAGAGGGCAAGCGCTGTATTTTCGCACTTTTGCCAAAGGGTATATCGATCGGCCTTGGGGATGCGGGGATGGTAGCTGTGCATCAGCATATAGAGATCATAAATTTTGTAAAAAATGGGGATATCTAGAACAGGGCGTTGTCATGAAAGTAGCTCGCTATCTTTTTGAGAAAATGATTTCACTCTCTCACCTTTTTGACTGTTGGCACTATTTTAGACGGGGAAAACGTAAAAGGAAAGATGTTCAACATGTTTGAGAGGTATTTGGAGGACAATATTTTTCAGCTGCGGGAGGATTTGGTCTCTTTTCAGTACCAACATGATCGGTATGAACATTTTTATGTCTCAGATCCTAAACAGCGGCGTATCAGTAAAGCGACGGTCAGAGACAGGTTGGTCCATCAAATGGTGTATGCTGTTTTAACAGAGGTTTTTGATAAAACGCTGTTTTTTCATTCGCTATCGAGTCGTTTGGGGAAGGGGACGCATCTGGGTGTGAGTCAACTGCACAAAATGATAAGAAAGGTAAGCGGTAATGGGGTACGGCATTGCTATGCTTTGAAGATGGATATTAAACGGTTTTTTGACTCGGTAGACCATGGTATTTTAAAGAGATTGATTCGAAAAACGGTGCTGGATGAAAAAGCTTTAAAAATCATCGATAGGATCATTGACGGTTTTATGGTTACAAAAGGCGTGGGGATTCCTCTGGGGAATGTGACGTCTCAGCTTTTTGCCAATATTTACCTTCACGAGTTGGACACGTTTATCAAGCACTCTCTTAAGGAGCGTTTTTATCTGCGGTACTGTGATGATTTTATTATCTTGTCAACGGATGTTCACTATCTTAGGTCGCTTGTGGCGACCATTGGAGATTTTCTTAAAAAACATCTCCGACTAGAGCTCCATCCGAGAAAAGTGATCGTGAAAAAACTGAGTCAGGGGATTGATTTTGTGGGCTACGTGATCTTTTCAAAATACGTTCTCTTAAGAACTCGTACAAGTCAGCGTATGAAAAGACGCCTGAGCGAAGCGTATGTTCAATATCTCCAAGGTGACATGAGCTCCACTGCAATGGATCAAAGGCTTCAATCCTATCTGGGGATTTTATCCCATGCCAACCAGTATGCTCTTTCTGAAGCGCTCAAAAACGCTTACTGGGTGCGGAGCGAACCTGGAACAATTTGATTTTGAGGCCTCCTGCGTCGGCCTGATCAGCTAGGACCAAGGTTTCAATAGCCAAGATCCATGCCAATGGTTCAAGTACCAATGACCTAAAACTTCCTGAGACCCCCAACGCCGCGGTACACGCTGGCGTCGACGTGGTCGTAGTGGACGTCGAGGCCGGAACCAGACCCACCCCCAACAACCAAGTAATACTTAGCATTATACTTCTCTTGACACCAAGTCCATGTCCAAGGGTTATCTCCATAGAGCCAAGTCCCAGAACGGACATATTCCATCATGTTACAGACGGCTGCATCTAATACGGTTGGGATTGCGTAGGCAATCTTGGTCTTTTGGCTGTAGCTAGCTACGATGGGCTGCTCGTCTTGACAGAGCTTATTTCGGCTGCCCTCGATCACAGTACGGGTCATGAGCGCCCAGTGCGACTTAGCCGGCTGATCGGATCATATTCGCCCATGATTAAAGTATCTGTACTGGTCTTGTTGCCACCATTCTTGGGATTCTGGACTAGCTCCCCTAGGGTTTTAAGTGTGAGGGGTTTTCCATTTACTGTTGCAGGAACCAGAACCAGTACATTGTTTTTGCTGAGTTCTGGAAGGCGCTGAACAATATCGTCAGGCAGGGGCGGCTCGGCTCCGACATCGCCGAAGTATTTGTTCCACTCTGATGCTCCAAAGACCCACGCTGGGAGGGTGGCTTTGGTAGCTTGAACGGGGACGGCTGCTTGAGCTTTGGGAGCTGCTGCTACTACAGCGGGCTTTACAGGCTCTATCTTCTTCTGGACAGCAGGGAGTGTCTGAGCCACGGATACAGCTGCAGCAAAAGGATTCATGAGTGGGTGCTGGGGTGTATCGACTCCAAGCTCTATCCAGAAGCGTGGAAGCGCTTGGCTTTTATCAAAGACAACAAACTCATCCCACGCGGGGACTTGATTTTGATAGCAGGGGTAATATTCCATGCAGTCTGGTTTATGAGGTTTGATTGAGGCGACGGGAATATAATGCGCGTTGTAGTTTTGGTAGTGGCCTTGGCCTTGGCAAGTTTTTTCATATCGCTGCCCTGGTTCGGATGGGGACGTCATTGACGACGGGATACGGCTCTCGCATGGAGACCCAGGAGAGGAGCAGATGTCCATCTGCATACATCGCTGCGTAGCGAGCACTGTTGGTAAAATAGATCCCACTGCCAAAATACCCTATGTCGGTGCTGGCATTTGCGCCTTTTCCTGCGGCGGTATTAAAGTAGTGGTGTTTTCCGAAGGAGGTGAAACCCGAGGTGCAAATAGAGTTGCATTTTTGCTGATTACTTCCATGCCAGAGGGGTAACACCTTGACTTCGGAAAATTTGTCGGTTCTTTTGGGGCCTTTGATTTTGACGGGTGAAAAATTAGTTGTGGAGGCTTCCCATCGCTCAATGACACGGGTTCTATCTTGGTGGGGGGCTTCTGTTTTTCCTTTGGGAGTAAAGGCGGTATTTTCGGCTTCTCGTTCGATGATTTTAACACTTCCCTCAAAGGTTTGGGTTTGATCGGGGTTGTGGATGCAATAAATTTTTCTGATGGCATAGCCATGAGGTTTGGAGTGCATAAAGTAGTGGAGGACAAAAGCGGCTTCGGGATCGGTGGGCAGGACTTCACACCGAACGAAGTGTCCGTCTGGCTGGCCTTGAATACGTGTAAAGAGCCCGGAGGTGATATTCCAGGGGGTTTTGGGGACGGGGGCTTTTAAGCCGGGTGGGATGGGGGCTGCTGGATGGACGGGTTGCATAAATGCTCCTTGGGTAATGACTTCTTGAATTTTTTGAAGGGTGGCTTCGACGCTTCTGCTATAGAGGGTGAAAAGAGGGCCGTCGTAGGTTTGTTTGCCCATGATCCGATCGCCTGTTTGGCGAAGACACTCTTCAGCGAGTTGGGCAAGGGGCTCTGCATAGGTGCCGACCTGTTTTTTGGCTGATTGGGTCTTTTTGTCGTATTCAGCTTGTGGGTAGCACCTTAGCAAATCAAGATCATGGCAGATGCGCAGGATGACATATTGGGGAGGAGAGGTACTGTAGGTATCATAGATGCCTTGTTTATAAAATTGGATTTCTTGTTCGGTGAACTGCTGGGGGAGGTTTTTGCGGATGTACTTTTCAAAGGCGTCTGCGGATTTTTGTCGGTATCTGAGATATCCGTCTTGGCCAAAGGAGGCTTCGTTTTCTCGACCTGTGACATAAAATAAGCAGGCAAGCTGTAAATGGTCGGTATCGGTTGCTGTGAGGGGTGGGTTATTGAATTGGTTGTAGGCTTGGACGACGAGGGCGACATAAGAAGCAGTTCGGAGAGTGTGGATGAGGCCATGGTTGGGCCTTGGGATGGTGACGTTGTTGTGGGTGTACTGCCAGTCGTCTTTGATGTTTGTTGAGGTGTAGGGTTTGGAGAGGTATTCGTCATAGACATGACGGGCTGCATCGAGCCATTTGAAGGAAAGGAGAGGGTTTATCATAAAACAGCCTCGGTTATTTAAATCTTCAGATCTTGTCGATCTTGATAGTTAACGAGTTTATTGAGAGTTAGAGATTTAAATCAAAGTAAATCTTGGACTATTTTGGCGGGAGATTCATTCACCCCTTGTCTTTTGCTTTTTACATGGATGATGCGATGGCTTGGTTTCGTGAAAGATTGATAACCGAATTTAATTTTTCTGGTAAGTCTCAAAGAGACGTTCGGTGGGAGTATCCATTGAACTCCATCCGAGAAGCAGTCATCAATCTCATCGTCCATAGAGATTATACCAGTGCAGCACATAGTCAGATTAGACTATATGATGATCATTTAGAGTTTTGGAATTCAGGTAATCTGCCTCCACCGTTAACGCCTGAAATTTTGTTAGGAGAACACGATTCTCTTCCAAGAAATCGAAAAATAGCCGAAGTTTTTTTCTACATGGGATTCATTGAACGCTGGGGAAGCGGCACTACCCGCATGGCGACTGAGTTACTATCTCTAGGATTGCCAAAACCCAGGTTTGAATCTGGATCTGGTCGTTTTGGTGTGATTTTTTCAAAACACCTTGCTAAAAATCAGCTACTCGAAAAATATGATTTATCTAATCGGCAGCTCATGGGCATTGAATTTATCAAACAACATGGAAGCATTGCGAATGCGGACTATCAAAAAATTGCTGGTGTTTCAAGCCGTACGGCCCTTAGAGATCTCAAAGATTTAAAACTCAAAGGAATTGTCGTCTCTAATGCAGAGACAGGAAGAGGGCAGGAGTACAGGCTAAACACGACAAGCGCGCCATAAACACGCCATAAATGCGCCAAGCCCGCCAGATTAATCTCCCTTAGTTGAAACATATTTTAACCTCTTTTCTTCAGCGTACTACGAAAATATCGGATATTTTCGTAGTGGACTACGGATTTTCGAGTTTTTTTAAATAATTCATTATAAGTGGATTAGCTCTAATCCTTAATATAAGCATCCGGAAGGCTGATCAGATCGTGAACAGCTTGTTTGGTGACTTCACGGCCCATAAGGGCGATTGATTCTGTGAGAGGAATTTTTTTGGGGCATACTTTGGCGCAGTTTTGCGCATTGCCGCAGCTGATAACGCCTTCTTCCTGCTGCATCACGCGGAGGCGCTCGGGCGCTTGCATTTTGCCGGTAGGATGCGAGTTGAAAAGCCGCACTTGGGAGACCGCCGCAGGACCCATGAACTTGGATTTACTATTCACTTGCGGGCAGCCTTCAAGGCAGCAGCCGCAGGTCATGCAGGTGGAAAGAACATATCGAGCTTCTTGAACCTTAGGATCTTGTTTGGGACCAAAGCCTCTTTCATAAGATCCGTCAGTCTCGACCCAGCCGCGGATGCGCTTGAGATGCTCGAACATAATCGAGCGATCGACGACCAGATCCCGCACGAGAGGAAACTTTGTCATGGGAGCCAGCTTGACCGTATCGGAGCGTGATTCTTGCAGGAGCTGCTCAATGAGAGCCGTGCATCCTTGGCGCGGACGCCCATTAATGAGGACAGAGCAAGAGCCGCAGACTTCCTCGAGACACCCCTGTTCCCAGACAACGGGCTGGACTTTTTCCCCTTTACGGTTGATGGGTGATTTTTGGATGTCCATCAGAGCGGTAATGATATTGTAGTGGGGCTTCAAGGGCAGCTCGAACTCTTCCCAATATTGGTGGCTAGGCGTTCCGCGGTAGACTTTTAGAATAAATGTATTATTCATAATGGGAGCTGTATGCTGGCCGGAACATCTTCCAGCTCTGGGTTAATTTTTTTCGCATGCACATAATCTCGCTGAATCGGCTTTACGTGCCTGATATCGACCGGTTTATAGCTGATCTTCGGCCCCTCTGGTGTATAGTGAGCAATCGTTGTTTTCAGCCAATTTTTATCGTCTCTTTCAGGAAACTCAGCTTTATAATGAGCGCCGCGGGACTCATCCCGCTTGAGCGCGCTCACAGTCATTGCTAAAGCCAGTTCTAACATGGGGCCGAATTGGTTGGCAAATGTATATGTCTGGTTCATGAGGCTGCCGCGGTCATCAAGCGAAATATGTTCATATCTCTCTTGCAGCTCGTGGAGCTTATCGATGGTTTTTTGAAGATCTGGGTTGCTCCGTTTTACAGTCATGTTGCGGACCATCCAATCTGCCATCTCATCATGAAGGCGGTGGACATTTTCAGGGCCGTCGCGTGTGAGAAGATCGTGCTTGAGCGACTCTTCTTGAGCCATCGCCTCGGAATAAAGTTTTCCGGGAAGAGAAGTGTAGCTTGTTTTCAAGCTGTCAATATAACGCGGAACTTCGTTGCCGGCGACAAGCCCTGCAAAAATACAGGCGACAAGAGAATTGGCGCCCAATCGGTTGGCTCCGTGATATTGAAATTCCGATTCTCCGACGACAAAGCAGCCGGGGATGTTGGTCATCTGTCTAAATCTTTTCATTCTGTCGGGATCATCAGCTGCCGGCCAGTCGACCCAGGCGCCCCCCATCGAATAATGAACGGCAGGGAAAATCTTCATCGGGATTTTTCTGGGATTTTCGCCTGTAAATTTCTGATAGATCTCCAGCACCGATTCGACTTTGTGAAGCGTTTTCTCAGGAAGATGGCTCATATCGAGATAGACTTGCATGCCGCCGTCCACGCCAAGGCCGAGCTCGCACACTCTTAAAACTTCTCTTGATGCGACATCGCGTGCGACAAGATTGCCATAGCCGGGATACATCTCTTCCAAGAAATACCAAGGCTCGCCTGTTTTTCCGCAGGGGATTGTTTTTCCTTCCGGATTGACGATTGTTTTGGAAGAGTCGCCATAGACCCAAATCCTTCCGCCTTCACCGCGGAGCGATTCTGAAATCAGCCGCAGTTTGTCTTCGCCTGGAATTGCCGTCGGATGCACCTGGATAAACTCTCCGTTGGCATAATACATCCCTTGCATATAGAGTCGTCCATTGGCAGCACCCGTACAGAACGTTGAGTTGGTCGATTTTTTGAAAATAAGCCCCGGCCCGCCCGTGCCAAAAATCACTGCATCGGCTTTCATCACATCAAGCTTCATCGTGATCAGATCCATGAATACGATGCCGCGTGCAGCCCCATATTCGTCAATGATCAGGCGCATGAATTCATGATTTTCAAATTTCTCAACTTGACCTAACGTTTCAAAACGGCGGACCTGCTCGTCCAGCGCATAAAGAAGCTGCTGTCCCGTTGAAGCTCCGCAAAACGCTGTCCTATTATAAAGTGTTCCGCCAAACCGGCGAAAATCCAGAGTTCCTTCAGCTGTTCTGTTGAACGGACACCCAAAACGATCCATCATGCGGATGATTCCGGGCGCTGCAAGGCACATCTCTAAAATAGGCGGCTGGTCGGCAAGAAAGTCTCCACCCTTGATTGTGTCGTAGGCGTGGATTTGTGGAGAGTCGTTTTCACCCTTAAGGTTCATGGCAGCGTTAATGCCGCCTTGCGCGCAGACCGAGTGCGACCGTTTCACTTTCGTGACGGAAAATATTTTGACACGGCATCCATTTTCCGCAAGGCGCATCGCAGCTGAAAGTCCCGCTAAGCCTCCTCCTACAACAATCACATCTTTCATTTACAACTCAAGTTTTAAGATTCAGAAAATAAGTTCCCCAAATTGCAGCCAGTCCAAAAAATGCGATCAAACGCCATCAGGCTCCAGGCAAGTTTAAACGCTCCTTGTTGTGAAGAGGCACGAAGGACAACGCCCCATGTAATAAGGAACGTCCAAAATCCATTGAATGCATGGAAGCAGGCAGCCAAAACGAAAATTGTATACAGCCCCACGTAGATCGGACTCTTAAAAGTATCCCGCACGGAAAGAAGCGTTGCCGTTCCAAAATTAGAGCTGACCGCGACAACTTCGGTGTCACTGACTCTTTGTCTCTCAAGGACTTTAAGCCACGCTCTTTTCTGCTCATACGCCTGTGCAGACGTCAGAATCATCTGCTGCTGGATATCATACTCTCTTTTTGCCTGCAGAGTTTGTGCAACATCCACCAGAGTCTGCTCCGCATGCCTTGATTCGATATCCTCTTTTTGCTCTTTGATCTGCTCGGGTCCATATAGATCAACGCCGAGTCTTGAGGCTACGGTATAGAGCCCTTTATCGACAGACACCGTCACAAAATACGACTGCCGGTCACCCAAATTGATCGAGTCGGGATATTCGATGAAACGAAACTTGGCGACATGAAGAATAATTCCGACGAGTAAAATCCACGATGTGATCCGTTGCCATGTATAAGCGCGACTCCGTCCATACTGATGCATATCGGGAGAGGCGCCATTGGTGCGATGAGAGTTAAACTTGGCGGTAAAAAGATATTTGATCCCCAAAACTGCATGGATGGCAATGGGGACGCCGAGCAGGAAAATCTCAATTGCCTGCAGATACGGAAGATTGTGAAGAGCGTTGACAAAGTGCACAAATCCCCTGGCGTTGTCTCCTAGAAGAAGCGCTGCCTGGGAATTGGTCAGAAGATGCTCGAATAAAAAAAGGACAAGCCACAGCCCCATCAGTGAGTGAAGCCGCCGCCAAATAAATGCCCTTGGAATAGATTGCGATGTCATTGAGGACTATTAAACATCGATGATGTGTTTTGGAAAAGAAAAAAGTTGAGCTGCGTTTCTTGAAGTAGCCATTCCAACCTCTTCAAGAGAAAGCCCTTTGACGTCTGCAATCACCTGAGCCGTCTCGACAACGTAGCCGGGCTCGTTCATTTTACCGCGCCTGGACTGCGGCGCCAAATAAGGAGTGTCCGTTTCAATCAGCAGCCGGTCCAGCGGAATATATTTTGCCACATCTCTGAGAGCCACCGAATTCTTAAATGTCACAATCCCGCTTATCGACACCATCCATCCGCGCTCAAGACATCCTTTGGCTTCTTCCAGCGTCCCCGTGAAGCAATGCAGGACGGCAGAAAAATCTTTTCCACTGGAAATATCAAACAAATCCTCAAATGCATCCCTGCAGTGAAAGACCACCGGAAGTTTTGTCTCAACTGCCAGCTCCAGATACTTCACCAAGTGCTCTTGCTGAAGCTCTTTCGGCGAATGCTCATAATGATAATCGAGACCCGTCTCACCAATGGCGATGAGTCCGCCGTCTCTTGCATGTGCGGCAACGATCGGGAAAAATGCCTCTCCGATCTTTACCACATCATGCGGAGTTGCCGCCGCTGCATTGAAAATCCACCGGTGTCTCTTCCCCAGTGCGATGCCCTTGTCCAAACTGTGTTGATCGGTGCAAATATTGACAATCGCCTTCACCTGATGCTGCTGAGCCCGCTCAAGCATCTCTTCCACATGGTCAATCACCGTGTGTCCCGTCAAATGTGCATGCGAATCGATAAACATAGGCATGAGAGTAGGAAATCATGAATTCTTGTTCAAGAATTAATTATTAACTTGCTGTATTTCAGTGACTTAAGTCAAGTGTTGCAAAATGCAACATTCAATGTTGCAAATTGCAATACTTGCTGTTACAATTTGCAACAGTTGGGGTGTAAAATGTACAAACGACACGTTTTAAGAGAGTTAGAGCAGTGTTTAAAGATTTTTCCTGCCATATTATTAACAGGGGCGAGGCAATCGGGAAAAACGACTTTGGTAGACGAACTCGCTGCCAAAGGGGGCTATTATACTGTAACCCTGGATGATGATACGACTTTAGCAAGCGCTATAAGAGACCCGTCTGGATGGCTGCTATCACTTCCAAAACCTGTGATTATTGATGAAGTGCAAAGAGCTCCCGAAATCTTTTTAGCCATGAAGCTTGACATCGATAAAAATAGGAACCCTGGACGCTATATCCTCACAGGCTCATCCGATCCGCTACTCTCTCCGGATCTGGCTGATTCTTTGGCAGGAAGAATGGGCATTTTGAACTTATACCCTCTTTCGCAAGGAGAGATCCGTGGAAAAGAAGAGAGTTTCATTAACAAGGTATTCTCCGATAGTTTTCAACCTGAGCAAGTCGAAGAGTTAACTCCTGAAAATCTTCACCAAATCATGATCCGCGGTGGATTTCCAACAGTCCAGACGCTTGATAATTCAGACATAAAACGATGGTTCAAAAGCTATATTAAAACGATGCTTGAAAGAGATGTGACAGACATCGCCAATATTGATGGTTTGCAAGAGTTTCCCAGGCTCCTGCGACTGCTCGCCAATCGTTCGTCAATGGTTGTCAATATCGCTGATGTAGCCAGATCCCTGGGACTGGTTTCTGTGACAACCAATCGATATATCAGCATTTTGGAAGCCATCTTTTTTGTTCATTTTCTTCCCGCATGGTTTACCAATTTGGGGAAAAGGTTGAAAAAGGCGCCCAAGATTCATCTCTGCGATACTGCCATGATCGCACAACTGCTGGACGTTGATGAAGCGCGCCTCTTGAAAGACACACAACTTGCAGGACATTTTTTAGAAACTTTTGTCTACTCGGAATTAAACAAGCAAAAGAGCTGGTCTTCTATACAATGCGACTTATTTCATTTTCGCGATGGCGACTATAAAGTAGATCTCGTTCTGGAAAAACCGGATGGGGCAATCGTTGGAATCGAAGTCACAATGTCCCGCACGCTTGCTACAGACGATTTAAAAGGACTTAGACATCTTCAAAAAACCTCCAACAACAACTTTAAACGCGGCATTATTCTACATCCCAGCTCCCAAATTGAATATTTGGATGACAATCTTTGGTCTGTCCCTATTCAATGCTTGTGGAGTTGAAATTTTTTTGAGGCATAGATTTTTTCGGCGCACATGATAGAATGAGAAGAAAGAGGATTTGTCATGTTCATGTTCGCATCGATGAACCCATTTGTGGTTTCGTATTCTCATTCAGATTTTTTTGGTAAACTGATCATCTTAAGCCTGGTAGCCGTATCGATGATCTGCTGGATTGTGCTGCTGTATAAAGTTTGGACCATCAAACAGGTCAGACGCCTGTCGACGGAATTTCAAACAGCCATCGATCAAAATAAAACATCTTTGCTCACGATCGATCTGAGCCAGCTGCCTAAACCTGCAAAAGAAGGAACGCCTAACCCCTACGGTCAAATTTTCCAGTCAGTGAAAGGCAAGACGATCGAAATCTTGAATAAAAACCGGTATTTTATTTCACAAACATCCGGCACAAAAGCCAGCGTCTATTTAACACCTGCTGATCTTGAATTCTTAGAATCTCATGCACTTGCTACCATCTCAGCGCAAAATAAGGCGCTCGAAAAACATCTGTACATTTTGCCTACCATCGTCACGCTGGGGCCCTTTTTGGGTCTTTTAGGGACTGTCTGGGGAATTCTCGTCACATTCTCAGGGCTTCATGAAGGCGCAGGGCTTGGATCGAGCAGCACTATGCTGGGCGGACTTTCTACAGCGCTCGCAACAACGGTCATGGGACTTGTCATCGCAATCCCTGCCCTTATTTCTTACAACTATCTTAAGAACCATTTAAGAAATTATGCCGGCGATATGGATGGCTTTTTAACAACTCTTATTTCACAAATCGAACTTCAATATAGAAAAGTTGAATGAGATATTCAAAAAGAGACATTTCGTTTCCCGAAGCTGAAATGAACCTGACGCCGCTGATCGACGTGGTGTTTGTGGTGCTGATCATCTTTATTCTGATCGCGCCCATCCTGGAACTCGACCGCGTCGAACTTGCAAACGCCGCACCAGCCAAACAGGAAAGCCTAGCCCCTGAGACGAATGCCATTACCATCCATGTCAAACAAGACAATACTATTTGGTATGGTGGACGGATTGTAACGGCCGAGCAGCTGACTCAAATCCTTCGCCAGGCGCACAAGACCGCAGGAAATCGCGTTCCTCAACTCTTTCAGGATAAACGGGCAGCCTTTGGGACTTACCAAAACGTGAAGAACGCCGTTGAAATAGCCGGCTATGAACAATTGGATGTGATCTTAAAACCAAGTTAAACTGGACCTCTATCGGAACTAAGGTTCAGTCGATTTTAGGATTCTTTTGAGCCGATTTTAAGTTCTTTTGCGAGGGGTCATATACGCAGTGCATATTACCCCTCGCAAAAGAATTTAAAATCGGCCAAAATAATTCCTAAAATCGACGAACCCTTAGTTCCGATAGAGGTCTAATGTACAAACGCGTAACATCAATAGTCATTTCATTTCATCTTTTACTCATCATGTTTCTATTATTTAGCCCTCATCCTACTCCAATTAAAAAGAAAAATCATGTCGTTGTCCGCACTGTAAGACCGACAACTCCGATTAAGAAGGCTCCTCAAACAAAAGCAAAACCAGCCCCTCCCCAGAAAGTAGCGTCACAAAAAAAACCTGCAACGCCCGCAGCAGCGAAACCAAAACCACAAGCTGCAGCAAAAAAACAAACGACACCAAAGAAACCGGCAATTATCGAAAAAGGCAAGCCTGTCAAAAAAGCTTTACCTAAAAAAACAGAGTCTTCTGAAAAAATGTGGAACGAAATTGATCAAGCACTCGCAAAAATTGAGAAGAAAAGCTATCCTGCTTCAAAACAAACGCTGGAAACTGCAAAACCTTTGATTTTTTTAGATGAACATTCATCTGAAGAAGTGCATATAGGGGATGATAGCGAGATATCGCGCGTGATGGGGTTTTTAAGCAGCTCTCTGACGCTTCCGGATGCAGAAGAGATTAAAATGAAAATCACAGTGCGAAAAGATGGAACAATAACTAATGTGGTTATACTGCAATCAGCAAGCAAGAAGAATAAGGAGTATATGCAAAAAAACCTTCCCAACCTTCAGCTGCCGATGCAATTTGACCAGGAACAAACATGGACAATCGTTTTTTGCAATGAAATCTAAACTAGTCGCACTCTTAATGCTTTTTTCTCCTTTGATGGCCGAACAGGTCTCTTCCGAGGAGATCCGCGTCTATTTAAGCACCACAAGCCCTCTTCAGCCGCTCTATTTAGGAAAACTCCACTCTACCGATCAATCGTTTGATTCCAATTATCTCTCCCAGCTCTACTCCGTTCTTGCTTTTGATTTAAACTACAACGGCTCTACAAGAGTTCTTGCAACGCACGGTGAGCGGGAAGAGGAGCTTAAGGCAGCCTCATTTAATGTTCCTCTGTGGAAAAGCTGGGGCGCGGCCTATGTCATTAAGTGCGAAGTTCAAAACAAATCCCTCAATATTTCTTTTCTCTCCTCAAAAACGGGAGCGCTGAAAAAATTTCCTCCCATGGCTCTTTCCGGATCGCTCTCAAAAGACCGCAAAAATCTACACCGCCTCTCCGACTCCCTCCATAAAACCCTTTTTGGAAAAGAAGGGATTGCAAGCACCAAGATCATCTATACGACCAAGGTGAGAAAGGACGATAAATATGTTTCTGAAGTTTGGTGCTGCGACTGGGACGGAGCAAACGCCAAAGAGATCACCCATGAAAACCACCTCTGCGTCACACCCGTCTTCCTCCCGCCCAGCGCTCAATATTCTAACGACCGTTTTCTCTATGTCTCATTCAAACAGGGCAAGTCTAAAATTTACATCGGATCGCTGTCCCAAACGACCGGCAAACGGCTGATCGATCTAAACGGCAATCAAATGCTGCCGGCGATTTCACCCCAGCGAAATAAAATCGCTTTCATCACCGATGTGTCGGGAAGAACCGATCTATTCATGCAAGAATTCCATCCCGAGACCGGCGAAATGGGAAAACCCGTGCAACTATTTCTCTTATCCACGATCGACGCAAGCCTCGCCCACATTCAATGCCGACGGATCTAAAATCGCCTTTGTCTCCGATAAAGACGGATCGCCCCGGATCTACATTCTTCCAGCTGCGCTGGTCAATGAAAAGAGGGGCACTCCCACCTTGCTGACCAAGAAAAATCTGGAAAATTCATGCCCCTTCATGGTCGCCTGATGGAAAGAAAATAGCCTTCAGTGCTAAAACGAAAGGTACCCGGCAAATATGGATTTATGACTTCGAGTACCGGGCAGGAGTGGCAGCTCACGGACGGCACCGGCAATAAAGAAAACCCGTCATGGGCCCCCGATAGCCAGCATTTGGTTTTTAACTCGACAGATGGACATTCCTCGGAACTCTACTTGGTCAACTTGAACCAACCCGATGTTGTCAAAATCACGAGCGGACCTGGAATAAAACATTACCCCTCATGGGAAAAGGAGCTGGTTATTAGGGTGACATGATTAATTCGGAGCAAGACCGAAGAGTCGTGAATTTTGCGATGAATCCATAGCAATAGCTCTGGCTGAAGAGCAAAATTTGCGAATCCGAAGTGTCGCAGCCCGAAGCAACCATGTCAACCTAATGAACAGTGACGAAAAAATAAAGAAGAGGATTTAACTATGAAAACAATGATGCGCATGTGCCTGCTGGCCGTTTGCACACTACTGTCAACCAGCTGCCAAAAAAAATCAGGCAACATCTGGGATGACAATCAAACCGGTGCAAAGTATAAGCATGAAAACAATACGACCGCTCTATGGGATACCTCCAAAGACGGCGGCCCTGTAGAGGATGATTTTATTGCCCTCAATGATGAAGACCTCCGCAACCAATTTGCCGATGCAGCTACAAGAGCGCCAAGCCGTGAGCTGGGCGAGAAAGGCATGCCGAGCGCCGATCAGTTCTCTACGCCTCGCGGAGAGCTCGCATCCATATTTGCGCCCGTATTCTTTGATACCGATCAACATACATTCTCAAACAAAGAATTTTTGAGATCAATCCACAAAGCCGCGGAATATTTGAAAGCTCATCCTAAAACATATATCATCGTCGAAGGACACTGCGATAGAAGAGGACCAGAAGCGTATAACCTGGCTCTTGGCACCCGCAGATCAAGCTATGTCCGCTCGCTCCTTCTCAAAGAAGGCGTGAAACCCGACCAAGTTCATACCGTCTCTCTTGGGAAAGAACACCCATTTGCTCTCGGCAATACCCCCGAAGCATGGGCGCAAAATAGACGAGCCCACTTCCGCGTTCATTCAGAAGGAGAATAATGCATACATACCGAATCGGTATAGCAAAGATTCTCATGTGCACCCTCCTCCTAGTTGGGTGCACATCTAGTTTTACCGCCCTCCGAGGAACCCAAGACTCGGCCATTAACGATCTTCGCATGGAGATTGCAGACCTCAAGCATGCCCAGCATGCAGCTGAAGTCGAAGTCAAAATCTTAGAAGAGCGCATGGAAGACGTCCAAACCAGTCCGCACCCGGATGAGACAGCCGAACTTAAAAAAAGAATAGCCGCCCTTGAGAGAACCATCGAAAAATTAAATACCGACATCAGATCTCTCGGAGCCCAAACCACCACTTACCGGCAGCAGATCTCTATCATAGATGGCAAGCTCGATGAGATCTCCAAACTCCGAACAACCTTGTCCCAGCTCTCCAAACACTCGGCTCCGGACAGTTCTACCTATATCGTCAAATCGGGAGATTCGCTTGAAAGGATTGCACGCAAGTTTCAAGTCTCCGTCGATCGATTGAAACAGGAGAACCAACTGTCTTCCGATAAAATTGTGGTAGGTCAAGAGCTTGCAATCCCATCAAAATAGTCCTATCGGCGTTTTTGATTCAGGGTTTGGCGGACTCACCGTTCTTAAGGAGCTCCAAAAAGAGCTTCCCTATGAGGAGCTCATTTATTTCGGCGACACGGCTCGGCTTCCCTACGGAACAAAAAGCCGTGAAACGATCATACGGTGCACAGCCCAAAGCTGCTCTTTTCTCGCCGATCAGGGAGTTAAACTCATTGTCATCGCCTGCAACACAGCCACTTCGATGGCGCTTGATGCCGTCCGATCGCAATTTTCCATTCCCATTCTGGGAGTGATCGACCCCGTCATAGAAACAGTGGCGAAAACTTCTCCCAAGGGACGCATTGGCATCCTTGGCACACGAGCCACGATCGTCTCCAACGTCTACCAGACAAAGATCGAGCACTATCTTCCTCATGCCCAAATCACATCGATCGCCTCGCAGCTCCTCGTCTCGCTTGTCGAAGAAGGATTTATCGACCATCCAATGACCCATCTTGCCATCCAGGAATATATCCGCCCGCTTCTTCTTGCCGAAGTCGACACCGTTATTCTGGCATGCACGCATTTCCCTCTTCTCAAAGAGCTCATCAAACAAGCGCTCGGCCCTGATATCCAAGTGATAGATCCGGCATTTTTAACAGCACTTTCTGTCCGTAAAACGCTCTCAGACCTCTCCCTCCTATCCGAGCAGCGCAATTGCTCCGAACCCTCCTATTTTGTCACAGACGATCCCGAAAAATTCCAGCGCCTCGGCCCTCAGTTCTTAGGCCGGACCATTTCACACGTCAAACTCTCTGAACAGTCGTATCTTTTAGATCAGTTTTAATTGAACCCATCAATTCAAGAATTTCTTTACCACCTAAAGCCGCTTTTTCTTGTTCTGTATTATAGCTTCTAAAAATACTTTTATAATGATTATTTGTTAATATATAGTTATTAATATTAAATGCAAAGTATTGTATAATTAATGCAACAAAACAATTAACTTTGATTTAAAACAATATGTCAACTAGTCCACTTAGACTCTCTCCTACTCGTCCGGATAATACCGAAGCATCTAGTAAAACTCCCTCCTATCAAGAAGAGAGAAATCGTCTTATATCCGAATTATTTATAAGCTGTATCGCCGAAATCACCTGTGGTGCTGCTCTTACGGCAATTTCAAGTCCATTCGTAATACCTGCTGGGCTCTCTTTCTTCAGAAGATTTAACATCTCAATTTTAGCAGCAAATGTTCTATTGAAAACATCAGCAACCTATCTAGAATGCCTAAATCTTCAAGACGATGAGTCAAATCCTCAGAATATTGAGAAGAAAAAAGGCATTAGAGCTATTTCTGAGACTCTTCAATGGATAGTGCCTTTCAACTTTGCTCTCCTTTTTAACGCAACTGCAGGGGTTCTGGTGCACGAGAGGGGCCATGCTTTCGCTGCCTCATTAGTTTATTCAAACCCACAGCCTAGGATTTCAATTCAGTATCTTTTCGAAGGGAGTACTACTTTCATAAACCGAGGACTTTCTGCTATTGGAAAATCGTTAGGAGCAGATAAAGCAAAGCTTCTTGTTGTTGCAGCTGGGCCGGCTGCTGCGGTTTCTATGGCTTCTATGGCAATTCTTTCTGCCACAGGAATTCAAAAATCGAATACTACACCGTCAAAATATCTCTATTTTTCGTCATTCTTTGCGTTAGTATATCATGCTAAGTACGCCTTGTCGGCTCTAACAGCTTCACGCAATGATCTGGATCATGACTTTGTGCAGCTTTGGAGGGGTGGTATTCACCCTATCGTTGCTGCTGGGGCCATGGTCGCTTTGCCTCTTGTCACATCTCTGTTATTTATGAAGGTAAAGAAATATCTTTATGAGTCAGAGAGTTAGAAATCGTCTAATAATGGTCTTTTACCCATAACCAAACTTTAATTTGCTGTTTCTAAACAAACGTTAATACATAAATATTAATCTAATTAGTTAATTATATTATTGCATTAAGTATAATATAATGCAAATTAACGGAGGTTTTGTGTTATTAAGTAAAGCTACAGCTGCGGTTAGAGAGCCAGTCAATTATCAACGAGAATTTAATAATGATATTTCTAAACCCGCAGTAGCGCATCCCTGGCTAGAAAAAGGGCAGAGAGTCGCCCTTGTTGCTCTTCCCTTCATAAGCCAATATAAACCCCTTGGTTTTCTGATCACTTCTACAATGGGCACTGCTCGATTTTGGACTTCTTCCTCTCAGCTCATTGAAAGTATCAGACAGGGCAATGCTAAAGAAGCTTCTTATCATACCCTACAGACAACAATCGCAGCGCTTTCATTGGCGAGTACATTTTTTGCTCATCCGATTGGCATGATTTTAACGACAGGCCAAGACCTGATTATTGAAGCTGCAAACCTCAATCGGTATTTACGTGACGGCGAGTATCAGAAAGCGGCTGAAAGCTGCCTGAAGATCATTAACAACTCATTCTATTTATGTTCGTTTATACATGGTGGCATAGAGCTAACAATTGCGTCTCTAGCCATGCAAATTGTATTGGGCATTTATCAGGCGCAGGCCGAGTTTAGGGATGGCCGTTATCTTGAAGGAAGCGGACAGTTATTAATGGTTGTGATGAGGGGGACTCAGCTTGCAGGACAAGTTAAGATATTGCAGATGAAACTTGGAATGGAAAAGTTGATTCAGGAGGCTGAAACTAAGAAAAATAGTAGTTTTGAAACTTCAGTGAATTCAGGCGAGGAAAGAGTAACTTTATCTCTAAAGAATTCTGACCCAATCACAGTACTTAAATCTGATAAAGCTCTTACAGAAAAGGCTATCACTGAATCAAATGAGAATTTAATTAAAACATTAATCAAATGTGGGAATAACCCTATGGGTATCCCAGCATTGCATTATGCTGCTGCCACAGGAGATGAGGCCTCTGTAAAACTGTTACTAGAGTATGGTGCAAGTCCTAATAGCAAGCTAAGCTATAAGAACGATGTAAATAATATCGAATATCTAAACACTCCTAATACAGTCTTAGAATTTGCAGCAAGGTACGGGCATTTGAACACTGTTATTTTGTTGCTTGACAAAGGAGCGGAGATACAAAGAAATGAAACTGGTTGTAATGGAGAAAATTGTATTATCAGTCCTCTAATTTTTGCAGCCGATGGCAATCATGCACATATTATTAAAGCATTAGTATCAAGAGGAGCACAATGTAATTTAGACAACCCTTTTTCTGGATGGAATGATATAAACCCTCTTTATAGAGGGGTAAATGCAAATGCGACTGATGCCGTTCAAGCTCTTCTAGAGTTAGGCGCAAGGGTTGATGATCCAAAGCTTACTTCTAACTGCGATTTATTATCACTTGCTGTTGAAAAGGGTGATATAAAGCTTGTCCAGCTGCTTATAAATTTCAAGATCGTAATAGACCATCCTTCTATTGGTTCCTCAGCTCTTGGAAAAGCCGTTCAAACTCAAAAAATCGATGTTATAAAATTGCTACTTTCTAAGGGTGCTAAAATTCATGCGGAGCAAACTGCGTATTATCACAACAATCCATGGTTTCTTAGTATTGTCATGGACAATCCTGAAATTATTGAAATCTTAGTTAAGGCAGGGGCTAATATCCATGCTGTAGATGAGTCAGGGATGGAAGCCATTTTTTTTGCTGCACAACAACGTAAACTTGAAGCTCTTAAAGCGTTAGTAAAGGCTGGTTGTGATGCTAATATTAAAGACAGGAATGGAAACTCCTTAATAGCTAACGCCCTGGATAATTCACAGATACTTCAATATTTAATCGATACTGGTGCGGATACGGATGTTATTCATGGTCAGGGACAGACTTTATTACATTTAGCTGCACAAAGAGAAAATTCTGAAGTCATTCATGTTCTTATGAAAGCTGGCGGAAAAATTAATGCAAAAGATAATAACGGAAGGACTCCATTACATAATGCATCAGATGGGAAAGTATTTTTAGCTCTTTTAGAAAGAGGCGCTGATATTAATGAGGTTTGTAAACAGGGATGGACGCCAGTACAATCTGCGCTGAATGCAGGTACGATGAACCTAGACGCTTTAAAGTTTTGTATTAAGTTGGGTGCTAATGTTAATCAAAATGATCCTCATGGCATGAATTTTCTTGCTAATGCCATTGATCGTAGAAAGCTTGAAATCGCGACCTTTTTGATCGATAACGCAGGAGCTGATATTAACGCAAAAAATTCGAAGACTGGATGGACACCTTTTATTAGAGCTGTAGCGGTTGGTTATCTTGAGGGAATGCAATTTTTGTTCAAGAAGGGAGCAGAGATTAATGCTAAGGGTAATAATAACGAAACTGCTCTTTCCATGGCTCGAACAAGTTATCCCCAATTCGTCAACTGGCTTATTGAACACGGGGCTAAATAGTTATTAAAAATTAACGGAGGTTTTGTGTCTTTAGGAACAACTATGACTACGCAGAGAGAGCCAGTAAATTATCATAGAGAATTTGGTAATGATATTGCCAAGCCATCAGTCGAGCATCCATGGCTTGAAAAGGGGCAAGCAATTGCACTCGTAGCTCTACCTTTGATCAGTCAGTATAAGCCCTTTGGCTTTCTGATCACTTCTACTATGGGAACTGCTCGGGTTTGGACTTCTTCTTCTCAGCTTTTCGAAACTATCAAACATGGCAATGTTAAAGAAGCTTCCTACCATACCTTACAGACCACAATTGCGGTGCTTTCATTAGCGAGTACGTTTTTTGCTCATCCGATTGGCATGATTTTAACGATAGGACAAGACCTGATTATTGAAGCTGCAAACCTCAATAGATATTTACGTGACGGTGAGTATCAGAAAGCGATTGAAAGCTGCCTGAAAATCATTAACAACTCATTCTATTTATGTTCGTTTTTACAAGGTGGCATAGAGCTAACAATTGCGTCTCTAGCAATGCAGATTGTCTTGGGCATTTATCAGGCTCAGGGAGAGCTCAGAAATGGTCGTTATCTTGAAAGCAGCGGACAGTTGCTGATGGTTTTGATGCGTGGAACCCAGCTAGCTGGACAAGTCAAGATGTTACAGATGAAGCTTGGAATGGAAAAGCTTGTTCGAGAGGCTGAAGCTAAGAAAAGTAATATCTCTGGGAATTCAGACGAGGAAAATGTAACTTTATCTTTAAAGAACACTGAACCGAACGCTGTGCTTAAGTTCGATAAGACTATTACGGAAGGATCTATAAAAAGTTCCAACGAAGAGTTAATAAACATTCTAACCACATATGGGAATAATAAATATAAGGTTTCTGCTTTAACTTATGCTATTCATTGCGGTGATTTCGATGCGGCTTATATTTTAATTAAAAATGGAGCTGATGTTAATTGTCTCGAAGGCTATTTAATAAAACCTCGTACAGGGGTTCAAAAAGTTATTTGTCATTATATGTATCCACTAGAGAGAGCCTTTCATGTTGTATGCGATGCTACATATCCTAATAAAAGCCTTTGTCATTCTAGCCAAACAGAATTACTACCAAAACTTGTTAGTATGATTAATTACTGTCTACACAGAATAAATAATTATCAAGGATACCGACTAACAGAACTTTCTATGAATAAAATGATTCCGATGGATCTCTGTTTTAGAATTATTGATTTATTTCATGGTGGATGTAGCGAAAGAATATTAAATGGTTTAATATTTCCTTTAAATTGCATGAATGGCAAAGAAGAATTTAATAGAAAAATGCAAATTGCAAGACGTTTAAAAAAGAATGGATCGAGCTTTGGTTGGTTAAATATACATCAAAGTATATGTGGGGGTGGCAGAGGAAATGCTCAAGAGTTTATTAATTATTTAGATGCTCTAAAACAAGAAGGAGTAAATTTTAATAAAAACAACAATAGAAAAGATTCTGAGATCACAATTCTATTGAAAGAGATTATTTCATCGAATGTTTCGGACTGGGACAATAAAAATCTCATTTTAGATTATTTGATTAAAAATGGGGCAAAATTTTAAATAAATTATTTTAATCTTACATAAACTCATATATGATTTATATAATCGTTATTGTAAATGCCAATTAATTCTTCCTCGTTGCATAATTCCTTGCACACGTGCAGATCAGAAGAGTAAGCTAAGATGCATACCAGGCTTGCTTTGCCTGCAGGATAATGACATTCCTGAAGTCTTCGCCAGTATTCATAACCTTACAACTCTCATGACGTAAAGGGCTTTGCCTGGCGATACATTTCCAACAATTTAAGAATTTTCTTTTCCTCTTCGGGGCTTGGCTTAGCACCGGCGTTTGGTGGCCGTGGCCTGCATTTTTTTATCCATATCTGGGTTGTAATACAATTTTCCAATTCGGGGGGATATATTCCATATTCTTCATAAAATTTCGTTTTTTGCTCCTTCGATAATAGGTTGAAAAAGTCTTGCATAAGTTTGAAGTCATTTTTTAGCTCTTTCAGGCTAATAAAAGTTTGATCATTCCTAAGAAAAAATTGTGTAACTTTTATTAGCTCATTATCATTCGAGGTGAATACCATTGCAAAAGGGAGATAATAAAGATACTGCATATCGAGGTGTGTCTTTGCATGTTTTCCTCGTTTAATGAGATCGAAATGTGTGCCAAGAATATAGATCAGATTTACTCTATAATAGTAATATGAATAAGGAGCGAATTCTTTGAGAGCTGGACATCCGCGAATCTTCCACTCCCTTTCCATGATATGTAATCTCTCAGGGTCTAAAATAAAATCCGCAGCTTCGAAGAGAAGATTGTTAGGCTTTAAAGATGTAAGGTAAGCATCGACCAGTTGTACAAGGCTGTCTAGAGAACTAGGTTTTTGTAAATTCTTTAGCTGTGTATCCAACGCATTATATAAATCCTCAAAGGCTATATTGGAATCAATCGCTCTAATAGTATTAGCTTGTTCGATTTGAGTCTCATCAAAAATACCATTGCTCCAATTTCTGAGCATTTGAATTTCCGGCGGATCATTTAACTGCCATCCTATGCTCCCATCTTCAGCGATACATTTGGTTCCTACATCAAAGGGTATTTGTCCATTCATTGGAACGAACACGCCTAGAAGATTATTATACGCCATTCTAACAGCATTTGGAAGGAGGTGGGTTGGACCAAAATTTGACTTTTCAGCAAGTCTTTTCACATCTTGTTTGAGTTCCTCTAAATCATGATCCGGTTTAGCAAGAAATGATGTAAATTCCCTCACTAAAATGGGAGACATTATGTGAGTATAATACCTGCTCAGCAATACGCACTCTTCAGGGTTTAGCCCTTGGATTGTTGATTTGTCAATTAATAAATATGGCCCCATACGATCTACCTTGTTAAGTCTATTATATTTTGATACCTCAATTTAAGCTTTGCGAGTGTATAACTTCCAGGAAGTTTGAGGATAGCTTGATGCGCATTCAAAGTTTGAATGGCCGTAGGTGAAATAACAGGCATTGTCTTGCTCTGAAACGCTCTTACTTTCTGCTGAAAGTAATTGTAGTCAGAGCCTTGGAGAAATCTGACATCGACGTATAGGAAGCCGTCGGCGCCTACTTTAAAGAAAGATAGCAGACGAGATGTCGGGAGAAGAGTTTCGGGAAGCGTTTCAGACTCGACCATGATGCACGGGTTGATAGAGTCGCCTGAGATGGCCTTCGCACATTCCATGAGCGGAGTATAAGAATCGTCCGACGGAACAAGATGAATTGAGTAAAACGCCCAATTAAACCAGGGGAACCGTTTCTTAGAGCCTTGCTTGACAAGCAGATGGACGTTAGGCGCGACGCTTAAAAGAAGGAACGCTTTGGTCCATGTTGCATCACGAAGAATAAGGATGGCATCGGGATTTTTCTCGAGCAGCTCAAGGTTTTCCGTCGTAACTTCGGCGAAAGGCTTTAGGATGCGCCGCGCAATAAAGGGAAGCGCAAGATCGGAGAGACGCGAGATCATCAGAAGCGATAAAAAGAGCGTGACAATCCCAATCATCCCAAACCCTGCGGCAGGCGAAAGGCCCAGGACATCGCTGAATAAAAAGAGTGCGAAAGAAGCAATGAGCACCCCGGTAAAGCTTAAAAAATTGTTCGCCCCGATAATCTGCCCGCGTTTTTCATTCGGGCTGTACATCTGGACAAACGAATCGAATGGAACAATGAATAGGCCTCCGCATACTCCCAGGAAAAGAAGCAGGCAGACGACCGTAAAAAGATCTTCGCAGCAGAATGTGAGTAAAAATAGTAATACCGAGATCATGATTCCTGCAAAGCAGGAGAGCCCGAGCTCGATTCTTTTCTTCGAGGCCCGCCCTCCGACAAATGCGCCGATTGCAATTCCTACCGCCGTGCATAAAAATAGATATCCTCCGGCAATATCGGTCAGATTCAGTGAAGTTATTGCGAAAGGAATGATGTTCAGCTGGGCAAAGGCGCCAACAAAAAGAAAATAGGCCGAGCCGCACATCGCGACAAGGAGATGTTTTCTGGTCCTGCAGAATTTGAGCGTTGCAACGATTTCGCTGATGAAGAGAAAGTTGAGTTTTTTATTGCTTTCCTGGGGAGGCGTTCTTCGTATGCCGAAAGTGCTTAAAAAGCCGATGAGGGCTATTAAAAAACCGAAAGCGGCAACAAGCACAAAGTTTCTGGAGGTTATTTGAGTCAGGAATGAAGCAAGAAATGTACCGATGATCACGGCAAAATAAGTAAACGAAGTAATCAATCCGTTGGCCCTTGAAACTTTTTCTTGAGGGACCAGTTCGGAAATAATGGCATACTTTGAGGGGCCGAACATGGCACTATGGGTAGCTAAGATAAACAGAAAGGCATACGATCCCCATACGCTTTTGAATCCAAAGGCTACCATCGCCAGCAGCATGATGAACATTTCAGCGACTTTCATCACCATCATGAGCCGTTGTTTGCTAAAGCGGTCGGCAAGCACCCCTGCTGTTGAAGAAAAGAGTAGGAAGGGAATCACAAAGACAGCGCCCGAGATGGCCAAGATCGTGCTGGCATACTGCGCTCCTAAGATGGCGATCAGGAGGTAGGCAATGACAAGTTTGAAAATATTGTCATTAAGCACTCCCATAAATTGTGCAATATTGAGAAAATGGATGGAATGGGTGTCAAACTTCGTAAAGCCCGGAACCCTTGAAAGAAAGTTTGACAGCCACTGAAATAGTGGTTTTTTACCAAGCGCCATAATGTAACTCTAGCAGGAAGAAAATATCACCGCCATGAAAGTTTTTCTATCGAATCAGCTTACAGAACTTGCCGAAGTACTGCGTCAAAATTTAATTGATGAGGTAGACAGCCCCCTTGAGAAACGATGGGTCATTGTTCCCAGTGAAGATGTCAAATTGGATCTTTATCTGAGATGGCTTAAAAAATCGGATGTCATTACCGGCATTAAAACGATTACTTACAGCGAGCTGATCCGGAAGATGTTCCCTGAACTGCCCTCCAAGATGGAGCTGGCGCTCCGCATCGAAACGGCGCTAGGTTCGATCGGCGAACTTAAAAATTATTTGGATAATCACCTCCGAAAGCTGGATCTATCCAATGAGCTGAGCTCTCTTTTTTTAAAGTATCTTCAAAAGCCAACGGGAGAACTTGTGCAATGGCTAGAAAACGAAGGGTGGCAGCAGCAGCTTTGGAAAAAAGTTTTTGGCAAAAAGTTTCCTACGTCAACCGTACGGCCGCTTGAGGGGTTGTTTTTCTTTTATCATATCTCAACCATCGCTCCCTATCAGTGGGAAGCGTTTTCAAAAATGGACACGTCGTGGTTTCTATTTTCACCCAGCCAAATGTATATGGGCGACTTAGTTCCCGAGCGGCAGCAAAAATACCTTCTTCGGAATGTCAAAGAACCCGTCAGAGAAAATTTACTCTCGCTGTTTCAGCAAGACTCTCCGCTGCTTTCAAATTGGTCGGAGCATGGCAGGGAGCTGCTCAAGCATTTTGAAGACGCTGAAACATTTGAACATTTTATAGAGCCGGATCAATCAACGGCTCTATCCCGCCTTCAGTATGAATGGTTTAAGCTTCAAAAAGAAAATGCTTCCCCGGACCATTCATTGCAGCTTCACTCCGCCCCCACACTCCTTCGCGAGGTTGAAGTCGTTTGGGAAATCATTCAGCGCCTTCCCTTTTCTCCGCGTGAGATTATTGTTCTTGCTCCCGACATACAACCCTACGCAGCGAGCATTGAATGGATCTTCAAGCAGCGCGGCGGACCTTTTGATTATTCGATCTCAGGACTAGAGGCCCGCACTCACTCTCCGCTGCTGCAAGGACTTCAGCTGCTTCTCTCGCTTCCCGCCCACCGCTTCTCCAGAGAGATTTTCAAAAAGCTGCTCTTATGCCCGCCCTTCCTGAAACGATTTCAGCTGACGATTGAAGATGCCGAAACCATCGATGAGTGGATGACGGAAGTTCATCTTCGGTATGATCTATCAGGTCATGCCGGATCGTGGCACAGCGCCCTTAAACGCATCATCGATGCAGTCGCAACATCGGAGTCATCCGTTTCCCTTGATTTTTCAGACAGCCCGCTCATCAATCGGTGGATTGAAATCACTCTTAAATTAGAGAAGACGCTTACGCCGATCACAGATCAAGAAAAAAGAGCGGCTCACGAGTGGGCCGGCCTGCTTGATGAATGGATCGAGACATTTTTTGTCAGCGACGAAGAGACCGATATTTTAAGCGCGCTTCTTACAACGCTGCAAAACGAAAGAATTGAAGGACTTTTCCCTTATGAAACCGTTCAGCATCTCTTGAAATCGGCTTTTGAAAACCCCTCCGGATCGATGCATCGATCAACCCCTGAAACGATTCGCTTTACCTCTATAAGAGAAGGTTCCGTTCCATCAGCAAAAGCCATCATCTGCATGGGAATGCAGGAAGGCTCTTTCCCCGCATCGATCCTCCTTCATCCCTGCCGTCTATTCAAGTTTCAAATCGGATCGTCGAAGATAGATACCACTTTTTAGAAGCCGTAGCGCATGCGCGGGAAATGCTGATTTTTACCTATCAAAGATGCCATCCTGAGGATGGGAAAGAGATGCATCCTTCGCCTCTTATTGAGGAGCTGATCAAAGACCGGGGAGGAATTACAACCGTTCATCACCCGATCTCAGCTTTAGACTCTTTTTATTACCGGCCGGAAGGTTTTAGAAGCTTTTCTACCCTCCATTACAACCTTCTTCACTCTAAAAAAACTCCTGCCTCACCCGGCGCTCTTACTACCAACCTAAAGAAAATCATCGACGTACGGGTTTTACGAAAACTGGCCCGCCATCCGGTCCAATGCTTTCTGGAAGAGGGCTTAGGGTTGAGGTTTCCCCAGGTGAGACAAGGAAAAGAAAATGATTCAGAATTTCTCTTCTCCCCTCTGGAAATGCACCGATTAAGAAAAGCCGCTTTACATTTGACCACAGGAGAGCTGATCGATCAGCTGAGCAGCCAAGGCAAGCTGCCGACAGGTTCATTCAAAGCAGCCGCTCTTCAATCGATCGAGAAAGAGATCGGCGCTTACAGAAACGCCCTCTCAACATTGGAAATTGATCCTGCTTCAGTCTTCTCTTTGGAGCTGACGCCCCATGCCAAATCCATTCAGCAAATTTCAAATCAGCTCGTTGTCGCTCCTCCTTTACAAATCGGTGACATCCAGCTGCAAGGCATCATCGAAGGAGTTACGCATAAAGGCCTTTTATTCCACGGCGAGGAATCCACTGAAGACCTGCTCAAAATTTGGCCGCTCTATTTAACCGTTCAGTCTGTCTTGGGAAATTCCCTGCTTCTTCTTACAAAAAAAGAAGAAGCGGCAAAAATCTCCATCCCTAATCCGCTTGAGGCTCTTGAGAGATATACGAACTATTTGCAAAAAAGCCTGCAGTCGCCTTCCCCGCTTCTTCCTGCGTGGGGCCGCCGGATCTTTAAAGGCGGCGATCTTCCTGCATCTACAGAGGATGAAATGATTGTGTGGGCAGAAAAAAGAAATCTTCTTCCCCCTTCAGAGGAGTGGATATCTGAATGGAGACCGTATTTACAAGAGGTATTGCGTGAACTCGTTTGATATTTTAGCAAAAAACACCCTCTTAGAGCCCCGCCTCTTTTTGGAAGCGTCCGCAGGAACCGGAAAAACTTTTACAATCGAACATCTAGTTGTAAGGCTTCTCTTAGAAACGCCTCTCACCCTTGATGAAATTGTGATTGTCACCTTTACAAGGGCCGCAACGCGCGAGCTGAAAGATCGAGTCCGCTCCAATCTGGAACAAATCATTCAAAAGAAAAGCTCCTTTCCCTATTTGGAAGGCGTAGAAGACTTAAGTAAAATTGATGATGCCTTGAAAAATTTTGAAGCAGCGCAGATTTTCACGATCCACGGATTTTGCTCCCATCTTCTCAAACAGTTTGCCTTTGAAGCGGGGCTGAGCCTTCATCTGTCCGAGTGGACGCGTGAAGAAGAGCTTTGGGAGATAAAACAGTTTTTACGCGGGCAAACAGCTATTTCTTCCGGGCAAATTCAAAAGCTCTTAAGCTCCTACCGTTTTGATATCCAGCGCCTTGAAGAAGCCCTCATCCGATCCTCCGAAAAAGAATCATCGGAGCTATCAGCTGAAGAGCTGCGCCCTTCCTTAAAAGGGATAGCTTCCTTCGCCCTTGCCGAAGAGTTCGAAAACGTCCGCACCTCTTATAAAGGAATGACATCGGATGATTTTTCATCCCAGGCCAAACAGCTTGAAGCAGCGCTCGTTCAGGGAGAGATTTCTTCTACTCTTTGGAACGACTGGATCTCCACATCCTCATTCTTTTTAAAAAATCTTGTACCCGATCAGCTGAAAGTGCGAGCAAAGTCATCCTGCTCGGAAAGAATCTCTACCTTAAGAGAGCTGATCGTCCCCGCTTTAGAAAAAGCCCAAAACACGAATCAAATCTTCCTCGCGCTGAGCTCCGCGTGGCACTGCCATCGAAAACTCATCTCGGAAAAATTGGGTAAAGTGACCCCCGATGATCTTTTAAAACTCACAGCCTCAAAACTGTCTCTGCCTGCTTTCATAGACGCCGCTAGAAAAAAATATCATGCCGCCATCGTTGATGAGTTTCAAGATACCGATCCTCTTCAATGGGAAATATTTAAAACCATTTTCATTGAAGACACAAAAAAGTTTGTTTACTTAGTTGGCGACCCCAAGCAATCCATCTATGCCTTCCGCCTCGCCGACATCTACACCTTTCTTGAAGCTGCCAAATCATTCGGCCTCGGACAAAAGGCAGCTCTCCTAAGAAACTTCCGTTCTACCTCCGGCCTCTTGGGGCAAATGAACAAGCTCCTTTGTCAAACTCCCTGGATGGACCTTCCAAAACAAAATCGTTTTCTCGATGTCCCTCAGGCGCTTGCCGCCAAGGACGGCGAAGGACATCTTTGTTTCATGGTCGCGGAAGGAGAAAAAGGCAGATCCAAACGGTTTCCCACGAGCGATATGGAAGAGACACAGTTTTTTCCGTTTATTGTGGAAGAGATTCAAAAACAAAATCTTGATTACGCATCGATTGCTATCCTTGTAAAAGATAGATACCAGGCAGAGCGGGTAAGACAGTATCTAGCCCGATGGGAAATCCCTGCAACTTTAAATAGAGGCACTCCGCTCAGCGCATCGCCCGTCATTGAGTTTTTAGAAGAGATGGTAGATGCCACGCTGGAGCTTTCAACGCCGGCCATTAAAAAATTACTCTTAGGACCTTTTGCCTCCATCCCGTTTTATCAGCTCACACCCGATCACGTCTACAGCGCAAAAGAGCATCTCCAGCAGCTCCGCCAGCTATGGATCAATGATGGATTCGCCTCATTTTTCGCCGACTTTTTAAATACCCCTTTCGGTGAAAAAAACGCCCTTGAAACCTTCTATGAAGAGACAGATCATTACGATGACCTGCTTGAGATCACCCAAAAAATCTTGTTTGTCCACCAGCCGCATCAACTCAAAGAGCTGCTTGCCGAAATCAAGATTTTTGAAACAGAAGACCGCATCTCCTCTGAGGCGGACGGCGTCCAAATCATGACGACCCATGCCAGCAAGGGACTTGAATTTGAAACTGTTTTTGCCCTCGGCCTTGCCTCCCGCTCTCCGGAGCAAGAGCTTCCCGAGGAGCGACTTAAAGAGCTCGACGCAGAAAAAATGCGGCAGTTTTATGTCGCCCTCACCCGCGCTGCAAAGCGGCTTTACATTCCGATCGCCCGCGAGCTTCCTGCGCCGTCCTATAACCTAGGCGAGGGATCGCCCGTCGAACTCTTTCTATCGAAAGCAAATCCCGATCTTTCAACTTTCACCCAAGAGTTTTTGCAAGGCCGCACCTTTGATTTGAAGCTGCCCGAAAAACCAGTACAAACACACCTCACTGCTCCACTATCCTTGCGCAATCCTTTCCCGCCCCGCTTCATGCAATCGTTCTCTTCTCTTGCTCAAGAAAAATACGCCCCTGCGAAAGGGGAGACCCAAGGCATTGAAGCTGGCGCACAGACAGGTCTTATTATCCATCGCATTCTAGAGCGGTACTTTAACAAAGAAGGAGACCTATCTCTTCTAGTCTCTCAAGAAACTCACCGAACCAAACTTGCTTCTAACGCAAACCAAATTCTTCTCCTGCTGCAAAAAACTCTCGCACTCCCTCTCGGCGGCTTTTGTTTAAATGACGTCTCTCTAGACTGCGTCCAAACAGAAATGGAGTTTCTCTACTCGACTTCTCAAGGATGGATGAAAGGATACATCGACCTTTGTTTTACACATGAAGACCGGTTTTACGTGATTGATTGGAAAACCAACCTGATTGAAAATACAGAGACATCAACGATCGAAGAAGTGATGAAATCGCAGGACTATCATCTCCAAGGAAAAATCTATTCCGAAGCGATCCAAAAATATTTATCGCAATTTCCCGACCTTTCTTTTGGCGGCGTCTACTTTATTTTCATCAGAGGCCCCGGTTGTTATTTAATTAACGATCTGTGTTAGACTAGTTATCATTATGAAAACAATTATTTCAACACTAGTATTATTCCTCGCGTTTTTCAGCTCAATCAAAGGAAATGAAATTGCAATTCCTGAAACAGAAAAAGAAAATCCTGAACTTCAATCATTCGCCTATGGACGCCTAGGCGCATATACTTGGCTTGTTCTACCTATAGGAGTTGAAGGCGCGATTGGATATCGATTCCGCTCGGAAGGATGGGGATCGGGACCGATGCTTAACGTATCTGCAACCTCTTGCCTTGGTGTTATTTCTTTGGTTCCTACGATTTCTTTTAAGTATGAAGTCTTATACTACCCAAAAAGCTGGGGTAATTGGTACTGGGGAGTTATGCCGAGTGTTGGTATTGGACATGGACGATATGAATCTAGAAGTAAAACCAAATGGGAATTTATTCCAAGCATTGAATTCGTTTTTGGGAAAGAGTTTCTTAATTTTAACAATAAGAAAAGATTTTACTATTTCTCCGTCAACCCGCTCTTAGTCTTCTCCTTCAACTACGGCTGGAGTTTTTAAATTTCTCTGCTATGCTTGTTCACATGTTTGACAAGCTTCTTGAAGAGGGATTTTTAGAGCCCATCGATCTTTATTTTGCAGGATTGCATCCTACAAATGATATAGACGTGAAAGCGTATCTTGCAGCCGTCATGCAATCGGCTCGGCACGGACATCTTTGCTTGGATTTACAGACACTCAGTGAACCTGCCCAACCTGCCTGGTGGGCCAAGGCCGTCAAAGCCGGCGCTGCGAAGTCGCCCGCTTCCCCTTATCTTATGACTGAAAATGAGCTTGTCTATTTAGAAAAAAATCATCGATATGAAACCGAGGTGATGCAGGAGCTGAAGCGCCTTCTAGGGTCATCGCCGCTGCCTAAAATAAAAGCAGATCTGACCGATGAGCAGCAAGCCGCCTTCGATCTCGTAAGATCTGAGAATGTTTCGATCATTGAGGGCGGCCCCGGAACCGGAAAAACTTTTCTGACGACAGAGCTTGTCAAAAGCTTTGGCTCTGGCGCCCGTATTATTCTGACAGCCCCCACCGGAAAAGCCGCCGCACGGCTTAAAAGTAAAAACCCTCACGCCTACAGCGGCACACTCCATGCGCTTTTAGGAATCAATCATGCCGGGCATCGAGCTTATCTGGCAGCCGATTTAATTGTCGTCGATGAAGCATCGATGATCGACGTCAAAATGCTCCGTATTCTCCTGAAGAGTTTACCCGCCGGCCAGCGTATTGTTTTCTTGGGTGATGGAAAGCAGCTGCCGCCCATCGAATCTGGCAGCCTGTTTAATGACCTCATTGATCTCATCCCAACAGCTCACTTAACAAAATCGCTCCGCTCCGACCGGAAAGAGATTCTCGACCTGGCAGCCTCCATCCTCGAAGGAAAAGCGCCTCAGCCTCACGGCCCGCTCTCCCACGATGTGATCAAGCAGCACGTGAAAGAAAACTCGGCAGCCATTTTAACCCCTCTTCGAGAAGGCCCCTGGGGAGTCAAAGCCCTCAATGCACTTCTGCAGGGATCTCAAAAAGAAACTCCTATCATTATTACGCGCAATGATGCGGAGACCGGCCTTTCCAATGGAGACATGGGATTAATTATCTCGCCGAAAATGGCGCAATTTGAAAACAGACAAATCCCCATCGCAGCTCTTCCGCCGTATGAGCCGGCCTACGCCCTATCTATTCATAAGAGCCAGGGAAGCGAGTTCGACCATGTTGTTGTACTTGCGCCGCCGGGAACAGAAGTCTTTGGAAGAGAAGTTCTCTATACAGCCGTCACACGGGCACGCCAGTCGGTTACTTTATTAGGGGATGCGGAAGTGATTGCCAAAACAGTCAGCACGTCTTCGTGCAGACGCTCAGGAATAAAAACCAGGTGGACTGTTTAGAATCCACCCTTAATGAATTAAGCTTTAATGCGGTTTGAAAGGCGAGACTTTGTGCGTGCTGCCTTGTTGATTTTATAGCGGCCGGTTTTGACCCCTTTATCTATCAAACTGCAAACCAGATTGAACTCTTTCTGCATGGTAGCTTTGTCGCTGCCTGCAAGAGCCTCTTCAAATGAACGGACCGCTGTTCTCACAGTTCCTTTAAAGCCGCGGTTCTCAAGACGGCGCTTGGCGCCTTGCTTGTCCCGTTTCTTAGCTGAGGAGATCTTTCCGATTTTTTTCTTTTCTTCTGCTTTTTTTTCTTCTGCCATAATATTGCGAGTTCCTTGTATTTTATAGGGATGATTATGAAGCGGTGGTGGTTTAATTTCAATATTTCTTATCCTCTGACGGTTCTGGGGGGTATTCTCTTTTTGATTTTAGGGACGATTGCCGCTTCTGCAGTCTTCCGGCATTTGACGCTGGAGACCCAAACAGAGGCCGTTATCGATCAGTGGAAAGTGATAAAAAAATCTTCATCCTCTTACCCGATTCGCGGAAAATACCACTTCGAATTTCAAGGAAAAACTTACTATGGATCTTCGATTATCCTCCCTCCCTACCACCTTAACCGCCCTTCAGCCAAAAGAGCGGCCGTCCAACTTGAGAAGGAAAAATGGAACGTCTGGCTCGATCCCCGCAATCCGTCCATCTCAATGCTTCAAAAAGAATCCCCTCTAAAGAAAATCATTTACGCGTTGGTCGCCCTGGGGATTACGCTTTACTTCGGATATGTCGAAACAACTTCCAAAATACGCAGCCCTATGAACTGAAGCCATCCTTGGCGGTTCTTTTGAATGATCTTTTGAACTTCCTCCACCCCTTGCGTCGCGCAAAACGTATGGATATCCCCTACAAAATGAAGCGGCCAAGCTCGCTCGGGAATTTTTATGAAGGGCAGGCATGGAGACGTGATATCGATGGGAAGAGGCTCGCTTCGGTAAATACGCCTCCGTCCTCTGATGACTTCAATCTGATCATAGATCGCCGCGCCATTTGAATAGTAAGTCGGATGAGAAGCTCTTAAAGTTTTTTCTGCTGAATAGACCTTGCGTCCATTAAAAACGCCCTCATGCAAGATCCAAACAACTTGATATCCCAGCACAGCATAATCGCGATTTCGGCTTAGCGCTTCTGCCAACGTTATAGGAGATAATTGAATTTCAAAAACAATTTTCCCCTCCTCCCAAACGGCATCTCCTCTACGGCTGCCAAGGCTTTTTTCCAGCTCTAATGAGGGGATCTGATTTTTCAGATGGCGCTGGATCTGCCCATGTGCTACACTTTTACCCAAACCACGACGGTGTTTATTTTGTGTTTCTGTTAACATGTTGACAACAAGCCCGTCTTAGAAAGAGAATCATATCATCGCATGAGTAAAGGAAATTTTTCTACCGTTTTTACACAGCAGCATCAGCAAAAGATTGAAGAGCTCGTATCGCTTGCCAAAGAACAAGGCTATGTAACGTACGAAGAGATCAATGAAATTTTGCCGATGAGCTTCGACTCGCCCGAGCAGATCGACCAAGTGCTCATCTTCCTCTCCGGCATGGACATACAAATTCTGAACCAGACGGAAGTCGAGCGTCAGAAAGAACGTAAAAAAGAAGCCAAGGAACTTGAAGGCCTTCCCAGAAAACCTGAAGGAACCTCCGACGATCCTGTCCGGATGTACCTCAAAGAAATGGGATCCGTTCCTCTTCTTACTCGTGAAGAAGAAGTCGAGATTTCAAAACGGATTGAAAAAGCGCAGATCCAGATCGAGCGGATCATCATGCGATTCCGCTACTCAACACGCGAAGCTATCTCCATTGCAAACTACTTAATCACTGGAAAAGAGCGTTTCGACAAAGTCATCTCTGAAAAAGAAGTCACCGATAAAGCGCACTTTATCACCGTTCTTCCAAAACTCTCCTCTCTTCTCAAACAAGAAGATGCCGTGCTGGAAAATTATCTCCTTCTGCTGAGAGACCCTCTCCTTAAAAAGAACGACAAAGCAAAAATTCTCGAAGACGTTGAAAAATGCCGCATCCGCACGCAAGCTTATCTTCGCCAGATGCACATCCGCCACAACATCATTGAAGATTTCTGCGAAGTGATCATGCGCGGATACGATCGGTTCCTCTCTCTTGAAAAAGAGATCCAGGAACTCATCCCAAGAGCCGAGAAAAATAAATTCGCAGCCGCAAAACTCGCTGCCGTTCAACGAAAACTTTTAAAACGCGAACTTGCAGCCGGAAGGTCGCTGGATGAATTTAAAAAAGACGTCCGCATGCTTCAACGCTGGATGGACAAGAGCCAGGAAGCAAAACGAGAGATGGTCGAGTCCAACCTCCGCCTCGTGATCTCGATCGCCAAAAAATATACCAACCGCGGTCTCTCATTCTTGGATCTTATTCAAGAAGGAAACATGGGCCTGATGAAAGCGGTCGAGAAATTCGAATACCGCCGAGGCTACAAATTTTCAACGTACGCCACATGGTGGATCCGCCAAGCCGTCACACGCGCCATTGCCGACCAGGCCCGCACGATCCGTATTCCTGTCCACATGATCGAGACGATCAACAAGGTGCTGCGCGGTGCTAAGAAACTGATGATGGAAACCGGCAGAGAGCCGACCCCTGAAGAACTCGCTGTAGAGCTCGGACTTACTCCCGAGCGTATCCGAGAAATCTATAAAATCGCCCAGCATCCGATCTCGCTTCAAGCAGAAGTCGGCGACGGCGGCGAGAGCCAGTTTGGAGATTTCCTTGAAGATACATCGACCGAGTCTCCTGCAGAAGCGACCGGATACTCGATCCTTAAAGACAAGATGAATGAAGTTCTCTCAACGCTGACCGATCGCGAGCGGACGGTTCTCATCGAACGGTTCGGCCTTCTCGACGGCAAACCAAAAACATTGGAAGAAGTAGGACTTCGATTTAAGGTTACACGCGAACGTGTACGTCAGATCGAAGCGAAAGCGCTGCGCAAAATGCGCCACCCTACACGCTCCAAGCAGCTCCAAGCGTTCCTCGACCTCCTCGAAGGTGAGTAATCACTTTACTTCTTCCCAAACCTCTCCGTCGATGAGGTCAAGCATGTATGGAGTTTCTTGAAGTTTCCTTGGAAATTCGGGTGATTCCAAGGGAGTTGCATAGATTTCAACAAGCGTGAGGTTTGTGTAAGCCGTGATTTGATCCATGGGCAGCCCATTTTTTATCATAGCTTTTGCAATCTCCACCCGTGCAGATCTATCCCCTTCATTTTTACCTTCTTTTATACCCTCGTTTCTGCCTTCATTTTTAGCAGCATCAATGATCCCCTTCTCATCGGCAATGTTCATGATATTTTTGTCATACCAGTGAAGTTCAGCCTCGTTCCAATAATAACGATCCAGGAGCTCGTATGCTTCTTTAATCTCTGGATGATGGGCAAGTATTTCAGCGATATTAGAGCTTTCATCAGCATGTTTCAAAAAATAATACCACTTGTCTTCAATCGTTTGCAGCTCGTCCAGTGTTTTGCTGAATTTGGGAAGCTCCACGAATGTAAATGAAAAGTCCTTCAAGTCATTCTCATAGGTCTTGTTATCCAGAATAACATGATCTGATTTGTAGTCTGCCTTCTTAGGGAATACAATGTAGTCTGTGATTGCAAGGAAGATCACTTTTTTGAGATCGTGATATTTATGTCCTACGCCAAAATGAGCACAGTAGGTTTTCGCAGCGTAATATTGCGCCCTTTTTTCAAAACCTTCGACTTTTGCGACCTGCATCTCGATGATATATTTTATTCCTCGTTGGTCGTGGACAAGAACATCGACAATACTCTCCTTTCGAGCAGCTATTTCCGGGGGTTGTTTAGGATTGAGAAATTCAAGATCGATAATCGTATCTTCACCTGTCAAATGAAAGACAGCATTTAAAAAATCAATCGGAATGCTTTTATATTTTTCGGAGCCAAAAATTTTATGAAATGCTAAATCATTCTTCGGATCAAGATATCTCGTTATCATGCCTTTTAATTTAACAAAAAAGTTTATGTCTTGCAAGGATTTTAGACGGGCGCTACTTGAAGTTATTGATTTTACTCCGTATCGTTTTCTACATGTTAAATACAGTCGTATCACTTCACCTGATGACAATGGAACCTGCAGAGATTGTGCAGCGGATGACCGTGGAAGAAAAAGTCGGACAGCTGTTTGTAATTCCGGCAAGTCCTGAGCGGCATGACTATCACCTGAAAGATTTGGATTATTTATTTAATCAGCGGCATGTCGGCGGCATTATCTTTAAGCAGGGATCGCAGAGCTCTTACCGCGCATTTTTATCTTTACTACCTCCTTCTATTATCTGTCTCGGCGATGCCGAATGGGGCGTTTCGATGCGCGTTACAGATGCGGTCAACTACCCACGCAATCTAACACTCGGCGCCATCCAGGATCTTTCTCTCATTGAGAGATTTGGCCATCAAGTCGGATGGGAGTGCAGGCAGCTGGGCATCGATATTAACCTGGCGCCGGTGGCAGATATCAATTCGAACCCAAAGAACCCCATCATCGGAACACGCTCGTTCGGTGATGATCCTGAAAGGGTAGCGCTCTTGGTCTCAACCGTTGTCAAAGCGATGCAGGAAGAAGGCGTCCTTGCCTGCGCAAAACATTTTCCCGGCCACGGCGATGTCTCTGTCGACTCGCATGTCGATCTGCCTGTGTCCAAAATCGGGTCCCTCGAGCCGTTTAGAAAAGCCCTAGACGCCGGAGCCTTTCTCACCGCTCATCTATATATAGATGGCGAGGTCGTCACCTTTTCACCTCGGCTAGTACATGATCTCATTCGTGATGAGCTTCATTTTCCTGGACTCATCATTACTGATGCGCTCAACATGCAAGCCATCACGAAATATACCAGGCCGGATGAAGCGGCTCTGAATGCCCTGAAAGCCGGACACGATCTGCTGCTCTATGGCGACCATCTCTCCGAAAAAGTAGATTCGATGCTTCAGCACGATATTCCTGCAGCCATCGATCGTATCGTAAGAGCCGTCAAAGAAGGCGAATATCCCGAATCGCTGCTCGATTCGCATGTCGTTCGCATTCTGGATGTCAAACAAAAACTCATGCAAAGACCTCAGGTAAAGCCAATGCCGCTTATTACAAATAAAGGGCTCGAGCTGAAACAAACCCTTTATGATCATGCCGTCACGCTTGTCTCCAATAAACATCTTCCCCTAAATCTAGACAAGGATCAAGACATCCAGCTCACCTTCGTTGGCGGCGAGGCACCGATGCTCAAACAAGCGCTGGCCCCTTATATTAAAGACAAAGGGCTCCATGTCGTGTGTGTGCTGAAATGGGATGAAGAGGTCGTTCGAGCACTTAATCCCGACATATTAATTGTGATGACAACGCCCTATGGACTGATGAATCTCCCGCAGCCGCCTACACTCGTCGTCGGCTACGAAAACGACCCGATGGCCGAAGAAAGCGTGCGCAAGGTTCTTTTTGGGGAAATGGAAGCCGTTGGAAAACTTCCAGTTAAGATCTATTAAGCTAGCACATATTCGCGATTGAAGACTTTTCCATTATCCCTTCTACAGTGGGGAGATGTGCTTTGAAATACTTTAAAATAAATCGACATACCGTTTGTTGTCCAATTCCCATTCCATAGAACATAAACTTTTTCAAACCGCTGGGTAAAAAAATCAATATCGCCTTTAAGCCGCTCGATTAAATTATCTAGTTTAGGAGGTGTTACATCTTCCAACCTTTGCTGTTGAATCTTATATCTTTGCACAGACTTCAGCTTCCATTCAGATCCAAGCTTCACCCTTCCACTGAACGTATCTTCTCCTACCGTATTATTTCTGAAAGTTTGCAACGATTTTTTTTCATTTTCATTATGAGACTTAACTCCGGGTATGCCGAATAATTTTATGCACATTCCAAGGGTTGCTAAGGCTCCAAATAGTGGGTAGGCAAAAATACCGGTAGCGATATGAATAATGCGGTAATAGGTCTTATCCTGAGCTGGACATTGAGTGATCGTCTGGACCATGTATCCATGGTACTTTTTTAGATGCTGAACAAGATCTTCACCGGGCAGCTCTTGCGCCCAATATAAATTTACAACGAAGTTTTTGAATTGAGTTCGCATGACTATACCTAATGGAGCGTAGCGGGATCGAACCGCTGACCTCAACAATGCCATTGTTGCGCTCTACCAATTGAGCTAACGCCCCTTATGAGGGAGTAAGCTATTCTATTGAGAAGAGAATATAAAATCTAGAGCTTGCCGAGTTTGAGAGAAGTTTCTATATAGAGGGTATGGGATATTCTTTTTTTGAGCGGGTGGCGCTAGCTCCTGCGGACGCCATTTTCCAGCTGACGATTGCTTTCATGGAAGATCCAAGGCCTCACAAGGTGAACTTGAGCGTGGGGCTTTACCGGGATGAAAAGCTTGAGACGCCGGTGCTTAAAACGGTGAAGGCTGCAGAAAAATATTTACTATCACATGAAATGACGAAAGAGTACCTGCCGATCAGCGGCGATCCGGTTTACATTGAAGAAAGCGGCCGTTTGATCTTTGGAGATGCGCTTTGGAAAGAGCATCATGGAAAGATCTGCGGGATGCAAACACCCGGCGGTACGGGCGCTTTGAGAGTGGGCGGCGATTTTGTCCGGAAGGAGGCGGCAGATACGATTGCCCTTCCGGAGCCGACATGGCCTAATCACCCGGGCGTTTTTAAACAATGCGGATTCAAGATTCATCCGTATTCTTATTACGATCTAAAAAAAGAACATTTGGACAGTGATGCGATATTCGAGATGCTGAAAAAAATACCCGAAAAGTCGGCTGTACTCTTTCATGCCTGCTGCCATAATCCTACGGGCGCTGATTTGAGCAAGGAAGAATGGGAGAAGGCCGCTGAGATAGTTAAAAAGCGGGAGCTGCTTCCTTTTTTTGATTTTGCCTATCAAGGCTTTGGAAAGGGCATTGATGAAGATGCTTTTGCAATCCGGTTGTTTGTGAAAAAATCGATCGAGTGCGTGGTAGCCTCTTCTTACTCTAAAAACTTTGGCCTCTATTCTGAACGGGTGGGAAGCGTGTTTGTTGTAACAAGTAGCGAAAATGCTGCAAAGAATGTGCTTTCAAAAATTAAAAATCTTTGCCCGCACATCGTACTCAAATCCGCCGAAGCATGGGGCTGCCGTTGTTGCGCATATTCTTTCAAATGCAGAGCTGAGGCAAGAGTGGATTAAGGAAGTCGATGCGATGAGGCATCGTCTTGAGGCTTTACGGAAAGAGTTTGTCGCAGCGCTTCAAACGGGGCAAAAGAAGAGAGATTTTTCTTATCTTCTTAAACGTGTAGGAATGTTTTGCTACTTGGGCCTGGATAAGGAAAAAGTAAGCCGGCTGCGAGATGAGTATGGGATTTATATGGCAGAGGGTGGCAGAATGAATCTTGCCGGGTTATCCCGGGGGAATTTTAATTATGTCATTCGAGTCCATGATAAAAATGTTATGATCAGGCGTTACGGTTACATCTTTTTAGCTTTGGTTCTTCTTACAGCGCTCAGCATCTCTGACCGGGCGGCGACTAAAATGCGATCGGCCGCTATTGCCTCGGTCACTCCGTCGTGGAGGCATGTTTCAAATGTCAAAGAGCTTTTTCTGAATATCACAACGGTTTGGCCTACCGGCGGATATCATACGCCGCCGCAGGTTGAGAAAGAGCTCGAAATGATCCGGCTGGAAAATTATCAGCTGAAATCACAGCTGGAGCTTTTAAAGGCCGAGTTGAATCTGGAAAAAATTATCGGCGGCCAAGTCGGCCAGCTGATGCAGATGACGGATGTCGACGCTTATGCCCAAAGGCGGAAAGAGGAAATTTTTCGGCAGCTTGAGCTTTACTCTCATGCGATCACCGCCCGCATCATTTTTAGAGAAAACGGGCCCTGGAAAAGTTCTGTCTGGGTCAATGTCGGCGAAGAAACAAATGAGCGCCTTAAAACGCGTCTTATAGAAAAAAATAGTCCTGTGGTTCTTGGAACTACAGTGATCGGCCTTGTCGATTATGTCGGCAAACACCGCAGCAGGGTCCGTTTCATTACCGACCGGGCGCTTGCGCCCTCTGTCCGTGTGGTCCGCGGGGAGGAAAAAAGCATTTATCTTGCGAAAGGCGAGGTGCTGGGAATGCGCTATCCGCTGTGGCGCTCGCGCGGCACGGTGCTTCGAGGCCAAGGTTTTAATTATGATTTTGATGATGTCGAAGGCCCTAGCCGAGATCTTCGAACCGGTAAAACAGCCTCATCTACAAATAACGCTCTGCCTCTGATTCAGGCGGGTGATTCTGTAATAACAACCGGAATGGACGGTCTTTTCCCAGCGGGGCTCCGTATCGGAACCATTTCAAAGGTGTATCCTCTGAAAGAAGGAGGCTCATCGTACGAGGCAGATATTAAATCTTTTGTCGATGAGTTTGAGAATCTTGTGTTTCTGACAATCTTGCCGGCGCTCTCCGATCCATCGGAAGAATGCTTTGATCAAAAATAGCCTGATTAATTAATATACGCTCAGCTTATAAAGCTCAACAATGGAGGATTATTATGAACAAAAAATTAATGCTGTTAGGACTGTGCGCAATGAGCGCATTTTCAGTTGTACAAGCAAATGAACCCGATACTCAAGCAAGCACAGAAGTTGTTGTTGTTGAAGACGAAAACACAACTGTTTCTACACCAGCTGAACCAAAAGCTACAGAAGCTAAAGACAAAGAAGGCTGCGGCTGCAAGCGCTAAGCAATTGGCTCTGTAATCCAGGAAGCTCTATCGAAAGATAGGGCTTCTTTTATTTCGCTTCTAATCATTTCACAGTTTTTCTCTGGGCCAAATACCTTCCAGGCAAGTTTTTTTCTCTTCTCACATAAAGTTGCATTGTCTTGAAAAGCTTCAATTACCTCTCCGATAGATTGCCCTTCTTCTAAAGTAACGCCGCACTCATAAATTTCTCCATCATGACGATTGAGAAAGAAGAGCGGTTTATTCATGGTGAGGAAGTCATATCCGATCGAGGAAAAATCACCGAGATAGTAATCGGATCGATTGATAATGGGATAGATGGAAGGAAACTTGGATAAGTCGATAACGCCAGGTGTTCGATCGCAAAGGTATTTGATTTTCTCATGCTCGACTGGATAGAGCTCCTCGAGAAAAGGATGAAGCCGCAGAAGAAGGTTGAAGCGGGATGCTGTCTCTTCAATGGCTCTATACCATGACAAGCTGTCCGATTCCCATGTGGGGGCATAGAAAATCGTCTTTTTCTCAGGGTTGATACGATTTTTTAAAAGAGCTTCCAATTTCTGGTCATACCACTTTTGATGGGCCCGGTAGTAGGCGATCCGGTAATTCCCGGTGGCGATGATTTTTTCAAGCATTGAGATCTCGCCGGTTTGCGTAAGATGATTTTTCATATGATCTCCATAGATCAATGAAATGTCTTTTCTCAGCTGCGGGGATCGTTTATCGGAATTTCCATGAGGGCAATAGACGACTCGCATTTTCTTTTCATGCAGCATCTCCCAAAAAGGGATGAGCTCGATTGCAAAAGTGTGTCCAGACTCAAAAATGACATCGGCTCTTTCGGCAAGAAAATCAAGGGAGAGTTCTGCAAGATCGGTATACTCAACATGAAGCCCCGGATAAAATTCTTTTGCGGCTTTGAAGGTCTCAAGCTCGGTAACATAAAGAGGGATCGCAAGCCCTTCGCATAAAACTCCGAGATGGTCCAAATAATGCGGACCTCCTGTGTGAACTCCTACCCATTAGTAACGGATGTCAAGCTGCTTTACCTTTGCTAAAAGTTGGGGCCATGTCGACTCTTCTCCAAATGTGTACGTCGCCAGCGTTTTAATCTTTTCGCTTGACGGCTGCGGTTTTTGAAGAAGCTGCGGAAGAGATGCGATCTGATCTAAAGTGAGTTCTGTTCCATAGCTGTGCAATAATCGCCCCGGGTCATCGGGTGAGCGATTGGATGGATTAAAAAAGAACATGGGACGGCCATACATAAGAAAATCATACCCGATGGATGAAAAATCTCCTAGAAGATGAGAGGTTCTTTGAAGAAGAGGATAGATCGGCGGAAAGTGGTCGAGAAAGAAGCACTCTCCTATAAGTTTTTTTTGAATTACGCGAATGTCTTCTGACTCATTGGGGTGAGGCTTAACGACAAGCGGAAAATCGGACAGCTGCTGAATCACACTGTCTATGAACGCTTCATAGGAGCTTGAATTTTCAGCATCCTTCCATGTGGGGGCGTAAAGAATAAATGATTTTTTTAACCCCATGCTATCCAAGAGTTCTTCATAAAACTTTCGATGCTTTTGAAAGTATAGGTACCGAAAATTCCCTACGGGGATGATCTTTGGAATTTTTACTTTTTTTTGATCGAGAAAGTCGATCATCTTCGGTCCGTAGACCAGGGCTGTTTCTTCACCTTCAAGAGCCTCCATCCACGGAAGAAGATGCCCTTTATCGGAATTGCCGTGGGGAAGCCAAAGCGTTTTTAGTCGTTTACGCAAAGCAGCTTCCGCGATGAAAAAAATTTCATCGAAGGAGCTTCTTGGGAGAGTTGTAACGATCGTGTCAAATTGTTTTGTCGTCTCAAAAGGAGCCTCTAATGGACTCCACAAAATCAGTGTAAGATCGGGGTAGTAAAGCCGGGCAAGCTGGTAGATCGATTCATCCGTCAAAACGAGCGGCCATCCCATTAAACTGCAAAAGGGGGCCAAATGATCCAGATGATGCTCTAGATTTCCCTGTAAATAACCTGCGTAATCACTCATCCCCCTTTTACTCTTTATAACCTAAGGGTTCGTCGATTTTAGGGATTATTTTGGCCGATTTTTAATTCTTTTGCGAGGGGTAATATGCACTGCGTATATAACCCCTCGCAAAAGAATTAAAAATCGGCTCAAAAGAACCCTAAAATCGACTGAACCTTAGTTTCGAAAGAGGTCATCGCTTTCCTCGGAGGAAGGGTCGCAATAGAGATTTTCTTTTTTTTCTGGGTAGCCTGCTGGGCTAAAGTGGGAGTTTGAGCGAGATGGAGCAGCATTTCATTCCGACTGGTTTGAAGGTTCATCCGGTCAAGAAGAGTCAGCATTTGATCGCGGAGCGATAAAATTTCCCAGCTATTGGTATCTTGCGCAGGAAGCAGCTCTTCTAATGGCGCATGTTCTCGACGAGTCAGTGTTTCAAGTTTTTTTGTGACAATCTGCCTGTCTTCTTGTATAGAATTTAATTGCTGGATGAGCTGAGTTCTCTCCTCCATCATAGAACTCCAATATTTCTTTTCATTTCGAAGGAGAAATTGCTCTTCTTGATGCATATTGTCCAGGAGATTCCGCATCGTTTCCAGCTCTCGTTTCATCACCTGCTGCAGTTTTTCGTGTGTCTCAGTCCATTCAATCGATCCCATTGGCATTGCCCTCCACCAGTAAAGGAATGCATGAGGCGTGCCAACGCGCATAACACATTTAATTTAAACAATTTCTATCTGAACAGGTTTTTGATATAGTGAGAGGAACGGAAAAATTGTCTCATGGACGAGCTTAAAAAGTGGTTTATAGAGGAGCAGCGGGACCTGCCCTGGAGAGGCGAAAGATCTCCTTATATGGTATGGATTTCCGAGGTGATGCTCCAGCAAACGCAGGTTTCGGTTGTAATACCCTATTTTCATCGGTGGATGGAAAAATTTCCCACATTGGAGTCTCTAGCCCAAGCTTCCATAGAGGAAGTGGTTAAATTGTGGGAGGGTCTTGGCTACTACAGCAGGGCCAGAAATCTGCACAAGGCGGCCCGCTTAATTGTGGAGCAAAATAAGGGGATCATTCCCTCGACGGCAGATGAGCTTGAAGCACTTCCGGGATTCGGTCCTTATACAGTCGGCGCCGTTTTAAGCTTTGCGTTCCGGCAAAAAGCGCCGGCAGTCGATGGCAATGTCGTCCGTGTTTTATCCCGCTACTTCGCCTCTTCCCAAGATTGCTCTAAAAGAGCTCATTATGAAGAACTTACCCTTTCCGTTCTTCCCGATGAAGAGCCGTGGGTTGTAATGGAAGGCCTTATAGAGCTGGGCGCTAAAGTTTGTCAAAAAAAACCAAAATGCAGTGAGTGCCCCCTTATATATGGATGTAAAGCGTACCGGCAAGGCAGAGTTCTTGAATTTCCCATTCCACGCAAAAGACCTCAAACCATTCAACTTCAAAGACAAGTCGCCCTTATTGTTTCCGACAATTATATTCTGATCCGGCAGGAAAAAGAGCGAAAGGTGATGTCGGGCCTCTACGAATTCCCTTATGCCCCTCTAAATGAGCCTCTTCCGTTTAATCTTTCTCTTGAAAAGCTTCATGGTTTTCCGGTTGTGAAACATGGCTTTACAAGGTATGATGTTACTCTTTTTCCCACTTTATATAGGATGGAGAAGAAAGAGACGGTTGACGGGTATGAATGGGCTCAAATGAACAATCTTAGCCAGCTTCCCTTCTCCGCCGGACACAAACGTATTTTGGAGCAATTGTATGCATATACTGCACACTGAAAGTTCAAACGGCTGGGGCGGACAAGAGATCCGCATCCTCAAAGAGTCGCTGGGCCTTAGAGAGAAAGGATTTCAAGTCACTCTGGCAGTCACGCGGGGCGGAAAGCTCGTTGAACAGGCTCGTAAAGAAGGCTTTCAGGTCTTTGAAATCGATTTCAAAAAGCAGCATGCGATCAAAGCGCTGAGAAAGCTATGCAAAATCATCAAAGAAAACAACATCACCGTGGTCAACACACACAGCTCTTTGGATGCTTGGCTTGGAGCGCTTGCCGCACGGATCATGCAGCGGCCCGTTGTTAGAACGCGCCACCTTTCCACCGAAATTCGCGGGGGCCTAAACGCCCGCCTGCTCTATAACTATTTGGCCGACTTCGTTGTGACGACTTCATCCTGCATCATTCCTCTCATCGAGAAAAAAGCACAACTTCCCCGCCATCGCATTCAATGCATTCCGACAGGCGTTGAACCTTTTGAAGTTTCGTCCTCGGAAAGAAAAATGATCCGTGAAAGTTTGAATGTAAAACCGGATCAAATTTTAATCGGCACGGTTTGCGTTGTCAGATCCTGGAAAGGCATTCAAGACATGATTGCAGCGGCAAAACTTCTTCGGCACGATCCAAGGTTCAAGTGGATCGTTGTTGGCGGCGGTTATCTGGAAAATTTTAAACCGCTTGTCGATGAAGAGCTGCCTTTTATTTTTACCGGCCATCTGGACAATCCTAAATCCGCCTTGGCAGCATTTGACATTTTTACACTGCTTAGTACGGCCCATGAAGGGATCTCCCAAGCATCGCTTCAAGCGGCTTTTTTAAAAAAACCTCTGATTACAACAACGGTTGGCGGCCTTCCTGAAGTTTGCATCGATGGAATCACGGGAATCACCGTTCCGCCATCTTCTCCCGATAAAGTCGCTGAGGCCATCTTAAAATTAGCGAATGATCCAGATCTGAGAACTCAAATGGGTGAGGCTGCCCACAATCATGCAGCTCAAAACTATTCTTTGCGCCAAACCCTGGAAAATATGGCAAGCGTCTTCGAAACTGTTTCTTCGTAGGACCGAGAGTAGGCTGCATATCCAATCACCGCGGCAGCTGCCAGCGCAATTTTGCGTGGGGTAAAAGCCCAATGAGCACATCTGGATGAAAGCAGCTCAGACTTATCGTCCCCTTTCATATGCGAATAAATGAGAAAGCCTATTGCACCGCAAGGACGCGCTCCGGGAAATAAATCCAGCGCGCATGGAGTAAGCAAAACAGCTCCAATAAAATTCCCGCTTGTCTCATGCCTCAATTTGGAATCTTTGCTTGAAAAAGCGAGATCATAGAGATTACCGAGAAATCGAATCGCTGCCTCACAGGCGGGAATCGCTGTGAGAGCAACCATCGCAGCATTAAATGGCCGGCGCCTCACATCATCGATCACAGCTGAGAAGACAATCTTACAAATTAGCACGAGAAGCTCTTCCCCTTGCGATTAAAAACGGAAGCGCGATCATGACACACATTGTGATAATCAAGCTAAAGATATAGATCATCTTATTGCCGGGTTCAATTTGAGCAGGAGGAAAAAAAGCGATGACGAGAGCAAAGAATGAACTTAAGGTGCCGATGATTGAAAAACTCCAAAGCCCTATAACTCCTCCCGGCACTTTAAACGGCCTAGGAGTGTCAGGATTGCTCTTTCGCAGTTTAAGAACAGCGGCGAAGAGTAAAAAATACATCACGAGGTAAAGCTGCGTTGTAAGCACGAGAAAAATCCAATAGGCTGAATTGATCGTCGGAAGAAAGAGAAAAGCAATCGAGAGGATCGAAACAATCACGGCTTGCAGGATCAAAAAGTTCTTAGGGACTCCCTGCGCATTGATCTTATGCAGCGCCGGAGGAAGATCTTCGGGCCTTGCTGCAGCGATCAAACCCTTTGCAGGGCCCATGATCCATGTCGCTAAAGAACCCAAGCCTCCAACTGTGATTACAAGCGCCATCGCCGAGATAAGCCATTTAAGGTTCAAAGAATCAAAGAAAAACGCAAACGCTTGCAAACACCCGGCGCTCAAAAGAATCTTGGCTTTCGGCACAACCATTGCAATGCTCAAAACGCCCAATACGGAAAAAATGATCAACATGATGGAAGAGAGCAAGATCGCTTTCGGATAATTTTTTTGCGGGTTTTTGACATCTGCCGCATGAACGGCAGACATTTCAATTCCAAGAAGAGAGATAATCACCCCCGCAAGCAGCGCCATCTGAGGAACCGATCCCAGATTGGGAACGAATGAATCCCAGGTAAAGGAAATTTCTATCGGCCGTCCATCAGAAAACCACCAGACCCCAAGCCCAATCAAAAGGATGCTGGGGATAAATGTTCCGCAGATGGCTCCAATGGAGCTTAAGATCGAAGAAGCTTTAATGCCTCTGAGGTTTAAAAATGTCGCTCCCCAGAATAACAAGAGGGCAAACACAAAAGTAAGAGGCCGGCTTTGCGACAGTTCAGGATCGAAGATAAATGTAATAGAACTGGCCAGAAAGGAGAGCATGGTTGGAAACCATAACATATTTTGCACCCACAAAAGCCAGATGGCCAGATAGCCAAGCCTATGACCGAACGCTTTCTTGATCCATGCATACACCCCGCCCGACTGAGGCCATGTCGTGGCTAGCTCTGCCGTGATAAGCGACACCGGAATAAAAAACAGCAAAACCCCAAACAGCAGAAAAAAGACAGATGTAAATCCACTCTCGGCCATAGGCGCCCAGGTGCGGATGCCGCCTAGCGCAGCAAGATTAATCATGATTAAACTTAATACCGAAAGTGTTTTGTGTGTGCTCATAAAATCATAGAGATTTTACTGTAAAGGTTTTTTAAAACGAAGGGTTTTTAAGGCCTCCTAAGTAAAGAAATTTCTATATGTGCTTTTTAAGTTGTCAGCAATTAAAATTATCTCATCAAGGATATAGGGATGGAAAAAGTACCGTTTGGAAAATTTGGGTTTATTCATAGATCGGCAAACGATTGGATGCGTCAGCATATGAGTTCGATCATTGCAGTCGGCGTTGGAATACTAGCGGTGGCTGGTTGGACTCTCTATCAATGGAAAATCGGTAATCCCGGCGACTATCTGGCTGCAGAAAAAATGTTTAACGAGTGGCAGGGCGATCGAAGCGATAAACTCATCAAGCTTCAAAAAATTTTAAAACATCATCCTGAGCTCCATGCCAAATACGACGGTCGCATCGCCCAAAAACTTCTACTCAGCAGCGAGCAGGGGCTTGCCGCAAGCTTTTCGAGGGCGACTCAAAAAAGAATCGGCGGATTTTCTCCCTACTACGCACAGTTTTCAAATTGCTCCCTCTTGATCGGTGAAAAGAAATTCGAAGAAGCTCTGGCGCAGTCCAAGGCTTTAAAAGCGTCGCTAGATCAAGATGAGCTGTTTTGGAAATCAAAAAGTGAAATCGTAAAGCACGGTTCTGTTCTTTATGGCTATAATCTTTTGCGGATCGCCTTTTTGCAGCAAACTCTAGGGAACCCTTTGGAAGAACTGGCCGCCTGGAAAGATTTTAAAAGAGAAGCCGGCTGGCTGGAATCAGAACTGCCGACAAGAGAATTTGATCCGGCAGCGTTTCAACAGATTTGCCAAAATTTTCAAAAGAACGATGTCTCCCTGAAAGATTTTATTCATTATAGGGAGACGGTTCTTCTTTCAGTGAGCTGATGTGCCGCTCGCCATCTGATGAATCGCGCGGCCGCCTGCAGCTCCAACGATTAAAAAGATGAGAAAAGGAACAAGGCAAGCGAGTAAAAGCGCGACAACAGCAAAGATAATCAGCAGTGTTTTGTCTTGCTTAAAGATAGAATGAAACACTGTTTTCAGAATGCCATCCACTTTCACTGGAAAAATCAATCCTAGAGCTGCGCCACCCATTCCAAAGAGGATGCTCCAACCCGACTTAAACATTCCAACAACACCAAAAATACACGCTAAAAGAAACATCAGACAGAAGAACACTTCAAATCGATGTTTTTTTGCAAACGCTTCAATCTCTTTCACTGAAACGCCTTCCTTCTTATCCCCGTCCATAGTTTCTCCAATATTTTAACCTTATTTCCGCACTCTACCTTTAAAGTTTCTTTTTAGCAAGGGGAGGGGGATGAGAACCTCTTTAAATTATTCGCAAGATGCCCTACACTTGCCCCGAGATGGAATTAGCAAGCGCACGAGATATATCGGCAGAAAAATGGGTTCTTACAACTGGCAAGGCTCTCTTTTGCCTTGCTGCCCTCTTAACGGCTGCTCTATGGATGGTTTTGATTTTTGGAAAATATTCGACCTTTGAGAAATGCAACCCCGCGCTTCCTATGCCTCTAGCGTCTTCTCTGGGACAAGGCCCTCTTGCATTGATGCGGCCCCAGAGGGCAGAATTCCAGCCTTTGCTCCATGAACTTGTTCTAGTTGGCGCCAGTACCAGGCCTGATCAAGACCATGAACGATTTTGCAGCCTGGCTTTACGCTCCTCCGGCGAAGAAAGAACTCTATCTGTCGGCGAGACGGTCTACTTTGAGATGGTAGAAGGACGTCCCTTTTTTTCCAGGGAGGGATCAGATCTGTCTCTGACAGTTAGGTCCTTGGAGAGCGGCCTAATGATTTGCGATATAAAATGCAAAAATCTGTCTGAATCGTGCCTGCTTTCTTCTTCCGCCATCTTTTCTCAGCCGCTCGATCACGAGCCCTATGTAGAGGTCCTTAAAAAAGGAAGCGTTTGGGGGAAAGATGTCTTTTTAACCGGCTGGGGCGGAGACGAATACCGTGAAATGACAAATAAATTAAAAGTATCTCTTGGGGCCGATGTCTACTTTGTAAAAACGGGAGATTTTCTTTGGTGGAACGGCCGCACGTGGACTCATGAATTTCGGGATCATGAAATAGATTCGGATAAAGCCATGCCTATCGCACAAGTCGTCAAAACAAACTCTCATGGCGCTGATATTCAAGTATGGGACGCTACCGGATTTTCGTCTCAGGTTATTCACCTGGGGCTGCAAACCTCTCCTAAATCATCGGTCAATATCAGTGAGCTCATGACGGCAATACGGCCAAGGTCCGCAACCGAAATTACATGTCAGTTGGGGAAAAGACGGGTGATCGTTAGAGAGGGCGACTGGTGGATTCGGTATAACGATAGATGGAGGCCCGTTCGCACTGCCGCCGATCTGGAGGCATGCCTCTATCATCAAATCCCCGGGGAGCTCTTTATTTTTGAAAAGGTAGAAGCTTCCAAAGGCAGCGTAGTTCTAGAGGCCAGAGCTTTTGACCGCATGCGAACTTTTTCTGAGCCAGTATCTTTAGTTTTGCAAACCGAAAAGAAACCCTCAATCGCAGAAAGGCCGTCGAGAGGAAGCCCCCACCTGGCCAAAAATCGATCCCATCGGACTTTAATGACGCACAGCGCAAAAGAGGATGAGGGTCTATGAAGTTTCTCTTGATCGCTTTAGTGCCGCTGATCCTCTCTGCTGAATCGATTGGAGAGAAGAAAGCCTCTTTTTCGGAAAAATCCCATGCCCGAACCAATGATGCCGTTTATCTTAATCGAGAGCTGGGAAATCTTAAGAAAAGTTTGCACAGCGCCTACTCCCGCGCCCAAAAACTTGCCGATGAAAATGCAGATCCGGCAGCCTTTCGCAGCGTTTTGGCCGAAGTCAATGAAATCAAGCAGAAAAAAAATGAGCTTGAAGAATCATGGAGGCAGGCAGCCGTTGATGAAGGAATGATGGACGGCGAATCGTATGCCCTGTGGGATCAGGAAGAAGTCACAATGACCCAGCTGATCATGGAATACGGATCGTCCGATTTTCTGTATGTCATTCCAACCGAATTTTCAGCGCTCAAACTGAATCTCCATTCCAACATACCGATCCCACGCGAATCATGGTCCGACCTCCTCGAAATGGTCCTATATCATCACGGCTTTGGGCTAAAAAGGCTCAATCCTTTTGCTAAACAGCTCTACCTTCTCAAGCAAGATTTAGGCGCCGTGCAAACAATTGCCTATAAGCGGGAGCATGTCATACTGGCTCCGCCGGCCAGCAGAATTTGCTACCTCGTCATTCCACCGATTGAGCAGGTCAAATCGGTCTTTCAGTTTTTCGAAAAATTCTCCGACAACAGACAGACGTTCGTGCACCAGCTGGGCAATAAAATTGCCATCATATCGCTGAAGGAAGAAGTTGAAAAACTGCTCGATTTTTATGAAAAAGTCTGGGGATCCCAATCCGGAAAAATAACAAAAGTGGTCTCCGTCTCCAAAATTCCCGTCAGAGAAATGGAAAAAATCTTGAACACCTTCTTTGGCGAGGCCGTGGATAAAGCCAGAACGCCTTTTGGGAAATTCGAACCGGAAACCATGGGGATTTTCTCTATCGGCTCCAGCAACAGCCTCGTCTTCATTGGCCCCAAAGAGAGCGTAGACCGCGCTGAAAAGATCGTTAAAGATACCGAAGACCAGCTTGAAGATCCTGCCGAGATGACAATCCACCTCTACACCTGCTGCCACAGCGATCCGACAGATCTTTCCGCAGTTTTAGAAAAAGTCTATATGTCTTTAATCACCTCTAACCAGGAGCCTGTATTAAAAGACACCGATGCGACCCTCTCATCGACGGTTCAAGGATCGAGCTCCCCGCCAGCAGGCTATCCTCCGATGGCGCCGCTTGTCGTACAGCCGCCTCCGCTAAAACCTGGCCTTGCAGCAAAAGTAGACGTTGAACAAAGCTCCGCCGCCCACTTTATTCCCGATCCGAAAACAGGAACAATTCTAATGACGGTGCGGCGCGATGTTCTCGGTAAAATCAAAGAGCTCCTGAAAAAACTCGACATCCCTAAAAAGATGGTCCAGATTGAAGTGCTCATGTTTGAAAGACGGCTTCATTCTCAAAACAATTACGGCCTTAACCTCCTCAAACTTGGCAAATCGCATAATGGCGTCACTTACATGCCAACGATGGGGCCCCACCATAAAAAAGGGCAGATGCCGGGCGTATTGCAATTTTTCTTCCATGGGCCCTCCCATAAATACACCCCCCATTTCGACGTCGCCTACAATTTTTTACTGACGCAGGATGATATACAGCTCAATGCAGCTCCTTCCGTCACCACCGTCAACCAAACGCCCGCTACCATTTCTATTGTAGAAGAGATTTCGATCAACAACGGCGCCGCGCCTATCGACACAAATAAAGGAACTTCCTTTGAAAAATCGTTTGCCAGGGCCAACTATGGAATTATCATTAATTTGACCCCCACCATCCATTCTGCCGATGAGTCGGGCGAGCTCGGCAGCGTTACACTTCAAACCGATATTACCTTCGACACGACAAAACCGCATCCTGACGATAGACCGATGGTCGACCGCCGGCATATTCAAAATGAAGTGAGGGTCGTCGATGGAGAAACCGTGATTATCGGAGGACTCCGCCGCAAGTCGCGCAATGACCATGAAGAGAAAGTGCCTCTTTTTGGAGATATTCCAGGAATAGGAAAGCTCTTTGGCACAACGCAGCTGAACGATAACGACACCGAAATGTTTTTCTTCATCACCCCAAAAATTATTTACGATCCGAAAGAAGAAGTCAGCAAAATCCGGACCGAAGAGCTTAAAAAAAGGCCTGGCGATACACCTGAGTTTCTCTTCGCCGTCCAGGAAGCCTATGAGAAACAAAAAAAGAAATTTTTCGATGAAAGTTTAAAAACATTGTTCTCCAATGACCGTTGAACTTGAAATTTTATGCAATCAGCTCCAGATTTCTTATGAGACCGATCTCTTAAAGTATTCTTTCATTCAAAATGGGATCCATCCCGCTTCGTATGCTTTTACAAAAAGCCGAAGAGTGCTTCCTCTCATGGAAGAAGCAGGGATCGTAACCGTAGCCGTTGAAGATCCGCTTAACCTGGAAGCCCTTGAAGAACTGCGAGCGCTGCTCCAAAAACCCATCAAAGAAATCGGCACCTCCAAAGAAGCTTTAGATGCTGCAATTGAGGCGTGTTATCATCAACGAAGCGATGCAGCCTCTTCGCTGATTCACCACCTTAAAGAACAATCGGGCAGCTCCGAACTCAAATTCGAGGGCTACGATTTGCTCGACCAAACTGCCGACTCGCCCGTCGTCCGCCTCCTCAATTTAATGATCACGGAAGCGATTCAGCAGGGGGCTTCCGATATTCATTTTGAGCCCTCTTACAACGGACTCATGGTCCGCTACCGCATCGATGGCGTGCTGCAGCAAAGGCATGAGCCCCCCAAAGAACTTCAAGCCTCGCTCATCTCGCGCATCAAAGTTCTTGCCAAACTTGACATCGCGGAACAAAGGCTCCCCCAGGACGGACGGATCAAGCTTTATTTCGGAGGGCGTGAAATTGATTTCCGTGTCTCCACCATCCCCGTCGTCGATGGCGAGCGCGTCGTGCTTCGTATTCTGGACAAGAGCAATATCGTCCTTGGCCTCTCGCAGCTTGGCATGCCGCCTGCGCTTCTGGGCCGCTTCGAATCTCTCATCCATTTCAGCGAAGGAATTATTCTGGTCACAGGTCCTACCGGCAGCGGGAAAACAACCACCCTTTACAGCGCCGTCTCCGACTTAAGCTCGCCCGATGTCAATATCATGACAATCGAAGATCCGGTCGAATACAAACTTCCCCATATTGCCCAAGTCGGTGTAAATCCAAAGATTAATCTGACCTTTGGCGCAGGGCTTCGCCACATCTTAAGACAAGATCCCGATGTGATCATGATCGGTGAGATCCGCGATAAAGAAACTGCGGAAATCGCCATCCAGGCCTCTTTGACAGGCCACTTGGTTCTCAGCACGCTCCACACTAATGACGCTCCCTCTGCAATGACACGGCTTGTCGACATGGGAATCGAACCCTACCTTCTTTCCTCAAGCGTGATCGGCATACTCGCCCAGCGCCTTGTCCGCACCAACTGCCCCCACTGCCTCGAAAAATATGATCCGACCGAAAGCGAATGCCGCCAGCTGGGGCTTACACATGCCGGCCCTTTTTATCGCGGTGTCGGCTGCCCCCACTGTTTCGGGGTTGGATATAAAGGACGCATGGCCATTTATGAGCTTCTGACCGTAACCCCGCCGATCAAAGAAGAGCTTTTAGTTTCTGCAGACAGCGTAAGGCTCAGGAAAGCCGCCATCCAGGAAGGAATGTCAACACTGCTGAATGCAGGAGCCGCGCTCGTTCAAGCCGGCCGCACGACCTCCTCCGAAGTGCTGCGCGTCACACGCGGCTACGAGGAGACATAACTCTATGCCCTTATTTCGATACCAGGCAGTGGTCTCAAGCGGCAGAAAAACAATCGGAGTCATCGAAGCCGACTCGCTTTCGACTGCTAAGGACCGCCTTCGCCAGCAAAACATGGTCATCACCGATGTCGCGCCTTATCTCGAAATAAAGAAAAAGCCGACCCTGCCATTTACAACACTTCTTGATATCACACGCATGATCAGCCAGCTTCTCCACGCCGGCATTCCTCTTTATGAGGCCCTCGTCATCGTTGAGGAAAAATACCAAAAGACAGCCTTCCATCCCATTCTTATAGATTTATGCGACCGCGTTAAAAAGGGAGAATCTCTTTCCATTTCCCTCTCTCATTATAATGAGATCTTCGATCCTATTTATATTTCGATGGTAAGAGCCGGCGAAGAGTCGGGAGCGCTTACCAGCACATTCGAGCAGCTCACCGAGCTTCTCAAAGATAAAAGCCGGCTTAAGAAACAGCTTATCGCAGCGACCGCCTATCCTCTTTTTCTGGGGTCGTTTTGCATTATTGTCTTCGTCTCTCTATTAATCTGGGTCATACCGTCTCTAAAAAACCTTTTTGAAGGAAGGGCGCTTCACCCTCTGACACAATTTGTCTTCAAACTCAGCGATCTTTTTTTAGACCACTCTTTTTTTATTTTTGGAGGGTTTGCACTCCTGGCTGCAGGTATTTTCACCTGTATCAAACACCCTCGCTTTAGAGCTTCATGGGATCATTTTCTCCTTAAACTTCCTCTCATCGGCCCCCTCATCCTTCTTGCTGCCACCACTCGTTTCTGCCGAACCTGCAGCCTGCTGCTCGAGGGAGGAACGCCCCTTCTTTATGCCCTGCAGCTGACACGCGCCGTTTTAAAAAACCGCATTCTTGAAACGGCCCTGATCCAGGTCGAAAAAAATATTTCCGAAGGCGGCTCCTTGAGTCAGCAAATTGAAAACACCCGCCTGATGCCTTCTCTTGTATCCCGCATGCTGGCCATTGGTGAAAAGACCGGACAGAATGCCGCCATGCTGAAACATATCGCAATTCTTTGTGAAGAAGATTTGACCCGAACCCTGCAACGCTACACTTCTCTTCTTCAACCTCTTCTTCTTCTTTTCCTGGGGCTGCTCATTGGAACTGTGATCCTCTCCATCCTCATCCCCCTCACCGATGTTGGATCAGTCCTACAAGGATAATTCCGTTTTTATTATACTCTTGATCCACGAGGTCAACTATGCGCGCAAAAAGAAAAAGATATCCTATAACACTCCTGGAAGTGATGATCGTCATTCTTCTCATCGGTTTGATCGGAGGAGTTCTCAGCTATAACTTGAAAGGAACTCTCGACCGCGGGAAAAAGTTCCGCACCGAAGAAGGCATGAAGCGCCTCAAAGAGATCCTGGAACTGGAGATTGAACGTGGAGTTATTTCCGCTTCAGACCTCAAAGGATTTACCGATTCACAATCTGTATATGACAGTGTGAAAAACTCAAATTTTATCTCTTCCAGCAATCTCGATAGTTTTCTGAAAGATGGATGGAAGGAGCCTTATCAGATTACGATAAATGGTAATGAAATTCATGTCACCAGTTCTAGACTAGAACAATATAATAGAGAGCATCCGTGACATGTAAAGCGGCTAGACATTCTTTTTCCCTGATGGAAGTGATGATCGTCATCGTCTTGGTCGGGGTTATCGGAGGGGTGGCGGCTTTTTCATTAAAACCGTTCTATCAATCGTATAGATTCCAGGCAGAAGTCGATGGGCTCTATGAAATGTTCGAAGAACTTCAGATGGAAGCTCTCACGCTTCAATCCGACATCACTGTCAGCTTTACCAAGACAAATGGAAAATTAAGCGCCAAGAGTTCGAGTGACGAGACCGTCTTGAAACCTCTAACAATTGACCTCTCGCATGTAGATAAAATCAGTAATGATGATCCAATTATATTTTATTCAAACGGGCTCGTGGAGCCGTCCAAGATCATTAAGCTTTCAAGCCGTGACAATCATAGATGGATCGATTTTAGGGGAAAGCATTTAATAAAGTTCTGGCAAAAGGAGCCTCCGCCTGAAACGGCCCAGAAATTTCCGGACCTTAGAGAAATTAGAAGAACGATCGAGGCAAAAAAATGAAACTCATTAGCCCGGCATTTAAAGATCATGGACCCATCCCGGAGAAATACACCTGTGAGGGAGAAGGCATCAACCCTCCCCTTGAATTGATCGATGTTCCGCCTGAGGCCGTCTCTTGCGTCCTTATTATGGACGACCCCGATGTCCCTTCTTTTGTAAGGAAAGACCAGATGTGGGTTCATTGGGTTGTCTATGATATTCCGCCGGGGACCAGAAAAATCCCGGAAAACTCTACCCCTCCCGGGGTTATGGGAAAAGGCACCGGCGGAGAAATGCGGTATCAGGGACCCTGCCCGCCCGATAGAGAGCACCGATATTTTTTTAAACTTTATGCCCTCAACACTTTATTAAGACAAAAGCCCGGCAAAACCAAGGAAGATATTGAGGCGTTAATAGCCCCGCATGTGGTTGCAAAGACTGAATTAGTAGGGGTATATTGCAAGAAATCAAATCGCTAACTCGCACAAAATCAATCAATTACAACTTATTCAAGAAAATATTTAACAGTTAGTTTGACAAATAATTTCTTTAATCATTATGTTGCACATTAGATTAGGGTGTATAATCCTAACCCGTTTAGCTAAGGAGGAAAGGAATGCAAAACGCAGCTATGTGGCTCGCAAGTATCTTTGGTCCGTTTCTAGTGATTTTAGGACTTTGGATGCTGCTCTATTGTGATGAATATCATAAAGTTCTCAGTGGAATTAAAGGTTCTGCAGGACTTTTTTATACAAACTCTGTTTTCAATCTCTTGATCGGTTTTACTGTATTAAGCCAGTACGATCTTTGGGGATGGAACCTATTAGTACTCGTCACTTTATTGGGATGGGTAATGGTGATTCGTGGTGTAATGGGACTATTTGTTCCCCAATTACTCATGGACGTCTTAATGGGCAAACATGGGTTTGCTAAGATTCTGGGAATTGTCCCACTCGTTTGGGGAGTATTTCTCTCCTACGTTGGATTTTTCATGTAAGGATCTTGATCAAAAAGTATTAAGTTATTTTTGACGAAGAGCTCGGTAGAAATACCTAGCTCTTTTTTTTTTCATGCATTTCATTTATGCTCCACTCAAGAGGTACTTGCAGCACTTAGGGTTCGTCGATTTTTGGGATTATTTTGACCGATTTTCTATTCAAATTGCGGGGGCAATATACTGAAAGTCGATATTGCCCCCGTAATTTGAATCGAAAATCGGTTCAAAAGAACCCGAAAATCGACAGAACCTAAGTGCTGCAAGTACCTCAAAAAGTCTTTAGAGGAGTCTTATATGCGAAAATTTTTTGGATTGATTGCTTGCGCGATGATGTTGATGGGAAATGCGCCCACCCAGCAAATTTCTATGCCACGCCAGCTCGAGCCCCACTGGCAAGAAAAAATTATGGAGAGATATCCATCCGGACAGCCTGCGCGCGTCCTCTTTACTGAAAAACTCGGCGACGGCCCCGAAGTTGCCGTCAAAATGTATACCTATCACGCCAGCAATGGACGTCAAAAGCAAGATGTCGATCTTGCCACTCAAAAAGATGCCGATGGTAAAGACCAAATCATTCCAAATGGCGTAGAAATGGTATGGGATGAAACCGGCCGGCCGGAACATGCCTGCTCTTACAAAATGGGAAAACTCGAAGGAGATTTTCATGTCTTTTACCCCTCGGGACAACATAAAGTTGTGGGACATTTTAAGGATGGGAAGCGGGAAGGGAAGACAGTCGCTTACTTTCAGGATGGCGTCATTTCTGAAGAAATGACATTCAAAAATGACAAGCTTGAAGGAGATGCCACCCGTTATTATCCAAAAGGCGGCAGAGCATCTGTCATTCCTTATCAAGACGGTATTCCTCATGGAACAGCTCTTGAGTGGACCGAGGGAGGTTCTTGAAAACTTCTAAACATTTTGAGAAAGGCGTTCTGAACTCTAATGGAAAAAATCCTGCTGTTATCGTTTATGGAGATGCACATGCATTTCAGGAAGTGCAAGACTTCCGGCTGGGAGAGCCGATTGGAACTCACGTGAGATACCATTCCAATGGGAAAGAAGCTTATAAAATGAACTACAAAGATGGAAAAAAAGCAGGTAAAGAACAATTTTTTTCAGCTGATGGCAAGCTGATCGGCGAGGGAGAATATGTAAATGGAGTCCCCGTCGGCAAACATTACAGAAACCACGAAAACGGAAAACCTGCATTTCTTGCTCACTTCAATAACGAAGGAGCGCCCCTTCAGCCCATTGAAGAATGGAATGATCAAGGACAAAAAATCGCCGAATATTTCATGAAAGACCAAAAGCTGGACGGCGTCTTTAAGCAGTGGTATGCAAATGGCAATCCCCAAAAAGAATCGTTCTATGTGATGGGAGAGTTTGAAGGTCCGCAAAAAGAATATTTTTCATCCGGCAAACTTAAAACAGAAGCCAATTATAAAAATCAGAAACGGGATGGCCTTTATGAAGAGTGGTTTGAAAATGGCAAGCCTTCCGTCAAAGCCTACTTCAAAGACGGCCTCCGAGATGGACAAGTCGTCGCCTGGCATGAAAATGGACAAAAGAAAATCGAAGAATTTTGGTCTCAAGACAAACCTGACCGCGTACGACGAGAGTGGGATGAAAAAGGACTCATGCGATCCGAGCAACACTTTGATAAGGGGAAAAAAGAAGGCGTTCATCGCGAGTGGAATGAGGCCGGAGACCTTCTCACTGAAGTGAATTTTTTGGATGATCAGCCTCACGGAACTGTCCGCGCCTGGTTTGAAAAAGACCGTCCGCGCCATGTGATGCATTTTAAACAGGGCAAGAAAGAAGGGCTTGAAGAACAGTTTTATGCATCAGGTTGTCTTCGCTCTAAAGTGCATTATAAAGACAATGTGCTCGACGGAGCTGTCGAAGTGTACCATGAAAATGGATCTTTGAACCTCACCCAGCAGTATAAAAATGGGACTCCAGTAGGTGAGCACCATGAGTACCACCCTGCAGAAAAAGGCGAAGGCATGATTGCTTCCATCTGCCGCTATGATCAAGAAGGCCGGCAGCAAGGAAAGCTGGAAAAGTATTATCCTGATGGCAAAACACATACGACAAGAAGCTATAAAGACGGCGTCCTCGACGGCATGAGCGCAAGCTGGGATGCCGAAGGAAATCTGATTGGAGAAGCGTGGTATCAAAATGGCCAGCTGAATGGAAAACAGTTTCAAAAGCTGCCTGATGGAAGAAGCGTTGTCTTCCATTATGAAAAAAACATTCGAAACGGCATCCATCAGATCTTCTATCCAGTCAATAAGGAGAATGAACAGGTCAAAGCGCTTGAGGTCACTTTTGTGAACGGCAAGCCGGATGGCGATGCTGCAGAATACGACATGAATGGAAAGCTGGTCTCTATCACTCCTTTTAAAAACGGAGTCAAGGAAGGCGCCGTCCAAGTCTTTGGGAGCAAAGGTAATGTCCTTGTGAAAATGATGTTCAATCAAGATAAGAAAGAAGGACCTGCCTTTGAATATTACCCTTCAGGGAAGCTGCTCACAGAAGCAGCCTTTGCAGCCGATCAAAAGCACGGCGCGGAAAAAGGATATTTTGAAAATGGGAAGCTCGCGCATCAATCCTTTTATAAGGAAGGGAAACTCCACGGTCTTTCTCAAAGATGGAACGAAAATGGAGTCCTCGTCTTTGAAGGCGAGTACAAAGAAGGCCTGCGTCATGGCAAGCTTAACAAATACAATGATCAAGGAAAGCCGACTGTTCTCCAAGTCTTTGAAAATGATGAGCTGCAAGGCGTCAAGAAGTCATTCGATGACAAGGGCATCTGCACCGAAACCCGTTGGGATCATGGCAAAAAGATAAACTGATGAAGCTCTGAGGCTCCGTATCTTCTTGGGGGTAGGGGCCTTAGATGTTCTAATAGCAGATTTTGTAGGGGCGAAGGGACGGGGCTTTCAAGGAATAAGACTCCTTCAGGTGCCAAAAGAGTGGAGCGGTCGAAAAATTTCAGCAGTTCCAGGTACAGGTTCGTCTTGTCATAAGGAGGATCTGCGTAAATAATATCAAAGGTAAGATTCATCTCCTGCAGTTTGGTCAGCGCCTTAAACACATCATTTTGGATGATGAGGGCTTGCGTCTCGATCTTGAGAAGCGCCAGATTTTCTCTGAGGGCCTTAATGGCTTCACGGTGAGAATCGACGAAGATCGCTTGCTTTGCGCCTCTGCTGAGCGCTTCTATTCCCATCGCTCCGCTGCCGGAAAAAAGATCTAGAAAGAGGGCTGCTTGAATACGGGGCTGTAAAATATCGAAGACCGCTTTACGCAGCATGGATGTTGTGGGGCGCGTCTGGGTTCCTTTCGGAGCTTTTAAGAGGCGGCCGCCAAATTCACCGCCGAGAATTTTGAGTGTCATGGCCGAGTTCTTTTTCAGCTTGCTTCAGAAGATTCGACTCGCCTTCTCTTAAATACTGATCAAAGAGCATGTGAGCTTTTTCCCCATTCCATTGTTTGACAAGAAGCCTCGACCCCTGCTTTGCCCTGGAAAGGGAGATTGTTTTTTTAACGGTAAAAAGCAGGTCTTTGTTTTTCCCTTCCAGGATAATGACAAAGTCTGTGAGCTTCCCGGCAGATCCCATCAGGGTATATGGATGGTCACAGAAAAGATTTGGAAGCCTGGAAGATGGAGGCAAGAGCTCAATGCGGCTTTCAGTATCCGGATTGATAACAGAAACGCTCATCTCTTTTGCGATCGGAGATCTAAGGTCCATGACCAGCTTGGCCAATTTACGAGGAAAGGCAGCATGCGTATCGGAATAGAGAAGCGAGCCGCGGCTTGCAAGGCTAAGCATTTTTAAGGAAGAGAGATTGTTGCCCTGCCCTGCTGCTGCTGTGTAAAGAGTGACCCGATCGCGGTTAGCTTCAAGCCATGTGTTGATTTTTTTTCGCTGCTGGCTTGATTTAAGGGGCGAGTCTCCATCCGAAATTAAAATCGCAGTTACGGCTTCTTCTGCCTCGATCTGGGGATTGATCATTTTAGTAAGCGCTGTATAAACATCCGTCGATCCTCCGGTAGAAGCGGACGTTTGTTTTTCTAAAAATTCTTCGGCCTGCTGCTGGCTTGCCTTGGTAAAAGCAGTCGGTGATGCATTAAACTGGGTTGACTTGCCATCCAGAAGAATGATGTTGAAATAGTCACCCGGCCTGAGCGCCGACAAAGCGCGGATTGTGGCCCTCTTGGCAGTTTGATATTTGTGTTTGTCCATGGAGCCTGATCGATCAATCACAAAAAGGAAGTTATGTTTAAGTCTGTACTCGGAAAGATCGATCTTGGGGATAAGATTGACGGAGAAAAGAAATCCTCCATCCTCTTTTGCATAAGTTTTTACATCGACATCAAAAAACTCATTCCACTCTTTGAGCTCAAGGTTTGGAAGACCATAGTCTGCAAGCGATGAACCTGTGCGTATCCCTGCGATTGACCGGGGAGCCGCGGGCGAAATTGAGAAATCAGCATAAACCCCTGTCAGCTGCTCGTGAGGCACTTCACAAACGGACCTAGGGCCAAGAGTTGGGCTTAAGCTGTCGATATTTTCAGGAGAAGGCACTTCAGGCGCTTTGAGGGTAAGCGTGGCACGAGCTTCTTCGGATGGAAGGAAATTGAATGATGCCGGCGGGTGCGGCGAGGAGGCAAGCGCCGGCAGCGGCGCTGAATAAAATTCGGGATCTATAGTCTGCAAAGAAAGATCCTTTGATGGATCAGCAAGAGAAGGCTGCGTTGTCACAATTGCAGGCGGCTGGATCAGAACTACGACACTTTCTTCCAAAGAGGGCACAGGCAACGTCGGAAGCTGAGGTTCATCAAATTCAGGAATCACAAGCGCCAGCGAGTCGATGAGCGGTGGAATCTCATAGCCGGACTCTAACTCTGTGGCGTTTACAGTCTTAATCTGTTTTAGCGAAGTCCCAAGCGGGGGAGATTCAAAATAATTGAATGCCTCTTCTAGCGCTAGGTTCCGCTTTAAGATAGCCATATTTTCTTCTTCAAGAAATACCGTTGGCGTTTTACCAATCTGTGAAAAAATACGGGTATGCAAATGAATGGGCTTTGAAAAAAGCGCCACTGCCGCGGCAATATGAAAGACCGCGGTAATCAAGGCAGATTTTGTCAAACGCTCTTTCGAGCTCGTTTTTATCATCGTAGTTCGTTTAATCGATCTTCAACTCGGTGTTTCAAATAGGAGGTGGCCTGAGGCTCATTTCTCACTTCTTCAAACAGTGTAATTGCAACCTGTTTTGAATGCTCAGCTTTTTCATTGTCATTATTCTGAAGCGCAAGCTTTGCCTCCCAGCAAAGGAGCTCAGCCTCAAGGCACTTCATATAATTTTGAAAAATAATATCTTTTTCTGGGTACCTGAGGCGCGCCTCATGATATTCCTGGCTGATCGGATCGTCTTTGGCATTAAAATCTTCCTTAACGCGGTTTAAGAAAAAAGAGGGCCGATTCACTCCGTGCAACCTCAGGCGAAAGAGATGTTCTCAAATCTGCATAATCGAGTGCAGCTTCCAAATGGATCGGCTCCTGTGAGATCTGCTTTTGTATTTGGAGATCTTTGAGAGTCGATAGAACAAGGCGCAGCGTTGGGCTATCTTCACTTCGATCTGCGCATTCTAAAAGAAGTATTCGGGCTTTTTCCAGCAGGGCGGTGTTTCGAATGAGAGGAGAGACTTGATCTTCTTTTGCAATAAGAGCTTCAAACGTCGCAAGCGCTTCGCCGGACCTCTGAAGATTCATACATGTTTGACCCAGCTCTAAAAGAGTAGTGTCTTGATGTTTCCATGGAAGCGCATGATGGCGGCCCTGGAGCGCAACGAGAGAGCGGAGCACTTTTTCTTTTTGACTTAAGTCCAATAAGCCCGCGAATTTAAGCGTTTCGCCTTCCAGGTAAGTGAGCGCAGGATCAAAATTAACATTATAATCATCATCCACTGCGAGTGCTTTTTTGAAAATTTCAACAGCTTTTACGTGATCATCTTTATCTTTATAGTACCCGGCAAGCCATAGTTGATTCTCTGGCTGTACGGCTGTTCCATCAACAATGAACGTTTGATAGAGGTTCTCCGCCGCTTTGTCAAATTGCTTTACACTAAGATAGGCATTAAAAAGATGCAATCGAAGCGCTGTTTTATGGGTAAAGTCATCTGCTCTGCTCAGGGCCTTTTCAGCAGCCGGAATGAAAAGCTCAGGCTCTGATTTGAGCTGATAATGGGAAAGCGCCTGCAAAAGATACGCCTCGGCCACAGAGGGGTGCTCAGGATATTTTTGGCAGAAATCATCAAGTTTGGCGGCAGATTCAGAAAACCGATTCAGATCAAACATCAGCTGCCCCAGCAAAAACTGATAGGCTGCTTCTTCATCAGAGGAAAAAAGATTCGACATGGCGAGGGCCTGCGTCAGATCAGAGGCAAGCTGCTCTTTCTTATAAACCAGGTTCTCCTCGGTTGCCCCTTTTAACTCTTGAACGGATGAATGAACGATCGATGTCCAAATCTGATTTGATCTTGAAGTCGATGGAAATTTTCCAAGGTAAGAAATAAACGCTGAACGGGAGCGCTCCCACTGCTGTGTCTTTGAAAGCAGCAGCGCCTGATCATAGAGAAGCGTTTCCTGATCTGGAAAGTCCGGAAAATCTCTCAGCAGCTGATCCAGGTCACGGCTTGCCTGCGCTACATCTCCTTTTTGAAGAGCCACTTGCGCGTGCAGAAGAAGCGCTTTGCCGGCTTCTTCATCGCTTGGGAAGTCTTTTAAAAACTGCACCAGCACTTGATCAAACAAGCTGCTGCTATCTGTTTTTTGCGCGCAATGGATAAGAGTTAAATAAGCGGCTCTTTTATGAGGCGTGCTCTCTGTTTCTTTCTCTATGAACCGGTTATAGTGCAAGATAGCCTCGGGAATCTGATCCAGCTTAAAATGGCTGCGGGCTAAACAAAACTCAAATAATGTTTTCTTATCAACCTCCAAGTGCATTTCTATCCTTGGACTTCTGCTGATCAAATTGGAGAATAGATCATTTTGAAAAAGCAGGAGCAGCTCTTGGTAAGCAGCTTCGTGGGCTTTACTCCCGCCAAGATCGACAACCTGCTCAAATGTCGGCAGCGCTTGAAGCGGATCAAACTCCATTTGCAAGGCTGCAGCCTGAAGAAGAAGCTCTTCTTTTTGGATCGGCATTTTCTCTGCGAGCATGAGATAAAGCGGCGCACCTTCTTTAGGCTCTTTAAGTTCTCTATGAATTTCGGCTAGCGGCAAAAGAACTTTGTCTTGATACGTCGTATTGTAAAGGGCAAGAAGGAGCGGCTTTGCCTGCAATGCAAGGCTCTTTTGAGCATCAATGCCGACTGTTGCACGCATTTTTCTAAAAAGCGAATCGGCAAAAATAAATTGCATTTCATCTTGATGGTCGATTTTTTCGCTGTGCTCAAACATAGATGCAAGTATTTGAACGACTTCATCATAGTTTCCGGCAAGATAGAGGCATTGCGCTTTACGGCAGGCCGATCTTTCAATGAGAGCCGGATCGGAAATTTTATTATAGGTGGCTAAAGCGCCCTGATAATTGCTTTCCTGATAATAAATATCGCCCAAGAGCGCATAGAGGTTGTTATGAATATTGGAAGCCTCATGCGAAGACAAAAATTCATCGATCTGCTTTTTCACAAGGACATAATCGCGATCTTTCCAAAACTCGGTGACCCTCCTCAAGAAGAATGCCTCCTGAGGTGAGAGTTTTTCCTGTACAACCGTCACGGGTTGCGATGCACAGAGAATGCAGCATGCTGAAAGAATCCATGATCTCATATGACCCCTTAGATAAATAATATATTTCTATATTGAACCGACAAACTCTTTTTTTGTCCTCAAAAATTGATCGTTGAGGCAATAATCTTGAGAAAAGGAGTTTTTTATGATGGGTATACAGCTGATGCTGCTTGCAGGGCTTTTTGTCTCTATCTCGAATTATTTTATGAGAAAGAGCGTCGACTCGGGAGGAACGACGAAAGGATTTATCATGGTGCAGCTTTTCGTTGTATTCCTTGTAGCCATCCTATTAAATCCTGTCCGAATGGGCGATTATCAGTGGAGCGGATGCATGTCTCTATTTGCCATTGCGGGCGGCGTTGTATTGGCTCTAATGATGGCATCATTGGGGCGCGCTGTCGAAACAGGACCCGCCGGCCTTACCTTTGCGTCATTCAGTGCCGCAACAGTGATGCCTTCCATTGTAATGGTTCTAGTCTTCGGCTCTTTCTTTGGGTATGCCTATACGCCTTGGAATGGCATCGGCTCTATTCTTGTGGTCCTGGGTCTTTTTTGGGCTGGATGGCAAACGAAAAAAACGCAGAAGAAAAATTCCTGGATCACCTTTGTTTCAGCTGCCTTTTTTCTCCATGTCCTCTTTCTGGTGTTCTTAAGCTGGAAGGCTCTATTTATTAATTATCCCGGAGAAAACGGCCTTTTTCTTTCCTTCGATATGGACGATGCTAAAAACCAGTGGTTCATGCCGATGATCTTTTTAGCAGCTTCTATCATCCAGGCTCTGATTTTCATCGTGAATGAAAAGAGATGGCTTAAGAAAGGGGAAGTTCTCTACGGAATATTGGGCGGTATTGCCAACGGCGTCGGCACTTTCTTTATGATCCGCGCAACGGAAGTATCTACAAAATTTGAGCACGCGATGATCTATCCCATTTTTTCAGTTACGATCATCGTTCTTTGCAACATATGGGGTCAGTGGCTTTACAAAGAAAAAGTTAATTGGAAAGCAGCTGCCGTCTGTGTCTTGGGCGTATTAATCGGCACCATTAGCTGGGGCGCTCTATTTGGTTAGGAATCCAGTATTTCGGTATTATAGTATGAATCATAGTGCTGCATGAGCTCGCCGGCCTTGGGGTCTTTCCGTCCTTGCAGCTCTTGATAGAGATGAAGGCCCTGGGCCATATGGCCGAGCTCAAAGTAGAGCTTGCCCAATCGGTAATGGATCTCGCTGTCTTGAGGCTTTAATGAAAGAAGCGCCTCGTAGGTTATCCGTTCTTCCTGTCTGAGTCCCAGGTCATGGTAGACTTTTGCGATCTGGCTCAGCGCCCACGCATCGCTGGATGCATAAGTGAGAACAACTTTTAATTCTTCGACGGCAGAGCGGGCGGCTTTTTCAAATCGATCTTTTGTCTCAGGTAGTTCATATTGCCGCTTGATAAACGAATAAAAAGCAGACGCGCTGTCCTCGGGCATTTGATAAATTTGGTAGAGGGCGATGTAGGAGGCGGCAAGCGTGCGGTGAAGCTCTAAGTCGGTGGGAAAAACTTTGACCCAATCAAATAATTTTCGAAGTGCATGCAAGTGCAGAGTTTCTTTCATCCATTGAACATCTTCCCAGTGGCACCAGACGCTGAACTTCTCAACAAGAGGAGATAATGTTTTAAGAAAGGACGGAAGGGAATAGTACTGAGATTCCTGGCCATGAAGTTTTTGGAGGAGCTCATAAATAGGATGAAGCTTTTCAACAGACCATCTTGACGCAGATTCCTTCTGCGTGGGCTCCCAGGGTGAGTTCAGGGCAGCTGTTAAAAACTTATTGCGAAGCGCAACAAACTGCTCAGGCTTCTTGGTTTGAAAATAAAACCGCAGAACGAGATAGGTAAACACGGTCAAAAATGCTAGTGCTACCACGATCGAGAAAAGAAGTGTTTTCGAAAGAAATTGCGTGAAGATGAGCAGGATTAAAAGTTCAACAACAAAGGCAGCGAGGAAAGCCGCGTGGAAAAACGCGTATCTTCGCGTGAGAAGTTGAAATTCTTTCAGTGTTTGATCTACGAGACTCATTTGAACCATCATGAATCGTCTGCTGGGAAAATGTCAATAGCCGGGAAAATTATTCTGCGGTTTTGATCATGTGGTTGATGACTCGCTGGGATACGCCCGCTTTTTTTAAATCGATAATATCGGCGCTGCTCATGTGAAAAACACTATTGGTTGCATCGATTTGGCTGATGATCACATCGTCGGAGAGTCCGGCTTTGCTCATTTTCTTGACATCGGTAGTTGAAAGCGGCTCCCCGCGATCTATTTTTCGTGTGGTTCTGGGGCTTTCGCGGTCAAGAGCTTGGCGGTCAGAAGCATCAAGCGCTGCGCCTACAATGGCTCCTGTTGCCGCACCGACGCCCGCTCCAATGAGCGCTCCTCCTGCCGATCCGGTGATAGCTGCGCCGCCGATAGCGCCAATGCCGCCGCCTACCAGCGCGCCTGTTCCAGCTTTACTCCCGCAGCCGGTCAGGCAAACAATCAGAATAGCAGTGGAGAGAAGACGCATTCACAACCTCTTTCCTACTTGTCTTATCCCAATAAAAAAGAAGTTGCAAGATTTTATTTCTTGCCTGCGGGAATAGTCTCATCCAGAAAACGATAACCGACGCCTCTGACGGTTTCTATCCAATCAAAATTGGGGCCCAGTTTTTTACGCAGAGAAGCGATGTGGACATCGATATTCCGATCGACAATGAAAGCATCGTCGTTATGAATATCGTCGAGAAGTTGATTGCGCGTGAGCACTTTACCACGGTTTGAAAGAAGTCTTTTTAAAATTCCGAATTCTGAAAGGGTTATGGAAACAATCTTGTCTCCCTTACGAAGCATGTAGCGGTCCACTTCCAATTGAAAGTCTCCAAAACTCAAAATCTTAGGTGTTTTTTCCGGATCTTTTCCGCGCCGCAATACGGCTTTGATTCTTGAGAAAAGGATTTTTGGAGAAAAAGGTTTGGCGACATAGTCATCGGCCCCCAGCTCCAAACCGAGAATGACGTCGAGCTCCTCGCCTTTGGCAGACAGAATGATCACAGGGATATTTTTTAACTCAGGAGCGCTCTTCATCTTGCGGCAGATGTCAAATCCGTTTTGTCCCGGAAGCATGATATCTAAAATAACAAGATCTGGTTTTTCCCGTTCGATTGCACGAAAACCGTTTAGGCCATCGACCTCTACATGAAGTTTATACCCGGACAGTTCAGCTTGAAGCTTGATAAGAGACGCGATATCTTCTTCGTCTTCAATTAATAAGAGTCGTTTTTTATGGCTCATGGAATCCTCCAACATGAAATTTAACCATGAGGTAGAAAAAAATTCACTAACTTTCTGCCGTACACGGTTTAAAATGAATAGATGAAGTCGACTTCGTATTGTTTAAACCTTTTGAAAGGTCCAATATGATTATCGAGCGTGATCGACTGCTTCCATTGCTGCCAGAGGTTCAAGTTGTTGCTGATCAGATATTGGAAGGTCAGTTCAAAACCGCGGTAGTTAACGTTTCCGTCCGCCAGCTTTTTATCTTTGATGGATTTGCCTTTGTGAGCATAAAAACCGTCGTCTGATTTTGCGCCTATTCCAATACCGGAGACATCAAAATCAGGAACGCACTGCGCTGCCAGAACCTGATAGTTGGCATCAAAGGCCCAATCGCCTGCAAGCTTCAGCGCGCCGACGTTAAACCCGAGGTATCCGCCATAGTTCGCTCTTTTATGATCAGAAAGATCAATAGGTCTTGCACGGTGGTTGTAGAGGCTGCCGAAGTAGATAACAACAGGTCTGTCGAGAACTTCCGGAATCCATTTGTATCCCAGGATCAGCTGAGAGACGATGAAGTGGAACTGTCTTGGCACATCGTGTGTATTCTTTGTATCCCAATCAATCAGAGAATATTTTGAATAGAAGCCGGTGTTGGCAATATTAATAATGCCCATCTCACCAACGTAAGCCGCCTGGTCTTTCTTCTCATTAACGATGAAAGCTCCGAGTTGATAGTAAAGATCGCCGACATTGTCAATGGCAAAGCTGTCTTTAAAAGCGACACCGTCAAAGTTGGAGAGAAACTGCAGTTTTGAATCAAACACTCCAACCATCGGACCCCGTCTTCCAACATCGATGTCCATGGTGTGGCGGTCGCCATCCAGCATACGGTATCCCCAATAGGCTCTTTCGAGTTTAATTTTATCGCTTTTTCCGCTGCCGTAATGTTCATGCAAAAGTCCGGCATCGTTGTCGAATCGAAGGCGAGATGCAAGCCACGATCTTTCTGTGCGGTAGTCGATCAAAAGATTGAACTCGACATCATACATGTTGTTCGGATTGCCTGTGCCTCTGCCGCGCTGTGCCACACCGTTTTTGACAAGTGAGCTTGCTTGCATTTCTGCGTGAACATCGCCGCTGATGGAAAGCTGTCCGCCAAGTTCGCGAACCGTGATCATCCGTTTGGTGTTGATCCAGTCTCGGAGAGATTGAATATCTTGTTGATCGATGTCAACAGCATGCAACGTTTGCGAAAGCAAAACAGCTCCGCAGAGCAAAGCAAACCGGCGTGGTAGCGTCCCAGATAGCGTCATAGCCTCTCCCTTATATCATTATGAGTCAGCCAGTATAAAGCCGTCACCCGTTTTTTGCAAACGTGACATTTTTGAGGTAGTTGAAAAACTCAGGTTCTGTCCGATTTTCGGGTTCTTTTGCGAGGGGTAATATACGCAAGCTGATATTACCCCTCGCAAAAGAACGCAAAATCGGCCAAAATAATCCCGAAAATCGACGAACCCTGAGTCTTTCAACTACCTCTTTTGTAAAAAGTAGAATATGATGTAGCCTCTATGGATTTCTTTGAAAGAAGCACTCTACGCAATGGCCGCTATATTTCTCTGCCGGAAGGCGGTGGGAAAGGTTTACTCGATGTACTCAAATGGAAGTTGAGAAGCAGGCCCACGCCTTGGCCCACGTGGAGGGATCTACCGGCTTTACCTGAGAGAGCGGAGCCTCTCTCGAACCAAGTCAGCGTAACCTGGATCAGCCATTCGACCGTGCTCATCAAGATTGACGGCTTTACTATCTTGACCGATCCTGTCTTCTCCGATTATGCAGGACCTCTTCCCTGGCTGGGGGTTAAAAGAAAAACACCCCCGTCGCATACGATCGATTCGCTTCCGCCCATTGATGTCGTCCTAATCAGCCATAATCACTATGACCATCTTGACGCCTCATCCATCAGAGCTCTTGTGTCGTTATATAATCCCCTCATTGTGACCCCTCTCGGAAATGGAGCTCTTCTTAAATCTCTTGGATCTACCCGGGTGACAGAGCTTGACTGGTGGGAAAGTGTTTCGGTAGGCCCTCTCCTTAATATAGGGGTAACGCCTGCCCTCCACTGGTCCCGCCGCAGCCTTTTTGACACCTGCCGGGCGCTGTGGGGAGGCTTTGTTATTCAAAATAAGTCGTTTAAGGTCTTTTTCGCCGGTGATACCGGGTATCATTCCCATTTTAAAATGATCCATCAGAAGTTTGGACCCATGGATCTTTCCCTGCTCCCCATAGGCGCCTATGAGCCCCGCTGGTTTATGAAAGAATTTCATATGGACCCTGTAGATGCCGTTCAAGCCCATCTTGATCTTCAATCAAAACTGAGTGTTGGAATTCATTTTGGGACTTTTCAGCTCACGGACGAAGGCATTGACGCCCCTGTTCATGATCTTGAGGAAGCTCTTATAAACGCAAACATCCCTTCTTCCCATTTTATTGCCCCTCTACTTGGTCAAACCATTGTCGTTTAATCGCTCGTAGTTTTAGAATAGTGGACCTAACAAGGAGTTTTTTTATGACCGTTCAATCCATGGATCTTGCCTGGATCGTCGTCGATGATCTTAAAGCCGCTGTTAAATTTTATACGGAAGTTGTGGGCCTTCAGCTCATGCAATCGAACGAAGAGTTTGGATGGGCGGAGCTCCAAGGGAAAAATGGCGCGCGTCTCGGCATCGGAAAGTGCCACGAGATGAACCCTATCTTGGCCGGACAAAATGCGATTGTGACATTCACCGTCGAAGATCTTGATGAAACAAAAGCTGAAATGATTCGAAAAGGCGCTGTTTGCATCGGCGACGTTCAGGAAGTTCCCGGCCATGTGCGCATGCAGCTCGTCAAAGACCTGGACGGCAATCAATTTCAAATGGTCCAAAAATTACACACCGATTAAAACCTAAGATTTCCGCCGAATGAAAGGGCTTGTTCATCAATCATCTGGACTTCGGCAAAGAGATCAAACTTTTTGCCGGGTGAAAGCGTGCAGCCAAGCGCGATCCCAAAACGGTCGCGATTGATCATTTTGAAACGCGAATGTTGATAGATGGCTCTCGGAATGTCGGTGACTTTTGCACGGACGTTCGAATATTTCACGCCAAGATAAGGAGTGAGCCAGTCGGCCGTATAGGAAAAGGCAAATGATGCCTGCCACTCGCGGTATTTGAGATGGCCGCCTGTATTTTTTGATGTTCCATCAACCGCCGCCCATTTTATCCCAGGATTACCCCACTGGATTTTTCCATCGAGCCCAATCACGGTCTTGCCCCACTGCGCGAGTAAAAATCTACCTCCGGTTCCTGCTGTCCATCCGTCATGCGTTTGGTACTGCCGTCTCTTGTTATCTGAGTGAGGTCTGTTGGATAGCTCGCCGTTCATCGATCCTGCTGATCCATAAAACTCGACGCGATCCAGATAGTTGAAAGCGACAACGCCCTGGCCGAAGGAAAGAGTCATCTTATCTATTCTTCCATGGCCGTTTCCGCTCATCTTCATCTTCCGGTCGGCCACCCAGTCGCCCAGGTATCCTATTTTAGCTCCGTAAGAGGCGTCTTCAGAAATAAAAAAACCATCACAGATGATCTGCGGCTCTGCGGGGTTTCCCATGCTCAGCGCTGAAAGAGAGGCTGACGTGCTTAAAAATAAAATCGTTAGAGTTTTCATATTTTGTATTTTATATCCAAACTGAATTAAAAATCGACCATGTCTCTTTTCCAAGCCAGCTCTTCACCAGCGGAAGCGGAGCTCCCTGCACACCGGCCCGATCGGTTTTCCAAACTTCAAGCTTGAGAGTGATAGGATTAATTACAAAACTGAAGTAGCCGCTCGGCCAGTTCGTGTCGGCAAACAGAAAAACAGAGGGGGCCAATTTAAGCTCCCGCATATTTTCACGGACGACGTCTGCAGAGGATTCATCAGAAAATTTATACATCAGACGGAAAAGCTCTTCGGAAGTTAAAAATGGAGGCAATCTCATATTTGGTGATTGTAAAAGCGCTTGACATTGCTCCGACGGAATTAAAGGAAGTGTTTGAAAGAGAAAAGCCGCCAGCGTATCCGTTGGAATATTTTTAAGCTCGCTTGCAAACTCTTCGATGGTCATTGAAGGCCTCAGCGCTCCATCAACGCCAAGTCTTCTGTAAAGTTCTCGCTGCTGATCTTTTGAAAACGTTTGATCAAGATAAAATTGTTTGGCCGGCGCGATCCACTCATCCCGTATCCAGGTATAGGTAAATCCTCGATCATTCCACGCTTCATAAAAAGCCGGCATGCCCGGAAGAAGAAGGCAGACGTGGGTGGGGGACTGCAGGAGAAGCCCTTGCTGCTTGTCTTTGATAAACTTATTTGTAATCAATGGGGGAAGGCCCTTCATCGTTTCAATAATAAATGTGAAAAGATCAAGCTCGTCTTTGACTTCCCGCTGCTCGGACTTCAACGGCGATGTTTTTCGATAGTAAAGAGAAGCGATTTGTTCGACCGAACCTCCGGCGCTGTAGGCCCAGGGAAGCCTCCCTTTTTTCTTGGCCCTTATCATTGCCTTTTCAATAAATTCAGGAGTTTGGATGTGCTGCAGAATAACGGTTGTCATATGGGAGACAAGCTCTTTTTCATACGTCTCTTTGCAAATATGGGAAAGATGTGTTTCCGCCGATCTAAAAAAATCATCCAATGCGGAAATAAACTGCTCTGGGTCATGGATTGAGGTCCAGAGCGAGCTGTCCGATCTCCCATGTTTATAGACCAGCCGGAACCCTGCTTGCCTGTCTTCATAATGCGAAGCTGTTTCATCCGAAAATTCGGGGTCATAGATTTCTTGAAAATAACCTTGAAAGAGAACGGTGTATTGATCCACAAAAAATGAGAGCATCTGAGAGATAGCCTTTTCTTCTCTCTGCGCCTCTTTATAAAGGTCCTGGCAGGCTTGCAAATGATGCGCCTTGGCAATGCCTTCGGCTTTGATACGGCGCAGCTCTTCCTGAGACCGGGCGTTGCTGGCAAGCGTCTCGGCGGCTCTTAGCTGCTCGTGGGCAATGACCGTATCTTGATAAGCTTTTTCAACCTGTGCATGCGCCTCGTGGAGCTTTTCATCAAGCGCTTGATATAAAACAGCTCCAATCCCTCCGGCCTCTTGCGGATGAAGCCCGATGCACCACCCCAGGTTCCATTTTGAAAATTCCATTTTAATATCGCAATAGGCGGCGAGGGTAAATTCCCAAATTTTGAGCAGCGCATTATCAGCCACAATTTTAAAAAAAGCGCACGCCTCTTTTCCGGCGGCGGCTGTGATCAGGTCTTCCACGCGCATGCCGGGGCGATAAAACTGATGACAAATTTTTTCAGAGCGGCGGATCTTTTCAATGAGTGAAGCGCTCTCTGAAATTTTTTCTGCGCTTTCAAACGCTCGAATGAGGCCCGGCGAGGCAAAAAATGGACGGCTCGGATCAATCTTTTTTCTTAAATCGCCGATGCCGATGCTAAGGCAGAAGGGGGCGGCATATTCAACTCCTTCAACGACACGTCTCAGCCTGCCGCGCGAAAGAAGCTCGTAGAGATCTTCAATAAAAAGATCGATATGAATCTGTTGAATCTCAATCGCGGGCGCTGTTGCAAAGCATGATCCAACGCTTTGGCGCAGAGGAGTCAGGCACGCGATAAGGGCCGCCCGTTTGACATGAAAATCTTGAAGCTTCGTCTGCGGCGGCAAATCCAGCGTCCACCGAACGACTTCTTCTGCAAACGGATGGCAAAGAGGAAGTGAGAATCGACGAAATTTTTGAACAAACCCAGCGTCGGATTGCCACCTGCCTAAAAATTTCTGCTGGTGATCGCGGATGGCGTCATCGGAATATCCCGCCTCGTAAATGGGCGTATGCCGTGCAGTGAAGTGCTGCCTGAGCTGCCCTTTTTCGTCGACCAGCTGCTCAGCTAATCTTCGAGCCTCGTTTAATGCACGATAGCAAAAAGAATCTTGAATTCCTGATTGTTCAAGAGCCCACGACGTTTGAGCCGCCAGCTCCTCATAGAATCGTTCTTTGGTTTTTTCATCCATTGTCTTAATATACAGGATAACAATTCAGGTATTTATGCATATGACTGTTAATGGAAAATCTTTCGACGCTCAAGGAATGCACTCGGCTAAAGAAATCGCCGAGAAGCTTCACCTCAATGGACCCGATCAGGCTCTTGCGGTTAAAATCAACGGCGTGCCGCGCGATCTCGACACCCCCATCAAAGAAGGGGATCAAATTGATTTTATTAATTTTAACGACCCGCTCGGCAAAGAGATTTTCTGGCACACGTCCGCCCACGTTCTTGCGCAAGCGATCCTTCGACTTTTCCCGGATGCAAAGCCCACCATCGGCCCGCCGATCGAGCAAGGGTTTTATTACGACTTTGCGAACCTGACTATTTCCGATGAAGACTTTGAGAAGATCGAAAAAGAAGTTCAAAAAATCATCGATGAAAACTATACAACCAAACGGCATGTCTTAAAAGACAAGGCGGAAGCAAAAGCCCGCTTCAAGTCCAATCCCTTTAAAATCGAGCTCATCGAAGGGTTCGATCAGGGAGAGATCTCGGCCTATGAGCAAGGGGAATTCTATGACCTCTGCCGCGGCCCCCACCTTCCGAAGCTCGGAAAAATCAAAGCGTTCAAAGTCCTCAAAACGTCCGGAGCCTATTGGAAAGGGGATTCTAAAAATGAAGTACTTACACGCATCTATGCCATCTCTTTTCCTGACCGGAAGCTTTTAAAAGATTATATCCATCTTTTGGAAGAGGCGAAAAAGCGGGACCATAAACTTATCGGACCTAAACTCGATCTCTTCTCGCTGAAGGAAGAAGCGCCCGGGATTCCGTTCATCCATCCAAAAGGGATGATCATTTGGAACCGGCTCGTCGATTTTTTAAGAGGCCTGATGACGCGCGATCAATATGTCGAAATCAAAACGCCGCAGCTGATGAGCCAGGAGCTCTGGCAAAAGTCGGGACACTGGTCCCACTACCGCGAAAACATGTATGCCTTTGAAATCGAGGAGCGGTTTTTCGCCCTCAAACCGATGAACTGCCCTGGGTGCATGCTTTTTTTCAAATCCCATACACACAGCTATCGCGACCTTCCAATGCGCGTCTCTGAATTCGGACATGTGCATCGTCATGAATTCTCTGGAGCGCTCTCAGGACTTTTCCGCGTCCGTGGATTTCACCAGGATGACGCCCACCTTTTCATGCGGCCGGGCGATATCAAAGCTGAGATCTTAGGAATTTTAGGACTGGTTGAAGAAATTTATTCGACCTTCGGCCTCGAATACAGATTCGAGCTTTCAACACGGCCCAAAGACAGCATCGGCACCGATGAAGATTGGGAAGTTGCAACCTCCGGCCTCAAAGACGCTCTTGAAGAATGGGGACAGCCGTTCCGCATCAACGAAGGCGACGGCGCTTTCTATGGACCGAAAATTGATATTCACATCCGCGATGCGCTTGGACGGTCGTGGCAGTGCGGCACCGTTCAACTTGATATGGCGCTTCCAGAAAAATTTGAACTCGAATATATGGATATGGATGGTACGCTAAAACGACCTGTGATGCTCCATCGGGCCATTTTTGGCTCGATTGAGAGATTCTTTGGAATTTTGATTGAACACTTTGTGGGAAAATTCCCTCTGTGGATCAGTCCGCTTCCAATCCGAGTCATCACCATCGCAGACCGTCATAGCGAATACGCCCATGAAGTGAAACGAGAGATTACAAAAGCTGGATTCATTTGCGACATTGACGAGTCAAGTGAATCGGTGAATAAAAAAATAAGGAACGCGCAGCTTCTTCAAATCAACTACATGCTCACCGTAGGCGACAAGGAAGTGGAGAATAAAACCGTCTCCCTTAGAACGCGTGACAATGTGGTTCATGGAGAAATAAGCGTGGCCGTATTTTTAAACACTCTCAAAAACGAAATGGAAAATAAATCGTTAACTCCAAGTTTTAAAGAAGGTTTGAATGCCAACGATCACAGTAAGTAGTTTCAAGGGAGGGACAGCCAAAACATCGACATCCCTTAATCTGGGTGCCGCCCTTGCAAAGTTTCATAAACAAAATGTGCTGCTCATCGACTTCGACGCCCAGGCCAACCTGACGACAGGCCTTGGCTACGATCCCGATGCGCATGACAGTTTGGCAACGGTTTTACAGGGTAAAAAGCAAATCTCCGATGTCATCCTTCCAACCTCCAATCCACGGCTATCCCTCATCCCAGCCGACACATGGCTCGAGCGCGTTGAAGTCACCGAAGCGCTCGCCGCTGACAGATACTCGCATGAAAAATTAAGAGAACTTTTAAAACCGCTCAAGCAGTTTGATACGATCATCATCGACACGCCGCCCTCTCTTTGCTGGCTGACGGAGTCTGCGCTCATCGCCTCGCAATTTGCGCTTGTGGCAGCTACCCCCGAGTTTTACAGCATCAAAGGACTTCAGCGCCTTTCTCAATTTATGGAATCGCTTTCACAAAGGCACTCCCTTGAAGTGCTCGGCGTGATCCTCTCGTTCTGGAATCCTCGCGGCAAAAGCAACGAAGCGTTTCTCGATGTCATTGAAGAAACATTCCCCGGCCGGATATTAAAATCGAAAGTGCGAAGAGACATCACCGTTTCAGAAGCGACCATCTACGGAAAACCGATTTTCGAAACATCGCCCAAATCGCGCGCTGCCGAAGATTATTCGACCCTTGCCAAAGAACTTTTAAAAAGGCTGAAAAAATGTCAAAAGTAAACGACTTATTATTTTCCCGATTGAAGCAAAAGTTTTCCAAGATGACCGAGCTTGCAGAAGTCTCCTCAAAAGGACAACTGTCGAGCTTCTCCGGCGTCTTTAAAGTTCAAGCGCTCTCCGATCAGGAGCAAACTTCTCTTGAAGAACTCTTAAATGCTTATCGAGGGGAAGCTGAAGTGTCGATTGAAAAAGATTTGCACCAGCTCTCCAGCCTGACCTCCGAGATCAAGGCCATCTCCAACCAAGCCGCCATCCTTCACGGCGAGCGGATCCAAAAAGCCCAAGAGATCTTCAAAAATTACCGCGACGGCGCTTTTTCTGCCTGGCTCCTGACAACCTACGGCAATCGTCAAACCCCTTACAACTTTTTGCAATATTACGAATTTTATCTCTCTCTTCCAACCAATCTCATCCCCAAGCTCGATGAGATGCCGCGCCAGGCCGTCTACACGCTGGCCAGCAGAGACGCTCCGCTTGAGAAAAAGAAAGAGCTCCTTGAAAACTACCGCGGCGAGACTAAAAATGAACTTCTCGAGATGATCCGGCAAAATTTTCCTCTTGAAGAGAGCGACAAACGGCGAGAGGACCTGGCCGTTATGGCCTCGAAGATGATTCAAAAGATCGCACGCCTTTTAGGACAAAAAAGATTTAAACCGACTCAGGCAGAAGCAGAATCTTTGAAAAAGCAGATCGAAGCGCTGCTTTTGTTGCTTCCCTAGGCTGCACAAGCGGAAGGCGAAGGTGCGGGCTGCATTTTCCCAATAGATGCACCGCGTACTTTATGCCATGAGGATTGGTCTCAATTTCAAGCGCCAGGCAGAGCGGTAAAAGCTTTTCAAAAATCTCCTGAGCCCGGTCAAACTCTCCACTCAAACAAAAATGGACCATCTCTTTCCACTCTCCGGGGATGATGTTTGCAACAACTGAAATAACTCCCGCAATTCCCTTCTTCAATTGATCAAAAGTTGGAACGTCGACTCCTGTGAAAATGGGAAGCTTCGTACACTTCATTAGCTCATCCAGATATTCAAGCGAATTGGAGCAGTCTTTAATCCCAACCATGGATGGAAGATCTCCCAGCGCCGCAAGCTCCTTCGGCTTCAAGGTGACACCCGTCCGCAGCGGATGATAATAGATAATGGTTGGAAGATCAGCTTTACCCACCTCTGTAAAATGGGCAAGGCATCCCTCGAATGTGGGACGGTTATAATAGGGGATGATCACAAGCGCAGCGTCTGCGCCCAGCTCTTTTGCCTCTTGCGTCCGCTGCACCGTAGTTCTGGTATCATTCGTTCCGGCCCCCGCAATCACGGGAACTCTTTTCCCAACTGCTTCAATCACAGTCTTAATCACCAAAGTCCGCTCTTCATCGGACAGCGTCGGATCTTCACCTGTCGTCCCGCAGCAAACAATGCCATCAGTTCCAGCTTCAACATGCCACAGGGCCAGCTTTTTCAAAGCGTCAAGATCCAGTTCTCCGCTTTCTGTAAAAGGAGTGACAATTGCAACCAGCGAACCTTTAAGCATATTTTTTCCTTCTAAGATATATCCCTCCAAGCACAGCAAAGGCAGCGCCTGCAATCAGGGGCAGCTGGGGAATCCACCCTGCCAAGATTCCTCCTATCACACCCACCCACATCCCTGCAAACACCTGAACCGATTGCAAAACGCCAAGAGCCTGCCCTTGCAAATGATCCTCAGCGCCGTTAGACACCATCACCGCCGCGTGCGTCATTAATACCGCAAGCGCCATGCCGATTGGAGGAATCGTATAGATTAATCCCGAAGGCTGATTTGGAACTATTAAAACAATCAATAACAGTCCGAAAATAATTGCAAAAACCCTCGTCAACTTTTCTGCGCCAAACCGCTTTGACAATAGAGAGACTAACGCAAGAAGGCCGATCGCAAAAAAGAAGGAATCATAAGCCATGACATATGCTAGATACGTTGTAGAGAAATCAAAATTCCTCTGCAGGTAAATCGCTAAACAATTGAAGAAAGAGTAGATGCCGAAATAAATCAGAAAGTTGGCTTTGTAATAGGTTTTTAGCAGCGGGTTTTTCCACAGGATCGGCAGCGACTCTTTAAAAGGGATTGAAGCTCTTTGCACTTTCGTCTCTTCAGCATACTTCCAAATCACCAACGCCCCCAGCAGCGATAAAATAGCGCCCGCCCAAAATGGCGTTGCAAAAGTAAAAAAGGAGCTGTTATGAGGATCTGCAAGCCATCCGCCCATGAGCGGCCCCACAATAAACGCCATGCAGGTAAACAAATTTATCCATCCAAAGTGGACGGCTTTTTCCTGCTTAGGGGCAAGATCTCCAATCACCGCCTGGGCAAGCGCCGTATTTCCTTCTGAAAATCCGCACACGAAAAGCGCTAAAAACATTCCTATGACCGATTTAAAATCAGTTGCAAGCGCCGTCCAACCATATCCCATTGCCGTCGATAAAAGAGAAATTAATATAACTCTTTTACGGCCGAATCGGTCGGAGAGCCATCCTAAAAGTGGAGCGCCGATCAGCTGGCCGGCCGGGTAGGCAGCAAGCACCACCCCCAGTAAAAAAGTTTTCATTTGAATTGAAACGGCAGGACCAAGGATCGACCGCTCCGAATCTAAAAAAAGTTCAGGCAGTACCGGCAGGGGAAGGGAGAAGCCCACGTAGCCCAGGAAGACAACGAGAGCGTAGGGTAAAAGTTTTTTAAATACTGGAGATAGCATCATTTCTAGTATTATACTAAAATACTAAAATGGTAAAGAAACTGAGTTTGGTATTTTCAGTTCTTTTTTTGGATTTTTTGACATTCTCGGCTGTCATCGCATTTCTTCCACTCTTTTTTTTAGATACTCCCCATAGCTTTTTCTCTTCCACCTTTTCCCTAAAGCTCCGTTATATTCTACTCGGGATTTTTACAGCCACCTACCCGATCGCCCAAATGATTGCAGCGCCGTTTCTGGGGCATCTCTCCGATAAAATTGGAAGGCGGGGCATTCTGCTCAGCTCTTATATCGGCAATGCCGCAGGCTACCTTTTTTGCTGTGCGGGAGTTTTAACCCACTCGGTTTTGCCCCTCTTCATCGGATACTTTGTAGCAGGCCTCACCGGCGTGAATCTCTCAACGACAAATGCGATCATCTCAGATGTGAGCATCAATGAAAAACGATCAAAGTTTTTTGCGATGTCCCATCTCATGCTGGGCGTTGGATTTATTTTAGGGCCGTGGATAGCGGGACGCATTGTGGGTGCCACCGGCGAGATTTTTCAAACCTGTTTTTATCTTTTTGTCAGCTGCGCCGTTGTTTCCGTCATCAATTTTCTTCTGATCCTTAAATTCTGGTCAGCCGATACCGAAAAAATTGCCACTCCCAAGTGGACAGAGGTTCGACTCAAAGATTTTATGAAATGTGAAAAGCCGCTCAAAACCCTTCTCTGGGCAGAGTTTCTAGTCTTTTTTGGATGGTATTTTTTTATTAAAACGTTTCAGGTTTTTCTCGTTGAGAAAATTGGATGCAGCGAGCTTCAAGTCTTCAATATCTATTCACAATACGGCCTCTGGTTCTCGCTCTCCCAGGTTGCCTTTATTCTATGGCTTCATAAATATTCCAGGTCGGAAAAGTTTTTCCGCGGATTTATCTTCCTTCTCGCCTTTTCCATTTTAGCGCTGACACTCATGAATGGGTACAGTATGACCTGCTTCATCATCCCACTCTTCTCGTTTGCCTATGCCACTTTGATCCCTTCCTTAACAGCTCTAGTCTCTGACTATGCCTCATCTCATAACAACGGAAAAGTAATGGGGCTTCATCAATCGATACAAGCGCTCGCCAAAGTTTTTGGCCCGGTTATCGCCGGAATTCTTCTCACGCTGACGCCGCTTGCAACGGTTCTTTTCAGCCCGCTCTTTATCTTGGCAAGCCTGGGCGTCCTCGCACTTGGATCAGAGAAAAAAGCAGTGGTTAATTAGCGATTTCCGCTGGAAAGAGTTCTTTGGTTAGAATTTCAGCCCACTCCTCAGCATGTCTCATGAAGCGGGGAAATTCCTTGCCGTAGTCGGCCGGATGAATCTCTTGCGTCCAGTGGATGGTTCCCACAACCGCATCGATCTCGAGCATTCCTTCATTGTCCCACTTGAGCTGCTGAACGATCTTGAGGCATTCATGCGTCTCTTTGGGAAACTCTCCGCGCCCCTCAAAAATAGGCGTCGAGACTTTCCACGCTGTATGTCCAGGAATTTTTTGAATTAAAACATCCCGTCCATCGACCACAATCCGTGTCATCGAATGAAGATAAAGATAGATAAAAGGAAACAAGTATGACATGACCATAATTATATAGTATCTATTACTTTATCGCCCCAATTAAGTTTATTTATATTCTTATAGTTTTCATTCTTTTTCGATACTGTTTTGGACTCTATTCCGTTATCAGTGCATAACGTCAAGATCGTGTGTCCCTTACGCCTCAAAGAATCTTTTACCATCCGCCCAAAGAACGGCTTTCCCGGCTCTTTTGAAATAATGATATAACTAAATTTTTCATCTTCAAACCCCATCGACCCCTCTTTGGCCCATTGATGCTCCCTGGATCTCTCCAGCCGCACACCGAAATGACACCACTCTTTGCTCCCTTCCCAAGGACACTTTTTGCTATGCGGACAGGGGGCAAGAACATGACCTCCCTTTTTGATAAGTTCATCGCGGGCCTCTAGCATCGCAGCATACCCGCGCGGCGTTCCCGGCTCTACAATGACTAAAAATTTGCTGCAAAGCTCCCAGGCCTTATGTAATACAGGCAGTTTTTTTATCTCACCCCAGGAATAAGAAAATAAAACCAGATCGTGAGCCTTTTCATTCAGATCAGAAGCCGATTCGTTTTTCCACGTAACTGGCTTTCCTTCGAGCCTGCTTTTACCGATCTTCACGAATTCCCTGTCCAGCTCGACAAATGTAGCGTCCTGAATCGTTGGAAAAACTTCAGCCGCCACTTCCCATGATCCGCCGGGTCCTGCGCCGATATCGAGATAGGACGAAACTTCAGCCCCTCTCAGCTCTTCAAAAACTTTTCTTAACGCCGCCTGTGTTGCAGGAAGACGCGTCACCAAATAGGCATAGCGGTCCTCCATCGATCGAAGGTAGGGAGTCTCGCCGCTGCGATACCGTAGAGATAGCGCCATCGCAGCTTTTTTGATGTCCTGAGGAGAAAACATTCCTGTTAGTATAACTTATTTGCGTGAGAGAAAAAAAGAGAGGAATTGCACTAAAGAACGTAATGACCCCCGCCAGGAGAAGGCAATCACCGATCGACTGGATAAAAATATTATTCCGCACAAATTCTAAAATAATAACCTGAGATTGTGCCAGGGCCTCAAGAGACGAGCTCCCAAAGTCCGTCTTTCCAATTTTTGCAATATTTTGACTGACATGCTCAAAAGCCGGGCTTGTCGTATCGATCACCGCTCCCATTGAGGCCGAGTGCTGCACTTGACGGTTGGTAAAAATCGTCTCGAACACCGCCACTCCGAGCGCAGCTCCAATTTGCCGCTGCACCGTAAAAAGCCCCGACGCCTGCGACAGCTTCTCCTCAGAAATCTTCGCCATCGTGATGGCCAAGAGAGGCGCAAAAAGGAATCCCATCGCAGCTCCCCGGACAATAAAAAGCCAAACCATGCTTTTTTCCGATGTATAAAGCGTAAAATGGCTATTGAATTGATAGGTGATTCCCAGAACAACAATGCTTACCAATACCAAAAACATCGGAGGAACTTTTTTTGTAAGCCATCCGGAGAGGCCACCGAAAACACACTGCGAAAGACCGATTGGCAAAAGCACAAGTCCTGTTTGAATCTGCGTATAGTTCAATCCGTTTTGCATATAGAGCGGAAGCAAAAAACTCGATCCGAAAAGCGTGAAGGAAAAAATGAACAAAACGATGTTTCCCATTAAAAAATTTCTTTCCTTAAAAATTCTTAGATCGACAATGGGAAACGGGTGTGTAAATTCAATGATTAAGAAAAGAACCAGCGCTATCCCTGAAATCAAAAATGAAATCAGAGTAAACATCGAGGTCCATCCTTCGGCATTCCACGGCGCATTCCCGCTAGAAATTCCGACAAACAGCAGCACCAGGAAAACCGTCAGAGTCAAAACGCCCCATTTATCAAACGAGTGTATCTCTTTGCGCTTTGTCCGCTTTAAGATCGCCCATGCAAAAAGAAGCGTCACGGCTCCGATGGGAAGATTGATGAAAAAGATCCATTTCCAGTTGATCATTTCAATCAGATAGCCGCCGACTGCAGGCCCGAGTGAAATCGCAGCAGCGATCGCAATCGAATAAAATCCCAGAGGTATTGTCCGGTTCTCTTTTGAAAATTCGGTTGTGAAAAGCGTCATTCCAACAGGCGTTAATATCCCGCCGCCAAACCCTTGCAGCACGCGAAAAAAGATCAGCGACTCAATATTCCACGAAATACCGCACAGATAAGAGCTAAAAACAAAAACAATGAGCCCGACAATAAATGCCTGCTTCGCGCCAAAATGTTCCGTGAGCCAGCCAGACATCGCAAGCGCGATGGAAAGCGCAATCAAATAAGCCGTCGATACCCAAACCACCTGGCTGATTGTCTCTCCAAATGACGCCATGATAGTTGGGATCGCCACATTGACAATCGTCCCATCTAGCACCACCATAAAAGTGCTCATCATCACGGTTAAAAGAACATACCATGGATAGGCAGCAGAATTGCTATCAAGAGAGGGGAACATCCGGATCGCGCGCCTTCGAAGCAATCCTTCAAACATACAACACTACCTGGCTCGGATCTTGATTTTCACCGACATCCCTGGCCTTAGATAAAGTTTTTTATCTTTATCAGACATTGTAAGCGACACCCTAAGCGGTACGCGCTGTGTTACTTTTGTAAAGTTTCCTGAGCTGTTATTGGCAGGGATCAATGCAAATTGAGAAGCAGAGGCTGCTCCCACGACAACAACAATTCCCCTAAATTTTATATCGGGATACGCATCAACGGTGACCAGAACCGGATCTCCCACGCTGATACTTGAAATTTTCGTCTCTTCAATATTCGCATCGACCCATATATTGTCCAAATCCATCAGAGTCAGCGTCGTTTGCCCCGCCTGAACAACATCTCCGGCATAGTGCCACACCTTTGCAACAACACCCTCCGCCGGCGCCCTCACATGCGACAGCTCGATTTGCTTTTCCACCATGCGAAGCTCGGCAGCCTGAACATCGACAAGCGACAAAATCGATCCCAGCATCGCCTCTGACAGCTCGAGATTTTTTTCAGCCTTTTCCATCATCTCTTGAGAGATGGCCCCTGCTTCAAACTCGGTTTTTGCCCTGACATAATCATCTCGCGCTAAATCGCGTCTGACCTGCTGAACCCTTACCTCATCCTGCGCATAATGGATTGAAGAAGCGGCTTTCTCTTTCTGAAACTTCAGCAGCGCATCGTCCACCACAAACAGAAGGTCGCCTTTCTTAACAACCGCTCCCTCTTCCACTTCCATTTGAATGATTTGGCCTGAAATGACAGGACTGATCGACATATTAGGCGCTTGGATAAGAGCATCTTCCGTCGAAGCAAAAGGATAAAAATAGACCCTCCAAAACCAGAAGATCCCGACAAAGATCGCCAGCAGCGTAAACGAGATATAATAGATCTTCCGCTTCTCGCGGAAAAACGACGCCTTGTTCTGCTCCATGTCCATTTCTGGAACATACGATTAAAGAAATTATTTTACAAACATTCTTCTCTTAGCGCCCTCTAAGCACTGAAATCATCCGCCTTCTTCCAAGAATACGATTTAAACTATTTATATTCAGTCGGATAGAGACGCTTAAACACACCCGTATACCGGTGTGTTAACCGGTGTGTTAACCGGTGTGTTTCAAACCATATAGGCTTGGAATGGAGAATCCTCGTCTTCAGGGAATAAGTATTTCAACACCCCCTCTTTGATCATCGGGGTTAAATAGCTTCTTACAAGATGTTTTTTATCTTTTTTATTAAGAAGCTTCAACAGTTGCCGTGGGGTCATTGGTTGCCAGGAACATAGTTTTTGAATTGTATAACGAACAGCCTTGTCACTGGGGCGATTGCCAAGGCTCTTCAGTAATTGTAATAACTCTTTGGGGAGTTGTTTTTTAGTTATTATGACTTCCAATTGAGGTGTTTTGTTTTTTTCATTAAATCTTCTTGTCGCTTCGGGATGCATCAGCAAAGTTGTCAAAAAATAGCGGCATTCTTCATCGGTTTCAAAGATAGGAGGCGGTGAACCATTTTTCTTCATGGCTCTTTTAATTTTTGGTACGCCCGTGCAACGCCCTTCAGTCATGTGCAGTTCTTTTAGAAAATCACCAATCCGTCTGTTTCTGTAAGTTCGAACCTGGGCAGCTCCATTTTTAACATCTTCAATCGTTATTGGTGGTATCGGACCCGGAAAAGACAATATTAGTATGCGATCGGATTTAATGCTCACTTCAATGGGTTCTCTCTGCCCATAGTTTTTGTGATAAACCGCATTCGCCAAAGCCTCTTCCAGCGCTACGATGGGATAATTATAAAATCGATCTGCCTCAGGACGATCGTCTCTTTTGCGAACCTCTTCTCTAATAAGTATGGAATCTATATGTTTCAACGCAGCTCTTAACTGAAGGTGGATGGGTCCTTTAAATATTTTTTCGGAAAAACTATCTCCCACGTCATCATGAAAATCCACAACTTCAATTCTGGCATAGGGGAAGAATTTTTCAGGATTACTATTGAACATCATTAATCCAATGTTTAGCGGCTTTACATATTCTTCCGGCCCTTGAATAAGTTGCATTTGATGGCAAAGCTGATCAAATGGAATTTGATCTACAACCTTAATCAGGTCACTTTTGACTTCTCTTAGGAAATCTTTGATAAGGCCAAATTCAAGATCGCTTATATCTGCCTGATGGTTAATTCGATCATCGAATGGCACTTGATTTGCAAGCTCGTAGAGCCTATGAACGTCTTTTGTTTGCGCCTTAACCGTCGTTGAGTTCCTTCGAACATAATATGAATATGGAGCGCTTTTACCTAATGTGTCCGGCGCTTGATAAGGACGCGTTTGTCCTCCTGGACACCAAACAAGCAGGATCAATTTATCTTGAAAAGTTACCGGAGCAACTATTGGGTGGTAATTGGGTCGCAGCTTATAACTTAAATTGACCAGCTCTTTTTGAATTTCATCTATTTCTTTTGGCCTCAAACCTACCGGCGGAAAACTTGGCTCCCCGTTGACTTCTTCTACGCCAATTATAAGATATCCGCCGCCCCAATTATTAATGTCATTTGCAAAAGCGCAAATCGTGTGAATCATCTCTTCCGGATTCCACCCTTTTTTGAACTCAAGACGCTCCCATTCGACAATCTGTCCTTTAAGGAGCTCATCAATATTAATCGGTAAAGCCGTCATTGAGCTGCCTTCATATTTTTCTTATGAAGCGATAAAAGCTTCTTCAGCTTTTGAATAGCAAGCGGAGAAGGTTTAGCCTTTTTATTTTCCCAACGATTGACAGTAGGAAATGATACGCCAAGCTTTCTTGCAAACTGCTCTTGAGACAAACCCAATCCAATTCTTATCTCACGTATATTTTGAGCGATTTGCTCAACTGAATGTAACATTCCGTTAAATGGATCCATTGCCTCACCATGTTAACTAAAGTTTTATACATCAAGGGCTATAAATAGTGCAATATTTATTAGAGAATTCAACCAATGAGCACATCCAAATATATACGCACGCGTATATCTTATGAGCGCGCGCATAAAAACCAAATATCGATTCTCGTCTTATAGATATTCATGTTATATTCGTGCGTATTCATGAAAAAAATAAGAGGCTTTATGAAGAAAACTAGTGCTCATCCTGGCTCTGAGGAAAATCCGGGGTTTCTGTTGTGGCAAGTCAGCACATTATGGAGCAAATCCACTACAACTGCTTTAAAACCACTCGGACTTACACATCCACAGTTTATCATTCTCGCAACCATAGATTGGCTAAAAGGCAAAGGAGCAACCCAAGAAGAGATTGGAAGACGAATTGTATTAGATCCCAAGGTCACATCACATCTACTACGCAGTCTGGAAGTAAAAAAATTGATCGAGCTGCCGCTCAATGAAAGGAAATAAGCTCACAACTGCTGGAGCGGAAGTATTGGCAAAAGCCTTGCTGGTGGTAGAACGCGCCGATGAAGCTTTTTTTGCAACCATTGATCTAAAAGGTTCAAAAATAGTTACTACTCTGCAAATGCTTGCGTGTGCCAATTTTTCAGAAAGCGCTGAAGAACCCTGCAGTGATTAGCTCCTTTAGAATTGCTTGCATGCAACAATCCTCATTTCCTTTGCGTTCAGTGCCAAAAGGGCTCATAAATCAAGGCGCCATCAGTGTTATTGACATTGATGATCTGCATTTGTTGGATATTGAGAGTTTGCATAAAACCAAGAACAAGAATGGCGTTAGACCCTTGGCAAAAAGCATAGTCGCCTCCACCAAGATCTGCGTCGGTTTTTCCTGCAAGAGACTCAACAACTGCCGTTAAGTCTTCGATAGTAAACGGGGGTTTCTTAGTTAACATTTCGGCTATGCCAAATCCGAAAACGCTGCCAGCGCCAACAATTGCTGTAGCAGGACGGTTAATTTTTTCTTTAAATACCTTGTCGACCTTCTTAGAAAGGTTGCGTGCATATGCTGCGGCCTGAGTAATGTCTTCGGCTGACATCGGATTTGGGCTTGCGAATTCTATAACATTTCGCTGCTGAATATTTTCTACAATATAGTCCTTAAATACTCCAACGCCCTCCTTGCCGCAGTCCACTAGATAAGATCCATCAGGCGCCATTGCGATAAATTGTATGCTGCCCCCTCCAATGTCCCACACGACAAGATCCTCAGCGTCAATATCTGTTTTTGAGAGGATCGCTTGGAAAGCTAATTTTCCTTCCAAATTTTGATCCACAATATGCACTTTAATGCCCGTTTCATTCTGAAGCTCATTTGCAAACTGGACTCCATTAGCTGCGTGACGAAAGGAGGCGGTAGCGATAGCTACGATTCCATCTGGGGTAAATGAACGAGCCACTTCAACAGCCTCTTTGAAAGCTTTACGTCCCTGTTCCATAACTTCAAAAGATAAATGGTTGTTGGCGCTTTTTGAGATGCTATCGTAGAAATTAACAAAATACCTTTGCGTGTGCTTTATTTTAACAATTTTATTTGTTTTGGTATCAATCTCAGCGACTTGTAATTTAGGTCCTCCCATTCCAATGTCTATTGCTGCGCGAATAACTCTGTCATTTGAAGTGGTTGCTGAAAGATTAGAACATAGACAGCAAAGCGCTTAGAAGAAGGGCCATTTGTTTGATCTTCATAGACTACCCTTAAACGATTGGAAGAAAGAAATCTGGGTGAGAGGATTCGAACCTCCGACCTCTAACACCCCATGCTAGTGCGCTAGCCAAGCTGCGCTACACCCAGATAAATGATTAAACGTGAGCAAGTCCTTCAAACTCGAACTCGGCTTTTTTGAACTCTGTGACTCCGATTCGAGCACACTCTTCAATGATTTTTTCTAAGACATCGCCGGGGTGGAGTTCCGCGGCAGAGAGATCGACGGAGATCGAGGCGGTAAAGTTAACGCCGCGACGAAGTCCTTTCACCTTGAAATTGGCGTACATCGTCTCTTTTTTCTTAGAAATATTTTTAAAACGGATCAAATTATTTTCTGCGAGATCTTTCATATATTAGCCTCTTATTGAGGGTCAATCGTAGGGGCAAAAACGGTTTCTGTCAAGATATCCTGCTTTTTATTAAAATGTTTCACTTATGGGCATGACGCTTGAAAAGACTTGGTTTGAAAAGCTGAAGGAAGAAATTCAGAAGCCGTATATTCATGAGCTTAAGAAATTTCTTGGGTCGGAGAGAGAGGCTGGGAAAGTTGTCTATCCGCCTGAGCAGCTGGTATTTAATGCTTTTTCTCAGACGCCATATGAAAAGGTGAAAGTGGTTATCATGGGCCAAGATCCGTATCATGGGGCGGGGCAGGCGCATGGCCTTTCGTTCAGCGTTCCTCCGGGCATTACGCCGCCGCCCTCGCTCAAGAATATCTATAAAGAGATTTCTGCAGATCTAGGATGTACGCCGCCAAAAGATGGCTGCCTGCTTCATTGGGCGCAGCAAGGCGTGCTTCTATTAAATGCGACGCTCACGGTGAGAGCCGGCGAGCCGAAGTCGCATTATGGAAAAGGATGGGAGCAGTTTACTGACGCCGTGATTGATGTTCTGGTTCAGAAAGAAGATCCCATTGTTTTTCTGCTCTGGGGCAAATCTGCGCAAGAGAAAGGTCATCGCGCTGTTGGATCAAGACATGCCGTTTTTGAAGCGGCGCACCCGTCGCCCTATTCAGTCGATCGATTTTTTGGATGCCGTCATTTTTCAAAGGCTAACCACTTTCTTCAAAGTGTTGATAAGTCTCCGATAAACTGGTCATAACTCCTGGTTTTCAACAAAAGAGAGATTTGCAAAACTTTATCAACACCGTTATGAACAACGGTTCTTCTCTCGTAAATGAGGGGGGTTATCAACAACTCCACACTGCTAGATGAGTATATATTTTTAAAGATCTTAAGAAGAATTTAAAAGAAGCGATGTGGAAAAATCATTGCTTCAGTAGTATGGCTTCATGCAAGAACTTTCTTCAGAGTCACTTTTTTTCACTTGAAGCGTTTGAACACAAAGCGCTTTTTGCAGTGGAGGCTCCTGTATGGGATGCACTCCATAAATTGGCTGCCTATTTAGAAAACACAAAGCTTGGAAAAATCGAAGTCGATGTTCCTAAAACAGTCTATTTAATCAATCCAGCGCAAATATCAATCGCCAAAGGATGCGTCATAGAACCGGGAGCTTACATTCAAGGGCCGGTCATCTTAGGTCCGCGCACGGTTGTAAGGCATGGGGCGTATATACGCGGCCATGTGATCACGGGCGAAGATTGCATCATCGGTCATACGACGGAAATCAAACATTCGATCATGCTAAATCGCGCCAGCGCCGCCCATTTCAATTATGTTGGAGATTCTATTTTAGGAAATGATGTGAATCTCGGGGCCGGCGTTAAACTTGCAAATTATAGACTGGATCACGCACCGATTACTTTTATGTATCAAGGAAAGAAAATAACGACGCACTTAAAAAAATTTGGATCTGCCATCGGCGATGAGACTCAAATTGGATGCAACGCTGTCACAAGTCCCGGGACGCTTATCGGACCCAGATCGTTTTGCTATCCATGCATGAATATTAAAGGGGTTCTTCCGCCGCGGACCATTTATCGAGACAAAAGCAACAAATAAGCCACATATGACAACAACACAAGACGTTAATCGAACCTCTCATTTCTATTTTCATCGAGATAAAATCGAGCAGGAAATCGCAAAGAGCATTTTGAGCTTTGGCGAGAAGACCAAACTTCGCGATGCGTGCGAATACGCGCTCAAAGGCGGCGGAAAGAGGTTCAGGCCTCTTTTGGTGCTGCTCATCGCTGATGCCCTTGGAAACGGACTGGGCGTACTGGATGCGGCCTTGTCGGTCGAATTTTTTCACACAGCGTCGCTGATCGTCGACGATCTTCCATGCATGGACAACGAGGAAGAGAGAAGAAACCAGCCGACGCTGCATAAAATTTATGGCGAATCGATCGCCCTTCTTTCCAGTTATGCCCTCATTTGCGCGGCGTTTGAGAAAATACAGCTGAACACGCTCAAAATGAAGGAATCCGGCTCTCCTTATAATACGACGGCCGAGCAGGTGGGGATGGTGGCTCTTGAGCAAGCAACCCGCAGCGCCGGGATCTTGGGGGCGACAGGCGGGCAGTTTTATGATCTTTTCCCCCCAACGCTGACTTTGGAGACTCTAAGGCAAGTGATCTATAAGAAAACGGTGACTCTTTTTGAAGTCTCTTTTGTGTTCGGATGGCTTTTCGGCGGCGGTGACCTCGTGCGGCTTGACCGGGTCAAAAGCTGCGCCTATCACTTTGGCATGGCGTTCCAGATCGCCGATGACCTGGGAGATCTTGCGCAGGATGAAAAAAACCAGCGCGACATCAATTTGGCCAAGCATATTGGCAAAGAGCGTGCTTTTGTTGTCTTTGAGGAAGAGCTTAAGATGTTTAAGATAACGTTGATGGAGCTGGGTCTTGACACACCTTCTTTTAAAAAGATGAGCGACATGCTCCATCAACTGGCGCACCGAAACTTTATGTCTCTTTAGCGAAATGCGCTCAGTATCAAGGGTTTAAGTATGTTATTCAACAAAACTTGAATAGCTGGGCGTTTTGTGGTACGATATTGAAGTAAACTTAAATAACGGGCCAATTTTCCCGTTGTTATTTTGAGTTGCTTGAATAACTTTGCCAAGGAAATATCATGAGAAGCGGTAAACAAATCACTCAGCCAGCTGGATATAAGGCATTTATACCTAATCCACTTCCTCCAAATCCTCCTATTCGGATAGAAGGAGAGCTTCAGCATCTATTAACAAATGCAAATATTGCTATTGGCAAAATGGACACGATGGGTTACCTGGCCCCCAATCTGGAACACATTATTGCCATGTATGTTCGAAAAGAGGCGCTCCTTAGCTCTCAGATCGAAGGCACGCAGGCTTCTTTAGAAGATATTTTTGAATATGAAAATCAAATTCCGGTTAAAAATATCAACGATGTAAAGGAAGTGGTCAATTACATTAAAGCCTTAAACCATGGAATGAAAAAACTGACTGAATTCCCAATGAGCATTCGCTTGATTAAAGAAATTCATGAATTGTTACTCGAAGATGCGCGTGGAAAAGAAAAGACGCCTGGGGAGTTAAGAAAGAGTCAAAATTGGATCGGCTCTCCCGGATCTAACTTAGCAACAGCTTCTTTTGTTCCACCGCCTCCTAAAGAGGCCGTTGATGCCATGGGAGAGTTGGAACTTTTTCTGCACACGGACTCCGATCTTCCCTTGCTGATTAACTGTGCTCTTGTGCATTACCAGTTTGAGACGATCCACCCTTTCTTAGATGGAAACGGCCGTTTGGGAAGGCTTTTAATCACTTTCTATCTTTATTGGAAAGGGGCGCTTCAATATCCACTTCTCTACTTAAGCTATTATCTAAAAATTCACCGACAAGAATATTATGATCGTCTGAATCTTGTCAGAGAAAGAGGTGATTATGAACAATGGATCATCTTCTTTTTAAAAGGGATCATTTGGACTTCTGAGTCTGCTCTCCAAACGATTAAAAAATTACTCCAACTGCAGGAAGATCATAAAAAAAGACTCATCTCCAAAAAGCTTTCTACGCCTTATGCAATTTCTTTGCTGGATTATCTTTTTGAAAGGCCCCATCTCACCATCAATGATGTTGCAGATCACCTCAAGATTTCCTACCAAGGGGCCAAAGCATTAGTGGATCAGTTTGTCACAACTGAAATCTTAAAAGAAATCACAGGCAAACGACGCGATAAACGGTATAGTTACTGGGAGTATTTGGCTCTTCTCTCAGAAGGGACGTGACAGAGCGCTAAACAATTCATCAGTGTCTCTATGTAAAACTCTGGTTAGGAGTTTTACATAAGAGAAGGAAGAGACGAAAGAGGAATCAATTACACTTCGGATAACTCGGCAGGGGCTTCTTTGGCTTTGACGGAAGGGCCATTTTTAGCGGCGATTTCGAAGACTGCTTTTTCAATCTCGTCTGCCATCTTTGGCTGCTTTCTAAGCTCTTCGCGTGCAGCTTCTCTTCCTTGACCAAGGCGGTGTCCGCCGTAGTTAAACCAAGTGCCTTTTTTCTCGATGATGCCATAATCTGCGCCGAGATCGATGATCGATCCGAGGCGTGAGATGCCTTCGTTAAAGAGAATATCAAATTCTGCGACTTGGAACGGAGGCGCAACTTTGTTTTTAACAATTTTGACTTTCACGCGGTTTCCAATATCGCTGTTATCAGGACCTTTAATTGATCCAATTCGACGGATATCCATACGGACGGAAGAGTAAAACTTAAGAGCCTTTCCCCCTGTTGTTGTTTCAGGGTTTCCAAACATCACGCCAATTTTTTCACGGATTTGGTTGATGAAAACAGCACACGTGTTGCTTTTGGAAAGTGTCGCGGCAAGCTTACGAAGCGCTTGCGACATCATTCGAGCTTGCAGACCCATGAACTGATCGCCGATTTCTCCATCGAGTTCGCTTTTGGGCACGAGGGCAGCAACGGAGTCGATGACGATGACGTCAACGGCGTTGGAGCGTGCGAGCATTTCGGCAATGTTGAGAGCTTCTTCACCGGAGCTTGGCTGTGAAATTAAAAGCTCGTCGACGTTAACGCCGATTTTGGCGGCATAACCGGGATCGAGCGCATGTTCTGCGTCGATATAGGCAGCAAGGCCACCTGTTTTTTGAGCATTTGCAACGATGTGTGTGGCAAGTGTTGATTTACCCGAAGATTCAGGGCCATAAATTTCAACGATACGGCCGCGTGGAACTCCGCCGATGCCGAGCGCGATATCCAAAGCGACAGATCCTGTTTTGATGACGCTCATTTCATGCGACAAAGAATGTTTTCCCAGTGTCATGATTGAGCCGTCGCCGAACTGCTTTTCAATGAGAGAGATGGCAGCTTCGAGCGCTTTCTTTTTTCCTGTTTCTTGATGTTGGGCCATGTAAGTACTCCTTTTATTTTAGATTGAAGATGTAGTCTCTTCTAGTCAAGTTAAGAAATTAGGATGCCACCTGCGAAGAGAAAACGGTTTATTTTCTGCTTTAAGCTTAGCATGATAATGGGAATATCTCTCTATAAAATCTGAAATGATAACCCCTTTGCCGCCTACGCTCTCAATCAAACGGCCTGTGTCTAAAACAAAAACAACGTGGCCGACCCATACCATCATGTCAAGCGGCTTTACTATGCGTTGCACTTCCAGGGGTGTATCTTGATCGACTTGCAGCTCTTGTCCATATGAGAATAGCTCGCTTGTATTTCTTGGTGTAAAACCGTTTGTTGCTTGGTACAGAAGTCCGGAGCAGTCAACGCCTTTGCATAAAAAATCTTCGGATGGTGTTTCGCCAGGATAGAAGCGCGCCATTTCAGGAATTCCGTCCGCCCAATTGCCGCCCCAAAGATAACGGGTGCCAACCTTTGATTTCATAAAATTTAAGATATAATCAGGCGCCGGCAACTCTTTTTTTCTTGAAGGCAGATCTTCTTTTGAGGGTTCCAAAAAACGGATGTCTGCAAAAAGAGGAGCAAAAGAAGGATAGTCGTCGGTTGAGATTTGACAAATGTTGGGTGTAACTTGTTTCAGAATCGTAAACCTGGCGGAGGGCAGAGCGATGACTTCAAGATTTTTGTGTGAAAAGTTCGGAGTGTTATAAACGGGCGTTGGGAGTTTTGCGCGAGCATAAGTTGACATTTACATCCCTGCCTTTTAGATTGAGTGTACTTGAGGTTTATTATGCGTATCTTCATAAAATGGATCAATCTTCTCATTGCCTTGATTTTTTGCACGGCCTGTTCTTCAAAAAATCCTGATGCACTTCACATGAATATCGGAGGAGAGCCGCACACGCTCGATCCCCGCAAGGCGCGCGATCTGCAATCGATGACGCTGACGAAAATGTTTTTTGAGGGGCTCTCCCGCGTGAATCAAGATGAAACGGCTGAACTTGCAATAGCGGAAAAGGTCGATGTGTCGGAAGATGGAAAAACTTATACGTTCCATCTGCGAAATGCTTTATGGAGCACGGGTGCCAAGGTGACGTCGCACGATTTTGTTTATGCGTGGTCAAAAGTGCTCGACCCTCATTTTCCTTCCGACCAGGCGTTTCAAATGTTTGTCATCAAAAATGGAAAAGCTTGCAAGGAGGGCAAGGTTATTTTTGAGCAGGTGGGGATCAAAGCGCTTGATGATAAAACGCTTGAAGTCGAGCTTGAACATCCGATCCCTTATTTTCTGGAGCTGACGGCTCTTCCGGTTTATTTTCCGGTCTCGCAAAAAGTGGATGAGGCGCACACCCATTGGGCAACTGATGCACTGACGCTTGTGGGCAACGGCCCTTTTATGATCAAAGAATGGCAGCATAACGACCATCTTTATATCGTAAAAAGTTCGACGTATTGGGATGCGTCCCATGTGAAATTGAAAGAGATTGATCTTGTCATGGTCAGTGAAGACGCCGAACTTAAAATGTATGAAAAAGGAGAGCTGGACTGGGCGGGATCTCCTTTGTCGATACTTCCTGTCGGAGCCCTTAAAGTGCTTAAACAGCAGGGGCAGCTTCAAGTAAAGCCGTTTCTGGCCACGTACTTTTTTAGAACGAATGTCGAAGCAGAACCATTTCAGCATCCGCTGATGCGTAAGGCTTTTGCGCTTGCCATCAAACGATCGGAAATTATTGAACATGTGACACAGGGAGAGCAGATTCCTGCAACAGGCCTTGTTCCTCCTTCGCTAGGGGTTCAGCAAACGCCTTATTTTGTGGATGGCGATCAGGCGGTATCGAAACAAATATTCGAAGAGGCTCTTGAAGCTGAAGGACTCACGCGTGAGACGCTGCCGGTAATTTCTTTGATGTATGTTGCGGGCGAAAGAAATCATCTTATTGCACAAACGGTGCAGGAGCAGTGGAGGAGTTCGCTGGGAGTCGAAGTTCAGCTGCACGCGGTGGAAAGAAAGGTGTTTTTTGATCGCACCTCGAAAAAGAATTTTCAGCTGGCGGTCGGATCGTGGACGGCAGATTTCGGCGACGGCATGAACTTTTTAGAGATTTTTAAATTCAAGGCAGGCGGATCGAATAACACCGGCTGGGAAAATACTCGGTATCGCGAGCTTCTTGATGAGGCGCTGGATGTTAACGATGCAGATGCAAGGCAAAAAATTTTTCAGGAGTGTGAATCGATCTTAATGCAGGAAATGCCGATCATCCCCCTTTTCCACTACACCTTGCTCTACGTTTCCAAGCAGAATGTTAAGGGAGTCGTCCTTTCCAATTTAGGAGGACTCGATTTTAAATGGGCATATATGGAAGTGTATAAATAAAATGCGACTAACGCTGAAGACCCTATTTTTTCTTGTTTTGGTAAGTCAGGCGTGGGCGGGATCCGTACGCCTTGTCAATGATTCTGCCAATAAGCTTAGGGCTGTCATTCGCGCAGCCGATGGGACGTATCTTGGCGAAGTGATCGTCATGCCCCAGCGAACGATGCAGTGGAATGATTATTGGGGCGGCGTCGGGTATTATAACAACTCGCAAACTCCTTATACGGTGGTGTGGTTTTGCGCTGACGGCGGTGATTTCTCAGTTTGCAACAGCGTTCCGTCTGGAGCTACCGTTACAGCTTTCAGCTGCGACGGCCTTCGCCAATGCAAACCAGCCGAAAAACCTAAATACCCCCCAGAATACGGCCAGCCTCTTCAAGAATATCTTCCAGAGCAGCTCGAGCAGCAGCAAATGCAGCAGGAAGCCGGCCCTCCCCAAGGCGCACTGCAGTAAGCCCGCTAGAAAAGGCAAAGCTCATTCAGTTCTTTATCATGAGGATCGTGGGGAAGAAGCTCGGCAAGCTGTTCGGTAAAGCCAATTCCAATCGAGTAGGCAGTTGTCTTCAAAAGAGCCCTGTCATAATATCCTTTGCCATAGCCCAATCGGTGGAACTCTTTATCAAAGGCAAGCGCCGGTACAAGAATAACATCAATTTTATCTGCAACTTTACATACAGAAGGAATCGGTTCCAGGATTCCTAGCTGTGAAGGCGCAAGTTCTTTATCCGGATGGTTGACATGGTAAAAAACAAGATGCTCTTTTTCAACACGGGGAAGGACAAGCCTTCCTTTTTGCGCCAGCAGCAGATTCAGCGGCTGAGTGTTGATCTCTTCGCGGAACGATGAAAATGAGGCAATGATGCCGGCAGGGAATAAGTGATTAGTTATTGCGATGGCGGCTTTGGTTCTGCGCTCACGGGGAATTTGAAGAAGCTTCTTTTTCCAAAGAAGCCTTAGCTCAGCCTTAAGGCTCATTCACGGGCAGCCCTTTTTCGTAGACGATCTTTCGAACAAGCCGTCCATCTTTGTCAAAAAGAGTGGCAATCCCTTTACCATTCTCAACTTTAGAAATCGCAGTCTTTTCCCATTTTTTGTAGTACGATCCCTTTAAAAGGACATCATCTTCATACTCTTCCATGAGCATGAGATCCCCTTCCTTATACCAGGCAAAGGAGAGGCCGTGCTTCTTATTATTGTTCATCTCGCGCTGACTTTCTATGATGCCGGTCTCATACCACGTTTTAGTAACGCCGTGAATAGAGTCTTGATCCCACTGCAGAAAAAGTTTTGGGTGTCTAACTCCGTCTGTCGTCGGATAAAATTCCCACTCTTCTCCTGTTTTCATTCCATTTTTAAAATTATAGAGGTTGGTGAGGCATCCGCTCACGTTAAAGGTTTGTACTTCGCCGTCCACTTTTCCATTTTGATATTCCAGTAGAGTGACAAGATACTCTTCCATAAAAAGAGCCTGTTTCCCAAACCCATTTTTAATTTCGGCAACACACTCTCCGCTCGTGCTCAGATAGTTCGCCTCCGTCAGCAGCCCATTTTGATAAAGCTCCTGCGCTTTCAGCTTGCCCGGCAGCCAGTAAGTAGTGGAAAGACCGTCTCTTTCTCCATTATGAAAAGGGATCGATTCGAGGCACTCCCCTTCATTATTATATACATGGAGCGTGCCATGGATCTCATTTTTGTGGTACGGAATCTCTCGCATGAGCCCGCCGGATGGGAAATAATAACGGGAATCTCCTTGAAGAAGTCCCTTGCTGTACGGAATTTCTGCAATGAGATTTCCTTTCTCGTCAAAAACAGTGGAGGCGCCGTCGAACAGCCACGTCATTTGACCCATTTCACTCACATCGGGCGATCCTTCGATGACATGGGCTGAAATTTTCAGCTGTCCATTGGGATACCACTCCAGATAATCTCCGTTGGCCCGGCCGCTTACAATCTCCAAATATTTCCAAAGTTGTCCGTTGGAATGATAGGTTGTAATTTTTGAAAATGTTTTTCCATCGCTCACTTTTCCGTAGACGCGTATGACTTTTTGGTAGGGCTGCGGTGTTAAAAAGTCGGTCTTTTCATAAACGGCAAGCCGGTCTTTCAAGCTGATCGTTTCTGAAAAGCCGTTACGATCCAGGAGCTGAATAGATGAGAGGTGTTCCGGTTTTTCAGCTGTGTGGTGAGCGCAGCCTGCAAGGAGAAGAATAAGTAGTGCGATGCAATTTTTTTTCACAAGAGCTCCGCGTAAATTGAATAAACTTTTTCGTCGCCCTTCTCGTAACATTTTAAGAGGTCAAATTTTTTAATTACAAGAAACGGCTTGTTCTTAAGTGCATCATAACGATCTCCTTCGACAGCCTCAAGAAATTTTCTTAAGTCGCCGAGATCCATTTGGACACGGTGATTAAAATGCAGCTCATCAAATGAAATTTGGTTTTGGCCGCTTTCCAGAAATTGAACCCGTTCTCTGAGCGGTGCATTGTCCGGATACTGTTTTGCAAGCGAGAGGACCCTCTGCCGCTCTCCCTGGAGAAGAGGCAGGGTCTCAATGTGCTCTTTAATATAGTTTTTAGGAGCCCTTCGGATCTGCTCCTCCATTTTTTTATGCAGCATTTTTTGTTTTTCAAGATCTTCTCCCCTAGAAACCAGCGCCGCGACTTCAGTCGAAAGAGCTTTCAGTCGTTGATACCGGCCCATCTGGATCGTGAAGGCGATGCTCCAGCAAACAAGAAATAAGGCTCCAATGCCGCTGAGCTTGATCCAAAGCGGAGCCGTGCCTAAGAGGCCTGGGAACTTTTTCGCATAAGAAAAGAGAGTTTGTAGCCTTGCGGATGAGTAGTCCATTTTAACTCGTGGGTTGATTCAACAAAGGTGGGAGATTGTTGAAGTTGTTTAACAAATTGGTCGGCATTGTCCGTAGACTCTGCTTGAAACTCAAGGGAAACCTGCGCCCGGTTATCAACCAGTTGATACTCCAGGTGGTTTATTTCCACCGGAGCCGAAAAGGTCGACAGCCAGGCCAAAAGATCTTGAACCGTTGGCACATTCACTAAAGGCGGAATCGCTTTTGTCTCTCTGATGATGGATTCACGGAGCAGGCCTACGCTTTCCTTAACAGATGTGATGGGAGCGGTGTGGAAAAGTGCGATCTGATTTTTAAGCTTCTTCTCTTGGAATAAAAAAATCGCCTGAGAAAAAATAAGCAACGCCACAGTCAGGCCGGCGCCTGCCATGGCAGCTGTTTTCAGAATAAAGCGCCCGCGCTTTATTTGACGCGCCGATAAATGACCCTTAGGAATAAATTGACACGGCTGCTTTTGAAAAGGCTCAAGGGCAAGGCCGATTGCAGGAGCAAACTTCCATAATTCGGCGCCAGAATCTACCCAGGTAAAAAGTGGATATTTTTGTTTTAAAAAAAGTTTTAAGCGCGCCGGATCCGGGGACTGCATCGCGCAGACGACCTTGTCATGATCAATGGCAATTCCTACATTGCCGTGCACGACAACGAGCTCAGCCTCATCGGGGTAATAATGGCGCGCCCAGCGTGCAAGGGCGAGCGTTTCGCATGAGACAAGATCGGGCTCGATGCCCAGCGATTTCCACTTTTCAAGATGCGCTCCAGCCGCCTCAAGCGTAACCCCCCATGCAACCACAACAGTCTCTTTTTCAGCCGGATGCATCTGAGGGTAGACAATGCTTTGATCCAGCGAAAAAGGAAAGAGAGGCTCCAGCTGAAACGGAAGCGCCTGCAAAACCGTCCGGGTCGTCTTCAAGGGGAGTTTTAAATCGCGCCTCAAGACCGATGCGCCTTCCAGCCCCGTCACAATCTTCAAATTTTTAATAGATAAAATCTCATCGGGGATGGAAAGACCTTCTTCCATCCTCTCAATCACAAAGGTCTTGTCGGAGCGAGCCAAAACCCACCGCAGCCGCTCTTCAACTTGAACCACACTTAATGCAATACATGGCTGCATTTTATCTGAACTTTTTGTATAATTCCACAGGATGATGTTAGTAACAATTGTTCACTACGTATTTAACACCTATATCTTGATGATCGGCGTGCGGATTGTCGCCTCGTGGTTTCCCTCTGCGCAAAGATCATCTTGGCTCTACTGGCTGTCGCGCTGCACGGACCCCTTCTTAAATTTATTTCGCCGGTTTATTCCTCCGATCGGAGGCGTTTTGGACTTAAGCCCGCTTCTGGCCTATTTCACGCTTTACTTTCTTGAGAAGCTGATTTTGAGCGCACTTCTGTGAAGCTAAAAAAACCGTTCAAGCTAGGCTCCCTTGAGCTCCCCTCCAATATTTTTTGCGCCCCCTTAGCCGGATGCTCCGATCTTCCTTTCCGCCGCATGACAACTGCCTACGAGCCGGGACTTGTCTACTGCGAGATGGTGAAAATGGACGCGCTTGTACGCCACGACCCCCACACCTACCGTCTCCTTGATTATGAAAAAGGGATGCACCCCATCGGCGCTCAGCTGTGCGGCAGCAAACCGGAACTTGCCGGAGCATCCGCCAAAATCATCGAAGATCTCGGCTTTGATGTGATCGATTTCAATTGCGGCTGCCCTGTTGACAAAGTGACCAAAGATGGCTCCGGCTCCGGGATGCTCAAAAACCTCGATCTTGTCGGTGAAATTTTGACCAATATGATCAGAGCCGTTAAAATCCCCGTCACCATTAAAATCCGCGCCGGATGGGATGAAAATTCCATCGTCGGCCCTCAAATTGTAAAAATTGCAGAAAGCGCCGGAGCCGCCGCTGTTGCCATCCACGGCAGAACGCGCGAGCAAGGCTACAGCGGGCAGGCCAACTGGGATTGGATCCGCGCGTGTAAAGCGGCTGTACCTAACATGATCATCATTGGAAACGGCGACCTGTTTGACGCAGAGAAAGTGGAAAAGATGTTCGATGCCACAGGCTGCGATGCCGCTTTACTTGCCCGCGGAACATTTGGAACGCCCTGGATCATCGAAGACGTTTACCGCCGCCTCTCAGGCGAGCTTCCCCTCATCCGCACACCCTTTGACTACCGCGACGCGCTTCTTCAGCATGTTGAATACGTCCGGCAGTATCATCATCCCCGTAAAGCTGCGATGGATCTGCGCCGCATCGGCTGTTGGTATCTCAAGCGCGGACAAGGCACACGCAAGCTCCGCGAAATGATCAACCGCTCACGCACACTCGAAGAAATCCGCGTTCTCATCCACGACTATCCGTGGCACGAAACCGATTTCTCCGCACCAGCGCTTATTGAAGTTGAGCAGTGAGAAATAGATGCAGAAATTATTCTTGAATGCGTTTAAGATTAGTCTAAAATTTGTGTTGGCAGGTGAACGTTGGACATTCTTTTGGATGGATTGCAAGAGCTACTTCAAACTCGTTACGAAAATGAACACATTGAGTTTAAGGAAGCGAAATCTGATTTTTCTTTTGATAAATTGGCAAGATATTGCGCAGCGCTATCAAATGAGGGCGGCGGGAAGATTGTCTTAGGAGTTACGGACCAAAAACCCAGACGGGTAGTAGGCACGCAAGCTTTTGGTGATTTGAATCGTTGTAAACTTAGCCTGACACAAAAATTGCGTCAGAGAATTGACGTTCAGGAAATGAATTACCCGCAAGGACGCGTATTAATTTTTCATGTGTCTCCCAGGCCTCGTGGTGATGCGGTTGAATATGAGGGGATGTATTTGATGCGTGCAGGAGAAAGTTTAGTGCCCATGACAAAAGATATGTTAAAACGCATTTTTGCAGAAAGCGATCCAGATTTTTCCGAGCAGATTTGCAAAGGCGCTACAATCGATCACTTGGATTCAGCAGCTATTGAGAAACTTCGATCATTGTGGGAGCGCAACTCTGGAAATGAAGCATTGGCTCAGCTTTCTATTTCCCAGCTATTATCCGACGCAGAACTTGTTGTCGGAGGCGCTGTAACATATGCTGCATTGATTCTACTTGGCAAACGTCAGGCTGTGAGAACTTTTCTTCCACAGGCAGAAATTGTCTTTGAATATCGCTCAAACGAAGAGCCGGGTCCGGCCCAACAACGTATTGAATATACTCAAGGATTTCTCCTGTTTTTTGATGAATTATGGAATACAATCAACCTCCGAAATGACAAACAACACTTTCAGGAAGGGTTTGTCGTGCTGGGAGTGCCAACCTTTAACGAAAAGGTAGTGCGTGAAGCCGTATTAAATGCAGTTGCACATAGGGACTATAAGTCAGCGGGCTCCATTTTTATTCGTCAGTTCACTCGAAAGATTGAAATTCAGAGTCCCGGAGGATTTCCATACGGAATTTCACCAGAGAACATGCTTTGGAAACAACACCCCAGAAATCGTCGTATTGCAGAAGTGTTTTTGAAATGCGGTATTGTAGAACGTTCCGGCCAAGGCGCCAATCTAATGTTCAAAGAGACAATCTGTCAGGGCAAACCGCTTCCTAACTTTGATCACACCGATGAAACCCAAGTCTTCCTATCCTTGCCAGGTGAGATTCAAGATTTGCCCTTTCTGCGCTTTTTAGAAAAAATGGGCCAGGAGCGACTGAAGAGTTTTTCAATAGAAGATTTTCTTATTTTAGATTTGGTCCATCGAGAAGAGCCAATCCCACAAAAATGGCAATCGAACGTCAAAAATTTAATTAAAATAGGTGTTTTGGAAAAATACAGCCGTGGACGCGGAGTTCGATATTTATTTTCTCGAGATTACCACAGTTTGATTGGCAAAAACGGAGACTCAACACATAAACGCGGGCTTGACCGTGAGAAGAATAAAGAACTGCTCTTAAAACATATTCGAGAGAATGCTTCAAAAGGGACCAGATTTCAGAGCTTAACTCAGATATTGCCCATGTTAACTAGGCGACAAATTCAAAAACTTCTGGATGAGCTTAGATTACAAAATCTCGTTAGTATTGAGGGTGAGACACGCAATGCTATGTGGTACTCCTGTCCCGATTGCACCGAAATAATTATTTAAACCTGGTTTGGTGCAATGGGAGGTTTTAAGTGTCTGTTTATGAATGTGTTGCATTGCAAGTAAAAATGCGTTTCGGTGCAATAAACCTAAAAAATATGGATCAGTGAGGATCTAAAACTCTACATTGAACCCTAGGTAAACACTATAATCACGGAAGAGGCTGTTCCACTCAAAATCGTAGCTTGCCTTGATGCCGTATTGTTTATAGAAAGTAAAGAGAAGATCAATGCTTGCACGCGGAACATTTGGAACGCCTTGGATCATCGAAGACGTCTACCGACGCCTATCGGGAGAGCTTCCCCTCATCCACAACTATCCGTGGCACGAAACCGATTTCTCCGCACCAGCGCCTATTGAAGTTGAGCAGTGAGAATGTAAGTTGTGGTATCCCATCTGCACATTTTGTAACATTTACCCGCTTAAATGTGACAAAGAATGTGCGCGCACATTCTTTGTCACATTATTTATCGTCGCTGTATTTTGGTTATGACGGAGGCAAAGCAAGCTTATCATGCAAAAGTATCGGATTTCACGAACACAGAGGGAAGTCACGAGACGCTAAGACGCAGAGGGGGAGGTGCAATTAATTTCTTAGCGCCCTTTTTGCGAAGCATCTCCCATTTCAATTGCACCGAAATAATTATTTGCGTCTAAAACGGTGCAAATGTAAGTTTTAAGTGTCTGTTTATAAATGCCATGCATTGAATTTAAAGTTGCATTTAGGTGCAAACACAAACACCGCAAATTCTAGAAAATGCCAAGATGACAACATCAATTGCGTTTGAATAACCAAAAAACGCAATCATAACGCAATTCGACAGCTTAACTATAACAAAATAAGGCTGTTGCGCTTATTGCTAAATGTATTTCCATGCAATCACTGTTACAAGCCCCCGGCAGCTGTGCAATTTACTGTGCAATGCTATGCAACAAAAAACTGCATAGTATATTTAAAATAGCTCATAATTAGATGGTTAAAACTCGACTACAAAGCGCTTTTCGTCCTTTCTACTTTTAAATAAGCCGCGCTAGGATCGTTTTCAGATGTGCTAATTCGCACATCTATCATAATATTGTCGGTCACTTCAGCAAAGCTTAACGCAGATGTTACCTATGAGAGTAGGGCTCGAGGGTGGAAAGGGCGTTTTTGCCAGGCGCTGGAGTTTTGCAACTGGCTCATTGCATTAAATTCTATAGTTTACGTATGTTCTTGTGTCTTGCTTAAGACGGGAGAAAACATATGGATTACGAACCGCAAGAGAACGATAAGCCGCCATCGCATTACGAACAAGTCGTCGAAGTCGATATGAGAGGCGAAGCTCCTCGGATTAAGTATGAAGCCTTTGCCCTTATGCGTCAGATCGTCAACGGGTGGTGCACTGAAACTAAAGCCGGCATTTTAATAGATTTGATATTGAAGGTAAGGCCTTCCGTTGTAGTAGAGATCGGCGCCTGGGGAGGCAAGTCGCTCATTCCAATGGCCCATGCGCTGAGGGCCAATCAAAAAGGCGTCATCTACGGCATCGATCCGTGGGATGCCGAGGCGTCTCTTGAAGAAATGATGCATGAAGGGAATAAAAAACATTGGGAGTCGCAAGCTGTTCATGAAGCAGTCCTGCATGGGCTTGTCAGCCACATCAATCAGTTTGGACTGGGCGGCCACATCAGGCTGGTTAGAAGCACCTCGGAAGACGCCCCTCCTATTCCCAATATCGACATTTTACATGTCGATGGAAATCATTCGGAGAAAACCTCTTATTTAGATGTCACGAAATGGGTCCCGCTTGTTAAAAGCGGCGGCTGGATTATTTTTGATGATATGACATGGCATGAAAATGGTCTTAACACGACAGAAAAAGCCGTCAAGTGGCTGGATGCAAATTGCATCAAGATTGGACAATTTAAAGACGGTTGCGATTGGGGCATCTGGAGGAAACCATGAAAAAATTATTATTGGCCTTGCTGTTTTACTGCTCGGCTCTGCACGCAGATCAAAAATTCGAGGCTTTAAAACAATACGTATGCCAGGTTATTCCAACGCTCGGAGGCTGGTGCTCAGAAGAAAAAGCATTAAATTTTATGGACCTTGTGATGGAAGTTCAGCCCGATACTTGCGTGGAGATCGGCGTTTTTGCAGGAAAATCGCTCTATCCCGTTGCGGCTACTTTAAAATACCTGAATCATGGAGTTGTGATTGCAATAGATCCGTGGGATAAAATGGAGTGCATCAAATATTACGATGAGACCAAAGATCAAGAAGATCTGAAGTGGTGGTCATCGCTCAACTTAAACTACATTTATTACTCCTTTCTCGATTTGCTGTATAAACATGAGCTGGAGAACTATTGCAAAATTTTTAGATACACATCTGAAAAAGCAGCTTCGATGATTGGCACGATTGATATTTTGTATATCGATGGGAACCACAGCGAACCCGTATCGATGCGGGATGTCGAACTTTATCTGCCCAAAGTTCGCTCGGGGGGCTATATCTGGATGAACGATACACAATGGCCGCAGCGGGCAGAAGCAACAGAATATCTTAGAAAAAACTGTGATACTGTCAAATTTATTGATGATGGAACTTGTATCTTATTTAAACAACGGTGAAACATGCTTAAAAAATTGTCACTCTTATGCACTTTTGTCAGCTCAGTCCTCTTTTCTCAAGAGATTGATCTTACCCCCTATGAAGCATCTCTTTATAGCCAGAACGGAGAAGATGGCGTTCTTGCAAAGATTTTTGAGCTCATCGGAACCTCTTCCAGGTATTGCGTTGAGTTCGGCGCTTATGATGGGATTACTGGAAGCAACACATGCCTTTTAAGAAAACAGGGATGGAGCGCTCTTTTACTCGATAGAAGATCTGATAGTCCAGAAATCCACAAAGAATTTATCACGGCAGAGAATATTACATCGCTATTTGATAAATACAAGGTTCCCAAAAACTTGGACTTAGTGTCGATCGATATCGATTACAACGATTTCTATGTATGGCAAGCGTTGGATCCCAAATATCAGCCTAAGGTTGTTCTCATTGAATATAATAGCGCCCTTCTGCCGGACCAGGATAAAGTTGCCAAACCCATGCCTTATTATTCTGGAGATGGAACCATCTACTATGGAGCCAGCATCCTGGCCCTCTATAACCTGGGAAGATCCAAAGGGTATTCTCTTGTCTATGCAGAGAAAGCGGGCGTCAATCTTTTTTTCATCCGCGATGATGTATTAAAAGAAAAAAACCTCCAGTTCAAAGATGTGAACAACGTCGAAAAACTTTACCAGAAACCAACGGCCATTCACCGAGAAGACCCCAAAAACCGGGTATTTTTATCTTCTGCCGATCTTCTTTAAGGAAGACGGACGATTGCCATTTCGCTCTGGGAATTTTCCTCATCTACAGCTGCAATTCCATAAGTTGCAGCCTGATTGAGGCCGGCGTTGTGGTCAACGATTTGGTGTACGTTGCCAGGCACCCTCGTGAAAAATTCACCGTTTCGAAACACGCTATAGGCAAATGCCTGGGATGAGCTTGGCTCCCATGACACCGTGTTATACCGTTCGGGAAAGAGTCCAAAATTATTCGTGTTTTGCATGGCAGTTGCGTTTCTGGGCGGTTTCATAACAGTCTTGGCGCCGGTTGCCGCGTAAACCTGTTTATTAGTTCCATTATAATTTAACCAAAGCACAGCGACTCTCATCGCCTCTTTGTTTTGAGCGGCAGCAATTTTGGGATATCCGTTAATACCGCCTCCCGAAAGAGTTACAGGCTGGTTCCAATAAGAGCCGTCATAAGTTCCAATATGCGCCTTGGTTGTATGAACCATCACAGAAGAGCTCTCAGTGTCATGGTACATATAGGCGACATGCGCCTCGCCTCCGGAGGCCGCAGCGACATCTGCTGCATGCGCATACAAATTAAAAGCAACGAGGTCAACCGGTATTTCCCAAGCGCCAGAGGCTTTTCTGACCATGGCTCGAGTGCCATACGAATCCTCGACATACAACGTCTTTGATAGAACGATTGCATTTCCAGAGGCATCAAATGCGATTTTTATATCGGAAGCAGCTGGACGCGAGACGTTGTTCTTGGCAAGGGCAGCAGGAGCTGTCCAGCTTCCCTGAACAGGACATGAGGCAAACTGAAGCGTTGTTTTGGCAGCAAAGCCGTACCAAACAGCCAGTGCATTTCCAGAGGCATCCACAGCCGCCTGAGGAAAGAGGCCTGCCTCTCCAATCACTTGCGCGGGCAAATTCCATGAACCATCTATAGCTTTGCTTGCCGAATAAACACAGAAGCTATCGTCATGCCAGACAGCCACGACAGTTCCATTTCCCCCCATCGCAACCTGAGGAGCGCTGCACGCCGGGCCTGAGAGCATATCCGGAGTTTGAGGCCAGATTCCGTTTAATTTTCGTGTTGCAGATACAATAGTTCCGTGCTCATTCCAGATAGCGATGCAATCACCTGCTGCATCAACAACCAGCTTCAAAGAACTTGCCTCGCTAGAGGCAAGCGATGTTTTATTTTCCCAACCTCTCTTAAGTGAACCGGAAGCCGTACAAACAACTCCATTCTCTATCCATGCGGCAGTAATATTTCCATTGGAGTCGATGCCGACTTGAGGTTCGGTTGCAGTAGAATTTGAAATCGCTTTGCCAGGCAGGCTCCAACTCTTTCCCGCAAGTTTTTGGCTGAACATGACAAAGCCATTTTCCAGCCAGACAGCGATAGAGTTTCCATGAGAGTCAAGAGCGATCTGCTGATCAGTCGCATCTTGCCCCTGAGACGAAAGAACAATCGGATCCTCCCAAGCCATCGGTTCAGATTTCAAATCCAAAGAGAAGCACAGCGTTAAAAGAAACATCGCAACTTTTTTCATAAAATCCCTTTTAGTGAGAGTAACCCATTTTTTTAAGCATGTCAGGCACAAAACGATAGATGGCTCGCTCTTGATCCTCGATCTCATAGCCCATCTCCAAAAGCTCCGCCGACTCTTCTTCCGTCAGCATTCGATTATCGACATGGATCTTGTCTTTGGCTTTTCCATGGAACAAATGCCCTTTGAATCTATTTTCGTACCGGTTGATGCACAGCTCACTTTTGCGCAGCTCCATCGGCTTTTGATCATTTTTGAAATAACATTGATAGGGAGGCCATGTAAAGCCCTTGTACTCCTCAGGCTTGAAAATGAGCTTGGCAACCTTTTTCTGAGGATGGCAAGGAGTCGGCTTAGTAAGCTCGACGGTTTCAATCAAAAGTTTTCTTCCAGGTACGGAGAGCGCAGAGGAGGCGTCAAACGAGTTTGAATTGATTTTTACACCCGGATATTTTTTGTACCTCTCCAGAAGACTGTTTAAGTTTTTATCTTTAGGAATCACAAGAAATTCATCCACATCTAGAAAGACCAGCCACTCGGCCTCATTCAAAGACTCGATTTTTACAGCATTTTCATAAGCCGATATTTGAGTGCCAAGCGACCACATGAACGTCGTTTCTTCGCTATTATTTAGTAAATGATCAGGCCAATGGATGAGGGTGACGACGCCATCTTTAACATAAGGCCTCAAGACGCTTAAAAATCGATCTGTGCTTCCATTATTGTAGAGATAAAAATGATCGACGCCGACAAAGCGGTGATATTCAATCCATTCCTTCAAATAAAGCGCCTCATTTTTAAAAATTGCACAAACCGCAAGGTTGAATCTTTTCGGTTTTTCAACAGTGAGCGACGGCCCTTCAGCAAATAATGCACTCGCAAAAACCATCCACAAGACAACTCTAAACATAGTATTGCTCCATCATCGTATTTGCATAATCGTCACATAAGCCGCCGGCGATCCTGCCGTTGTGGCAGTCGCGTTATTAATCGTTGCCGATGCCGCGGCTCCATTGACCAGGGTTAACGTCGTAGGGTTCGTTGTGACCTGAATAATAGTTGTCATACTATACATGTTTTGTTCCGTTGCAGGCTGAATGAATTGAAGGGTCGTTGGTGGCGTAGCGGCCAAGCCGTTTAAGGATAAGTTGAACGAATAAGGCGTTGTAATGGATGTCGCCGTCGGCATAACTCCAAATGTAACCTGGTAAAAGCCGGTACTCGCAATCTTTATACTTCCCGCAGACGGCAAGGAAATGTTCGATCCTGGAGCTTGAACGGCGATTGTTGAAAGAAGAACGGAGCTTGTACTCGTTACTGTGATTGCACTCGTAGCGCCCGGAAGATAAATCATTGCAAAGTCTATTGCGCCCCGCGGCCCTGTAGGCCCTGTGGGACCAGTACGACCTGTGGGACCAGTTGCTCCAGTCGGCCCAGTAGGACCTATGTTGCCAGTGGGACCTGTGGGACCAGTTCGACCCGTAGGACCTGTTGCTCCTGTCGGTCCTGTAGGACCAGTGGGGCCTGTCGCATTACATAGACCAATGACCGTCAGCGTAGCTCCCCCGGTAAAACTTGTTGTGCCGGCAATGCTTGAACATGTCGCTGTAACAGCAGTTAATGCTCCACTACCTGACAAGACTGATGGAACCACATAATTATATAGATTGGCGGTAATTGCAAGGCCGCCAACCGGTTGGGTAAATGTTACATTGGTAGCACTATCAGTTCCTCCCGAAACCGCTTCAAAGAAAACTGCTGATGCGGAGGAGGAATTAATTGAAACAGTACCACCGTTTATAAAGTCTGTCTCTAGGAAATAGATGTTGCCGCCTGTTGACGTCATCCCACGATTAAAGTGAGAAGTCTCGATAATGATAACGTTGCCTAGTGAGATACAGTTGATTGTCGGAGCAACGGAAAATCTAACATTGTAAAAAGCTAATCTTCCAGTCGAACTGCTTTGGGCTGAAAAATCAAAGTTAAAATTACCAATTGTTGATGAATCATCACCCAGCGTCAGGTCTTCAAATCCCGATCTGTTATCGTTTGCGTTATTCCATGTAGGATCGTTGATAGTGATCGTTCCGGTCAGCTGAGTTGAAGCCAGATCGTAACCGACAACATAAACGTTAGCCTTTAAAGCAAAACTGTCAGTCCAGATCCCGGGAGCTACTTTAACGACGTATCTTTTAGTTGGAGAGCTGTCAGTGATCGTCGACATAGCGTAGGTGATCGTAGCGTAGGGATAAATAATACTTCCGTTTCCAGTGACATTGCTTCCGCTCTTGTCAACGTAAACGACTTGAGTTTGGACTGGCAGTGCAAAAACTGGGCTAGGGCCTGTAGGCCCCGTGGATCCTGTGGGACCGGTGCTGCCTATTGAACCGGTAGGCCCAGTTCGACCCGTTGGCCCAGTCACTCCAGTTGCGCCTGTGGGCCCTTGAGGTCCCGTAGGCCCTGTGGGCCCTGTCGCATTACATAGACCAATGACCGTCAGCGTAGCTCCGCCGGTAAAGCTTGTGGTGCCTACAATACTTGAACATGTCGCAAGAACCGTAGTTGTTGGCTCAGTCCCACTAGCTGATAGAACTCCATCAACTGTAAAATTATACAGGTAGCCGCTCATTGCTTGAGTACTACCTGTGTTGTTAAACGTTACATTTAATCCAGCGCCTCCTCCGGATCCACATCCGCCGCCGATCGCTTGAAAATAGGAATATGTAATGGTTGATGCATTGATTGCTATGTTTCCACCAATAAATTCATCGTCGCCTAAAAAAAGAATTCCCCCGTTAAGAGTAAGCCCATCAAAAAACAAACAGCCTTGTATTATGATTTCATTTACAGCGCCAAAAGCTGTAAATGTTGGAGTGTTATCAAACTGAGTATTATAAATGAATAGCTTTCCAGCTCCGCTGCTTTGAGCAGTAAAGTCAAAGTTTTGGGTTCCAGCAAGCGTTAAATCCTCAAATCCTGATTGATTATCATTGTTGCCAGTATTCCAAGATGGATCATTGAGATCGATTGTTCCGGTGAGTTGAGTTGCAACAACATTATATCCGACAACTTCAACGTTGGCTTTTAAAGAAAAATTGTCACTCCAGTTACCCGGGCCCACTTTAACGACGTATCTTTTAGTTACAGAGCTATCGTTGATGGTCGACATGGCGTAAGTGATTGTTGCGTAGGGATAAAGAATAGTCCCGTTTCCAGTGACATCGCTTCCGCTCTCATCGACGTAAACAACTTGAGTTTGGATTGGCAGAGCCGTCGTAGGTTTTGGCCCTGTTGGACCCGTGGCGCCCGTGCGACCTGCCAGGCCTGTCGGACCAGCAAGTCCACTATGACCGGTGGGCCCTGTCGGCCCCGTAGGCCCTGTGCTGCCGGTCGGTCCTAGAGGTCCCGTAGGGCCAGTAGGACCTGTCGCATTACATAGACCAATGATCGTCAGCGTAGCTCCGCCAGTAAAGCTTGTTGGGCCGACAATGCTTGAACATGTCGCTGTAACGTACGTTTGTCCATTTCCTGATAACGTTCCAATAACAGGGAAATTATATAGAGAGGCGAGCATTTCAGGGTTGGTGGCTGTATAAGTAAACGTTACATTTCCGTCTGTACCGCCCGAAATCGCATAAACGGCAACGGTTGTGGCTGCGGAGGAATTAATGGCAATAGTTGCCCCGCCAATAAAATCTGAGTCAACTAAATCGAGGGCGCCGCCATTGAGAGTAAGTCCATTGTTAAGCAAACAATTTTCGAAGGTCTGCTGATTGATTTGTGTGATACAGGTGAATGTCAGAGCAACGGAACATCTCATATTGTAGAAATAGAGTTTTCCAGCCGTACTGCTTTGGGTTGAATAGTTAAAGTTAAAATTCCCAATCGTTCCTGTATCATCACCCAGCGTCAGGTCTTCAAACCCAGATCTGTTATCATTTCCATTATTCCATGTAGGATCGTTGATAGTGATCGTGCCGATCAGCTGAGTTGAGAGAACATTGTACCCGGTAATTTCAACGTTGGCTTTTAGAGCAAAATTGTCAGTATAGAGGCCGGGGCCTACTTTAATAACATACCGTTTTGTTGGAGAGCTGTCGGTGATCGTTGCCATGGCGTGGGTGATTGTAAGGTAAGGATAAAGAATCGTTCCATTACCGGTTATATCGCTGCCGCTCTTATCGACATAAACAACTTGAGTTCTGATCGGAAGTGCAAAGCTTGGGCTAGGACCTGTGGGCCCCGTTGCACCTGTAGGACCGGTAGCCCCCGTTGGACCTGTCACTCCCGTAGGACCTATCGTACCTTGACCTCCGGTTGGGCCTGTTGCGCCCGTGGAACCAGCGCTACCTGTCGGACCGGTAACTCCTGTAGGTCCAGTTGAACCTGTGGCTCCTGCAGGACCCGTGTTTCCGGTTGGCCCCGTGCGGCCCGTTGCTCCCGTAGGACCTGTAGAGCCAGTGGGTCCAACAGTTCCGGTTGGACCTGTAGAGCCGGTCGCGCCAGTTGCCCCAATTGTTCCAGTAGGACCCGTACTTCCAGTTGCCCCTGTGGCTCCGATTGTTCCTGTAGGACCAGTAGCTCCTGTTGCGCCCGTCGGGCCAACAATTCCTGTTGGGCCTGTAGATCCAGTTGCGCCAGTTGCCCCCGTGGCTCCGATTGTTCCTGTGGGTCCGGTAGCTCCGGTAGCGCCCGTCGGGCCAACAATTCCTGTTGGGCCTGTAGATCCAGTTGCGCCAGTTGCCCCCGTGGCCCCGATTATTCCTGTGGGTCCGGTGGCTCCAGTTGCGCCCGTTGGGCCAACAATTCCAGTAGGTCCCGTTGCGCCTGTTGCACCGGTGGAACCCGTAGCCCCAGTAGGTCCAATATTACCAGTTGAACCGGTGGGTCCTGTAGCACCCGTTGAGCCAGTTGATCCAACATTTCCAGTTGGACCCGTAGAACCTGTAGATCCAGTTGAACCCGTTGGGCCAACAATTCCAGTTGGGCCGGTAGAACCCGTAGGTCCAGTTGCTCCTGTAGGACCCGTACTTCCAGTCGGACCTGTAGCTCCTGTCGAGCCTGTTGATCCAACATTTCCAGTTGGACCCGTAGAACCTGTAGATCCAGTTGAGCCCGTAGGGCCAACAATTCCAGTTGGGCCGGTAGAACCCGTAGGTCCAGTTGCACCAATTGCTCCTGTAGGACCCGTACTTCCAGTCGGACCTGTAGCTCCTGTCGAGCCTGTTGGTCCAATATTACCGGTGGGTCCTGTAGATCCAGTTGAACCCGTTGGGCCAACAATTCCTGTTGGGCCGGTAGAACCTGTAGGTCCAGTTGCACCAATTGCTCCTGTAGGACCCGTACTTCCGGTCGGACCAGTAGCACCCGTGCGGCCTATAGTTCCTGTAGGACCCGTACTTCCAGTTGCACCGGTGGAACCCGTAGCCCCAGTGGGTCCAATGTTACCAGTTGGACCTGTGCTACCTGTCGGACCTGTTGATCCAGTACTGCCAGTAGGACCTGTTGCACCCGTGGCTCCAAGTGTACCTGTCGGACCCGTACTTCCGGTTGGACCCGTAGAACCTGTAGGTCCAGTCGATCCTGTTGCACCTGTGGCCCCGATTGTACCAGTAGGACCTGTGCTACCTGTCGGACCTGTTGATCCAGTACTGCCAGTAGGACCTGTAGCACCCGTGGCTCCGATTGTTCCCGTAGGACCTGTACTTCCAGTTGGGCCTGTAGAACCTGTAGGTCCAGTCGATCCTGTTGCACCTGTGGCTCCGATTGTTCCCGTAGGACCTGTGCTACCTGTCGGACCAGTTGATCCAGTACTGCCAGTAGGACCTGTAGCACCCGTGGCTCCGATTGTTCCTGTAGCACCGGTGCTTCCAGTTGGACCGGTCGAGCCTGTTGCACCCGTAGCTCCAATTGTTCCTGTAGGGCCTGTACTTCCAGTTGGACCTGTAGAACCTGTAGGACCCGTTGAGCCTGTTGCGCCAGTTGGACCGATTGTTCCTGTAGGACCGGTGCTTCCAGTTGGACCGGTCGGACCTGTAGAGCCAGTGGATCCCGTTGCTCCAGTTGCACCTGTAGGACCGGTAGCACCAGTTGCTCCGGTCGGACCTGTAGAGCCAGTGGATCCCGTCGCTCCAGTTGCACCTGTAGGGCCGGTAGCACCAGTTGCTCCGGTCGGACCTGTAGAGCCAGTGGATCCCGTCGCTCCAGTTGCACCTGTAGGACCAGTGCTTCCAGTTGCTCCTGTCGGACCTGTTGATCCAGTACTTCCGGTTGCACCGGTAGGACCTGTAGAGCCAGTGGATCCAGTACTTCCAGTAGGTCCTGTTGAACCCGTCGCTCCAGTTGCGCCTGTAGATCCTGTTGGACCAGTTCGGCCCGTAGGCCCAGTTGAACCCGTAGAACCTGTACTTCCAGTTGGTCCTGTGTTACCTGTCGGACCCGTCGAGCCCGTTGCACCAGTCGAACCGGTAGCTCCAGTCGGACCAGTAGAACCTGTGGGCCCCGTACTTCCGGTAGAGCCAGTGGATCCCGTCGCTCCAGTTGCGCCCGTAGGACCAGTGCTTCCAGTTGCACCAGTCGAGCCTGTAGCTCCAGTCGGACCCGTAGAACCTGTGGACCCCGTACTTCCAGTTGCACCTGTAGGTCCAGTAGAACCAGTGGATCCCGTCGCTCCAGTTGCGCCCGTAGGACCAGTGCTTCCAGTTGCACCTGTAGGTCCAGTAGAGCCAGTGGATCCCGTCGCTCCAGTTGCGCCCGTCGAACCGGTAGAACCTGTGGGCCCCGTAGACCCAGTTGGACCCGAGCTACCTGTCGAGCCTGTAGCCCCAGTAGGGCCGGTAGAACCTGTTGGTCCTGTACTTCCAGTTGGGCCCGTGTCACCAGTTGCGCCCGTCGGCCCCGTACTACCAGTAGGACCGGTTGTTCCAGTCCCCGCTGGGCCGGTCGGACCCAGGTCACCTGTCGGACCAGTTGCGCCCGTCAGACCAGTGCTTCCAGTCGGCCCCATGTCACCTGTTGCGCCCGTCGGCCCCGTACTACCAGTAGGACCGGTTGTTCCAGTCCCCGCTGGGCCGGTCGGACCCAGGTCACCTGTCGGACCAGTTGCGCCCGTAGGGACCAGTGCTTCCAGTCGGCCCCATGTCACCTGTTGCGCCCGTCGGCCCCGTACTACCAGTAGGACCAGTTGTTCCAGTCCCCGCTGGGCCGGTTGGACCCATGGAACCTGTCGGACCTGTCGGACCAGTTGTGCCCGTAGGACCAGTGCTTCCAGTCGGCCCCATGTCACCTGTTGCGCCCGTCGGCCCCGTACTACCAGTAGGACCAGTTGTTCCAGTCCCCGCTGGGCCGGTTGGACCCATGGAACCTGTCGGACCTGTCGGACCAGTTGTGCCGGTAGGACCTGTACTTCCAGTCGGCCCCATGTCACCTGTTGCGCCCGTCGGCCCCGTACTACCAGTAGGACCAGTTGTTCCAGTCCCCGCTGGGCCGGTTGGACCCATGGAACCTGTCGGACCTGTCGGACCAGTTGTGCCGGTAGGACCTGTACTTCCAGTCGGCCCCATGTCACCTGTTGCGCCCGTCGGCCCCGTACTACCAGTAGGACCAGTTGTTCCAGTCCCCGCTGGGCCGGTTGGACCCATGGAACCTGTCGGACCTGTCGGACCAGTTGTGCCGGTAGGACCTGTACTTCCAGTCGGCCCCATGTCACCTGTTGCGCCCGTCGGCCCCGTACTACCAGTAGGACCAGTTGTTCCAGTCCCCGCTGGGCCGGTCGGACCCATGGAACCTGTCGGACCAGTTGTGCCGGTAGGCCTGTGCTTCCAGTCGGACCCATGGAACCTGTTGCGCCTGTCGGCCCCGTACTACCAGTAGGACCGGTTGTTCCAGTCCCCGCTGGGCCGGTCGGACCCATGGAACCCGTCGGCCCCGTACTACCAGTAGGACCAGTTGTTCCAGTCCCCGCTGGGCCGGTCGGACCCATGGAACCTGTCGGACCAGTTGTGCCAGTAGGACCAGTTGTTCCAGTCCCCGCTGGGCCAGTCGGACCCATGGAACCTGTCGGACCAGTTGTGCCAGTCCCTCCACCAGGTGGGCCTTGAGGTCCGGTTGGACCTGTGCCGCCGCCAGCAGGACCCATCGGACCGGTCGGACCTGTTGAGCCGCCGCCTGCCGGTCCTGTTGGCCCGATGCCTCCTTGCGTGCCTGGCGGTCCTTGAGGTCCCGGTGGTCCTTGCTTTGGAGGTGGCCCGCAATCGGATTTTGCAAGCAAAAACCTTCCGCTCAAGTTGCTGGCCAAAACTGGTTCTGCATAGCAGGTAGAAGTTAAAATGAAAGAAGAAAAAATTGCCTTGAAAATGAAAAGAGACACCTTAGCGCAGGTGAAATTGCACACCCTCAGATGTAATGGTCGTTTCACAACCACATTTTCACTATTTTTGCTGCGCATAAAGTTTATAAAAATTTTTCATTTGGACAAGACTTTATTTTTACTCAGTCAATCCCTTCTAATCAAGGCTAATTTTTAATATGAGCATGCTTGAAAAATTTATTGGGTTTGGATAAAGTCGAAAGTTTTATTTTTGGAGGAAAAAATATGAAACGATTGTGTGCCATTTTATTCATGTGCCTAATCCCGATCATTTCAGGGGCAAAAGAAAAAATCTGCCTGAACATGATTGTTAAAGATGAAAGCAGAGTCATTAAGCGATGTTTGGAATCGGTAAAACCTCTAATCGACTATTGGGTGATCGTGGATACAGGCTCAACGGATGGAACGCAAGAGATTATCAAGCAATATCTCAAAAATATTCCTGGCGAGCTGCATGAAAGGCCATGGAGAAATTTTGGTGAAAATCGGACGGAGGCTTTTCAGCTTGCCAAAGGGAAAGGCGATTACATTTTGTTCATGGATGCCGATGATGTTTTAAAATTTAAAAAAAGCGTTAAATTCCAACCGCTTGAGAAAGATCTCTACAACATGTGGCGGGGCGATGATTATTATGATCACATCAAACCGCAGCTTGTAAAAGCGAATCTTCCATGGAAATGGGTCGGTGTGACCCATGAGTATTTGGATTGCGAGCAGGCGTACACTTCAGAAACTCTTGATTATGTTAGATACGTTACCTGTGATGGAGGGGCTAGCTCTTTCGATCCGAAAAAATTTATCAAGAATATTCACGTGCTGAAAGAGAGTTTGAAAAAAGATCCAAAGAATGTGCGTGATGTATTTTATCTTGCAGAAAGTTATCGATGTGCAATGAGGCCCGGAAAAGCGCTTCAAACGTATCAGAAACGGATCAAAATGGGTGGGTGGGACGAGGAGGTTTTTTGGTCGATGCTGCAAATCGGACAAATGCTCGATCAAATGAACTGCGCCGAAAATCTTATCGAACAAAGCTACATCAATGCGCATAACTATCGACTTCATCGCATAGAGCCGGTCTATTATCTTGCCGATTTTTACAACAAACAAGGCAAATACGAAGAGGCCTACTCCTGTATCAAAGCCTATGAGGAGATTGAAAAACCAAAAGAAAGAGATACCCTTTTCAATTTAACATGGATGGATGAATACGGTCTTCTATTCCAACTGTCGATCTGCTCGTATTATGCCGGCCACTACCAGGAATCCCTGGATGCCTGCAACCGGCTTCTCAAGAACAAAAAGCTGCCCGATGCGTGGAAAAAGCTCACCGAGAAGAACCGCACTTATCCTATGGAGAAATTAAAGAGTGAGCGTACTCTTTCATCTGCTCGATGAATTTTGCGGTTTGATTATTTTTTAGCACCCAAACGGTTGTTCCTGGACCATGCGAGAGGAAGATCTCTTCATAGTTGTCAGGTGTGATGACGTTTGAGTAACCGTAAACATCGTCTTTAATTTTTTTTGCACGCTCATATGTGTCATGAGCTACGATAACAGAGGATTTGCCAAAAAGAAGCTGGACTAAATCTCCGCGCAAGTAAAATCCCGGATCCACAAAGGTGACCGTTATGTTGTGGCATTTGAATAAATTTTCAATGAATGAATCGAGCTCTTTTAGGTAAAACCCGTCAATCGCGGCATAACTAGTATGCTGAGAGCATTGATGGGAGGCGGCTTTATAAACACTCTCGGAGCCTACATATTTATAGGGAGCCCAGCTCATATCTCCTTGATAACCGCTAAAAAATGCGATGGGAATCCAGTTTGAACAATCTCGGTAGAGATTTAAACACTCTTTTAACCACTCCGGACCATATCCATTTGTCACAAATTCAACAGAAATGACTTTTTGAGAATGATCGAGAAAATATTTGGTGGAAAAACCAAGTCCAAACTCGAGGAACGTCTTTACTTTGAGCAGCTCGAATATCTTTTTAAAATGAACAATGTGTTCTGAATAGCCTGCAAGATTTCCTTGGCTGACCAGCCACTCATAGGTAATTTGGTCTGCTTTTGTTATGACCTGCCTCTCTTCTCCAAACAGTTGAGATTGAAGGCAGAGAGCTGAGATTGCAAACATCGATATTTTTTTTAGATACATAAAACTTATTCCTCTTTTGTATTTAAGTAATTAGGGCCGCCGTTGTCAGAGAGCGCTTTTGGTAAATTGGATACGACATCTTCCGTGACTGCAAATAATTTAATTCCTGTCGGCAGGATGTATTCCATATCATAGGGAAGAAAGACCTGATGGGCCCTAAAAAACTGCATCAGTTTTTTGATGCCGCTTTTTCGTACAATCATAGAGGTTGCGCCGTATCTGGCGCCGATTTGAATAAATTGAGAGTTGATCGGTATTCTCGCTGCATAGTTGTTATAAGAGGCTTGTTTGATAAAGTCGGGACGCTGTGCGCTCCAGTAGCAAGGTTTGTGGTTTCCGTCTCCATCTCGAATATCTTGATCTGTGAATAAGATGTCCCAATTCTCTTTTCCAACAGCAGCATCGAGCTCATCGATTAAATCGGAGATAAGCCTGGGATCTTTAAGAACTTCAATATCATCTTCCATGACCCATATAGCTTCGTAGCCGGCGTTTTCAGCGTCTTGCAAAATGGAAATATGGCTCATTGCAATTCCTATTGTGCCTCGTGCCATGCAGTGGCAGAAATAGGTTTTTCCGGGTTTTTGGATGGTTTCATGAGACTCTTTATAGTTATCATGCAAAAGGTAGCTTGTTCCCATAAAGCCTCCGGTCATTTCCGGAGAAAATTTGAGGCCGATATCATTAATAGCCTCAAGCGAGAGTTTCCAGCCATTCACTGCAGAAAATCGATAAGGAATAATTCCATAAGGCGCCAATTGGTCTAGCGAGAGTTTTAATTTTTCCGGACGCTCATCCAGGTTAATCAGGTAGATGAAATCGATATTTCTCATTTGATGAATATCTGATTTGTCCAATGGGATTTTAAGATGGTCGACTAAATCTCCATGAACACTATTCACAAGAAAGAGCAAAACAAATAGAAAACGCATGCTATATACCTCGGCAATTTGAGTGGATGATAATAATGGTATTGGCTATTTTGGAATAGTCGAATCCTAAAAAGGACTATTATATGCTAACTCGTGTTTTTGCCGTTCTCTTTGCAGGCTCTATTTTTGCTGAAAGCTCTCCGCCGCTTGATTTATCGCCTGAGACGGAGCTCGAATATTATTTCAAAAGGGCTGAAGGGAAATCTGATGTTCACAGTATGGGAAATATTGATTTCATCTATGTGATTAATTTGGATGAGAGGCCTGAAAAGTTTCAGCATACGATAGACGAACTAAAGCCATACGGAATTACCCCTTACAGATTTTCTGCGGTGAATGGTTGGAATCTTGGGGTCGAATCATTAAACCATCTTGGTGTCAAATTTGGTCCCTGGATGTCTTCAGGAATCATGGGAACAAGCTATCTTTTGCAAGATGAAGGAAAACCCAGCCATGAAATGATTCATGTGCCGGGGAAGACTTACTTCAGCCACTGCATGTCGCGAGGAGCTATCGGGATCGTTCTTAGCCATCTTTCAATTCTGCAAGACGCTTTCGACTCAGGCTATGAGACGATTTGGGTTATGGAAGATGACATTGAGGTGAAAAGAGATCCTCGCCTTCTTGTAGAAATGATCGATAAGTTGGATGAACTGGTTGGAAAAAATGGATGGGACGTTTTGTTTACGGATCAAGATACCAAAACGCAAGACGGCACCTATGTGCCTTGCAGCGCGTATGCGCCAAGACCTAATTTTACTCCCCCAAATCCTTATAAATTCCAGATCAAGGAAGACATCAGTCCTGACTTTAGACGCCTTGGAGCCCGCTATGGAGCGTATTCTATGATCGTACGAAGATCGGGAATGAAAAAGCTTTTGGATTTCTTTAAGCAGTATAGTATTTTTCTTCCCTACGACATGGACTTTACACAGCCGCCGGGTATATCGTTTTTCAACGTAAGAGATGATGTTGTCTCAACACAGCCGCGCGCTCTTTCAGACAATGGAGCTCCTAACTATAAGTCTAAAGAGGCTCCTTAACCATTTTGTAATCAGGTCTTCCGTTATCTGTTGGAGCTGTCGGCTGGGTTGATACAATGTCGTCTGTCACTGCAAAAAGACGGATGGTGTTTGGCATCGTATATTCCATGTCATAAGGAAGGAAGATCTGATAGTTATTGTAATGCTTGAGGATTTTTTCGATGCCTGACCTTCGAAGAATCATGGAGTAAGATCCGTAACGGGCGCCGATGCGTTTGAAGTGTGCGCCAATCACCGATCTTTCTGCAAACCGTTTTGGGTTTGTAGGGATGAAGTTGGGACGCAAGGCATGAGAAAAACAAGCTACGTATTTACCATCCTGCCCCTTGGCATCCTGATCGGTAAATAGAATGTCCCACCCATCTTTTCCGACTAAATTATCGAGCTCCAGAATTAAATCAGAAATAAGATGGGGATTTTGGATGATCTCAATATCATCCTCCATTACCCAGATCGTAGTGTAGCCTGAATCGAGGGCATCTTGAAGAACGGAGAGGTGGCTCATCACACAACCGATGGCGCCGGGGGCTACCTGATGAAAAAAGTAGGTTCTTCCAGGAACACCGATGATTTCATCGCGCCTTTTTCCTTTATCCTCAGCCAGGTAGCAGGAGCCCCGCTCTCCTCCGGTCATCCAAGGGCCGTATTTGACGCCAATATCGTTAATCACTTCTAGAGGCAGCTCCCAGCCATTGACAGCTGAGAATCGGTAAGGATGAATATCGTAGGGAGCCAGCTGCTTGAGACAGGACGCTAATTTTTCAGGTCTTTGATCCAGATTGATCAAATAAATAAAATCGATGTTTCTCATCTGATGGACGCCCGATTTGTCTTCGATTTTTTTTAAATGATCTTCGAAGAGAGCAAAAACAGGCTGAAAGCATAAGGTCAATAATACAAGCAATGTGGTCATCATGTAGCATTTCATGAGCAGTCTCATTGGGTAAAGGTTTCGAATTTTACGAACACAGAAATAGGTCACGAGACACTAAAGCACAGAGATAAGAAGCTAATTTCCTCCTCAGTGTTTTTGTGTCTCGTGACCTATTTCTGTGTTCGTAAAATTCGAAACTTTTAAATGACAAGATTGATATGCCTCTTGCTTGTTCAAAATGCGGCGATGAATGCCTGTTTTCAGAGTTGGGACATTGAAATTGATTAGCAAGCCTACCTCCTTCCCTGAAAGACGAAGAATAGGTTAATAGCTGAGCTTCGTGAACTGGAAGTACTTTCTCTATAGATTTCAACTCGAGAACAATCTGTTTTTCCACAAGAAGATCCATCCGAAAACAGTGATCGACTTTTTGGTTCTTATACGAGAGAGCAACAGCGACCTCTTTTTGATACTGCAATCCTTGCTGCTTGAATTCCATTTCCAGGCATAACCTATAAACAGTTTCTAGAAGTCCTGGGCCTAAGTTTTTATGAACTTCTATAGCTGCAGCGATGATCTGGTGAGTTAATTCCTGGTGTAAGTACACAAGTCGCCTTTTTACGAAAAATTTCTTTCAAAAAGAGCTTATCTATCTATACGAAATTTTTCTAGAGGGAATTTCTGGTCATCATAAATTTGTTTGACAAACCATACGAGGTTAGATACGTTGATTCAAATGAAAAAACTCATTTTTATCGTAGTCAGTCTCTTTGTGTGTTCTCAAGCTGTGTTTGCAGATTCATTCATTGAGGAGTATTGCAAGGACGCCGTAGGGTTGGATTCAGGTCTAGCAGTGCAAAAATTCGGCATTCAGGCGGTTTCATTTCCAGGGCTTTACATGGAGCTGGGCGTTTGTGCCGGAGGCACGATAAATCACATTGCTTCGCTCGTCCCCTTTCAATGGATTTATGGATTTGACTCATTTGAAGGCCTTCCCGATGCCTGGGACAAAGGCGGCGGCGATTTTATTCCAAGCGGAAGCTGGGCAAGAGATGGCCTTCCCTATGTTTTGCCCAATGTCAGGCTCATTAAGGGATGGTTTAAGGATACGCTTCCCGAATTTGTGAAAAACATGGGGACTGAAGAGCCGATTGCATTTCTTCATATCGATTGCGATCTCTATTCTTCCACAATCTGTGCATTGAATGTGCTTGCCCCTCTTATTAGGGAAGGAACCATCATCGTTTTCGATGAATTCTATAATTATCCTAACTATAAAGATCATGAATTTAAAGCTCTTAACGAATTTTTAGAAACCCACTCATTGAAAGCTGAATATCTGGCATATTGTAAAACGCATGAACAAGTGGCTATTCGCATTCGACAATAATTCTTGGAGGCCCTTTGTTTGTCCGATTAATCATGCCTCTATTTTCAGCTGTCCTGATGATCATGCCTATTCAAGCGGCAGGCCAAGAAGCTTTGTTTGTCAGTTTGGGATCGACGTGCGTTCCGGCTAATTTTACAAGATTTTGCGAGATAAGGACGGCCTCTTTTCCATTCGATTGGATTTTATCGCTGGACGAAGAAAAATTTGTTCAGATCCTGGAAGATGACTTTTCACATTTTTATGAGAGCGGGGATTTTGCTGTAACAAGAGAAAATGTCCTTCTAAACACGCATTATCATTTGGAATTTCTTCATGAGGAAGGAAGCTGGAACACGCAATTCTCTTCCACCATGGAAGCTTTTATTAACAGATATAAAAGAAGAATTACAAGATTTAGAAATCTAAAAACGTTTCCTGGAAAGGTCTTTTTTATTAGAGCCACCGACAATGATCCTAGAGTGAATCGGTTTTTTATGGGAAATGCAACCATCAATGAAGAGCAATCGCTTCATCTATACTACACTCTTAAAAAATATTTTCCGGATCTGGATTTCACTTTGATGGTTTTGAATTTCAAAGAAGATGAAAAAAAGTACGTTATTCAAAAAGAGCCGGTTGATAACCTGCTGATGCTCACCGGTCCGAGTGTAAGGCTGCCGGATGACAGCAGCCTCTGTGATATTTTTCATGGATTAATGGGTGAAAGAACTCTTGTACCAGCAGGGTCTTTGCCTTAGGGAACAGAAACTGTTACAGGCGAGCTTTCCATTCCTGATGAGCTGACTGCGGTCACACTATATACAATGGTTCCTGTTACATTGTAGTCTTTGTAAAGCAGCTTTTCATCGGCACTCATTGATTTTGTGAAAACGCCGTTGCGGTAAATATTATATCCCGCAGTTGAGAGTGAAGGGCCTGCACACCAGCTGATCGTATTGTACAACCTGCTTTGTGCTGTAAATTGATCCGTTCCCTGCTTTCCTTGAATGCATATCGGCCGTAAGGGACGAGAGGTTGGAGGTGGAATGAGGAGTACAGGTGGTAATACGCTTGCTAACTGAGCTTGGTCAGGCGTAAAAAAAGGGAATGAGGAAGCGTCTACAACGCCTGTCTGTGTTTGACTTGCCACGTCCACGATACTGACTGTATTATTACCGCTATTGATGACATAGGCCGTTGTGTTATCCGGAGTAATTACTAGATCTAAAGGAGAAGAAAATGTTCCGGTGAAAATAGCGGTCACGGCGTCTGTTGCAGGGTTTACTACATAAACATGATTATTGCCTGTATCTGTGATATACATGGTTCCATCCGGGCCCTCATAGGGAGTATAAGGCTGAACAAAAGGCGGAAATCCGGTTGTCGCTACAGTTCCTGTGACTGCACCGCTTGCGACGACGTTGACAAACCCCGTCCCCGTGCCATGATCGCTAACGAAAGCTTTTGTACTTGCAGACCACGCGACAAACAGGGGATGAACAAACGGGTGTAGAGCAGCGTTGACATATCCCGTTACTGTATTGGTGGCCGTATCTATCACACTCACATTTCCCCCATTAAAATTGGCAACAAGGGCAGAGGTCCCATCATCTGAAAACCCAACTCCAATGGGAAGGTTGAAAGGGCCGAGCGTGTCATCAACTAATCCTGAGACGGTATCCACCGACATGTTGATAACGCTAAGGGTGTTGTTACCCTCATTTGCGACATAAGCTATATTGGGAGTGACATTTAGGTTGACATCGAGAGCTCCCGGAGCATTTAAAGGGCCTAAAGTGTCATCGACTTTGCCGACGACTGCTCCAGTAGAAACATCAATGACATAGATAGCATGGACCGTATCGCATGTGACATAAGCCTTGGTGTCGTTGCTATTAAAGTGTATATTGACGGGATGGGTCAGATCGTGGCCCGTGCAATCGACATATCCCGTAACTGTATTAGAGGTCGGATCTACAATACTCACAAAGGTGCCGGGGCTGCCTACAGTTCCTTGGTTATTCGTCACGTAAAAGGTCAAAACATCTGCATTCAAACTTGCCATGCAAGTAAGAGAGGCCGAAAGTAGCACGGATGCAGTTTTCATAGAACTCCTTAAGCCTTGTTAAAAGAAAAATAAGGATATAAAAAGGTTTATTAAAGTGGCAAGCGGTAAGTGAGGCTTATTTTTATATTTGTAAAATATTTTCTTTTAGGTATAAGGAAGAGAAAAACCTAAAGCAGGTAAGCAAATCTATGAACTGCTGGCTCAAGATCCTTACAACATCTCTCTGCGTATCTCCAGTGCTTCTTTTGAGCGCAACGAAAGAAACAAGCTGCCCCAAGAAGACTCCACCCACCCAGCGTATTGAACTCAAACACATCGAATCAAAGGGTGTCGGTTACAATCAAGGATATTCAACCTTGGAAGGCTTTTTCACGATTCCGAACACTTTGGACGGATCATGGTTTCCATTTCTTGATCTCCGCGGCCATATTTTCAATGACGGCAAACCTGCTGTCAATGGCGGTGTGGGAGTCAGATACTTAACCGACTCAAGAGTCTGGGGAGTCAATACCTATTACGACTACCGAAAAACCCGTAGATTCCACACCAACCAAGTCGGGCTTGGCTTTGAAGCCCTAGGAGACATCTGGGATTTCAGGGTCAATGCCTATGTTCCTGTCGGTAAAAAAGAGAGCGGCTTGTTTAATACCCATTTTAACACGTTCAAGCAAAACTCGATCATCCTTTCCAGCAAGAGAGAACTTGCCATGAAAGGCGCAAACGCTGAAGTGGGCGCTCATGCCCTCAGAAAAGAAAATTACAAGCTCTACGCTGCCGCGGGCCCCTATTATTTCGAGCAAAAAGGAAAAACTGCCTGGGGCGGTGAGGGTCGCATTGCCTTCACACTTTATGATTATGTCAGATTTCAGCTCAGCGGCTCTTATGACTCTCTTTTCCACGGCATTGTTCAAGGCGAGGTAGCTTTTAAAGTTTCTTTTGGCGGAAAAAGAACTCTCAAATCCCGTCAAAAAAATCATGATTGCAGAGAGCAGCGCATGGTCAAAGAAAGAGCCCTCCAGCGCGTGGATCGAAATGAGATTATTGTTGTCACAAATAAACGAGAGAAGTCAAAAGCCATTGACCCTCAAACAGGAAAACCTTTTACGGTGTGGTTCGTTGATAACACCAGCCATAGCCAGGGAACCTATGAGTCGCCTTTTAATACGTTGTCAGATGCCGATCGGCCTTCTGGCCCAGGCGATGTGATTTACGTCTTTAAAGGCGACGGAACAGCTAACGGGATGAACAGCGGTATCGTTCTCAAAAGCAGACAACAACTTCTCGGAGCCGGGATTGATCAAAACATCTCTACAACGCTTGGAGAGGTCACGATTCCTGCCCAAGAGTCGGGCCTTCCTATGATTTCCAATGCCAGCGATCCAACAACACTTGGCGTTCAGCTTCAGTTTGGAGACAATGTTCTATCAGGATTTAAGTTCGTAGATGCTTTAGGATCTTTTAATGGAACCATTTACTCAGCCCCCGTCTCGATCATAAATGGTTCCAACTATCTTATCCAAAATAACCAGTTCATCACATTTGGCGACGGCAGCTGTATTAACATCTATGGACCGGGCGATAACACTTCTATTATCAACAACACGTTCATTGCGTCCACCGGGTTCAACTTTACGGACGGAATCTTCTTCTACGATATCTTAACCCCCATCACCGGCTCTTTTTACATTGGAAATAATCTCTTTAAAGGAATTGATGATAGTGCAGGATTTAATGATTCGATCGGTACATTCGGCCCGTCCCAACCGCTCCAGTTAGCCAGCAGTCCGTCTGTCAGCATTGTCTCCAACACCTTTGTTTCGCAAACGAACTCTGCAGGAGCGTCAACTGCCATCGATTGGACCGCAGGTAACGGTTCGCTGTCCGTCGTAGGAAATTACATTGACATTTCAGAATTTGTGAATGCGCAGGCGGGAGTTTATGTAGAGCAAGATTTTTCTGCCGGCTTACTCTCTGTCTCACTGGAGAGCAATACATCTATTACAACCCCGCCTGTCCCCGGGTATCAGTTTGTAAATACTTCCGGCAATCCTTCAGCGTTGCAAGTTGGCTTTGGTTCATCTAATGTTGGGACGCGAACAGGACCTTGATTCACTTCCAGCTGATAGAAACTTCGGCGGCCTCTGAAACAGTGCCGTTTGCTCCAATAGCCACGACATAGTAGGTATAAGTACGTCCTTTATGGCGATCATGCTCGATAAATTGCAACGGATCAGTTGCTTGAACAGTGCCTGCGAGATTAGTCAACGCCGCATCCCGATAAATCTGATAGTAGGTAGGCTGAACATTGCTTAGGGGAGGCGCCCAGGTGATCAGGTTGATTAGATCGGTTTGCGATGCAAAAATATTGTGCTTTTTAAATCCCTGAAGGTCTGTTGGAGCTGAACTTATGACAGGAGCAATCAAATTTGATAGATCCATTGAGACCGGAGTGTTGAAAGGATAAGCCGAACTGTTAACAACCCCAATTTGTGTATTGGCCGTCAAATCAATAAGGGTTATACTGTTTATAGCAGTATTAACAACGTACATGAGTGTATTATCAAAATTAACGTGAAAACTATTCGGGTCACCAAAGGATGCATTAATAAATCCCGTTACCGTATTTGTTGGGATGTCAACAATGCTTATTTTATTTGTAGAGTCACTTTCAATGTAAGCATGCTGCAGATCGAAGCTGATAAACAAATTCTCAGCGTTTGAGAAAGGAAACCCATTGGGGTTGACATAACCCGTCACGGTTTTAGTGTTAAGGTCGATAATAGCAACAGCTTGGGCTGAAGGTGAGTTATAATCGGTAACATAGGCCGACGTGTTGTCGATGAGGCCGATATTTCGCGGACCGATCCCTGCAGGGGATCCATTAACCGCGTATTGCAGAACTGTATTCGTTGTGGCATCAATAATGCTTACATTGTTTCCGAGAAAATTAGTTACGCCTGCCAAAGCACCATTTGTACTGAAGCTGACGTCAAAAGGATAGTTAAAAGGAAAGCCGTTGGGGTTGACATATCCTGTGACAGTATTAGTAGCGACGTCAATCACACTGACTGTGTTATTATTTGGATTGGTGACATACGCCTTTGTGCCATCCGAAGTAATATCGATATTTGCAGGCCCTGAAAAAGGGAAGGCGCCTACATTGACCTCAGCTACAATTAAGTTTTGGGTGGGATCAATGACAAAGACAGCATTATTTGTTTGGGAAAGAACAAAGGCCTTTGTGTTATCCGGTGTAAACTTAACGACCCCCGGATTTTGGAGGGGAAAAGATCCATTGTCTACATATCCTAGCGTGATCATATTTGTAAGATCGACGATGCTAATGTTGTTTCCGGCATAATTGGCTACATAAGCTAATTGCGTTCCAAAAAGCGATGAAGATACCCATAACAAGAATACCGCGATCTTTTTCATAAATTTTCCTTAATTAATTAGAATGCCCAGCCAATCCCTCCGCCAACGGACCAGCCGCTGAAATTAACGTTATGACGCACAACTTTCTTGCTGCTGCCATGAAAGTTGAAATTCATATACGAATAGTCTCCAAAGAGATCAATGAAAAATACTTTAGTTGGACGGATAAAGAGTCCCAGCTTTCCAATGCCACCAGCAGCCCATTTGGATGTGCTCCGAATGACAAAGGGGGATTGATCATTGGTATGAAAATAGGTTCCGAGTCCGCCTACTCCTGCATAGAAGTCGATGCAGTCAACGGTGTACATGAATTTAAGTCCGATGCCAAGGGGAATAAGCTTCACCCTGGTGCGGCTGTGGTCGCCGATGGAGTGGCCTACTTTTGATAAATAACTGCCGCTCGTCCATCCATAAATAAAATTCCATATTGGAAAGCTAAGCTCGAATCCATACATTCCCATGCCCTTGGCATAGATATCACGTACTTTGTGACTGATGGGAGAAAAATAAGAGGCTTTTTCTTCCAGGTAAACATGATGGGTTCGTTTTTTAGCTGCCTGGTTTTGAACAGGTTTCTTTTTTTCTTTTGCTCGAAGTGCATATTTACCTTTGTAAGCGACGTAGGGCTTTTCAGCGGAGGCTTTTTCTTCTGCAGACTCCTCATCACACGGCCTTTCCCTTTCTTCGCGCAGAGCATATTTACCTTTGTAAGGGACGTATGGTTCTTCAGAGGCTCCTTCATCGGCGCTTAACCCGGAAGCAAGCCAAAAAAAAGAAAGAGAGCATAACGTCAATTTATTCATAGAATGTCCTGTTTTATTTAGAGCTTCTGAAATGTCCTGATATTTGTAAAGTAATTTATACCTCGTGCGGCCACAAATTGCGGGTTTCGGCTTTGCCAAAGCCCCTGCGAGGTATATCTTTACCATGCTAATGAAACCTGAGCAGGAGCTGATACCTGGCCGCCAGGATCTACAGCTACGACATAATACGTATAGGTGCTGCCTTTGATGCGCTGGTGCTCGGTAAATTCCAAAGGCTCGGTTGCCATAACTATACCTGCAAGATCAGTCAGTTCTGCGTCTCGATAAATTTTATAATCTATGGGGGCATCAGATCCTGTGGAAGGCGACCAGGTAATCAGGTTTATTAAGTCGCTTTGCGTGGGAAAAGTATTTTTCATTTTGAGCCCTTTGAGGGAAATCGGAGGTGTTGGGATGAGCGGCAGAGGGTCTGGTGTAGTGATCAAGCTAGATATGTCGATTGAGACCGGATTGTTAAAAGGATGGGCTGAGCTATTCACCACTCCGGTTTGTGAATTAGTTGTTAAATCAATAATGCTCACAATGTTTGAGTTTGAGTTAACAACATAGAGCGTACTATTATCTGGGGTAAGATGGAAAGCGTTCGGGTTTTGAAAGGATGCATTAATATATCCTGTCACGGTGTTTGTTGGGATGTTGACAATGCTGATTTGATTCGTAGTGACATTTTGGATATAGGCATGCTGCAAATCGAAGCTTATAATCAAATTTCCAGGGTTACTGAAGGGAAAACCGTTGGGGTTGACATACCCCGTCACTGACTGGCTTGCGGCCGTGACAATGCTGACGGCTGCGGCTGAAAGCGCGTTATATTGGGTGATGTAGGAGCCTGTATTTCCTATTTCTCCAATGTTGCGCGGGTTGTGGGCGGGAAATCCTGTGTTATTCAAGTACTCCACGACTGTATCCGTGGCTACATGAATGATGCTTCCATCGTTTCCAAGGAAGTTAGAGACGCCCGCAATTGTGCCGGCCTCGTTGAACTCGACATCATAAGGATAATTAAAAGGAAAAGCTGCGGGATTGACATATCCTGTGACTGTCTCGGTAGCAACATCGATAATGCTGACGTTGTTGGCGCCTGGATTGGTTACATAGGCTTTTGTGCCGTCCGGCGAAATAGCAATATTTGCGGGCCCCGAAAAGGGGAATGCGCCGACATTGACTTCAGCAACGATCAAGTTTTGCGTAGGGTCGATAACAAAGACAGCGTTATTCGATTGGGAAAGAACAAAGGCTTTTGTGCCATCGGGTGTAAATCTAACGATAGATGGATTTTGAAGCATAAAAGAGCCGTTGTCTACATACCCCATTGTTACGTTATGCGTAAGATCAACAATGCTTATATTGTTTCCGCCATAGTTGGCAACATAAGCAAAATTAGCAAAAAGAGAATTGACCGCACAAAGCAAAAAAAGAGCAAAAGAGAACTTCAATTTTGTCATAAAACATCCTATTTTTTAAAGTTTGTGTTAACCTCCGGTTATTGTAAAGACTTTTATTTGTCAATGAATCCAAGCTCTTTGAAATAGGGAATATTATCGCGGACAAATTGAGGGTAGCTTTCATCGATCGGAACAACTCTCAAGGCTTCAACATCTTGGCGGATTCTTTCGTAATGCTTGTAAGCCTCGTTATCAAGTTCGCTATGAGAAAAGCTCTCGAGTTTTTTTCTAACCCGGTCGGCGCCTCCCATATAGGTAAAATGCCACCCGGCGGCAATGGAATTTTCTAGAGACATTAAGTTGCGGATTCCTTGGGGAGAAAGCTGTTTCACTTCTCCATAGCTGGTAACAATGGAACCTAACATATCAAGCACAGTGCCGCCGGCATGTCCCAAGCGATTGAGATAGTAGGTGTATATTGAGTGCTTACAAGTCACATAGCGCAATCGATGCGTGAGAATGGGTTCAATGAATTCCGGGAGTTTTGCAGCGCTGATGATTTCATCGAGATCTTCAATGATGATAATGTCGTTATCATGGCACTGGGTTAATCCTCTAAGAATTTGATTCCTTTGGTAAAATTCTCTATCCCAGGGATTGTTTGTCTCCAGGTGCTGGTTTAGAGGAACGTGGATAATCTTATCCAAAAACTTGCTGAATCGCTCTTTATTTTCGTCAAAGTAAAGAGGCTTTGGAGTTCCTCTAAACGTTTCTGTTGATTCGACAAGGACAAAATAGTCGACATGATCGTACAGTTCATTCAATTTGATTTCCAAAACTTCAAGTTCATTAAAAAAAGTGAAGCAGTCATAAATTTTTGGAGTATGCTGCACGCGTTTTAAAACGGTAAATCCATAATTGTTTAAGCGGTGTTTATGCAGGGTCCATTCAGGATGCCGTTTTAAAAAATCTTCAACGGCAAGCCATAGACCTCTCTTAGTACGGTCATACTCAGGAGGATATTCGGAATAATCTCCAGAATAAGCGCCGTCATCGATATTTCCCCAGGCTGTGTCATGCATCGCGATATATTTGCTGACATGGGGCGAGAACTTTTCCAGCTCATATGTCAGATGGCAGTAGGTGTGCAGCGAATCAATAAAAAGCATCTCTACGGGCTCAATGTCGACATCCATATCATTTGCTTGTAAAAACCTGAATGAGATTCCACTCTCTTCAGCGAGCTGTTTGGCAGCCTGAAGTGTTTCGGATGGAGGGATAGAGATGTCAATGCCAAGATACGAGCGTGATTTGGAGGGACTTTCTGAAAGCCCTTGCAAGATTCCCCAGCTGGATACCATGGTTCTCATTCCAATTTCAACAACGGATGAACATTCTTTTGCAAGGGAGCGCAGAATGGGTACATGCTCATTGATGTCGGAGGGTGTCTGACAAGCCTGTTCATAATGGTGCTGTAATTGCTGTGCTCCGAGGCTTGAATTCATAAAAACCAGTAAATTAATGAAAAAAACACTCCCAAAAACGATGTTCTTGAATGTTTGAAAAATAGTACATGGAGATATTGCCATAAACTTCCATTCTGTTTTGTGCATCTGTTTTGCTCACTGTTATTAATTTAAAATCAAGTTCGGGAAATAAAGATTTAAGGGCGCCATATAATTCGAATGCATACACTTTTTCGTTTGCGTAGGGTAAATAATCAAACCAATAGAGATCGGGGTTGGGATAGGCGGGCTGTAAAAGACGGATAAAAACCACGGTGCCGTTATAGTTTGCAAGCTGCCGAAATCTTTCAATTCTTCTCTGGTATTTCGTTTGAAATTTTTCTAGCTCTTCAGGCTTCTCATGTGTAAATTCAATATGATAAAGACTGTGGACGAGTAAGCAGCCATTGATAGGATGAAGGGCCAGGCATTTGTCATCCAGGAAGTTCACAAAATTGCTTTTCAAAAGCTGCACAAACCCAGTTTCATCGGGAGTGACGCTCCAGTCGAATGGAAAAGAAGCTTGTCTTTTCCCAAAATGTTTTATCATGCTGGAGGTAAGGCAATCAGCGCCCAGGCTTACAAAAAGAGGAGATTCGTATGTGTGAGCGATACGGCATAGAAAGATCAGACAGACCATGATTTTTTTCACTTCAGGATGTCCTCGATAAACTTATGCAGATGGTTCACTTTGTGTTGATGATCGGCGCCTTCAGAGGAACCGGCAGCGAAATGCATAAAATGTTCAAAGACAAATAATTGGACGTTGCTGGGAGCAATATCCTGCATGAATTGGATTAAGCGATCGGAGAGGTTCATGTTCTTCAGTTCTTCATAGCTGAAGTAAGATCGAAAATTGCAGCTGCTTTGCCAAGGGTAGGCTTGCAGCTTTAGATCGGGATGGCTCCAGAGATACTTATAGATGGCAGCTCCCGTGTCGCTGATGGTGTTATGGGGCAAGTGAGAGTGCCCGCTGACAACATCGACATGAAATTTCAGGTCGTGAAGATCCGGAAGCTTGCGGGGATTGAAGGCGACAAAGACCACCCAGAACATCTCCATGTTTTTTGGGACTGTCAGCTCGCCGCGCCGCCGCAACTGGGCACGTTCATCGGGCCACTGATTGAATCCAACGATATCATTAGTGCCAAGGATCTCTCTAATGCTGAGAGGTTTTATAAGGAAATTATCTCCATCCATTAAAACGACGATATCGTCGTGATAGTAGCCGTAATGGTCCAGGGCGTATTGAATGACATGAGAGTGGCGGACGCTAGGATGAGCTCCAAGCTGCTCGATGGATGTAGAGGCATTCCAGCCCCAAATGCCAATCGTAGAAGGCTCCTGGAGTCTCATTTGAAGATAGGTGTTTAATGGGTCGGTCAGGTGCCACTCGGGCTCAAAACGGACGCATTTTATTTGGCATGTTTGACAAACGTCATCGATCCACTTTTTATTTTCTTCTGTTTTGGCATCATTGAAAACAATGAGTTCAAAATCGTCGAGTGAGAACTTGGTTAAAGTCTCATACTGTATTTTTATGAAGTCAGCTTGATTGCAGTGAAATGTCAGAATTCGAATTTTAGCAAAAAGCTGCGTGCTCGCAAAAAGGAAAAAAAGCAAGAGCGCTCTCATGAAATCCTTTTAATTTGTGACTGGAACCAGGGCTTTTTTCAAAACTGTTTTGTCAATGGTTGCAATCCAGATTTCATTATCGTCTTTTCCGTAGGCAACATAAATCATGGAGCCCGCTACGACAAACCCTCCTGGATAGATAACCCTTTTTCCTGCAGAGGACTTTGTATAAAATCCTTTATGGACGATCGGGAGAGGGGTCGTTTTTGTTACCTTGAAAGGCGGATCGGCAGAAAACGTGTAAGCTCCCATAAAATAGTGCCACATATTATGACCGTTTGAAGCGGCTGATGCAAGGATATGTCCAGAATGGAAAAAGGCCAGATATTCGCCATCGACAAGAAGCGGTGGAGTGCTTAAGCGCACTTTTCCAAGGTTCCATGGAATGGGCGTCCATGTTTCATAAACCTGGTGGCAGGAGCCGTTTACAAGATTAGGGTAGAGGATTTCGTGGGGGCTGACTGAATAAGCGATTAGAAGTTTGCTGCCCCACTCAAAGGGAACCCAGTTTTTTTGTACAGGTTGAGAGTGGTATTTGGCTTCATGGACCAATTTTAGGGGGGCAGAAAGTACGAAATGTCCGTTTTCGAAAAATAGTTCCGCCATGAACATATCGCGCCTTTGCCAGGCGGGCGCCGTGTCAACATTGTCATTATAAATCAGAAAGATTCTATCCCGGTAGGTAAAGAGCCTGGCATCTTCGGATTGGGAAGGTGTTTTGCTGTTTCTTGGACGCGTAGCCAAAAGCTCAGGCTCAGAAACTGGATTTAGGTTTTCATCGAGAAATACAACGCCTATGTAAGAAATATGAGGCTCGAATTCGATGTCGGGGATATACCTGAAAGAGAGAAGCAGGCCGTGCTCTGTTTTGACAATCGAGGGGTTATGGGCGCCCGGATATTTTACAAATGAGATTTTTTTAACGGAAGAGACGATTTCCAAGCCCTCAAAAGCTGCGGCTTTTTGAATGAAGAGAGCTGAGAGAATCAGTAGAAGAAGATGCCTTTTCATGGCGAGCAAGGATGCAACAAAGAGCGAATTGTTTCAAGATCAACAAAACAGAGATAGGCTTCTCTATCTTCGACCCCTACGCCTAAGACTAACTCTTTTTCAGCATGATCCAGTGTCATGCTGCAGCAAAATTCGACGCCTTCTTGTTTGAAGAAAAAGGGCCTGGATAGTTTCTGAACCTTGAATTTCTGATCGAGATACATGAACCGGTGCAGGTAGCGGCGGGTGTGGTCCTCCTTGAGGACGACTTCATGAACAAGGATGAGATATCCTTCGTCAAAGGGTATCGGTGCAGCCGATCCGCGCATGGAAGATAGGTCGCGCTGGGGTTTATAGCTAAGCACCAGTTCGCAGCGGCCTGTATCAAGGCAAGGCTTATAGATGATGAAGGGATCATACGAGTAGATAAGATGCAGCTCGTCATCTTTTATGAAGGGCACCCAATTTTTTTCACAGCGATTGGGGTCGGGTCCTAAAAGAGGGACAAGTTTGTCTACCGTGCTTTCTTTATCTTGATCCAGCCGGCATATCGATATCTGAAAGTTGCCCGTAGGATTCGTGTCGTTTGTGGTACAGGAAAACCAAGTTCTGCCTTTAAAGTCGAAGATGCGGCAATCATCAAGCCCTTTTATGTGTGTCGATATCCAGGAGCGTATCCGTTCGCGGGGAAGGTTTTCGGCGATCTCATCCTGAGAGAGTAGATGGAACTCCCGGTCGTAATGGACGAGATAGTTTCTTGTTCGAAAAATACCGCTTTTCTCGATGGTATTAAAGTTTTTGGCGCCGGTTTGTGTATAGTTTACAGTTCTGCAGATCACTTTGTATCCAGTGTCTGTCTTCACTATTGAGGGGTTCATGGGATGGTACCGTTCAGCAAAGCCCTTTTCAATCAGCGGAAAATCAAGATTGATGGGCATAAATCGTGCGTTCGGCAGCTTCTGCAGGTAGAAAAGCATATTGTTATAGGCCTGATTTTTGACATTCCATGGGACTCCTCTTTTGGTGACCAGGTTGTCGGCAGCCTTAAATCCTTCTTCCTTATAGCGAGTGTAGTAGGCGACGATGGACCGCTCCTCATCAAACCGGTAGTTTTCGCCGGGCGGTGAATTGAAAAAAATTTGTTCGTCATTTGGGGGAATCAGTACGCCGTAACTTGCAAATATGTAGGCCAGATCATTTTGACCGCGGTGGCGGTAATACGTTGCAATATTGAGGAGCGAGTCTGTCCGGTCAGGATTGCATTGATAAGCTTCCAGATACCAGAAGATGGCGGACTCCCAATTGCCAAGCTCTTTGTAGCACTCTCCGAGCATGTATTTGGAAAACCAGACCTCTTCGATATCTCCTTTGTATTGAATCCGTTTCATATACCATGGGATTGCGTCATCAAACAGTTTTAGGCTCTTGAGCGATTGCGCGAGGTAAAACATATACCGTTCATTATCAGGCTCTTTCCGAAGTTCAAGCTTCATTGCCTCAACATCTTCTTTAACCTTCTTATAATTATTGCCTTGATCTTCGATCTTCAAGGCCTTCAGTTTTTCACATTGATAAGGCCCATCGGATGACCAATATTCATGAGCGACTCCTGAGCTTTTCCAGGGGATTGAAGCGCGCAGAAGATTTAAGTTGTAATTGTAGCAGGAAAGATTGGAAGACTTTTCCAGCAGCAGGTAGGCGTCTTTCTTTAAGCCTTTTTTATCGAAAGACTCTTCGCTGCGAAGGGTTTTATCCGCATCTAGAATCAGCAGATACGTATCGGAAAGGGTAAACCCTTTCTCTTGCAGCATATCAATGGCGGCTCTAACTGCAAGGGTTCGATTATGGCCCCAATTTCTCCACTGATGACGCTCGATTTTACCCGGTATCCCGGTTCTTAGCATAAACTCTTCAATGCATTTTATAGTTTTATCGGTTGACCCGGCATCACAGACTGAAATGGAGTCGATGACATCCTTCACGCTCTCTAAACAGCTCTCAATGAAGGCCTCATCATTCTTGACAATAAGAGACAAGCAGATATTGGCGCTATAGGCGCAAGCTGTGAAGAGGAGCAGTACGATCAGTTTCATGTATGTGAAGTCTAGCAATTTTAGAAATTAGTCTGCCAGCAAGAACGTCTGCCGATCGGCATCACTTCGTACCGCTCGATCGGTTGATAGATTTGGTAATCTGTCAGATTGCAAGGCCGCTGATTCCCTTTTTTGGAGAGTTGATAGAGCGGCAGGTAAAGAATGATCTGCGCTTGATAAACCGTTTGAAAAACAGAGTCATGACTGACGCTGAAGTCAAAGGCAAGATAGTCTTTATATTGCGGACGCACCCTGAACATGCCGCCTCTAGTCTTATCGCTATTTTTTCTTACCAGGTAGTAAGGGCCTATGGCGGTGTAGAGGAAGAAATCTTTCGTTCGTACGGCATAATAGCCCACCTCAGCGTTATAGCCGTAGGAGGTGAATTCACACTTTCGATGGATCGCATAGTAGCCGCCTTCATAATTATCAAAAACGCACTTTGTTTTGCGTCTTGTCGTTCCCACCGGAGCGTAGCCATTGGCACGGAAATCCCAGCGCTTGCCGAGCACTTCGAGTCCCACACCTACTTGATTATAGCTTCCTAAATGCCCCTCTCGCCAGTCATAAAAAGCGTTGAAGCCCAGGATTTGGCAGAATGTGCCTGACTCGGGAATATATCTTCCTGCAAGCCCCACATTCGCCGCATAACTGTTGTTATCAAAACGGTGGCCTCTGAGGTCGAGGATCGGCATCACTTTGCCCACGTGATAATCAGGTGCAATAAGGAGCGCGCATGTCGAATAATCCGTTCCAAAACTAACTCCTTCTCCCCACCCCTCCACATGCCGCAGAGTCATCCGTTTAGGCCAAAACGAATAACCGCTCGGCTTCTTCAGCGCATCATGGGTTCTATTTCCACTCGAAAAATAATCAGCGACAAGAGGTGGGCTGTCTATCTCAAATGGAGGCATGATATCGGCAAGCAGTCCGTCATTAGGAGCAAGACTGGGTCCGCTGGCGAGTTCAGAGGTTCGTGTTTTATTTGTGAATAAAAGAGAGGCTAAGCACACAATAAAGGAAGCTGAGGCCACCATTTTCCAGCGAGGATTTTTAAATGAAGGGGTTAAATAGCGTAATATTTTTGCCATGTCCATCTTATTTATCTGTGCGGGACCAGTTGTACTATCTTTAAGAATGGGGGATGGCTCGATAGGAGTAATTTTTTTGGCATCTTTTCGGCGTTTTAATTTTTGGGTCCATGCTGCAACAGAGGTTTGGCGTGCTTGAAAGGCATGCCAGAGTGTGTTTATGAGCGCGGCAGGGATGAGTGAAATCAATCGGACAAAGCCCCAGCAAGCCCTTTGTATCTTTTTTGTGTAGCGGTTTAACAGTCTGATTAACAGCCTGGCAGAATTCTGAAAGTACGGATATGCACGTCTGCCAGTTGCGGCAAAAGTTCCGCGCCGATTATTGATGAAGATGTAGAATGAAATAGAGAGGCGTTTGAAAAGTTTGACAGCCCTAAGAGATTGTCTTACAAATATTTGCATTACTCTTACGAACGCATACCTGACAGAAATCTGAGAGGACAGATATGTTTGTCTTGTATCCCCTGCCAACTTTATCGGAAAAAGTATCGCCTTTTTTGCTCTACTGACAACCCATGTTGCAAAATTCTTTAATAATAGGCTTGTTTTATCACTTGCAATAACAAGCTGCCTGCGATTTCGCTTCACAATTTTATTCTGCAAAATATAAATCTGTTTTGTAGTTACAAAAGCTTTTTGGCATAGCCCTACAAACTTCTGTGATGAAGTCACTATCAAGACTTTTATGAACCCAAGAGCGCTCTGGCAAAGCCGTCCAGCTCTGAGCGAAGAATCGTGAAGTGCAGTTCCTGAGGCCACGAAGGCATTGATAAGTTTATGCCACGATGTGGCGACAAGAGCAGCTATTACCCCAAGAGTTCTCGTACAAAGCCTTCCCGCACTGAGTGAAGAATCGTGGAGTGCAGTTCCTGAGGCCACGAAGGCATTGATAAGTTTTTGCCACGATGTGACGATAAGAGCAGCTAAAACCCCAAGAGTCCTCGTACCAAGCCGTCCAGCCCTGAGTGAAGAATCGTGCAGAGCGGTGCCTACGGCCACGAAGGCATTGATAAGTTTATGCCACGATATAGCGACAAGAGCAGCTATTACCCCAAGAGTCCTCGTACCAAGCCTTCCAGCCCTGAGTGAAGAATCATGCAGAGCGGTGCCTACGGCCGCGAAGGCATTGATAAGTTTTTGCCACGATGTGGTGACAAGAGCAGCTAAAACCCTAAGTGCGCTCTGGCAAAGTCTACCAGTCTTGATCGAAGAATCATGCAGTGCAGTTCCTACGGCCACGAAGGCATTGATAAGTTTATGCCACGATATAGCGACAAGAGCAGCTAAAACCCGAAGTGCGCTCTGGCAAAGTCTTCCAGTCTTGATCGAAGAATCGTGCAGTGCAGTTCCTACGGCCGCGAAGGCATTGATAAGTTTTTGCCACGATGTGGCGATAAGAGCAGCTATTACCCGAAGCGTGCTCTGGCAAATTTTGGCCGCCCTGAGTGATGCGGTGGATATAAACCTTGTGGTAGAGAGGAAAGCAGTATGGCAGGTTTTGTAAAGCGCCTCTTTGGTGTCGACATAAGTTCTGTAGCATTTCTCAGTAACCCTCTGCCAGGCATTAGAGGCTATATGCTCCGTAAGAACAAGCGCTCCATGCCACTCTAGTGAAATTCTTATCCATGATTTGCGAATTTGTTTTTTTGATTGATTGACAGTTCTATGACATTCATCTGCAGTGCTTTGTATTGAATATTGAATCAGCTTTTTGAATGATGAGGTGAGTTTTTTTGTATTATTAAGCACTTCGCGGCCTTGAGGCGCAATAATTTCTCCCCAAGGGCTTGACGGTGTTTTCCTCCCTGAAGATTTAAGGCAAAGCGAATCCCGGATGTCAATTTTTTTCTTCTTCTTAGCCATCATCTCTCGATGTACAGCTAAAAAAATTACTTGTCAACCCTGGTGCTTTTCGAAGATCTTGAGAAGTCTGGCAAACTCAGCGCTTGATTCTTTGGCCTGCTTCCGTTCGTCTGTGGAGCGGGATGCTTTTTTGGTGAGGGTTTTGAGAAATTCCTCGATCGTTTGCGTGCGGGCGCCTTTTTGCTTTGCGCGCCGAAGCAGGTCGCGATCAGAGGAGACGACCATTTCCTGGGCGGGGTTTTTGGCGTGCTCCACCATTTCCAGGATATAGTTATCGGCCGTTTGGGTGGCAGGCGTATAGACAATATTCATGTCTTTCAGGTTGCGGCGGAGCGCTTCGGGAGGATCTTTTTCCCTGCCGTCGAAAACAACGGTCATCGGAGAATGGAGATGGGTCATGGTTTGATAGAGTTTCTCCAGGAGAGATCTCTCCTGCTCTTTCATCGACTTGTAATTTTTTGTCAGACGGAAAAAAAAGTTATATCCGTCGATCCAATAATGCATGAGTGATGGACTCAAGGTAGAGGTGGAGTTTGTCGAGGGCTTTTCGGCGGTGGGAGATCCGATTTTTAATTGCTTCTTCCAGCTCGGCAAAGGTTTTGCCGTATTCATGTTTGACAAAGAGCCTGTCGTAGCCGAACCCTTTTCCGCCTTTTTCTTCGGTAATGATGGTTCCTTCGCAGATCCCGCGGGAGCATTTTTTTAGTCCATCGGGGGAGGCGATGCTCAGCCAGCACTCATAGTAAGCCTGCCTGTCGGGGTCGATGAGGTGCTTCATTTCCTGGAGAAGCTTTTTGCGATTTTCTGCGTCTGTTGCCTCCGCTCCGGCATATCTGGCAGAGATCACGCCCGGCGCTCCTTGAAGCGCAGGAACAACAAGACCGGTATCATCGGAAATAGTCCATTGATTGAGGATTTGTGCCGCATGGACAGCTTTTTGTTTGGAGTTCGCTTCTATTGTTGCATGATCCTCAGGAAGAGGCTGGTAACTTGGAAAATCAAGAAGAGAGAGCACATCGAGCTTCTTGTAGACCTTGAGCATAGCCCGAAGTTCACGGATTTTATGGATATTTCGACTGGCAATGATAAGCTGCATGTTCTTGATTATGCAAAACTAGTTCTTTTCGAGATAGCTTTGAATGTCGGTCACCGTAAACTCATCGCCCTGGAACTGGAAATTATCTCCAATTGCAAGCCCTTTCATCGCCTGCGCAAGTTTGGACTGGAATGCCAGGATGCCTAAGGTCGTATCGGCATCCCAAGGGCCGAGCAGGGTGTATTTCAGTGTTTTGCCGGCCTTGTTTTGGCAAGTGACGATGCACCCGATGCCGACTTCATCGGTCGAGACATCCGCTTGGGTGATAATACGGCATCGGTTCACCAAATCTGAGAGGGTTTTAAGCTCGGACTGAAGCCGGCTCCGTTTTTCCAAAGCTGCTTTAAATTCGGCGTTTTCCCGAAGGTCGCCATGCGATCTGGCAACTTCAATCTCCCGGGCATTTTCAATGGTTTCTACCGTGGCGATCTCCTGGATGCGCGATTTGACTTTGTTAAATCCGGCCTCGGTTGTCCAGACGACATTATCATCGCCCTGGTTGTCTTGGGATTTTCGCATTTTACCAAGAGACGGATGAACAACTTCTGCAAGGGAGTGTAAAATTTTGAGATCATGGTCGGTCAAAGAGTGGCACTTGGTAGACAGCAAAAGAAACTCTCTGGCCATCTCAAGGGATGCTCCTTGCAGAATGTCGCGCACGACAGCGTATCTGCCGGCGATGAGGATGGTGTGCATTTTTTTCACAAGCTCCCGCTCAGTTGGCATCTGCTCAACATGATGGAGCACGACAAAGAAAGCGTCGAAGAGGCGGTTTTTCCCTTCCTTGTCGGAAAAAGGAATGCCGCTCTGGCTGATCATCTTTTGGAAATACCAGACTAAAACATCAGGATATCTTGCAGGATGGAGGAGAAGATCTTCCAATTTGGCGATCAGGTCTTTGCGTGTTTCAGGATGGTCCAGTTCCAGGAAGATATAATCGCGGATCGGGTTTTGATCAATCGTGAAAAGAAGGTTGAGGAAAAGCTCTTTCCAGTCGCTTCGTACTTTTCGTGCGACCATGAGGGCCCGTTTTTTAAACGCGAGCACTTCGATCGATTGCACAAGCGCTTCAACCGATTTGGCGTCTTTGATCAGAGCAGCGGAGTTGCCGGGATTTTTGCCGGAAGAAAAGTCTTCCATGAAGAAATCGAGCTGCAGTTGCTGGGCCTCCGTCAGATTGGGAGAGGTCAGGCTCTCTTGGGCTTTGGAGTATAAAAATGACTTAAACTCCGGATTTTTAAGAGTTTCCGGAAAATCCCTGGAAAATGAATAGATCGAATGAATGACAGAATTGGTGTCGGGTTTGGCTTCTAAAATCTTGCGAAGGCGGTCTTCATGGGTGACTTCTGTAGAACGAAGAACAAACGGCTCGCGAAGATCTTCAGGCGCCTCGATCATTGTGTCTTTTTTAATTTTCATGCGGGCATTCTGCCACCACTTGGCCCATTCTTCTTCAGGGATCACAAGCTCGCAAAGTTCGTCTTTGATTTCCGACGCCGTTTTTGGCCCTAAGTCGCGCAGCAGCATCCGGATCACTTCAGCCGGCTGCTCTTTGGCTTTCTCTTCCAGCTCATCAGGCTTTCCAAAACGGAGCGCCAGGAAATGTTCATCGGGAATCGGGATCAGGTTCTTAAAAGCGTTGGCAAAAGAAAGATCTTTTTTGCCCGGTACATTTTCGAATTCAACGCTGAGCTGCTCTCTAATCATAGAGACATCGATGATTTCGCCGACGCCCCAGCCGCCTGTATGAAAAACAAACTTTCCCTTCATCATGTGGTCTAAAAGCTCGAAATTGGCCACGGCCGATTGAAAATTATCCTTACCGCGAAGGCCGGTTAAGCGGATCTTCTCGCTCTTGTTTGACGCGTGGGGGTATCGTTTTTCAACATAGGTTAAGATTTTTTGACGGAGTTCTTCGTGGTTGGTGGTCTCCAGATCGATGATCAGTTTAAAAATTTCATGCTTGTCAGGAGACTCGGGAAGCAGCTCCCAAAGAGGTAGGATGTTTTCAACATACTTCCCAAAAGGCTCTCCGAATTCGCTGCTTTTTGTGTTGACTAAGATTTTTTTAAGCTCTTGAGGATCAACCTCATCACTCATGCAATACTCTTCCCACAGGCGGACAAAGGCGGGATAGTCCCTGGAAGAAATTTGAGTGAGAAAGTCCTTAAGATAACTCATTTGAAATCCTTCGGTAGGCATGATTGACGTAGCTAAACTGTCAGGAGTATAGAGATCTTAACAATTCCATTCAATAGCGCGGATTAAAGAGCTAAACAGCTTTTTCTTGAATTGTAGGTATGCATAAGATTGGGCAGGTCATAAATCTCCCATATATTTCCACAAAGGTTATTCTTGTAATAGAGCTGGGATACAATCGTGTAATTTGTTCCCGACAGAAAATGGGACAATCCATTTTTTTCAAGCTTGGAGAGATCCGGCACAAAGTCAGAAAAATTTTTCTTTTCAGTGATCACAAGTGAGCGCAAGCTTTCTGAGAGATGGCAGAGTGTTAGGTTTCCCATGAGGGCATAGATTTTCATGCCGTCCAAATGACATTCCGAAACCAGATCATAGGTGTCATCCTGGATGGTTTGTTTTATTATTTCCAAAACGATGTCGTTTTTTCCGAGCCAATAAAAAAATTGCGAGCTGGTAGGAAAGCGATGGATCAGATCAATGATCTCGTGAAAGGGTTTTTCATTCTCTGGAAATTCAATTAACACGGCTTATTTTTTCCTCCAATATCTCAGCGGGTCGCCTAATTTACTATAAATCTCAACAATTCTCGGCAGTTCATAAATCTCCCACGCAAAACCGGCAAGCTCATCTTTATTGCACAGTCTGGAAATAATGGTGTAATACTCATCTGTGGAGACTTTAGAGACCGGTTCTTTTTTGAACTTTGAAAATTCCGGTGTTGTAGAATCAATGGCTACTTGTTTGCTTGTCAGGAATTGAATGGCCTCCATTGGGAATTTGTTAAGCTCAAACTCTCCCCTCCCTGTATAAACCAGTAGATCTTTGACAAAGTACTGTATTATTCTTGTATATTTTCCTTCGTAGAACTTTTCGTAAATGATTTGTTGGGTAAAAGACCCTTTCGATAGCCAATTAAAAAAGTCGGCTGCCAAGATATGGTTATCAATGATATCGATAATTTCATGCGTCTCGTTTTCTAACTGACCAATCTGAACTGATTGTGTAGCAACAGCTTGTTTGCACATAAGACCTTCCTTGATAGGCACAAATTATATACGAAAGATGTTTTAAATTTAATTTTTTCTCCAAGATCTCAGCGGATCATCCATCTTTTTATAAATTTCAATAATCCGCGGCAGCTCATAAATCTCCCATGAAGAGCCGGCGGGCTCATCTAATATGCAAAGTCTGGAGTTGACATCCTCCCCTCCAAAAATGGAGGGGATTCCTACGGCGTTCGGTTAGAAATCTAACCGACTCACTTCGGTGGGTTCCTGCTTCTTCGAGAGGCCTTTAGTGCACCATCTCTCCACGGGCTAACAAGCGATGTCCTCGCTCTAATATATTCATCGCACCGACAGTATCGGCGTGATTTTTGTACTTACAGTTAACACATTCGAATTGGGCCTGTGTCTTGCGATTATGTTCTGAAACATGGTCGCAATCAGGACATGTCCGGCTGGTGTTTTGTGGGGGAACTATGAGTAACATGCCCCCGTTCCATCCAAGTTTGTATTCTAATTGGGTACGAAACATTCCCCAACCTTGATCCAAGATGCTCTTATTGAGACTGGATTTTTGACGGACGTTCTTTCCCGGATTCTCTTTTGTTCCTGAAGCTGATCTGGACATATTACTTATCTGCAAATCTTCAACACATACAAGCGCGTGGTTCTTGCTGATTGTTGTGGTCATTTTATGCAGGAAGTCTTGACGGGCATTTGCTATGCCGGTATGAATTTTCTGGACCTTGGCTTTCTCCTTTTTCCAGTTATTACTAAATTTGACCTTGCGTTTCATACGTCGCTGGCTGCGACGTAAACGGGCTTGTTGTTTTTTAAAACTGTTTAACGGGGCGATATAGCTTCCGTCATTCATGGTTGCAAAACGGGTGATGCCCATATCGATCCCAACGGCAGTTGTGGCTCTATGCGTTGGCCGTTCCATTTCTCGTTCTGTTTGAATGGAAATAAACCACTTTTTGCCGATATTGGTGATGGTGACATTGCATACTTCTCCTTGGATGTCTCGGCTTTTGCGGTACCGGAGCCAGCCAAGTTTTGGGAGGAAGATGCGGCTATTGTCCTGATCGAGTTTGATTTTTTTGGAATCGGGATAACGAAAACTGACTTTTTGGCCTTTTTTCTTAAAGCGAGGAAAGTTTGCCCTTTTGGCAAAGAAGTTCTTAAAGGCTCTATCTAAATCTTTTAAAGCATGCTGCAGTGAATGGCAGGGCGCTTCATAGAGCCAAGATGTTTCTTCGCAGTTGCGCCACTCTGTGAGCTGTTTTGCCATTGTCTCATAGCTAATAAACTTATGACCTGCCTCATGATCGGCAATTTGGATCTCTAGGGCTTTATTAAATACATAACGGCAGGCTCCTCCAAATTTACGCATGGAACATTCTTTCTCTCCATTATGGAATAGTTCATATCGAAATGATTGCAGTAGCTTCATGGGCTAAATTATAATTTGGCAGAGAAAAAAACCCAATAGGATTTATTTTTTGTGGGAAATCAATGCGCATGAGTCATCCCTTTTAGTAATGAAAAACTATACCCAAAATGGAATTATTCCTCTAAAAAATGTTTTACGGTTTGAAATTAATCTTTCAAGCTCACTACTCTGATGGGCTATGTTTTTCCGCACCGCTCTAGCTTCGCTTCTTTTATTTTCTCTATTTGCTGATGAGCAAGGATCGCTATTTAGAGATCTGGAGCTTGTTGAAGAGATTGACCGTCATCTGAAGGACGAGCTTCCCTTCTTGCAAAATTCATCGATGATGGGAGGGTATTTTAACATGCCATCTGCCCGCATGCCCAAAGAAGGCGCGGTCGGGATTGGTTATGCCCGGGTGCATCCCTATAATAATTATGGAATCAGCTTTCAATATTTTGATCGGATTGAGCTTTCCCTCAATTACCGTGTTTTTACCGGGATCACAGAAAAAAATTTCGGGCATCATGGGTTTGGCGATGATGCGGAAAGAATTGGAAATGCGAAGCTTGTCTTCAATCTTCCAAGCGACGGCCTAGGACATTTCCCCCAATTTGCCGTAGGATTAGATGATTTTATCGGAACCAAACGGTTCAACTCGCAGTACATCGTTGCCACCAAGACATGGAATGCGGCCAACATAGAAGCGACGCTGGGTTATGGCAAGAAGCGGATGAAAGGCTTCTTCGGCGGCATTGCCTGGACGCCTTGGAGGCAAACAAAAGTTTTCTTCTTAAAAGACATCTCGCTGATTGCCGAGTACGATGGATATGACTACAAGAAACATCCGCACGAACATCCTCACGGCAGAAAAGTGAGCTCCCGCATCAATGCAGGCGTGTCGTACGTCCTGGGAGACACCCTGCAGCTGAGCGTCAACTCACACCGAGGAGAAGAAATCTCTGCGATGGGAATGCTCAGATACCCGCTGGGAACCAGCAAAGGGCTTATTCCAAAAACACATCAGTCGCTACTCTACAGCACCCCAATAGACACAGAGCCGCTCGGCGTTGTCAGACCTGATTCAGATTTTATCAATGAGCTGGGATATAGCCTGGGGCAGCAAGGGCTGGACCTCTACCGCGCCTACATGACCCAAGACGGCGAGCTTTGGATCAAGATTATCAACAACATGTACCGCGAGGAGCCGATTGTCCGCGACCGGATCCAAAGGGTTCTCGCAGCCATCACCCCTTCCAATGTGAGAAGAGTCACCGTGATGATCGAGGCCGATGGGGTGCTTTCTCAGGGATATCATTTTAGGACGGAAGATCTTTATCGCTACCGCGAAGGCTCCATCTCGGGATTTGAGATGGCAGCCCTCTCGCCGCTGTGCAATAGCAGTTATCGTCCTGAGGGCTCAGAGCCCCTCTATAAAAGGAAAAAGGAAGTGTGGCTTTTCACCTTCCGTCCGCGGATTCAAACTTTTTTCGGCAGCTCTACCGGAAAAATCAAATACAACTTAAGTTTGATCGCAACGCCCGAAGGATATTTTTTAGATAACATTTACTATCAGGCCCAAGTCGGCTATTCGGTCAAATCGAGCATGCAGCATTTAGGCGATTATGACCGGCTCAACCCCTCGCAGCTTCCGAATGTCCGCACCGACTCTGTCCGGTATTTTCAAACCAATACCCTTTCTCTTGAAATGGCCTATCTGCAGAAGAGCTGGCATATTGGCAGAGGATGGTTTTACAGGCTGGCCGGCGGTTATTTCGAGCCGGCGTACGGAGGCGGCGCAACTGAGCTTTTATACTATGGAGCGCATAGCGACTGGGCCGTCGGTGTCGAAGAGGCGACTGTTTGGAAGAGGCGGTATACGGGTCTTAGATACACAAACAAAATCCGGATTTTGAAAGGGCACCGTGCAACCCATGAACATTATTTGGGCGTTCAATACTTTGTCAATTTGTACTATACACTCAAGCCCTGGAACCTCGACTGCAAAATCACCGCAGGACAATTTTTGGCAAAAGACCGCGGCGTGCGGTTTGAGATCAATCGCTGGTTCCATAGCGGGCTGCAAGTTTCCTTATGGTATACGATCACCAACGGACACGACCATGTCAACCATCACATCTACTATGACAAGGGGTTTGCGTTTTATCTCCCGATCGATTTCTTCCTCAGGCAATCGAGCCGAACCTACATCGGCTATGCCATGTCTGCCTGGCTCCGCGACATCGGCGCCATTGCCGACAGCGGCAAGCCTCTCTACAACACAGTCAGACTGGAAAGATTGAATCTTAAGTGATCAGCGGAAGAACTTGATCTACAGCGTAGGTGAAGATGAAGTCGGCGCCGGCGCGCTTGATGCTGAGAAGCCCTTCATGGAACACTTTGGGCGCGTCGAGCCATCCGTTGGCATGCGCTGCCATCACCATCGAATATTCTCCGCTGACATGGTAGGCGGCGATCGGAACATGGACATGAGCGCGGAGCTGGGCGATGATATCGAGATAAAAAAGAGCCGGCTTGATGATGATCATATCAGCGCCTTGCTCAACATCGAGGAGCGCTTGACGCACGGCTTCGCGGCTGTTGGCCGGGTTTAAAAAATAAGTTTTCTTGTCGCCGAACTTCAGTTTCGATCTTAGTGTGTCTCGAAATGGCGCGTAGAGGTTCGAGGCATATTTGGCTGTATAGGCCACAATCCCCACCTCTTGAAAGCCCGACTCGTCCAGCGTGTTGCGGATGGCTCCGATTCTTCCGTCCATCATATCGCTCGGCGCGACATAATCGGCGCCCGCAGCTGCAATGATGAGAGAGAGTTCGGAGAGAATTTTAACTGTGGGGTCGTTGAGAACGTTTCCGTTCTCATCGGCAACGCCGTCGTGTCCGTGCGAGGTGTAAGGATCAAGCGCGACATCGACGATCACGCAAAGAGAGGGAATTTCTTGTTTGAGAGCGGCAATGGCTTTTGTGAGGATGCCGTTTTTATCCAGCGCCTTCGATCCTTGCGCATCTTTCAAAGAAGGCTCGATGACAGGAAACAGAGCAACGGATGGAACCCCTTTGGAGTGAAGGCGATGCGCCTCTTTTAAGAGATGGTCGATTGTCATGCGGTAGACGCCCGGAAAAGACGGAACCTCTTCTTTCATTTGGTGCCCTTCCAGAATAAAAAAGGGAGCCACAAGATCTGCCGGCCTGAGAATATTTTCTTCTATCATACGGCGGATGGCGTCTGTTTTTCGGTTGCGTCTCGGTCTTATGGTTAGCATGGCTATTCAAACTCCTTCGATAGATCTCTGGGTGAAAGTTGTCCTGCAGGCTTTCTCGACTGTGCTGTTCTTTCTACAGAACCCGGGGGTGCCACATAATTATAGATGTGAAGTCGCACATCTTGGTTTGCAAGATGTTTAATACCCCGATACAAACTCATCACATTATATCGATATTCGCATAGGGTATTAAAGAGCATTTCAGAAGTAATTTGAAGTTCTACATTGGTAGGCTCCAGTGTACTAAAAAAATCTTTAAGGTCAGGCACCCCATTATCTTCAAGCGTATGGATGGCATTGGTAATAGTTTCGATTTCCTTTGACTTTTCATCCTGCCTTATCCAGTGATAAGCAGTGAAAATTTCAAGCGCAACGCGATTGACAACGGCATACACAGTTTCCTTTAAGGCGTACAGCACACACGCGGCCGGATATAGAGCTCTTCCTACAATCTGCATTCCATCTATCAAACGGCATTGAAAAATTGTGAGCAATAAAAAAATATTTTTCTTGCGAGAGGCGTAAAATTCTGCCACTCTAATGGGAGTTAAGGGGGATTAAGGAGAAATTGTCAACTACCCCTTCCTACTGGAAGGGGCTTGGAGGGAAACTAACAAGCCCGAGTTGACCAGGGAAAGCGGTAACCACCCCGCTACGTTGTAACAAGGTTAAAGACCCACTCCGGAGTGCTTCCTCAGCTCCGGACTCTGGAAGTAGCGGTTGCAGACAACCGATAGGGTAAGGACGAAACGGATTGCTACGTGATGCCGTGTTACAACATTCCCGAGGGGAGACTTCAGACACGCAAGTGGATGGGGCGTTACAAGGCCAGTAATGGCATTTTTAAAAGGAGACAGCTTTGGCTGTATCAGTATTAGACAAAAATCATAAAGCGCTGATGCCTTGCTCTGAACGAAGAGCCAGGCGTTTGCTGACTAAGAAAAGAGCAAAGATACATTCCATGTACCCTTTTGTTCTTCGTATAGTCGACCGTACCGTGCAAAATTCTGTTTTGCAACCTGTACGTATTAAAATTGATCCGGGAAGTATCACCACAGGAGTTGCAATTGTTCGAGAAGATGGAAAGAAGCAAATAGTTCTCTCACTCATGGAAATCCGACATCGTGGCCGCGCAATCAGCGAAGCGCTGACAGCACGCTCCGGAATGCGAAGAAGACGGAGATCTAACCTGCGTTATCGAGCTCCCCGCTTTAATAATAGATGTAGAAGAGCAGGATGGCTTGCACCTTCACTACAGCATCGAGTCGATGCAACTGTAAATTGGACTGAACGATTAAGTAGTTACGTTCCTATCAGTGCTATTACTTGTGAAACCGTCCGTTTCGATACGCAAAAACTTATAAACCCTGAAGTAGATGGAGTCGAATACCAGCAAGGAACTCTTTTTGGTTATGAGGTTCGAGAATATATCCTCGAAAAGTGGGGGCGAAAATGTGCCTACTGTGGAGCAAAAGATGTTCCACTGCAAATCGACCATATTGAACCTCGCAGCCGTGGGGGATCCAATAGAATCGACAACCTGACTCTTGCTTGTAGCTGCTGTAATTTTAAAAAAGGAAACTTATCGCTTGAGCAGTTTGCACCTAAAAAAGTCTTAGCAATACGTAAAGCAACCGGATTTCGTGACGTTGCTGCCGTCAATAGCACACGGACTGCCCTAATGCTTTGTTTGAAAAAGCTGCCTTCAACATTTGAATCTGTAACAGGAGGACAAACCAAGTATAACCGGAGTCGTTTACAAGTCCCCAAAACACATGCTTTGGATGCAGCTTGCACGGGAACATTTTCTGAGTTGCTCGGCTGGCAGAAGCCGATTCAACAAATTAATTGCTCCGGAAGAGGGTCTTATCAAAGAACTCGATTAGATCGTTTTGGATTTCCTCGAGGATTTTTGACAAGACAAAAACAAGTATATGGATTCCAAACAGGTGATCGAATAAACGCCACTGTCACTAAAGGAAAAAAAATAGGTCAATATACTGGCCGTGTAGCTGTTCGTGCATCGGGCAGCTTTAACATACAGACAGCAATGGGTGTTGTGCAAGGTATCAATTGGAAAGATTGCTGCCTTATTCAGCGCTCTGATGGATATCACTATCCGTCTATTTTAGAAAAATTAACAACGAGGAGCAGCGCTTCCTCCCAGTCCTAAAGGACTGGGTTTCCGCGCTGTCAAAGAGATGATCGAGAACTATGAGGAGTTTTCTGAAAGCCAACTTAAAATCTTAAGCCGGTATGTCACCAGCACAACCAGCAATGTCTTTGTTTTGAGGAATTTACCAGAAGTCATCAAAGGAGCGCTTTTTTCACGTTATTCCAGATCAATTCTAGGCCTTAGAACGCTTCTATTAAAAGAATTTATTTTAAATGAAGAGACCGCTTTTGCAAGCATCGCCGGTTTTTCCCCCGAAGAAACCAAAGACGATCAAAATATTGAAGAGCAGATCATGGCGATCCGTAAAGCGCAAAATTTTTACGACAGAATTTTAGACGGATACGGCGACGATTCAATTGGAGAGCTCGGCGGGGCCCATCTTGCACTTGAGAACATCTCGATGCTGGCCGCCAAAGAAATTGAAGATTGCAGAATCGGAGGATCGCCTCTTGAAAAATCCACCCGCTACATGTATTTCGATCAAAAATTTCAAAACGAATATCTCTTCTATCGAGAACCCATTCTCATGACATCGGCTTATCGGGATTTGTATGTTAAAACATGCAACCATCTTTTCGACACCTACGCAAAGCTGATCGCGCCGCTGACAGAAATGATGGAGAAAAAATTCCCAAGAGATCCAACCACATCCAATGTCGCCTATGGGGCTGCCCTGCGCGCAAAAGTTCTTGACTGTCTGCGCGGGCTTCTTCCGGCAAGCACGCTCACCAACATGGGCGTTTACGGCAACGGAAGATTTTTTGAAGGCCTGCTGCAAAAATTCAACTGCGGCAGCTTAGCAGAACTCGAAGATATCGGCAGAAAAGGATTCCAGGAACTGTCGCATGTGATTCCATCTTTTATCCGCAGAGCCGATCCGGCCCATAAATTCCAAAAAAGCTATAGCCACTTTATTGAGCAGATGGAAAGCGAGATAAAGAATATCGCCCGTCAGCACGATCCGCTCCTCGATAAGATGACGCAGCCCGGCGTCAGGATGATTGGTTATGATCCCGACAGCCCCTACCGTGTGGCGGCAGCCCTTCTTTTCCCCGAAACAAATGTCGGCCTTCTCGAGCTTCAAGAATATTGCCGTAAAATCTCAGATGACGCCTTGGGACAGATTTTAGAGGCAGCGTCTCAATCCAGAGACAATCGCCGCCATAAATCTCCAAGAGCGCTGGAGCACGCAACATTCACATTTGAAATTCTCGCAGACTTCGGCATCTACCGCGACCTGCAGCGCCACCGGATGCTCACCCAAGACCGGCAGCTTCTCACCTGTGATTTTGGGTATTATGTTCCGGAAGAACTTATCGATACTCCAATGGAGGATGATTACAGAAGAGCGATGGATGCTGCAAAAGAAGCCTTCGACACCATTGCCAGAGAGCTTCCTGAAGAGGCGCAATATGTCGTGCCGATGTCGTACAACACCCATTGGTATTTCCATGTTAACCTAAGATCGCTCCAGTGGCTCACCGAGCTCCGCTCCTCGCCGGCCGGCCATCCAGGTTATCGGTATATCGCTCAAGAACTCGCAAAACAGGTTTCAACCGTCATCCCCCAGTTCGAGAGATTTTTTAAATATGTCGATTACGACGGTTATGTTCTTGGACGGCTTGGACAAGAAATTAGAAACGATCAAAAACGCGAGCGGCTGAAACAATTTACATGAATAAAACAGGAACATTCATCGGCGGCACGCTTCTGATTGCAGGAAGCTGCATCGGGGCGGGCATGCTCGCGCTGCCCATCGCCACGGGCCTTGCCGGATTCATTCCATCGGTTTTTTCATTTTTGATCGCGTGGGGATTTATGACCCTCACCGGACTGCTTCTCGTCGAGGTTCAAAGCACGTTTAAAGAGCGCGTCAACATTGGATCGATGGCAGAAAGAGCCATGGGCCCTGCAGGACGCATCATCAGCTGGGTGCTCTACCTTTTTTATTTTACTCGCTACTGATCGCCTATATCTCCGGCAGCGGCAGCTTGGCCTTCACGTCGTTTTCAATTCCAAAATGGCTCGGCTCAACCATTTTTACAATTGGATTCGGCCTCCTGGCCCTGCGCGGCACGCGCGCGGTCGACCACTGGAACCGGCTCTTCATGTTTGGAAAAATCGCCACCTACTTGGGCATGGTGATCTTAGGCTTTCAGTATATCCAGCCCCAGCTTTTGTCGCGTTCAGAGCCGCTCTACGCTTTTTTCTCGCTCCCTATACTCGTGATCGCCTTCGGTTTTCATAATATGATTCCAACACTCATGACGTACATGAATCAAGACGCCAAAAAAGTGCGTCAGATCATTTTGGCCGGCAGCATCTTCGCGCTCGCCATCTACCTGATCTGGGATATCGTCGTGCTTGGCATTGTCCCCGTAGAGGGAGAGTGGGGCATCCTCGAAAGTCTCAAACAGGGCCGGCAAGCCTCCGACGCGGTGGCCGGCATCTTAGGACTCTCATGGGTCAGTACCTGTGCCGAAGGGCTCGCTTTTTTCGCGCTGCTCAGTTCTTTCCTGGCGCAAACACTCGCCCTGATCCATTTTCTTGCCGACGCCGTCAAAGTGAAATCAGAAAAACACGAAACCATCCCTCTCTGTCTTCTAGCCCTCGTCCCTCCCCTGATTTTCGGCATTATCTACCCCGGCATCTTTATCAACGCCCTCAATTTTGCAGGAGGCATCTGCGCCGTGACTTTATTCGGCATCCTCCCCGTCATCATGGCCTGGAAAGGACGCTATGGACCACAAACCTCTCAGGGAACCTACCAGCTCTTTGGCGGCAAAAAACTCCTCATCGCCATTTTCGCCGTCGCGCTCTTCATTTTACTCTACCAACTAAAAACTCTCTTCCATGTTTAAGCTAACAACCACTTTTGAGCCGAAAGGAGATCAGCCGGCCGCCATCGATAAGCTCGTCGAAGGATTAAACCATCCTCGCAGATCGCAGGTTTTGCTCGGCATCACCGGCTCCGGAAAAACCTTTACCATGGCAAGCGTCATCAACAGAGTGCAGCGCCCCGCGCTCATCCTCGCCCATAACAAAACGCTCGCCGCCCAGCTCTACCAGGAGTTCAAATCATTCTTCCCCGAGAATGCCGTCGAGTATTTCGTCTCGTACTACGATTACTACCAGCCTGAGGCCTACATCGCCAGAACCGATACGTACATTGAAAAAGACATGGCCATTAACCAGCAAATCGATCGCATGCGCCTCTCTGCCACCCGCTCGTTGATCGAGAGGACCGACGTCATCATCGTCGCCTCCGTCTCGTGCATCTACGGCCTGGGCCTTCCCGAATATTATAGCAAAATGAAACTCGAGCTCAGCGTCAATGAGCAAAGACGGCGCGATGACATTTTGCTCCACCTCGTCCAGATGCATTATAAGCGCAGCGATTTTGAACTCGTGCGCAGCACCTTTAGAGCGCGCGGCGATGTTTTAGAAATCATGCCCGCCTACGAAGAAGACCTTGCCTACCGAGTTGAATTTTTTGGAGACGAGATCGAGCGAATCTCCCAAATCGATCCCCTCACCGGCAAAGTGCAGGCAAGAAAAGAAAAAATCACCGTCTTCCCCGGATCGCACCACGTCACACCAGAAAACGTCCGCTTTAAAGCGCTTGAGACCATTAAAGCCGAACTTACAGAACGCGCCGCCTATTTCGAAGAAAATAAAAAGTTCATCGAGCACCAGCGCATCCTCGAGAGAACAAAATACGACCTCGAAATGATCCGCGAAATAGGGTTTTGCAAAGGCATCGAAAACTACTCCCGCCATTTCAGCGGACGCAGCGCCGGCGATCCTCCCCCATGCCTCCTCGACTACTTCCCCCGCGACTACTTACTCTTTGTCGATGAGTCGCACCAAACCATGCCCCAGATCCACGCCATGTATAATGGAGACAGAGCGCGCAAAAACGCCCTCGTAGAATTCGGATTCCGCCTCCCCTCCGCCTACGACAACCGCCCCCTCAAGTTCGAAGAGTTTCATGAGCGCATCCATCAAGTCATCTATGTCTCAGCAACGCCCAGCCCCTGGGAAGTGCAGGAAGCCAATGGCGAACTCATCCAGCAGATCATCCGTCCCACCGGCCTTCTCGACCCGATCATCGAAATCAAACCCGCCGCCAACCAGGTCGACGATGTCCTCGAAGAAATCAAGCAAACCACCGAAAAAGGAGGGCGCGTCCTCGTCACCACCCTCACCAAAAAACTCGCCGAAGACCTCTCCAAATATCTCAAAGAGATCGGCGTAAAAGCCCGCTACCTTCACTCCGATATCGACACCCTCGAGCGCGTCCAGATCATCAATGAGCTCCGCAGAGGCACCATCGACGTCCTCGTCGGCATCAACCTCCTCCGCGAAGGCCTCGACATCCCTGAAGTCTCCCTTGTCACCATCCTCGATGCCGACAAAGAAGGATTCCTTCGCAGCGAAACCGCCCTCATCCAAACCTGCGGCAGAGCCTCCCGCAACGTCAACGGCCGTGTCATCATGTATGCCGATAAAAGAACCAAATCCATCGACGCCACCCTCAAGATCACCCAAGACCGCCGCCTTGTCCAAGAAGCCTACAACAAAACCCACGGCATCATCCCCAGAACCGTTATGCGCCCCCTCCTCGAAGATCTAGCCCAAACCTTCGGCGAAGTCGTCGAAACCCTCAAAGAAGAAGGCGACGCGCCTCCCTCCCATCTCACCTCCGAAGACGTCAACTCCAAGATCGAATTCTATGAAAGTGAAATGAAACTCGCTGCCAAAGAGCTCCGCTTCGAAGACGCCGCCCACTTCCGCGACCTCCTCCGCCACTACCAAGAACTCCAGCTCATGGAATAAGAATTGTCTTCTCTAATAAAATCCAACTAATTATTATCGCTCCTCTTTGGAGGTTGTTATGTATAGGCTTATCTTTTCTGTTCTTCTTTCATTTTCGCTTTTCTCATTCGGCAATTCGGCTCCCGGCGCTTTCAATGGAGCTGCTGACATAGGTCCTATGTTTGAAAAACTACAACAAGATTATCAAATCACGACCGTCATTGAGACGGGAACGTTTCAAGGAAAGACAACCGCGTTTTTCGGTCAGCATTTTCAAGAAGTGCACACCATAGACATTTCCCCCACTTACTATAATCAATCAAAGCAAGCACTCTCCAGCTTTTCCAATATTCATTTCCATTTTGGAAGCTCCGATAAAGTTTTAGCTCAACTTCTTCCCAGCATGAAAGATCGCTTCATTCTCTTCTACTTAGACGCTCACTGGAATGAATTCTGGCCCCTTCGCGATGAGATTGAGCAGATCAGCAAAACCCACCGCAACAACTGCATCATCGTTGTCGATGACGTCAAAGTTCCCGGCCGTACAGACGTTCCATTCGATGCTTATGGACCTCACGAATGCTCCTACGAGTATGTGAAAGATAAAATCGAGAAAGTGTTTGATCATTATACGATCCATTATCTCATTCCCAACAATCCCAGTTTGCGCGCAAAGCTTTTAATCCTGCCTAATTAGAGATGAGCATGAAAAAACTGATACTTTCCCTTTTATTTGCCTGTTCTCTTTGGAGTATAGACCCGGCTTGCGAAGTATCTGCCTATTGGGATGGAAACTCTTTTCATAGAGCTGATTTTAGCAGTGTTTTGCCAAGAAAGCACATGATTGAAGGCCCTACGATTTACTTTGCCGCCGGTCATATCACTTGTTATGGCCATGCGCTCTTAGATGGCGTAATACCGCTCTATTCTATATTGAAAAAGCACGATCTTTTAAAAACTCCTATCAACTTAATAATCCCGGTTGACTCATACATCGAACAAAATCAGACATTTCGAAATATCTTACAGCTCCTCGAAGACATTTTCAAGATCAAGCAGATTATCCTTCTTAATAAAGACATTAAAATCACTTGGATTTACGTTGATAAACTGATCGTTGATGAACATGTCCCTTTCTCTGAGACTAACCCTAATTGTTTTGCTTTTTATCGAGCCTATCCTGAGTCATTTGAGTATATCTACACGTTAAAGAAACTGGGTTTTCGCGATAACGTTATTTTTCAAGACACTCATACGAATGATAATTTGGTCAAAGAGTTTGTCAGCTTTGTAACCGCAGCTTACAACATCCATCTTCCTATGATAAAAAATAGAGTCCTCATCGTGCATAGGGCACATTCCAAAAAAATTCTCAATTCAGACGATCTGATTAACACGTTAAAAAATAATGGCTATAATCCCGTATCGCTTGATTTTGAAAAAATGTCCGTTCGTGAGCAGATCATAGAAACCATACAGTCGGAATATTTTATTGGAACCTACGGATCCAATCTGGTCAATGCCATGTTCTTAAAACCCGAAGCCAATGTTGTTATTTTATGGCACAAATATGCCAAATATTTTTGGTCGCGCAGATACTGCGTTATCCATAGCGCTTTTTTGTCCGTAGGGGTTAAGTTAATCGAATGCGATCATGAATATGATGCACGTCATAATTATCCTGAAAAAGTCCAAGCTTCAGAGTATTTTTATAGGAAAAATCACATGAATATCTTAAGGCCTGAAAAGATTGATATGGAAACAATAATAAATTATCCACTAGCGGCAATGTCTGAAATAACAACGGTTGATCTTTATGTTGAACCGCAACGTGTTCTTAACCTGATGCAAGAAGCTAGAAACAATTAAAACAAAGGATTTATATGAGTTTTAAATTAATTTTATGTGTTATTTTGGCCTGCTGTCTACCGCATATGCAAGGAGAATGCAAACCAAAAAAGACAAATACTCCAGCCCTTACTCCTTCTGCGCGGGCCAAGCAAACCTTATTAAAAAATAGAACCCGAACCGATTTGATCAACTATTTGATAACCCAAAGGGGATACAAAAAATATTTAGAAGTCGGAATTGCCAATGGAGATAATTTAAAACTGATTATCGCGGAATATAAAATCGGAGTCGACCCTTCTCCAGCTAGCCCGGCAACCTATCATGTGACATCGGATGACTTTTTCAAATCAAACCGCGAAACATTCGATATTATTTTTATTGACGGTTTGCACATAAGCGAGCAAGTGGTCAGAGATGTTGAAAATTCGCTTGCATGCCTGAACCCAGGGGGCGTCATCGTCATGCATGATTGCCTGCCGGCAACAGAACAGGCTCAAAGTCGAATCCCTTGTCCTGGAGCCTGGAATGGGGATGTATCGAAAGCAGCAGCCTATATTCGGATGCATGCTGAAAATGTTCATTTCTGCGTACTTGACATGGACCATGGATGCGGGATTGTAACGCCTAATTCTACTCAAAAATTATACCCTTCTTACCCTATCGAAAACATGGATTGGAATTATTTTGTAAGAAATAAGGTGCAGCTCTTAAATCTTATTTCGCTTGACCAATGGCTGGCGAGGAATTAACACCTCTTCTTATGCGCAATGGTGACACAGCGACGACCACATCAGTCAGTTCCTTTACATGGAAACTCTTCATGCTGGGCTGGGGGATGGTTTTTTTGTATGTGATTTTTAACTCTTACGGGGCTTTAATCCTGAAAAATCAAGTCCAAAAGCTGGGGGGATGGAATTTTACGACATCCCGTTCTTATCTTTCCTATTTTTGGACTTTATTTTCTCAGTCGCAAACATGGTTTGGCGTGGGGGCTATTTGCGCCGCAACAGGCGCCTGGATGATTGCGCTTACACATCTTGAATTATCCAAAGCATACCCTGTTGCTGTTGGTTTGAATTTGCTCATCATTGTGGGGATGTCGCTTTTGTATTTTCACGAACCCCTAACCCTGTACAAAGGCCTTGGTGTTTTTTTAATTATATGCGGAGTGATAATCTTGTTTAGATGATGTTAAAAAACTAGTCACGGGCAAAGAACTCTGTTATTTTCTTGATAACATAACTGACATCATCTTTAGACAAATTGCAGTACAGGGGAAGTCTCAAAAGACATCGGCTATAAAAATCGCAATTGCGCAGGTTGCGGCCATCATGTTTTGTTTTGTAAAAGTCGGATTTATGTAGAGGAAGATAGTGAAAAACGGCTGAAATGCCGTTTTGCTTGAGATAATCAATGAGAGCCTGGCGCTCGCGCTGCGTGCGGCAGATCATATAAAACATATGAGCATTGTTCGTTGCATAAGGCGGAATGAAGGGCAGTGAAAAATATCCCTGCTTGGCAAGAGGGCTTAATCCTTCAAAATATTGATGCCAGATATGCAATCGCTTACGCTGAATCGATTTTATATTTTCCAGTTGGGTATAGAGTAGAGCGGCGGTGACATCGGATGGGAGGAAAGAGGATCCTACATCAACCCATCCATATTTATTAACTTCTCCCCGAAAAAACGCAGAGCGATTAGTCCCTTTTTCCCAAATAACCTCCGATCGAAAAACATGGCTCTTGTCATTGATGGCCAGCATTCCCCCTTCTCCGGAAGAGATGTTCTTTGTTTCATGGAATGAAAAAGCCGCTAAATGTCCGATAGTACCGAGGAGACGGTCTTTATAGTAACTCTCGATAGCCTGGGCTGCATCCTCAACAACAATAAGATTGTGCGAGGCGGCAAGCTTCATAATAGGGTCCATATCACAGGCAACACCGGCATAATGTACAGGAATGATCGCTTTTGTTTTTTTTGTTATGAGCGAGCCGATTTTTGAGACATCCAAATTAGGATTTGTAGTTTCACTGTCAGCAAAGACGATCTTTGCGCCTCTTAGGACAAACGCATTTGCAGTAGATGGAAAAGTGAAGGAGGGTACAATCACTTCATCACCGGGTGAAATGTCAGCTAAAATAGCAGACATTTCCAAGGCATCGGTGCAGGATGTTGTCAGGAGAACTTTGTTAAAGCCCTGTTTTTCTTGAAAAAACTCATGGCATTTCTTAGTAAAGAGTCCATTGCCAGAGATTTTCCCATGGGTCATGGCCTGTTTAATGTAAGCAAATTCCTTACCCGGAAAATATGGTTTATTGAAAGGAATAACCTTGGTTTTAGTCATTAATTCTTTCTTTGATTAAATAAATGGGCCTTTCCTTGATTCCGTCGAAGATTTTACCGATATATAGTCCAATAATTCCCAAAACAGAAATGATGATCCCTGAGAAGAATGAAACGGCAATAATCAAGCTGGCATAACCGAGCACAACGATTGTGCCTTGCAACGCTTTATAAGCCATGACAGATGCAAAGAGAAAAGCAATGAAGGAGATCACTAATCCTAAAGCAATAATCAGTTTGAGCGGTTTGTCGCTATAGGCCAAAACAATATCGATCGCGAGTTTGAACTTTTTTCTAAAATTATAAGAACTTTCTCCCTGAAATCTCTCATTATGTTCAACGGGAAGAGAGGCTTTCTTAAAACCTACCCAATTGACCATCGCAGGAAAAAACCTGATGCTTTCTTGCATGCGCATAATAGAATCGACTACACGCCTATGATAAATGCCAAAGTTGGCTACGGAGCTATCATGTTTTACCCCGGTCAAAAAAGACAACCCGAAGTAAAACAATCTGGAAAATAATTTTTTCTGATTCTCGTCTTTTCTTTCTACTCGGCTTGCTAAAACAATGTCATATCCATCTTGAGCTTTCTGATAAAGAGCTGCAATCTCTTCAGGACGGTCCTGCAGATCGCAATCCATTACGATGACCCACTCTCCTGAAGATGCTTCGATTCCTGCTGTAATGGCTGAGTGCTGTCCAAAATTACGGCTGAGTTGAATTCCTTTTACACGGTTATCGGTTTTGCATTGAGCCGCAATCTTTTCCCACCCAAGGTCTTTACTTCCATCATCGACCAGGATAATCTCAAATTGATCTGTTAATTGAGACAGATTTCCTCGCAGTCTATTGATTAACTCATCAACCACCTCTTCAGCTTGATAGACAGGGCTAACAACAGATAAATATGGAGGATTTTTATTCATTACAATAGAGTTTTATCTTATGTTTCACTAAATATTCAAGGTGATTATGAAGCTTCCTACTCTTAGAACTAAAAGATTACTCCTTCGTCCATGGGAAGAGAGTGATCTGCAGCCTTTTTCCGAGATCAATGCAGATCCTAAAGTTATGGAGTTTTATGCATCAACTTTGACAAGAGCTGAAAGTGATGCCCTTGCAAAAAAAATCCAGCAGGACTGTGCGGTAAGAAATTATGGATTTTGGGCCGTTGAAGTGATCGGCGCGGATCCTTTTATTGGGTATATAGGACTGAATTATTGGGATTTAGAAATGAGCTTTGCTCCATGCATCGATATTGGCTGGAGGCTTGATTCATCTCAGTGGGGGCGGGGGTATGCAACAGAAGGCGCCCGGGAAGCGCTCCGCTATGGATTCGAAGTGCTTGATCTGCCCGAGATTGTTGCAATGGCGACGATTGGCAATGAGAGGTCTCACCGGGTGATGGAAAGGCTGGGGATGAGTCATAATCTCGAGGAAAACTTTCACCATCCAAAGCTTCCAAAGGAGCATCCTTTATCAATGCGGGTCCTTTATCGGCTGGCTCGAAAAGAATGGAATGCTCGCCATGAAAGTCACAGAGAATTAATCACTTCTGTTTGAGCGATTGCAAGCAAAGATCCGCCCATTCTATTTGGTAAATACCTCTCCAGTCGCGACTCTAATTTTGTCAGAGCATACAAGGTTTGATTTACAAATGGGTGAATGGAAACAGAGATGGATTCGTCTGCTTTTATAGGAGTTTTCTTATCTTTTTTTAACCATGTTCTTAATAAAAGCAGGGGTAGGATCGACATGAAAAAATAACGAGTGCGGAGAGGTTGTAAGCCGGAGGCCAAAAACACCTCCTCCATCTGCTTTTTCGTATATCTTCTTTTGTGGCCGGCAATCGCGTCATCACGGCTCCACAGCCACTGATGCGCCGGAACGGTTAGAATAATTTTGCCGCCGGGTTTAAGCATCTTTTTTATGCATTCAAGAGCATGGATATCATCTTGAAGGTGCTCCAGCACATCGAAAAGACAGATGACGTCGAACTCTTGTTCAAAGGGTGGATAAAAGAGATCAAATTGGTAGAGGTTTTTAATCCCTCTTTTTTTAGCGGAAAGAAGCCCGCTAAGATGGATGTCGGCCATTTGGACTGAAAACCCTCTTTTTATTAAACTTTCCGCAATAAAACCGGTTCCTCCTCCCAGTTCAAGAATGGAACAATTTTTGTCGATATGCTGCTCAAAGAGCTCGCAGATTTTATCGCGTCTGGCGGAAAACCAGAAATGCGTCTGTTCGGCTTTTTCAAGGATTTCCAAATGAGATTCGTCATAGGTAGAGCGATGATCCAAGTCCGAATCAAAAACAAGAATTCCATCATTTTCGCGATAATTTCTAATTTTTGGCATGGGTTCTTTCCTGCGAAGGATCTTTGAGTTTGGATAACTTAAGATATGTTATTTTGTAAGACATGTTGCTGTGAGCAATTGTTTTTTCATCAATAATCTCTCCCATAAAACCCATACTGGCTAAGCTTTTATTCGCTTCTTCAATAACATTATCTTTACTTGAAAGTAAAAAGATACGGCTCTCCAAAATGGGAAGATGATACGAGTTTTCCCCGGAGATTTTTGGAAAATTCTCACTGATGAGTCTGTAACCCCATAAATTCATAGAGGCAATGGACCGGAACACGCAGCCTGAGGGTTCATTACAATCATACCAAAATAATGCTTTGATCTTGGGGTCAGAGCTCCTGACAAATTGTGAACCTTTAACGACAGAATGATACGACTGTCTGTAAAACGGCAGATCATGACGCCGTGAATGAAGTGGTTGTAAATGCATTCCTAAAATGTTGATTGATGTAAGCGAGATAGTAATCAAAATGATTCCGATAAAGTGGTTATAACGCTGTGCGACGAATAACCCCGCTATTCCGGATAGGAGGAGGAGTGTGATGAGATACAATTGTGGTATCGGTTGTATAGGAAATGCATAAGGTAGAAATACTATAAAAACAATAGCGCCAAGCATTATGTAAAATCGCGACCTGGTCAGCTTGCTTATGATAGGTGATAATTGCGCACCTATCGCTAAAAACATTGCTGGCATCAAGTAGCTTGAATAGAAAACATAGCTTAGAACGGGTTGTTTGGCAAAGAGGTCAAGCGCAATGTACATCAAAACATTAATAATAAAACAACCTTGGAACAATATTAAAACTCGCTGATTGAGGCTGTGCCGTGTGGAGAGAAAGCTTCCAATAAGAGTTATAAGCGGGACAAGCAGCCACCACGCCTTCATCCACCATGTTGAGATTGGAGTCCACCAGGAATTGACGCCGCTCGAAACGAAATTCGAAGTCCAGTTCACAATAGGCATAAAGAAGAAAAAGATGCCATTTAGGCAGTAATTGATAAAGCAAAGCAATAGCGTAATCGCAATAAAGCCATAAAGACAATGTCTAAGTGATTTTAGTTTATGTTCTGGGTTTATAAAATAATAATAAATAATAATAATGGGTGTAAAAGTAATTAAAAAAAGCTGTGTGTATATTAAGCATCCATAAAACATGCCCGCCATTAAGAGGCGCAGCTTGGGTCTTCGAGCATTTTTTTTGGGAGTTAATATTAAAAGAGTCAACAAAAGATAGGTAACACCAGCGCCATCTATGTAATGACTCCCTTGAGATAGTAAAAAAATAAAAGAAAAGCTCATAAGAATAGTTGTTATGAGAGCTGTTCTGCGATCAAGAGTGTGTTTTAATATTAAAAAAAGAGAAATGGTAGAACAGCAATAAAAAACAAGATGAAAAATATAGTTAGCGAGTAGCGGTGAGAAAAATTGATGGGCTAAAAATCCCGGTAAAATCCAAGGCAGTCGGGTTCCATAATAAGTGCCAGCAAAGGTGTTTAAGTGTTGTTTTAAATCGACAAAATGACCAAGGTAAATCCACGCATCGATCCAGCCGGCTAAAATATTTGAATAAATCCAACTATCATTCAAGAAGATTAATACGAGTGGCAATAGTAACAACAACTTAATTTCCCAATCCAAATTAACGATGAATGTTTTGCATTTGAAAAAAGCTCTATTGATTAGAGTCGGCCCGAACGGAGATAAAGTGTTTTCTGAATCCATAATGACGAAATGAGAGTTTATCTCTCAGGGGTTTAAGATATCAATCTCAATTTTTGAGAACTACTCCCCTTGCTTTTTATAGAGATTTTACCTATGCTCCCTCAAGCGATGAAACCTTTAATTATAGAGCCAAGAACATCTTGGTGCAGACGTGATTTCACCGAAATGGTCGAGTTTCGGTGGGTCTTGTTTATGCTGATGCTAAGGGATATCAAGCTGAGATATAAGCAGACCTTTCTTGGGGTGGTTTGGGTGGTGCTTCAGCCGCTCATGACGGCTTTCTTGTTTTCTTTTATTTTTGGGAGATGGCTGAAAGTTGAAAGCGACGGTATCCCTTATGTGCTTTTTGCTTTTTGCGGACTGATCCCTTGGCTTGTTTTCTCACAGTCGGTCCAAAGGGCAAGCACAAGCCTTGTCAATGAAACGCAGCTTGTTCAAAAAGTCTATTTTCCACGTCTTTTTCTTCCTGTAGCAGGCACGCTGGGGGTTATCTTAGATTGTGTTTTTGCCTTGTTGACGCTGGGGATATTGATGGTAAGTTATCACTATCCAATTACGTGGCAGCTTTTGCTCCTGCCTGCAGGGATTTTATTGATTTTTTTATTTTCAACGGCGTTCAATATTTTACTCTCCTGTCTTAGCGCGCATTACCGCGACTTTAAACATATTATACCTTTCTTTTTACAGTTTTGGATGTACGCATCGCCCATTGCCTATTCGATGACAGCCATCCCGGAAAAGTGGCGTTGGATTTTTTCTCTCAATCCTTTGACGGGGATCATAGAGTTTTTTAGGTGGTCGCTGCTGGGGCATATGCAGTTTCCTACGAGCTCTTTTTCAATTGCTTGCGCATCAACCCTAATTTTACTGTGGGTGAGTTTGATTATTTTCCGAAAACTGGAGTGGACCCTTGCCGATGTCATCTAACCCGATTATCACTGTTGAAAACCTGAGCAAAAAATATTTTATCAATGAATTCAGCATTGGCAACTACCGCCGCTTGTTGGATGTTCTTGCTTTTTGGGGTAAAGATCGTGGCCAACCGAAGGTGGATGAACGGGAATTCTGGGCGCTGCAAGGCCTTAATTTTTCTGTGGAACAAGGCGAAACGGTTGGAATCATCGGGTCTAACGGTTCAGGCAAAAGCACTCTTTTAAAGATTTTAGCGCGTGTCACTTGGCCCACAACCGGCAGGGTCGAGATCCATGGTCGCGTCAGTGCTCTTTTAGAGGTTGGAACGGGGTTTCATTTGGAGCTAACCGGCCGTGAAAATATTTTCTTGAGCGGCGCGATGCTGGGAATGAAGCGATCGGAAGTAACCAAGCATTTTGATGAGATTGTTGCATTCTCGGGTGTGGAGAAATTCTTGGACACGCCTGTCAAGCGGTACTCAAGCGGCATGTTTCTTAGGCTTGCGTTTTCAATTATGACGCATCTTAGAAGCGATATTTTGATCATTGATGAAATTTTAGCGGTCGGCGATGCGGAGTTTCAGGTCAAATGCATTGAAAAAATGAAGTCGATTGTTCGTGAAGGACGCACGATTTTGTTTGTGAGCCATCAGTTTGACAAGATACGAACTCTATGCAAAAAAACGCTTTGGATCAAAGAAGGCCATCTTTTTAAATCTGGGGCAACAGATGTTGTTCTATCTAATTATGAGATGATAACTTCTTCGAGCGGCAGCTTGGCCATGCCCCAATCAGTATCATTGTAGATGACTTTTTCTTTCGATTTTTTCATTTGAGATAGGAGCTCTTTTAATGCTTTGTCGCTGAGATAGGGAATGCCCTTGTCATCAAGGCGTTTAAATAAAAGATGGGCGTTCTCAGGCGAGAAGCCTGAGCCGGCTTCATGCTCAATGTGGTAAATCGGCAATTTTCTAGGCAGATCCATTTCTTTGATTCCGTGCTGTTTTGCTTGAAAAATGAGAACAGAATCGACATGCCAAGAAAAGGTATTCCATTCGGGATAGCCTCTTATGTTCGACCAATCTTGAGAAGAGAGGAGGGTAAAATCACCGCAAGCATTTGTATGAGAAATAAAGGGATTAGCAGGATAAAATGTACATAAACTCCATCGGAGGACACGTTTTATTTTGTTGGAAAAAGCTATTGAAAGTTTATAAAACATGACTAAATTTGCTTCTAAAATTACACTTATAAGCTTGGTCGTAAAGTTTTTCATTCTGTTTATAGCGAGGCTTTTCGGCTGTTTTTCCATGAGAATTGTTCCGTACTTTGCATTAATCCGAAGAACGTTTTTGCGGCAGAATCCAAGAAGATTTTCAAATGCAACGCCTTCAGGAAGCTTTTCGGGAACATCGAGACGGTCAACTCGGTAAAGACAGCCTGAGGTTAAGTTGGTTTTAAGATAAGAAATGAGCTCATCAGAAAAAAGAACATCGATATTCGTAGCTAGAATAAACTTTCCGGCTGCCCTACGAATCCCGACATTTTTGCCGATCATTTGATAAAGGGGTATTTTATCGGAATGATCCAGCTGCATGTGAGCTTCTTTAGGAACTCGAATGATGCGGATCGTGCATGGACCCTTATCTTTTGGATAAACCAGGGCCTCAGAAAGGGGTAAAGTGTTTTCCGGAGGGTTCCACTCAACAAGAATGAGTTCGGCTCTCAGATCGTGTCTTTTGCATTGCTCTACAAACCCGTCCACAAACTGCTGCATGCGATAAAGCAGATTTTTCCCATGGTTGTCATTGCGGGAAGTCGCAACCACGCTCAAGAGGATCTGTTCATTAGAATTCATTTTTTAACCGCAGTGAGGCAAAGGTGCCAGCCAAACTTTCTTTCAAAAAACCTAAACAGTGATTGGGGCATCCAGCGGAAATACCATTCTTTTACATATTGATATTTGACATATTCGGGAATTTTATAGGGAAATACATGATCGACCTCGATATTGGTTGTTTCAAACCCGGCTGAGTCGAGCATTTTTTTCGCTTCTTTTTTGCTGTAAATATAGGTGATTGGACATCCCGTTTGCGCCTCGGAGTATTGGGCGACCAGTTTTGAAAGCTTCCAAAATTGGAATTTTCCATATTTCATGACAATCCATAAAACTTTCCATGAGTAGCGGTAATAGACCATGATCTTTAGCGTACCGCTGGGGCTTAAGTATTTATGCACTTCTTTAAGGATTTTTTCGGGATTCGGCGTGTGGTGGATGACACCGAATGAAAAAATCAAATCGTACTCTTCTTTAGGAATGTGCTGCGAGAGCTCTTCGGCATTGAGATTATGGAAGCTAATGATGTTCTGGAGTCCGTTGACCTCGGCTCTTTGTTTGGCCAGAGCAATAGAAGCGTCGGACAGGTCGATGGCAGTTACCTTTTTGGCTCCTGCTTTGGCAAAGTTCACCGTTGTTGTTCCAAGACCGCACCCGATTTCCATGACTTTTTTATCTTTAACGGAGGGGAAGTCCGCAAATTGAACGAGGTGGGGCTCAACAAAAAATTTCCGCTTTTCCACTTCGTCAAAATATTCTTTTGTTCCTACGGTTTTTGTAGAATGTTTGAGGTTGCAGGGTCTTGCATTCCAATACGATTTAACTGCCTGGATGGGGATTTCCGAAAAATTGTCTACGGCTTGGTTTTTCATACGGTCGATCCTACGGCTACTGTCATTTGATCATAAATCCATTTGTAAGTTTTCTCCACGCCTTCTTTTAGAGTGATAGAGGGCTCCCAACCCAATTTTTCCTGGATAAGAGTATTATCACTATTGCGGCCGCGCACTCCAAGAGGAGCGTCGAGTTGATATTTCCTTTCAACTTTGATGCCGGCGATGTCTTCAATGATATCCACCAGCTGGTTAATAGTGACAAGCTCGCTGCTTCCTAGGTTGATGGGTTCAAGGATGTCGCTATGCATGATGGCTTTGGTTCCATGTACGCAGTCGTCAATGTACATAAAGCTGCGGGTTTGCTCGCCATCGCCCCAGATTTGAATTTCATGGTTGCCGGAGAGTTTGGCGTCGATAATTTTTCTGCAAAGGGCAGCAGGCGCTTTCTCTCTTCCGCCTTTATAGGTGCCATTAGGTCCGTAGACGTTGTGGTATCTGGCCATGCGTGTGATCATGCCGTAATCTTCCCTGAAGTGGCGGCACATCCGTTCGCTGAAGAGCTTTTCCCATCCATAGCCGTCTTCGGGCATAGCAGGGTAAGCATCTTCTTCCTTTAAGGCGATAATTTGAGCCGTATGTTGTTTTTCTGCTGCGTAAACGCAAGCGGAGGAGGAGAAAAAGAATCTCTCAACGCGGTATTTTTTTGCAGCTAAAAGGAGGTGCGTATTGATGAGGACGGATAACATGCATTCGGCTTTATGGGTTTCAATAAATCCCATTCCGCCCATGTCGGCGGCCAGATTAAAAATGTACCTTGCTCCTTGAGAGGCCTGCTCGCAAGCGATTTTATCTTTCAGATCGCCTTGGATATTCTCGACTTCAGGAAACCGCTGATACCAATTGTCAAACGGCTTTACATCAACGGCTCTTATCCGTTTGAATCCTTGTTTTACGAGATCTGAGGTTAAATGACCACCAATGAATCCGCCAGCGCCGGCTATTACAATCAAATCATTTTTATCCACAGGTTGCCTCCTTCAATTGAGCCACGGGTTGCTTATATCCTAAATAGACGAGAGTACATACGCCATCAAATTCCTTTCTGTCGAGAAGGCGCCAGCAATCCAAGATTACTTTGTCGGTATTTTGCAAAGCTATTGGAGTGATTTCCCTGGAAAACTCAGGCCATGGGATCATAATCAGGATGGTGTCTGATTGTTCAAGGCAATTTTGAACGGATGATGAAATTTTAACTTTAGGACTTAAGGTTTTTCTTGCTTCATCAAGAGCCATCGGATCGTAAACGGAAATTTCATACTCTTGTTCACTGAGCTGGTTCGCAAGATGAATCCCCTGGCTTTCCTCGACAACATAGGTGCCGGGTTTGTAAGAGAGGCCTAAAATACTGACTTTTTTACTTTTGGCATGCTTTTCTACGAGCTCCAGGAGCCGCGTATTTTGATAGGTGTTGATGTCTTGTGTTGCCTCGGCAAGGTCTGCTCTGGCGCCGATCTTGCGGGCAAAAGCTGCCAGGGCGATGTTATCGCGCGGAAAGCAGGGGCCTCCGAAGGCGACGGCAGCTTTGAGATATTTAGCCCCAATACGGGTATCAAGCCCGATGGCGTCGGTCACGATATTGACGTCCCCTCCGGGGAGGCGCTGACAAATATCAGAGAGCATATTCGCGTAAGAAATCTTTGTAGTTACGAAGGTGTTGATAGAGATTTTAGCAATTTCGGCGTTGACCAGGTTCATGCGCCTTACTGGAGGCGCGTTTTCACAGGTTGAGCGATGAATCTCTTCGAGAAGATCGCCTGCTTTTTGATCGGACTCGCCGATCAAAATCATATCGGGATAGAGCATATTGCGAACGACGCTGCCGAGCGCAATGAATTCAGGGTTATAGCAGAGGCCGAGAGCAGGACCGACGGATCGGTTGGATGCAGCTTCCAACGCTTCCTTGATCTCTCCATCGCTGGAGCCGGGGGTGACAGTGCTGGTAATGACAACTAAGTGGTAGCCGTTTTTTTTTGTCAGCGCTTTTCCAATCAGCTCGACGGCTTTTAGAAGATATTTATTTGAAAAAAGGCCATCGCTTGCGCTCGGTGTTGGAACGATCACAAAAGTGACATCCGATCCAAGGACGGCCTCTTCGTAATCCAGTGTTGCTTTTAAGCGTGTATGGTGCGTTGAGATGAGCTCTTGCAAACATGGCTCTGGCACAGGCGCTATGCCTTGATTGATTTTGTTTACGAAGTCAGGGTTTAAATCGACACCGATAACCTCATGGCCTTTGCTAGCAAGAACAGCAGATAAAGGGGATCCCAGTTTGCCTAATCCAATGACAGAAATTTTCATAAATAATCTTTTTGGCTAAGTGTTAATCTTCCTTCATAGCAAAAACCCCCCTAATTTTTCAATCTTATATCGACTTTGGATGCAGAGATTTGGTATTGTGTTGCATAAAACAGGCGCTAATTAATGCTATCAATCCTTTTGTTCGGTCGAAATGATGATCATGGTTATAACTATCACAAGCGGCTCGCAATTAGTTTAAATTGTCTTGCAGAGCTTCTTTCTGATAATGACGATGAGATTATCTTTGTCGATTACAATTCCTCAGATGAGCTGCCTACAATCGTAGAGGCGATCCAAGACACGCTCACCGATAAGACAAAAAGCTTAATTAAAATATTTAGGGTGCGCCCGCATCATCACGCCCGGTTTAAAACGCATCTTTCTATTCTTGAGCCTGTTGCAAGAAATATTGCTCTCAGGCGAAGCAATCCTAACAACAAATGGGTTTTGTCAACGAATGTCGACATGATCTTTGTGCCGCAAGAGAAAGCGAGCTTGTCAGAGATTGCTGCATCGTTGGAAGATGGCTATTACTGCCTGCCCCGCTTTGAGCTTCCGGAAAACTTGTGGGAGCTCGCTTTAAAAAGATTGGATCCGGCTTGGAACATCTCATTTCTTCGCGAAAATTCCTCTAAACTTCATCTCAATACGTGTGTCAGGAAAGAGGGTTTTCTTTTGTTTGACAATCCTGGCGATTTTCAGCTCATGCCCAGAAAGGATATTATTGAGATGGGAGGCTTCGATGAGGCCATGCTGAAAGGATGGCATGTTGATTCAAATTTAGCTAAACGGATGTCTCTTCTTGGGAAGAAATGCGGCTCGCTCGAGAAGGTTTTGAAAGGATATCATTGCAATCATACTCATAAGGAGTCCGTGCTGCATAACAAGAATCGAACATCGAATGATTTGAACCGGTTTGTAAATAATAATGCGATTAATCCTATTGCAAATGGTCCCGACTGGGGTCTTGTTAATGAAAAAATTGAAGAAATCACGTTCGGATGCGAGCAGCACCTGAGCGGCATCGCTGAAACTTTAAAGAGTTTTCCCGTTAGAGATTACGAAGTTTTGCATGATTTGAATCTGTACAATCGATGGACGTATTCAACGCCTCGGATATTTACTTACTTGGCCGACCATTTAAGCAATGCCCCCAAGTCGACGAATGTTGTTTACATCGGGCACAATTCGAAGCTGGTCAAGATGCTCGAATCTTATCTTGAAGCCAACCAGTTTACAGGAAAGCTTTTCTTAGAGCAGCAAGAGGCGTCTTTGTATATTTTCGATTTTGGGTTCGATGAAGATTCAATAGGACAGAAACGCGACTTAAAAAAAGTGATGAAAAGTTTTTTAAAGCTGATGGCAAATAAAAAGAAAATAGATCGAGCGGCCAAGTTTATTGGAATCAACATCAACTATACCGATTTTCACGTCATTTTTTTGAAACATCTATCGATGAGGCTAAGTTCCTACATTACCGGCAGCGCTTACGGATACTTGCCGTCCGGAAAAAACAAGGGCGATTCTCTGAAAAAGAAGTTTGTCCTTAACCTCAGATACTTTCTGATCCGTTATCTTTTTAAATATTCCGATCGGGTTCGCTCTCTTGTCCTTCGGACTAAATTGTCGAAAATCCTATGAAAGAAATTTGCATAGATGCCCGGATGGCATTTCATTCAGGAATCGGCACTTATATCCGCAACCTTCTGCCTTATTTGAAAAAAGCATTTCCCTCTCTGCGGGTAATGGCGCCTATCTCCTTTATTGAAAAGTGGCCTGAGCTTCAAAGGTGCGACCTGATTCCCATTTCTGCGCCTATTTACTCTTTGAGCGAGCAGTGGCATCTGCCGCTTCGGATGCCATCGTGCGATCTTTTTTGGTCGCCGCATTATAATACCCCTCTTTCGCCTCTGCGTGCAAAAAAGCGTCTGGTTACAATCCATGATGTCTATCATTTGAAAGGCTCTTTTTCATCGAAAGAGAGGCTTTATGCGAAAATGATGATTAAAAACGCAGCGCTTCGATCGGATCATGTGATCACTGTGTCAAAGTTTTCATTGGAGGAGATTATCAAAGCGACGCATCTGGCTAAGGAAAAAATCACCGTAATACCAAATGGCGTCGATAGGCACCTCTTTTCTATACAAACTAATCATCCTGTGGAAAACTATTTTATTTATGTTGGAACTCTAGCTCCTCATAAAAATTTATCACGTCTTTTTAAGGCTTGGAATCTTGTCCTCAAGAAGCATGACGCCTTTCGGCTTATTGTGGTGGGAAAAAGGGGGAAGAGTTTTCAAGAAGCTATTCCTCGCGGTGTAGAACATCTAGATCAAATTGAAGATAGCGAGCTTCCTCTACTCTATCAAAAAGCATATGGGATGATTTATCCATCCACTTATGAAGGATTTGGCCTTCCTCCCTTGGAAGCAATGTGCATGGAGTGTCCAACCATTGTTTCTCAGGCAGCAAGCCTTCCCGAAGTATGCGGTGAAGCCTCGCTCTATGTCGATCCTTTTTCCGAGGAGGATATGGCTCAAAAAATGTGCGCGTTGATTGAAAATCATTCATTGCGCCAAACCCTCATCGAAAAAGGAAAAAACAGGGTCGATCAATTCAGCTGGGAAAAATCTGCAGAGAGGCACATAGAAGTGATCAATCAATTATGAAAACAGCAATCATTCACGACTGGCTCATGACGCAGGGCGGGGCGGAGCAGGTGCTCGAAGAGATCCTGGAGCTTTACCCATCGCCTGTTTTCACGCTGCTTCAAAATCAGGATGTGGCGCTGTCGGCCAATATTCAAAAAGCCGATGTTAAACACTCCTTCATTCAAAAGCTTCCGCTTGCCAAGACCCAATACCGAAATTTTCTTCCTCTTTTTCCATTTGCCGTCGAGCGGTTTGACTTGAAAGAATACGATCTCATTATCTCGAGCTCCCATGCGGTTGCAAAAGGGGTGAAGACCCATCCGCATCAGCTCCATCTTTGCTACTGCCACACTCCGATGCGGTATGCCTGGGATTTGGAGGAGCAATATTTGGAGTCTGCAGGGGCGGTCAAGGCTGCCGTGGCCCGGCAGATATTAAAATTTGTGAGAAAGTGGGATCTAAATGCAACTTCAAGGGTCGATGCCTTTATTGCCAATTCCCATTTTGTGGCTGAGAGGATTCAAAGGGTGTACGGAAGGGAATCGACGGTTATTTATCCGCCAGTTGCCACGGGTCACTTTGCGGTTAGCTCTGACAGGGGAGATTATTATCTGACTGTTTCCCGGATGGTGCCGTATAAGAGGGTCGATCTGATTGTGGAGGCATTTAATAAGATGCCCGAGAAAAAGATAAAGATTGTGGGAGAGGGGCCTGATTTTGAAAAGCTGAAGGCCCGAGCAAAGGGTAATATTGAATTTTTGGGTTTTCAGTCGGACTTGAAAGAGCTGCTGAGAAGAGCCAAAGGATTTGTTTTTGCGGCGGAAGATGATTTTGGGATCGCTCCTGTCGAGGCGCAGGCGTCGGGAACTCCTGTCATCGCCTATGGAAAGGGCGGGGCGCTTGAGACGGTTATCGCGGGGGAAACAGGGGTCTTTTTTTCTGAGCAAACGGCTGATAGTCTAATCCCCGCTATTGAAGAATGTGAAAAAATCCAGTGGAATGGTAATTTGATCCGAGCCAACTCTGAAAGGTTCGGAGCTGAGCGGTTCAAAAGAGAGTTTAAACAATTTGTAGATCAACAATGGGAGCAATTTTGTGAAAATCGTCATTCTTGCCGGCGGTAGCGGCACACGTCTTTGGCCTCTATCTAGAGATGCTTTTCCCAAGCAGTTTTTAAAAATTGATGATGAATGGTCGCTGCTGCAAAAAACCATTTTGCGGTTTTATGAAAAAGAGGCGCCTCAAGATATTCTCATCGTCACAAACCCTGAATGTCTCCATCTTGTTAAAAGCCAGGCAAAAGCGATCCATCCGTCGCTTGAAAACAGGGTTGTTGTCGAACCGGTCAGAAAAAACACGGGACCTGCCATCTTGTATGCAGTGAAATATTTGACTGAAGTGGAAGGAGTGGGGCTTGATGAGCCGATTTTGTTCACGCCATCTGATCAAATCATAGAGCCGCAAGAAAAATTTGCGGTGCTTGTCAAAGAAGCGGAGCTTCTTGCGAAAAACAATGTGATTGTTACTTTTGGCATTGTACCGGATAAACCTGAGACGGGATACGGCTATTTGGAAGTGGCTCTTGATGAGAAAGCCGGGATTTACACGGCCGTGCAGTTTGTCGAAAAACCTTCGTTTGAAGTGGCAGAAAAGTACTTGGAGGCTGGCAATTATCTTTGGAACAGCGGGATGTTTGCGTTTAACGCCAAAACTCTTTTTAGAGAAATTGCAAACCATACGCCAGAGTTAAAAGAGGCCGCAGAGCTCTCCTTTGAGGAGCTGCAGAATCAATTTGCGGCCGTTACGCCGATCTCCATTGATTATGCCGTGATGGAGCGAAGTAAAAATATTGTGGTGGTGCCGCTTCCGCTGACGTGGACCGATTTGGGATCGTGGGACAGTGTTTTTGATGCGCTTGAAAAAGACTCGAATCACAACGTTAAGGTGGGGAACGTCCATTCCATCGATACGACCAATAGTTTGATTTACGGAGGAAAACGGCTTATTTCCACGATCGGCCTGGATGATGTCATTATTGTCGAGACCGACGATGCACTGTTTCTTGGCAAAAAAGGGGAATCCCAAAAAGTTAAGGAACTTGTCGAGGAGCTCAAAAAGCAGAAGTCGATAGAGATCAAGGAACACTCCACCATGCAAAGGCCGTGGGGGCAGTATTCCATTTTAGAGACGGGGCCCAGGTTCAAAGTCAAAAGCATTGTTGTACATCCTGGTCAGAAACTCAGCCTGCAAATGCATTACCACCGCAGCGAGCACTGGATTGTGGTGAGCGGGACAGCGAAAGTGACCATTGGCACTGAAGAGAAGCTCCTGCATGAGAACGAGAGCATCTATATTTCGAAGTCGACGGTGCACCGTCTTGAAAATCCCGGCAAAGTTATCTTGGAGATGATTGAAGTTCAGGTCGGCGAATATACGGGCGAAGACGACATTGTTCGTTTTGAAGATGTCTATGGCAGGGTCAAGTAAGACTGCCCCTTTGGGGCGCGCGCTGCCGCTTAGCGATCTTTTATTTTGCTCCCTTCTGTTTCTCTATTTTCTGCTTTCTTCAGGCGAGCTTCTGCACGCCGTGATCGGTATTTATAAACCTAAAATAGGACATATCGCAGCGCTGCTTCTTTTGGGATGGATTGTATTTGAGAAAAGAGCTTGGCGGCTTGACCGCCGTTTGGTCTATGCATTCACCCTGATTTTAGTTTCTCAAATTCTTTCAGCGATTTTTGGAGCCGCCCCTATGCGGTCGTTTGGTTATATTGGTGTTTATCTTTTTAATTTCACCGTCTATTTCTTTATTCCTTTTCAGATCATGCAAATCATGAACCTCGATCGGTTTTTTAGGATATATTGGAGCTGTTTTCTCGTCGTAGGATCTTATGCTGTTTTACAAGTCATCCTGTCTATCTTTGGAATTTATGATCCTATGGCCCTTCAAAGGGTGGCAAAGATTGCACGAGGCCAAGCATGGACTTATGAGCCGTCGTATTACGCGCTTTATATGATTCCTTATGTGATGTACCACAACGGAATGGCTCTTCTGAGGGAAAAAGCAAACCATCTATTTCTAAGGCGCATCAAGTTATTTTCCCAAAACATGCTGATGATCATCTCGACTTCAACAGGAGTTTTAGTTTCTTATCTTGTCTTTTTTATCACAGCAAATGTGGGGATCCTCATTTATTTTAAAAATATCGTAAGGCAAAAACTTAAGAAAGCGTTGGTTTTCCCTTTCTTGGCGCTGGGCGCTTTTACAATCTTCTTTTATGAAATTGTGCAGCATTCTTTATTTAAGTTTTTCGTTTTTGGGTTCATGCCACACTTTTCATTTTGGGCAAGGTGGAAGGGGATTGTTGCAAGTTTTCAGACCTTTTTAAAGCATCCTATTCTAGGAGTGGGCCTCGGCGGTGTGAGCACAGAGCGTTTCCAGGAGGCATCAACCTACGATTTTAAGATGATCACTTTGCAAGAGTTTGAAGCCTATGACCCTACCAACTGTTTGACGGAAGTGCTTGCCAGCTTGGGGCTCGTAGGGCTAATAGCTTTTATTTATCTGGGGATTGTTTTTTACCGGGCTTTTCAGGACGTGATCAAGAATGATGCGATTGATTTATCCGTGAAGAAAACAGCTATGGCGCTTTTTCTGTCGCTGGTTGTCATGATCATTGCGCTGCAAATGAATCAGGGCCTTTTCAGGCCCTATGTGTGGATTCATGCAGCTGTTGTCTACGGCTATTTAGTTAAGGTTTTTAATGTGAGCAAGCAAAAAATATGATATGAATGATATTTCATTAGTTCATCAAGCTTGTTTTAAGTAAAATGAGGGCCCAGAACTCTGGCGAGTTGCATCATGTCGACGGGTGTTTTTGAACCGAACACTTTTGCAAGCTTGGCATCGGGAACAATCAGACGCTTGTTCTTTTTATCCTGGAGTTTGTGTTTTTTGATGTACTCCCAGATTTTTTTCGTCACATCGCCGCGGGAAGAGACGGTATCGCCGACGACAGCTTTGAGCTCATCGGAGATCGAAAGCCCTACGCCGCCTTTTTTGCCGAATTTGCCCCCTTTTGTCTTTTTCACATAGGCTGTCTTGGGATGGTTCACATATTTGTTTTGCAGATCGTCCAAATTGTTGACGATCACATCGCACTCGGGGAAGTTGGTGCATGAGAAGAACGGCTTGCCGAAGCGGGATTTGCGTTGGGTCATATTCCCGTCGCAGCCAACGGCCGGGCATGAAGGCATATCGGCAGGAGGCGGCTCGCCTTTCTTGGGGATGTTGACGATCCCTTTGCACTTGGGGTACGTCTCGCAGCCGAGGAAGGGACCGAACTTGCCGAACCGAAGCTTCATAGGGCCTTTGCACTTGGGGCATTTCTGATCCCAATCAAAGCCTGGAGCATACTCTTCTTTATTAAAGTCGAGCGCCTCAATCGGTGCTGTGTAATCGCAGTCGGGATAGTTGGAGCAGCCGTAAAAATATTTATTTCTCGACCAGATCTTCTGCAGTTTGTGTTCGCACTTTGGACATTTCAGATCGGTGAGCTGTTTTGGAACGAATGCCTCTTTCTCGGCATTTTCGACGGTGGGGATGAACTCTTTCCAAAATTCGGCGATGAGCTCTTTCCACTGAATTTTATTTTCGGCCACCTGTTCTAAAGCATCTTCCATCGTCGCTGTGAAGGTGACATCCATGATGAGCTTGAAATTATCTTCCAGCATGCGGGCGATCACGGTGCCCAGTTCTGTGGGCTTGAGCGTTCCCCGCTCTTTTACGGTGTAGTCGCGGCTTTGGATTTTTTGCATGATCGTCGCATATGTCGAAGGACGGCCGATGCCGAGCCGTTCGAGTTCTTTAACAAGCGACGCTTCTGTGAAGCGTGGAGGAGGTTTTGTAAACGATTGTTCAGGTGTGATTTTTAGCGGCGTCAGCGGCTGGCCCACCACGAGCGGCGGAAGGAGGCGGTGTTCGTCGTCTTTTTTCTCTTCGGCCTCGCCCACGCGGTCTTGTTTTTCTTCATAGACAGCCAAGAATCCGGGGAATTTAATGACGGAGCCGGTAGCTCTCAGCATGATTTTTTGGCTCGCTTCAATATCGCATGAAATCGTGTCGTAGACGGCGGGATTCATTTGCGAGGCGATGTACCGTTTCCAGATCAGCGAGTAGAGCTTGGATTGATCGGGTGTTAAATATTTTTCGATCTTTTCAGGTGAAAACTCTAAGCTTGTAGGACGGATGGCTTCGTGGGCATCCTGCGCGCTTTTCTTCGTTGAAAAGACTCGCGGAGCATCCGGCAGGTATTCTTTCCCAAAAGTTTTTTGAATGTAGTGCCTCAGCGGAGTCATCGCCTCGGGAGCGATCCGGACTGAGTCGGTACGCATGTAGGTGATCAAACCTTCTGCGCCTTCCTGCCCCAGCTCAACCCCTTCGTAGAGAGTTTGTGCGATGCCCATCGTGCGTGTTGCTGAAAACCCAAAATGGCGGCTGGCCTCTTGCTGCAGCGTCGAGGTGATAAATGGAGCGACGGGATTCCGTTTTTTTTCTTTCTTCTCAACTTCGGCGACTTTAAATTGCGAGGAATTCAGTTTGGAGACAAGAGACTGGGCTGTTTTCTCATTCGAAATGAGGAAGACGTCTTTTCCTTCGATTTTCTCTTTTTCGATCCGTTTTCCGTCAACCGTGATTACCGTTGCAGTGAATGGGTTGTCATTTTTCTTCGCTTGAAAATCGATGTAGATCGACCAATATTCAACCGGCTTAAACGCTTCGATTTCCCGTTCGCGGTCGACAACAAGCTTCAGCGCAACCGATTGAACTCTACCTGCTGAGAGTCCGCCCTGGCTGCCGCCTTGCACGCGTCTTGTCAAGATTGGAGAAATTTTATAGCCGACGATGCGGTCCAGCATACGGCGCGCTTGCTGCGCATCTACCAGCGCTTGATCGATATCGCGCGGATGCTCTAGCGCTTCAAGTACCGCTTCTTTTGTGATCGAGTTGAATGTAACGCGCTTGGCTTTTGTCTTCGGCGGGAGGATGGATAAAATATGCCAGGCAATCGCCTCTCCTTCGCGGTCCGGATCGGGAGAGAGGTAGACGATCTCGGCTTCTTTGGCAGCCTTCTTCAGTTTGGCGATGACTTCTTTCTTCTCTTCCAAAACGGCATATTCCGGCTCGAAATTGTCTTTGATATCGATTCCAAAACCTTTTCTGGGCAGATCGCGGATATGACCCAGAGAAGACTCAAAGGAATACTTCGGCCCTAAGAACTTCTTGAGCGTTTTAATTTTCGCGGGGGATTCTACAATGATGAGAGCTTTTTTCATTTTTTAAAAATAATAGGTTTACTGGTTAATATCATCAAACCGAGATTTCCAACAAGCTTTATTGTTTATCTTGGAAGAACTCAACGTCCGATTCTTTCGGTCTGCTGAACCAATGCAAATGCCCGCATACCGTACATTGATATGAGGCGCCGCTTTGGTTGAAATAATGAAAGCCAAAAAATGTTACAAGAGTCGAACCGATTAAAGCTTCTCTCTTGTAAAAATGTTCTTCTTTGCAATGGTGGCATGAGAGCTGAGTCCCATTAATTTTCAACCTTGCAGAAAACGGCTTATCCCATCTTTTGCCCACCTGTTTTTTTCTTTTGATGACGGCAATGGTAAATAGTCCAACGAATACAATCAGCCAAAAGATTGCTACATCGGGGCTTGAAGGAGCCTCGGCCATATAATTCTCCTATAGTGACCGCCCATTATATATAAGAGGAGGCTTCTTGGGGAGAAAATCTTAAAAAACCAGCAGTTCTCGATAGTATTTTTTTGAAATGATTGATCAATAGCTTTGGGTTTAAAAAAATTAATATTCCTATCCTTTTTCCAATGGCATAATTGCAGAGCATTGGAGTAGAATCATTGCAAATGAGTATTAAATTTCTTTTAGTGTTTATAACTTTACTGTTTCCTCTCGCTGCGCAGGAGCGGCAAAAAGTGGCGGTTTGCATACCGGCGGTCGATGCTTCGAGCGAGTCTGTTCAATCGCTGATTGAGTCGGGAAGAAGACATTTTTGCAGACTGCATGACGTGAAGTATTTCATCTTAAGCGACGTCTCTCCATCCATGGAAGGCGATGATATCGAGTGGCTTTCTGCTGGAGTCGCAAGGCCGATTAAAATTTATAATGCGCTCCAATCAAACAAGGCGCTTCTTGATGAATACAATTATCTTTTTATCATCGATCCTAAAATGAGCTTTGTCGCCTCTGTCGGCAATGAAGTTTTTGGTCAGCTGATTGCGGTTCAAAAAGTGAATTCCACCATCAAGAAGCCGATCTACTCATCCCGATTTTATGGCGGTAGGCCAGAGGCCGTTCATGATTTTCTAAAAATTGGCTGCAGGCAACCAGATGCTGCAAACTTGAGTGAAGAAGAATTGATCAACCGCTGCTTCAAAGAAAAACCCCCCACCCGTTCCTTGGATTGTTCGTATGCCTATCCAGAAAATCATCAGCTCGGGTATGCTAAGAAAATTATTGAATCGAGGGGATGAGCTATGAAAAGACGCTGGAGTGTCATTGGAATCGGTATTGTTTTGGTTGCGCTGCTCGGACTTTGGATCGAGGGCCGCAAAACAGCAACCTGTGAAAATTGTTCCACAAAAGAGCAGCCGTTCTTTCAAGTTTTTTCATCGCCTACCACAGATCAGAGTGCGCGAATCAGTAAATTCAAAAGCCTTGCTAATCAAAACTATAACAATTTTCGGGTTGCCGTCTCTGCGGATGAAGCCGCTTGTCCGGATGTTCAGGAATTTATCAATAAATTTCCCGCTCGATTTGTAAAACTGCCGGACGGCTATCAATCTCAGGAGCTCATCTACAGGTGGATTCATTCGGTGCCTTCAAGCGATATCATTGTTCTTTTCCCCTCTGAAGGCTCACTTGATGCCGGCGCTCTGCAGCATCTCCAAACTTTTTATGAAGGATCTGCGGCCTGGCTTGCCTTTCAGGGTGATGTCAAAAGATGGGCCCATGACGGTGTGTTGACTGGATATGCCAATCTTTTCCAAAAAATAAAACTGCAAGATTTTTTAGAGCAGGGAACTTTTTCAGAAAATAAAAACCCTGAAAACCGGCTCTTTGAGCTTGCCGGTCGCCATGTCCGCAGGTTAAGAGGCAATTTCGTTGAAGGAAAAAATTATGGCTACTCCTGGATCGCAAGATCAAGAAAGCCGTATCTCCGCTTCAATCCATCAGAGAATGCTCCTGCACCAAAGACCGACCTGGTGATATTCTCCTACGACAGGCCTCTGCAGCTTTATGCGCTTTTAGAATCGATTGATCAATTTGTGGTCAATTTAGACCGCATCTCCATTATCTACAGGGTCTCTTCTCCTGAGTACGACAAAGGATACGAAAGGGTGAAAGAGAAATTCAAAACCACCCAGTTTTTTAAACAGGGCGATAACCCTAGCCAAGATTTTAAACCCCTGGTTTTGAAAGCCACTTTTGACTCTCCCAATCCTTATGTTATGTATGCGGTTGATGATATGGTTGTTCGGGATAAGATCGATCTCTTTGAAGGGATCGATCAGATGGAGAAAACGGGAGCGTTCGGCGTCTACTACCGCCTGGGCACTCATATCAATCAAGCCATTCCTCCTTCAATCAAGCTCAAAGAAAATATTTATGCGTGGCAGTTTTCTGCCGGAGAAGGCGATTGGGGATATCCCAACACGATCGACATGACGCTTTATCGCAAGAGCGATATTAAAGATTTATTTACAAATCTTCAATATACTCATCCTAATTCGCTTGAGAGCAAATGGGCCCTCAAACGAAAAACCAGCGGCGTAGGCATTTATTATGAATCTTCCAAAGTTCTAAACTATCCTGCAACGAGCCACTCCGTTTCTGAACTTCTTGAGAAGTTTTTGGGGGGATTTAAGCTCGACATTAAGCCTCTGCAAGGGTATCGTAATGACTCGGCTCACATTGAAATGCCCGTGAGCTTTGTATCTCAAGATGAAACAAAATTTTAGAATTTTACTACTGGCGCTTCTCCTAGGTTTTACGCAGCCTTCTTCAGAGGATGCATTCGATGTTGCCATGGGATCCAAGACAAAACATTGGGCTCACATTGAAAAGCAAGTCGATCTGGAAGATCTTTCTACGTACCGCGCGCTCTTCCACCGCAATATTACTCTCGTTCAATCCGCTAAAGGCGATGTAAAAATTCCAAAAACCGTCCATTTCATCTGGCTGGGGCCCAGGCCCTTTCCTCCGCAGTCTGTCTCCAATGTTCGATCGTGGATCGCGCAAAACCCCGATTGGACCTTTAAGTTTTGGACCGACAGGCCTCGTGAGGCGCCCTGCCGCGGAATGGAGACCATCCTGATCAAAGAATATCCGTTCCCCTATCTGGGCAGATGCTACGCGGCATCCGACAACTGGGGAGAGAAATCGGACGTCCTCCGCTTCGAAATCTTATTTAATGAAGGCGGCGTCTACGTCGACCACGACGCCAGCTGCCTCACACCATTTGAGCCCTACCACCAGGCGTATACGTTTTACGCCGGACTTGAAACACCCCATCCCGATTTTGTCGGCCGCAATATCACCGCCGGCAACGGCGTGATCGGCTCCGCTCCCAGCCATCCTATTATTCAGAAAGTGATCGAACTGATTGACCAAAGGTGGGATGCGCTCGCAGAAAAATATTCAGACAATGACCACTTTTCAAAAACTCAAATTGTGATGGAAAGAACCTATATGGCGCTCACCGATGCGCTCAAAACGACACTCGATCCTGCAAGCACAACCGACATCGTCTTTCCCGCCTCATACTTCTTCCCCAAAAAAGGATTAAAGCCGGTTTTATCCGAACATTTCTTTGCCAACAGCTGGGCGGCTCCCGCAGCCACCGACACATTCGAAAAAGAGACACGGCAGAGCATCACTAAAATTGAAAAACGGTATGATCATATGAACCATATCCAATTCGCCGCCCTTGGAGTGAATCTGCTCCTGATCGGCTTTGGACTGTTTTTCTTAAGAAAAAAGAGGACCTCATGAAAAGTTATCGATGGCTCATATTATTGCTTTTACCATTCCTACTAGGATGCTCCAAAAAAGAAGAGAAGGCAGACAAGAACGACTTCGAAACGCTCATGGGGCATGGGCTTCCCGCCTGGAAATATGTTCAAACGCCCGAAGATTTTGAAAACCTCCAGTTTTTCAAAACGGTCTACGAGAAAAATATTCCATTCCTCCAAATGAAGTCGTCGATGTACCACGTTCCTAAAGTCATCCACTTTATCTGGATCGGACCCAAACCTTTTCCTCGCGAGTCTGTCGAAAATGTCCGCTCCTGGATCGCAAAGCATCCTGATTGGACCATCAAGTTCTGGACCGACCGCGAAAGGCCCCTTCCTCATAAACAGATGGAGCTGGCCCGCGTTCAGGATCTAAAGTTCACCAAGCTCTTTGATTGTTACAAAAAATCCGACAACTACGCCGAAAAGTCAGACCTCCTCCGTTATGAGATTCTGTATCAGGAAGGCGGCATCTACGTCGATCACGACGTCAAATGCTTCCAGTCATTTGATCCTTTCTGCAAAGCCTACGACTTTTATTGCGGATTGGAAATGCCGCACGAGTCGCCGCTCAGCTCGTCTGTGATTCCGACCAACAACCTCATCGGTTCGCGCCAAGGCCACCCCATCTTGAAGCGATGCATGGAATGGCTTGACGTGGAGTGGGACCGCATCGAGCATGAATATCCCGGCAAAGACCGCGATGCCATCATCAACCGCGTCGCGCACCGCACATTCCAAGTTGTCGGCCGGACATTTATGTCGCTGGCTAACAAAGAAGGCAACCGCGACATCGCGCTTCCTACATTTTATTTCAACGCTCCCGAAGAAAAAGATGCTCTTTTTGCCCGGCATCTCTATAAAGGAACGTGGTTTGAGAATGAAACGGAGTTTGAAAAAAATGTCCGAGAAAGGCTTGTGAAAATTTCCAAGAAGACCAACAAGATCCTTCTTGCCTTCGGAGCATTTTCATTCATTAACATCATCGGCCTTGTCATACTCTTCATGAAGTATCGCAGGACGTCGGCCAAAATATAATGGATCTCCTCCCTCTCTTCAAGCGGGGGCTGATCCCAGGGCCCTCCGAGACAGAGGAAGCGTTTCTGCTCCGGGCAAGCTCCCGCCCGCAGATACCGGATTGGAACGATGTCCCTCCGCTTCCATCCGCCTGGGGATTTTCTATCGACTGGGTTCCGCTCTCGTACTCTTCCAAAAAACTATTCCCCTGGGAAGGCGCCATCTTCTGGGACGCGCCCCTCATCCAGCTTCATCCTGCGCTTCAAACCAAAACCCTCTTCGGCAACTCTCTCTCAGATATCCTCCACCACGAATCGATCCACGCTGCACGCGAAGCGTTTCATGAACCTGCCTTCGAAGAGATCCTAGCCTACTCCGTCTCCCGTTCACGTTGGAAACGATTCTTCGGCCCTCTCTTCCAGCGCATCTGGGAGTTTCCACTCTTTGCCGCAGCCTTCTTCTTTCTCTCATTCTTTCCGCTTGTCTCTTTCCCGATCCTTTCTTTTTTCGTTCTCCGTCTTTTCTACAAACAGCTTCTCTTTTACCGCCTCAAAAGAAAGCTTCCGCTTTCCGTCCTTCTTTGCCTCACTGACCGCGAAATCCGCACGCTTGCTCTCACAACTGCAAACCTAACCCCTGATTCAACTCAGCGAGGGCAATTGATTGCCGCGCTCTTGTCACTTCGCTAAAAACTTGCTTTACTATATTTTTCTTTGATTCTATAAGGATGAAAAACAAAGGTCTGTAAACAAGGAAAAAATATGTCATCTTCAAGATTTCCCATTTTAAAACTCGCACTTTCTTCAACATTGTTTCTCACATGTCCGGCATGGGGAGCCAATTATCCTGTGACTACCACAGCCGATAGCGGAGCCGGTTCGCTGCGTGCAGCCATGCAAAGTACGAATGCAACGCCGGGCACCGCCGATACGATTACAATTATACTCCCTCTGAACTCAACGATTACCCTAGCCTCCAATTTGCCTCCGCTCATGAAGAATGTCGGCACCACCCTCGCTATAAATGCCGCCGCCGCACAAGGACTCACAATCGATGGTAATAACAATCAGGTGTTTTTCTTCGACTCGGGAACATTTGCGGTGACAGGTGATGCGACAGGACCTCTTGCAATTACAGGAGGAAAAGTGACAGGTGCTACAGGAGGCGCCGTATCCGAAGGAGGCGGAGGAGGCGGCGGCGGTGGAGCGGCAGCCGGGGGCGCAATCTTTCTTAACTCGGGTGTAATAGCTGCGTTCACCAATCTCGCGCTCTCCAATAATACTGCTCAAGGAGGAGCCGGAGGCACCGGCGGCCCAGGAACCGCTGTTCCAGCGGCTGGCGGAGGAGGCGGAGCCGGAGCTTTTGGCGGCGGCGCAGGTGGAACCGGTATGGGTTATGGGGGCGGAGGAGGAGGCGGCGGTCTGCCTGGCGGAGGCATAGGAGGCGACTCTAATTTTCCTCCGGGCAACGGAGGTAATGCGGTGGCTGTTGGCGGAGCCACTATTGGTGGCGGCGGCGGCGGCGGCGGGACTCAGGTAGTTAATGCAGGGGGAGGATTCGGAGGAACTGGCGCCGGTTCTGGTAACAACGGAGGAAATGGAGCAAAAGTACAGGGTGGATCAATTCCTGCACAAAACGGCATGGGATTAGGCGGAGGGGGCGGCGCCGGAACTTCTGCGCCGGACATGGCCGTTGGGGGAGCCGGAGGTCCTGCAGGCGGAGGGGGCGGCGGAGGCGGAGTTAATGGACCTACATTGAACGGAGGCTTCGGTGGATTGGGTGGAGGCGGCGGCGGCGGAGGCACCAATAAGCCAGGATTTGTGGGAGGACTTGGAGGAGTGGGCGGCGGAGGCGGAGGCGGCGGAGGCGCTCTCGGCGGCTCGCCTGTTGGACTTGGAGGAGCTTCGCTTTTAGCAGGTGGAAGTGGAGGCAGCGGAGGAGCATCTAGCCCTTCTAGCCTTATTGTGGGCGGCGGAGGCGGAGGCGGTGCTGCTTTGGGCGGCGCGGTTTATATCGGTCCGGGTGCGCAGGCTACATTTAGCGGCTCTTTCTCTGTGAGCGGCAGTACGGTGACAGGTGGAGCAGGAGGCGCCGCCGGAGGTACAACAGCAGATGCCGGGACAGCAGGCAGGGGCTTGGGGGTAGACTTCTTCATGATAGATGGCTCTCCTTCGCTCCTTGCTTTCGACCTCTCGAATAATTTGGTTTTAGCGAATCCTATTGCGACCGATCAGGGGCTTGCAAGCATGGGAACAACCGCAGAACTTACTTTGTCGGGGGCCAGCAATTTAACACTGAATGGAGCCAATACGCTAACAACCCTCAATGTGAATGGAACCGGTACGTTATTTTTAGGTTCGGGTGCATCAGTCCCTACACTTACAAACGCAAATATTAATGGAACGGGCGCACTATTTTTAGATTCGGGTGCAACAGTTCCCGATACTACAACGCTTTCCATGGCAAGCGGAACCTTTAATTTTACAGATGCCGGCAGCAACGTGACTTTAGCTAATATTGTTAGTACGGGCGCATCTCCCGTGATTGCGATGGGGCCGAACAGTTTGACTGAGACAACAACTGCAGCCAGCGACTCTTTTCAAGGAACCATAACCGGGACAGGCTCTGTCACAGTCACAGGAAACAACACGTGGCTGCTTACAGGAACAACAAGCACCTATAGCGGCGGGACGATTATCAATGGAAATGCGACGCTCGGGATTCAGGGCGACGGAAGTTTAGGGCAAGCAGGAGCGCCTGTCACCTGGACGGGAACCGGGATCAATGTTCCGACATTGCAGATCGATGCGGGACCAATTGTTACATCGCGTCCGTTCAATTTTAATTCACCGCTCAGTGAGATCAATCTCCAAACATTTACGGTGACGACAACAGGGTCAAGCAGTGGACCTGGACTTCTTGATATCGACGGAACAAGCGGCGTGCTGCAGGTCGAGGGGGCCTTTGCTCACACGGGAGGCACAATTATTTCCGGCGGGACACTGGCCATTGCAGGACCCGGATCCATCACTGGAGATATTGAAATCGATGGTAGCGCAGCTTTTGATATCAGCGCTGCAACGAATCCGCAAACCATCGGAGCGCTCATCGGAAACAGCGGGGCAGCAGAATTAAGGCTGGGCGGCAACTCGCTGACTTTGATTCCTATGAATAACACTTCTTTTGCAGGCGTGATCAGCAATACGGTGAGCACCGCCAGATTGATTTTAGATGCGCCGTACACGCTCACGCTCACAGGCGTCAGCACAATGACAGGAACGGTCGAGGTTGAAAAGGGAACACTCAATATCGCATCAGGAGCAGTTGTTCCAGCGCAATTTCAAATTGATGCTGCAGGAACTTTAACAGGAACAGGAACTGTCGGCGGCGGTACGAATGGAGTTAATAACTTTGGAACCGTTGCTCCTGGTGGCATATCAAGCGGCATGACGAGCGGCGCCTTGAACATCAGCGGCACGAATATAGTTCATAACTATAGAGCAGTAACGCAGAGCACGACGATCGGCACTTTGAATATCGCCGGTCCTTATGTCGAATCAGGCACGCTGCAGATTGAAGTGAATGATTTGGGACAAGCCTCCACGATCAATGTAACTGGAATCGACGGCAACATTACGATCAATCCAGGGACAACCCTGACGCCGTTTCCCCTTCTAGGCTCTTATACGGCTCCGCTCACTTATACCGTTGCAACATTTACGGGAACACGCACAGGAACGTATACAAACGTCGTTGTTCCCTTATTCAACCGCTACAAAGCAGTGGCGATCTACAATGCCCATAACATCCAGATCGAGTTTATAACGATTCCCTTCACGAGTCTCGTTACCGGCGATCCGGCATCGCAATGCATCGAATCAATCTCAGGCGGAGTGGGAAGCGACGGACTCTATGTGATCAATTCTCTGGAACTGATCAGCAATAGCCTGCCGGCACTCAGTAAAGCGTTTAATCAAATGCAGCCGTCGCAATTCGGCGCGCTGGCTCTTGCTCAGGAAAACAACGACATCCTCGTGCGCTCAACACTGACGCAGCGGTTTGGATTCCGAAGAATGGTTAATGCTCCGGTTGAACGAAGAGAGTCTCCAGTTTATTCAACAGAAATGTCAGAGGGCGGTGAAGTTCAATCAGCTGAACCAACAAAGCCTGAGCCTGTATCTGCAGCAGCTGTAAACAAAGGCACCGCTTGGTTTGAGCCGATTGGCAAATATGCAAACCAGCATTCGCAGCAAAAAAATTACGGATACCAGGCTTTGACAGGCGGAGCCCTTGGCGGCGCCGATTATCAAGTCTGCCGCAATGTCTATGTGGGAGGCGCTACCGGCTACACCTTCACTGATGTTAAGTGGGACGATATTAGAGATAAAGCAACGATCAACAGCTACTACGGCGCGGTTTATGGAGCGTGGTATAACAAGTGGGCGTTTGCCGACGCTGCTCTGATCGGTTCTTACAACCATTACCATGCGACCCGCGTGATCAAATTCCCCGGTGTCAATCGTAAAGCGCAAAACAGCCACGGCGGATATCAGCTCGGGGGATCTTTGGGAACGGGCCTTCTTTTCTACCCTGCTGAATATCAGGTTGAGCCGTTTGCCAGAGCCGATTACGTCTTCGTCCATCAAGGATCGATCCGTGAACACGGCGCCCAAAGCATCGACCTCAATATCAAAGATACAGACTCCCGTTATGTCAGGAGCGATCTGGGTTGCAAGGTTCTTTACTCTTATAACTACAAAAATGTGAAGATCATTCCTTACTTCAAGGCAAGCTGGGTTTGGGAAAAGCAGCTCGATTCTGCTGAGTTCCGCTCCAGCTTCAAGAACACCAGCTGCAGCTTCACATCGCGCGGACTCCGTCCGGCCCGCAGCCTGGTTGCCCCCAGCGTCGGGATCACCGTCATGTCCTATGACGACAGCTTCTCATTCTCATTCCATGACGATGCGGAGATCAGCCGCAGATTCTGGGAGAATAGAGCCTATCTGAACTTCTCTTATAATTATTAATCTATACTTGAGGGAAAGCTTCCAAGCTTTCCCTCGAATCTCATTTTCTAAAAATTGAAATCTTGATAAAATCTTTGTCAAAGAAATTCATTTAGAGGACCATTTTTATGGCTTGCATCGTTTGCCGTGTATCTGGTCATTCGATTGTTGAATTTTACAATTCAACACCCACGAAAGTTTATGATACCATGGAAATCTCGAGAGAGGGGCTGCCTTTTTCATTCCCTGCTCTGCCTGCGAGCAAAAAAATATGGGACGATGTTTTAAAAACTGCTCAACTCTTTAAATACGGTTCTATCTCTCTTGGAATAGTCTTTGACATTTGTGCCTGGAAGCTGCTTGCAGGAAGGCCGTTTTTGAAGGCCTTGGCGTTGCTGGTGATAACTGCAGCTGCCGGTATTTTTAACCACGGGGCAAGTGTATTAGTAACAAGAGCTTCTCAAAGAAATCTTCGGATGGATAATGCAGCTCAGATGATTGCTGCCTTTAGAAAAACAGTTATTCAAAACGGCTTGTCTTGTTTTGGACGGGAATTAAAACAACAGAACTACCCGTTCAGAAGTCGTGCAACTGAACTTTTCACAGCAAGAGAAGTTGAGGAGCTTTACGATAGATGGGCAGAAGATCAGCAAGATAAAAGGAATATACCTTGGGCATTTGGTCAGGTGTTTGTGGGTTTGGGGGAAAAATTCCTTGATGCTATGCAAAAAACCCGTCCGATTCAGACAGCGATCGAAGAGTGCTGCATCTTTAATAGAGTGATACTTGAATCCGATTCTAAAGACTTATTTTCTCATAGGCAGGAAGCAATAAAAGGGCAATTTATGCGGCTGTTTGAGACCCAACTTAGTCAAACATCGCCATTTTATAACACATTTATGAGTCGTTATATAGAAGCTGCTTCAAACGCCTGCCTGACAGAAGAAATGAAGTGTTTTGGGTTGGGGTTTTTATTCAAAAAATACCTGCCAATGGTTTTTACGGATGTCTTGAAAGTGACAGCTGAGATGAAACAAGTAATTCAAGTAGGAAGCCCGGTGATGAACGAATTTTTTAACGGAGCTACTACTTTGATATTCGATCAAATTTTCAAGGAAGTATTTCGCTCTGATGGGTTGGACAATCACGCGGCATATATGGCTTGGATCAAAGAGCAATTCGAAAAACTTCCCGATCAAGAGTTCACTAAATCGTTTTTAATCGACGTTCTTACATTTTCTTTGAAAGGCAGCGGGAATCTTTAAACTTTTCCGATATTTGGTGACGGTGCGGCGAGCGCAGGGGATGCCTTGCGCGTGCAGGGCTATGGCGAGATCCTGGTCGGAGAGAGGTTTTTGTTTGTTTTCTCGCTCGATGAGAGTTTTGATGCGCTCTTTGGCTGTGTGATGGGAGATCGAGTCAGAACTAGAGTGGGGAAAGAAAAACCTGAGCGGAAAAATCCCGCGCGGGCAGGAGACGACTTTTTCTTTCACGGCTCTTGAGATGGTTGATTCATGGAGTGAGAGCTTCTCTGCGATCTGTTTGAACGAGAGCGGATGAAGATCGGATGTTCTGCTGTAGAAAAAATCGCTTTGCACCTCCAGGACGATTTTCACGATAGCAGTGATGATCTCGCCGCGGCGGGAGACCATTTTCTCGATCCAGCGGGCAGACGGCTCAAAACGGCTGAGCTCCGGTGTGAGGCTCAGCTTAAACCGGGGAAGGAGCGAGTCGTTGAGTGTGATGGCGCCGGATGTATCGATAAAGATGTCGGGTGTTTGCGGAATGAGAGGCTGCGAGCGGAAGGGAGCTGCCGGGTCAAGGCTCAATGATGACAGAATATCGATGGCGGACTGGAGTGCATGCTCGGAGCAAGGAAGGCTGCGGCTATGGATGAAGTCGTCATAGTGGTTTTGAATGAGGCGGTAGGCAAGGGTCTGCTGGTTGCCTTGCCGCTCTAGCTGCAGAAGGAGAGAATGCTGGAGGTTTTTTGCTCCGATGCCGGGTGGATCCAGCGATTGAAGAAGTTTTAGAAGAGCAGGGTCGGCAGCTTCTTCAAGGAAGCCTTTTTCATCGAGGTTGCCGATAAGCTCTTCCATCTCTTTTAAGTCGTCGGGGCAGGAGAGAATTTCCCGGGCCTGGCCGAGCAGATGACTGTAGAGGGTTTGGGCGGGGGCTTCGATCTGCTCAATCCAGGAAATTTCTTCGGGGGGAGCGGTCAAACCTTCGAGCTCATTATGGGGTTCTTCTTCCCACTCTTCAGACTCAATCTCTTCAAACTGAAGGGCCGGGTTCTGTTCAATCTGCTGCTGAAGCCACTGGGCAAAGTCGGGAAGGGGCATCTCCAGGATGGAGAGCGCCTCTCGGAGAGCAAGAGTTATAATAGTTGCTTGCTCAGTTCTGGATTTTAGTTCAGTATTAATTTTCATTTCTAATTTTGTTATTATATTATTCAAATTAAAATGACTATAAAAGAAACAGGCGATTGTAAGTCTCTAATAGTGAGTGATGCCTTTGGAATAGACTCCAAAAAATAGGGTAATATTTTGGAATACACTCCAAATCGTGGTGGATTTCAAGCTATTTTGATACAATCCTTGGCAATAACGGAGATTTCTATGGCTTGTATTATTTGTAGCATCGCGGGGACGTCTTTTAAGGACTTTATTGATGCAAGAGGGTCTGAAGTGGTCAAAAGTTTTACATTTTCGAGCGTAGATGGCTATAACTGCCCGGCAACGCTTGAAGAGCTGCGACAAAAGGCAAATCTGGAAAATCGATGTATTACAAAGGGCAATACAACCGTCATTGATGGCGCGGTCCGGGTTACAATTCCTGAACAAAATGATCTGGTGGATGTGTGGGATAAAGTTTCAAGGACAGCTACACGGGTGAAATGGATTGCAACCTCTATTGGGCTAGGCGCTCTGACAGTGGGCGGCTGGAAGGCTATTTCAGACAGATCCATTTTGAAAGGACTGGGAACATTAGTTGCAGTAGTAGTGTCGGCAATTTTTGCATGGCACGCATACTTTTTAGCTAAAGTCGTGAGGGAGAGAAAAGAGTGGCTGCAAAATGCGCCTGCCGATATTGCTGCGCATAGAAAGCATGTGATTGATAACTGGGTAGATGCTAAAGCTGATAAATTTAAGACAAAGAATCGTGTTTTTGAGTTGTTTACAGCACAAGAATTAGAGCTGCTGGTTAATTCACATGCAGACAAGGAACGCATAAAGTTGTGTGAAATTGAAAAAGCTGCCTACCGAAGATATTTCGAAGATCACTTCGATAAAAGCTCAAGCTATTACGAATTGTTTATGAAGCGCTTTGATGAAAGAGTCGCTCCGCACTTGTTTCGTGGATTTTTATCTGATCATGACTTCGTGCTTCTGCGTAATCGTCAGATAATTTCACTCCATCCTTCAACAATGAAAATAACGATAGACGCAGCTCTAGAAAAGCTTTTTATTGATTATAAAAATGATTATTTAACATGGGCGTTCGGAAAGATTTTTGCGAAAGTTTTTAGTCGCGAAGGCGTCGATAATTACGATGCTTATATTAAGTGGGCAGCAGAGCAATTTAATAAACTTCCGAACACTTTCGAAAACAAGCCATTTTTAATCGATCGCCTCCCAAAGAAATCACTATGAAATTTGCGATATTTAGTTGTGCGGGCCTCGGAGACTGTTTGCTGATGCTGATTGTGTCGGAGAATTTACGTCGTGCAGGCCACGAGGTGACGACGTTTCACCCGTTCATGCAAGAAATGCAAGGGTGGTTCCCTGAGCTTCCCCTACGGCCTTTCCCCCCAAAGTATGAAGAGTTTGACCGGTTTATCGTCGTCTATGAGAAGTCGGCGTGGATGAAAGAGGTTTTGGATCACTGCCTTGCCAACCACCGCAAAGAGACGATCATTCTCAATCCAATCGCCACGCCGAATCAAGATTATCCGTACTGGGAAGAAGGGCGGTTTGACGGAGGGCTGCCGTTTGCCGACAATCTGGTGACGTTTTGCCGGACGATTTTAGGCATTGAAGGGGCCGAGAAAGAGAATGGTCTCGTGCTGCCTAAAGGTGTAAAACTAAGATCCAAACCCAATCAAGTGGTGATCCATCCGACGAGCTCAAGACCGGGGAAAAATTGGCCGCGCAAGAAGTTTTTGAAGCTGGCAGAGGCGCTTAAAGAGCGCGGATATGATCCGGTGTTTGTCGTTTCTCCCAAGGAGCGGGCCGAGTGGCCGGAGGCGCCGGCCTTTAAAAACCTGGATGAGATGGTGCGTTGCGTTGCCGAGTCGGGCCTCATGGTAGGGAATGATTCAGGAATAGGCCATCTGGCATCGCTGTTTGGTATTCCGACGCTGTCGCTTTTTAAAAATGCAAGAACGGCCGATTTCTGGAAGCCTGCGTTTGCTCCCAATATTGCTCTGGTTCCAAAAGGATGGCTGCCAAATTTAAAGGGGCTTCGATGGCGGGACAAATATTGGCACTGGGGAATTTCAGTCGGAAGAGTAGTCAGAGCTTTTGATCAGCTTCGCGTACTTCGCGACCAGGCTGTGAACTCTGCTGCTTTGGTTAAAGAAGACGTCGTAGGTCATTCCTAACGAGGTTTCATACTCTCTTTGAATCACCCCAAGACCAAAATCACGATGATGGACTGTATCGCCAATGTGGAGCTCTTCGTCGGATCCATTTTGATACGATCGGGGCTTTGGGTTCAGCTCTTGAACATATTCGGAAGGAACTTCTGCGAGGAATCTGCTGGGCCGCATCAGGCGCGCTCCACCCCATAAAAATCTGTATTTGGCTGATGTGAGATAAAGATGGGCTTTTGCACGCGTCATGCCGACGTAGCAGAGCCTGCGCTCTTCTTCGAGTGCAGTTTCACTGTCGATGCTGTTGATGTGAGGGAAAAGATCTTCTTCCATTCCGACGAGGAACACGACGGAAAATTCGAGTCCTTTGCCGTTGTGAAGGGTCATCAGTTTGACGGAGTCGGAGAGCGGCTCTTTGGCGTCGGAAGAGGTTTTGAGGGTGAGCTCTTCCAGGAAGCCTGCAAGAGTGCCTTGGGGATTTTCTTGTTCCCACTCGGCGGCTTTGGTGATCAGCTCGGCGATGTTTTCTCTGCGTTCGGCAAATGTTTCGGGATCGTCTTTGAGATGCTCTTCATAGCGGGACCGCTCGATGGCTTCTGATACGAGCGTTTGAAGTGAAACATTTTGCAGCACCATTTCTTTGAGGGCGAGGATCATCGTGACATAGCTGTGCATCCCTTCCATTTGTTTGGGGGAGAGCTTAAGCTCGACTTTTCGGTCCACCATGGCTGTGCAAAAATCAAAGAGAGTCATGCCGGAGGCTATTGCGCCTTCGCGGATTTTTTCGAGAGCTTTTTCTCCGAGGCCCCTTTTAGGAATGTTGATCGTGCGGGCAAGAGCGATGTAATCGGCGCCTGCCAGCACAATGCGAAGAAGGGAGAGGATGTCTTTGATCTCGCGCCGTTGATAGAACGAGACGCCGCCGATGATGACGTAGGGGATTTTGACCTTGAGGAGCATATCTTCAAAAATCCTCGACTGAAAGTTGGTGCGGTAAAAAATCACGCAGTCTTCCAGGGGGAAATCGTTGTGGTGGTGGATAATTTTGCGCGCGACAAACTCCGCTTCCTGATGATCATTCTCGGCAACATACAGTCCGATCTTATCGCCGGGGCCGAGCGTGCTCCAAAGATTTTTATCATAGCGGGTCGGGTTGTTTTGAATGAGCGCGTTCGCTGCATTCAAGATGGTGGAGGGGCTGCGGTAGTTTTGATCGAGCGTGATAATGACAGCGCCCGGAAAATCTTTTTCAAAGTTCAAAATATTGTCGACGTTGGCGCCGCGCCATGAGTAGATCGACTGATCGGGATCGCCGACGGCGAAGACATTGTGGTGCTTGCCCGAGAGGAGCTGGATGAGAAGATGCTGGGCGTGGTTGGTGTCCTGGTATTCGTCGATGAGGATGAACGACCACCTCTCCTGATACGCCTTTAAAACATCGGGATGCGCTTTAAAGAGAACGATCGGCAGATAAAGCAGATCGTCGAAGTCGACGGCTTCGGAGGTTTTGAGCTTTTTTTGATACAGCTCGTAGAGAGCGCCGATGACAGGCTCTTCTTTGGCAAGATCTTGCGGAGAGGCCAGCCCATTTTTAGCTGCCGATATCGCCATCCGCGCGGTTTTTAAAAACCCTTTTTCTTCCTGAACATTTAATGCGACCAAACACTCCTTGAGCACTTTTTCACTATCGTCTTCATCATAGATCGTAAAATTATTTAGATAGCCAAGATGATGGATCGACTCCCTCAAAATCTTAGCGCCCAGGCTGTGGAAGGTGCTTGTCAAAACAAAATGGTTGGAGAGCCTTTCCACCCGTCTTCGCATCTCATCGGCGGCCTTATTTGTGAATGTGACGGCCAGAATTTCCCCTGACGGAATCCCGAGCGAGAGCAAATGGGTAATCCGAAATGTGACCACGCGGGTCTTGCCTGATCCCGCTCCTGCGATCACGAGCGCCGGCCCCTCGACATGATGGACCGCCCTCATCTGCTGCTCATTTAACTGACTGGACATGCAATGCAGTATAGCCTGACGGGCCTGATTTTGGGAAATTCTACTGCTAAATCCGTCTAAATCGGCAATCTTGCCCAAAAAATCGATTTATAAGCAGCTTGTTATAAGAGCTTTAAGCAAAATCTATCCCCAAAATACATTTTTCGTGATTTGGGGATAGATTTTGAATGTTCAAAATCTATCCCCAAAATGCGTTTTTGTTGATTTGGGGATAGATTTTGATATAATGGGAGAGAACCCTGTGGGATACTCAATGGAAACAGATTCTCGTTTTATTGGCCGCAAAGCCGAATTGGCCAGGCTGAATGGTTTTTTGAGCAAAAGAAGCGCCAGTCTGATTGTGGTGCGTGGACGGCGGCGGATCGGCAAAAGTCGGCTCCTTAAAGAATTCGGCAAGCAAATGAAGAATTTTTTCTTTTCGGGGCTGCCTCCAAAAAAGAAAAGAAAAATAACAGACGCTGCTCAAAAAAGGGAATTTGTGAACCAGCTCCAGCAGCAAGGAATTCCAGGGGTTAATCCCGATGATTGGAGCAATCTTTTTTGGCATCTTGCCCAGCATACAAAAGAGGGGCGTGTACTCATTGTCCTGGATGAAATTTCGTGGATGGGAAGCAAAGATCATGATTTTCTGGGTAAGCTCAAAAATGCATGGGATCTTCACTTTAGCAACAATCCGGAGCTTATTTTGGTGCTTTGCGGCTCTATTTCTTCCTGGATTGAGGAGAATATTTTAAGCAGCACGGGTTATGTAGGAAGGGTTTCGCTGGATCTGTATCTTGAAGAGCTTCCTTTGGATGACTGTAATACTTTTTGGCAGCCAAATGCAAATCGAATTACGCCGTATGAAAAATTCAAGGTTCTTTCGGTGACCGGAGGAGTTCCTCTTTATCTGGAGCTTATTCGCCCCGAACTTTCAGCAGAGGAAAATATACGAGAGATCTGTTTTACACGCGGCGGTCTTTTGGTCAGGGAATTTGAGCAAATTTTTTCAGATCTTTTTTTACGCCGCAGTAAAAGTTACAAAGCCATTATTGAATGTCTTGCAGACGGTCCAAAAGATCTTCAGGAAATCTGCGACATGCTCAAAAAAAGTAAAGGTGGCATTAATAATATTTATATCGACAATCTTGTAGAGGCGGGCTATGTAAAAAGAGATTTTACCTGGCATTTGGATACGGAGAATGTTGCCAAGCTTACCAAATACCGTCTAAGTGATAATTATCTTCGATTTTATCTCAAATATATTGGGCCTGCAGAGATACAAATTGAAAATGGAATATTTGCCTATTCATCTCTCACAGCTCTTCCTGCCTGGGAAGCTATTATGGGCCTGCAGTTTGAAAATCTGGTTGTTCATAATCGCCGCTTGATTTGGAAAATGTTGGGAATAGATATGAACGATATTGTTATGGATGGTCCATTTTTTCAAACACATACGCAACTGAGGCCTGGATGCCAAATCGATTATCTGATTCAAACGCGTTTTAACACTCTATACCTGTGTGAAATCAAATTTTCAAAAGGTGTTGTAGGAACTAACGTTATTGAAGAGGTTGAAAGAAAAAGAAAACGACTGGTCATGCCGAAGCATTGCTCGATCAGGCCTGTTCTTATCCATGTGAACGGAGTTGATGAAAACGTTAAAGATTCCCGCTATTTTGATAAAATTATCGACTTTGGCCGTCTTTTAGAAAAATTCTAAAGACTCACTCTGCTGATCAAACTGGGCAGCAGCCACGGCCTGACGGACTACCTAAAACAATTTTTCTTTTAAAATTCCAAAATTTAAAATATACTGTACATCGCATTTGATCCCTTACTTCATTAGGAGGATAAAATTGTATGTCACTATCAGTCCCATCATCATCATCAGTTGGAGTGCACAATAGTCACTGGGGTTCTTCAGGGACCTCAATCACTTCCAATGCCCATAAAGATATTGTTGTTCCAATGGAACAAAACCCCGCACAAATCTCTCTCAAAGCAACACAATTCATCAAAGGAATAGAAAAAAAAGCTTTCGAACCGAGTACAACAACTCATTTGCAAGCTCTTAAAGAGGTGATTTGGTTAGTCAGCAAAGAAGGCGTTACTCCTATTCAAGATGCTCTCATGAAAAAAAGTGGTTATTTTACCCGTTTCTTTTTAAATGAGGACTGGGAAAATTGGACGCATTACAGGACGCCGCTAGGCAGAGTTGTCAACATGTTATGTGATTATATCACGACTTCGACACGGCTGGATCATTGCGTTAGTAGGTTAGATAAGAAATTACTCGAAGTTGCCAATCAAGATGCTGCTCTTGTTTTAAAATCTCTTAAAGTTGAAAAAACCTCCAATAAACAGGGAAAACTCCCTGCACTTTTTGGCAGTCCGGTATTCCCTCCCACAGTTGATCCAACAACAACCCTCAACGGCACCAATGGTTTTACTCTCAATGGTGTAATGGCAGGCGAGGGAAGCGGTATAGCCAGTAATGCAGGAGACGTCAATGGAGATGGCATCAGTGATCTCATTATAGGGGCTCCGGGCTTTACGGATGTTCAGACTTATGCCGGTAAGAGCTATATAGTCTTTGGGAGTAGTAAAAGGTGGAACGAGCTCATAGAACTCTCAAGCCTCAATGGGACGAATGGCTTTGTTCTCAACGGTGAGTCTCCTGGTGATGGGTGCGGAATCTCTATTAGCAGCGCCGGCGATGTTAACGGCGATGGAATCAGTGATTTCATTATAGGAGCTAATGGAGCAAGAGCATATGCCGGTAAAACTTATGTCGTTTTTGGCAGCAAAAAAGGCTGGAGCAGTCCCATTGAACTCTCAAGCCTGAATGGTGCCAATGGCTTTATTTTGAACGGTGAAGCTGCCTCAGATAATAGTGGTTTTTCCGTCAGCGGAGCTGGCGACATCAATGACGATGGCATTAGTGATATCGTTATAGGAGCTTCAAACGCTTCTCCAAGCAGCGATAGAGATGGGGCTGGTAAAAGCTATGTGATTTTTGGTAAAAGAAGCGCTTGGAGCAGTCCCATCGAACTTTCCAGCCTAAATGGCATGAATGGGTTCATCCTCAACGGTGAAGCAAGGGCAGATCGAAGCGGTACCGTCAGTAACGCAGGTGATATTAATGGCGATGGCATTAGTGATATCGTTATAGGAGCTTCAAACGCTTCTCCAAGCAGTGATAGAGGCGAGGCTGGTAAAAGCTATGTGATCTTCGGTAAAAGAAGCGGCTGGAGTAGCCCCTTCGAACTTTCCAGCCTAAATGGTGTGAATGGTTTCATCCTCAACGGTGAAGCAATGGGAGATGATATTGGTTATTCTGTCAGCGGAGCAAGCGATATTAACGATGATGGCATTAGTGATATCGTTATGGGAGCTCCATTCGCTTCTCCAAGTGGCGATAAAATTCGTGCCGGTAAAACCTATGTACTATTCGGAAAAAAGGAAATCTGGAACAGTCCCTTTGGAGCTTTCAACCCTCAACGGCACCAATGGTTTTATCTTAAATGGGGAGACGGTAAATGATGAGAGCGGCTCTGGCGTCACCTTTATTGGAGACATCAACAGCGATGGTATCAGCGATCTCTTCCTTGTAGATAATAATGCGGTAATGCAATTGCATACAAGTTATGTGATATATGGCAATAAAGGCCCCTGGGAAAGAGCTATTGAGCTATCGAGCCTGAACGGCAACAACGGATTCTTTGTTACAGGAGATTGTGAAACTATTGGAGCAGCGGGCGACATCAATGATGATGGTGTCAGCGATTTCACTGCAGGCCGTTTAGACCTCAATAATAGGGCCGGTCAAACCTACGTTCTGTTTGGCAGAAAACCCGCCGTTCCTACCCTTACTCCTTTTCCTACAACCACTCCGCTTAATGAGCGTAACATCATCATCATTAGTTGTAGTGTTGGTGGTAGTGTCCTCATCGGACTCTCAATCCTTGGAATCTGTCTTATCAAAAAGAGACAACAGAAAAAGGAAAACACGGGGGAATTGAAGAAATTGATTCAATAAAAAGAAACCTCTTGTTTCACGTTTTGGGTTTAAAAGCCTGTTTGGGATTGACGGGTTGGATAAAAATGTAGTTAAAAGATAAAAATTACTGAAATATCTATCCATAAGTGTTTGTTGCTGTTGCATATTAACCTCAAGGAACTTCAAAGTCGCTTTAATTTCTCTCCTCTCAAGAGTTGTGAAACGGTTTCCTAAGAAAGAGAAGTTTTAGAAAACATGCCTATCGAATCCTAATTGGGAAACAATTGTTTCCCAAATACCTTGAAGCATCCAAGCGACATTTGTGAAACAGCTGTCTCAGAATTAAGGCGATAAGGTAAGCGCATGCCTATGTGGTTTTAAATTGGGCAACAGCTGTTGCCCAATTGCTACAAAATGATAAAACCTACGCCACTTGTTCATAAGTGACGTAGGTTTTATCAACTTTAGTAGAGCGGTTTGCGCATTTCGCCTTCGCGTGTGCCCAGGTTGCCGTACCGGTGATAATGGTACGAGACGGAGACTTCGCGCAGGTAGTGGAGAAGCTCGAAACGGCCCGATGAGAGGACGGGGGCGATGTCGAGGAAGGTGGCTGAATCGCAGCAGCCGCGGCCTGACGGACTACCTAAAACAATTTTGTGAAGCTTGAAAAGAACTTCATCATCCCATAGAAAAAATTAATAATAAAATATTTATTGCAGTAAATCTATCAATTTAAATATTCTGTTATTGTTTTTTTACACCAAACCTAAAAAATGAGGTTTTTCATGTCACTCACATCCTTACCAAATGCATTAACAACCTATGTCAATCACAGCACGCCTATCATTAAAGACATAAGTCTTTCCAGCAACAGCGGTTTATCTACCACAAAGCTGACAGAAGAGCGGATATTTTCAAGAACAACGGGATTTATCAGTAAAATAAGTCAAACATTTTTCAAGCAAGCTAATGCTTTTGAAGTGAGAGATTTGAACGAGCTTCTCAGGTTTGTCAGTAAAAATGGAATGGATTCTATTCCCCAAGATGCTCTTGTGAAAAATAATGGTTACTTCACTCGCTTTTTCTCCAATGAGAGTTGGCAGGACTGGTGTGAAAATAAAACCCCTCTTGGCAAAGTTGTTTCCCTATACTGCGAACGTGTGACGCACTCAACACGCTTAGAAGCGCTGATGGATAGACTTGATAAGAAAGTCCTCGAAGTGGCCAATCAAGATGCAGCGCTTCTTTTAAAGTCATTGCAGATTCCAAAAAAATCAACAGATACACAAGAGGAAGTTGTGTCCATAACTCCATCTCAAGGCATCTGGTCTAGTTTTCTTTCACTTCCTGTTGCAGAAGGGTATGTTTTTAATACTCATCATTTTAATGCCAGAAATTTCCCTCCCAATTTTGATGTATCAACTCTAAATGGTACTAATGGCTTTGTCCTCAATGGTGTAACTACAAGTGATGAAAGCGGCAAGTCTGTCAGCGGAGCAGGAGACATCAATGGGGACGGCATTGCAGATCTCGTTGTAGGGGCTCCCGGTCAAGGCTCTACTGCAGGCAAAACCTATGTCATCTTTGGGAGTAAAGCGGGCTGGAGCAGCTCTATTAGCCTCTCGAGTCTAAATGGCGTTAATGGATTTGTCCTCAACGGTAATAATACAGCTGAATACAGTGGCACTTCTGTCAGCGGAGCAGGGGATATTAATGGCGACGGCATTGCAGATCTCGTTGTAGGGGCTCCCGGTGGTAGCTTTGGCCCTTTCATCGCAGGTAAAGCCTATGTCATCTTTGGAAGTAAAGCGGGCTGGAGCAGCCCTATTAGCGCCTCGACTCTAAATGGTGCTAATGGTTTTGTCATTAATGGCGAAAATATTAATGATGGGTGCGGCGGTTCTGTCAGCGGAGGAGGGGATATTAATGGCGACGGTATTGCAGATCTCGTTGTAGGGGCTGGCGGGGCTGACTCTTCTGCAGGGAAAACCTATATTATCTTTGGGAGTAAAGCGGGTTGGAGCAGCCCTATTAGCCTCTCAAGTCTAAATGGCGCTAATGGTTTTGTCCTCAACGGTAATAATACAAGTCCTGGAAGCGGCGCTTCTGTAAGCGGAGCAGGAGACATCAATGGCGACGGCATTGCAGATCTCGTTGTAGGAGCTCCCGGTGGTGGCAGTGGTGTAGGTAAAGCGTATGTCATCTTTGGGAGTAAAGGGGGCTGGAGCAGCTCTATTAGCCTCTCGAGTCTAAATGGTGCTAATGGCTTTGTCCTCAATGATGCAGATGTAGGGGATATAAGCGGCTTTTCTGTAAGTGGAGCAGGGGATATTAATGGCGACGGCATTGCAGATCTCGTAGTAGGGGCTCCCTTGGCCACTCTTGCCGCTCCAGCAGGTAAAACGTATGTCATCTTTGGAAGTAAAGCGGGCTGGAGTAGCTCTATTAGCCTCTCGAGTCTAAATGGCGCCAATGGCTTTCTCCTCAATGGTGAAAATGCAGATGATGAAAGCGGCTATTCTGTAAGCGGAGCAGGAGACATCAATGGCGACGGCATTGCAGATCTCGTTGTCGGGGCTCCCCAGGCTGGTAAAACCTATGCCATCTTTGGGAGTAAAGCGGGCTGGAGTAGTCCTATTAGCCTCTCGAGTCTAAATGGTGCCAATGGCTTTGCCGTCATAGGTAATGTAAATGATCTTATCGGCTATTCTGTAAGCGGAGCAGGAGACATCAATGGCGACGGCAGTGCAGATGTCGTTGTAGGGGCTCCCTTTGCTAACTCTCATACAGGTAAAACCTATGTCATCTTTGGACAAGGAAATGGTATGACTACGACAACCCCGAGTGCTACTACCACTAGAGTTATTACTACAACACCACCAGTTACTACAACACGGCCAGCAGATGCTGGAAATATAGTGCCTGATTGGAAAACAACTGCTGTTGCAGTCGTTATTAGTGTTCTCGCGGTGAGAGAGCTTAACGGCGAATAATCCAAATTTAATGAGTGATAAAAACTACGTCACTTATGAACAAGTGACGTAGGTTTTATCAACTTTAGTAGAGCGGTCTTCTCGTTTCGCCTTCGCGGGTGCCGAGGTTGCCGTACCGGTGGTAGTGGTACGAGATGGAGACTTCGCGCAGGTAGTGGAGAAGTTCGAAACGGCCTGATGAGAGGACGGGGGTGATGTCGAGGAAGGTGGCCGAATCGGCAGCGGTCTGGTGCCAGAGAGGGCTGGGAGAAGAGAGAAGCCGGACTTTGTGGAACGCTTTGTTTTTGAGGCGCTCAAGGAAATGAGCTTCTGATTCTTCAACGAAGCGGAAGATGGGCATGATTTTTTTCCATTCGGAGGAAATTTCGATGGCGGTCTCGCCGCGGGTGTAGCTGATCTGGAGAGGTGCCTCTAAGGCAAGCGCTGCGGCAAAGATGCGGAGGATGTCGAAGGGTAAGTCTTGTGGCTGGATGCGCAGGCAGATTCCATGGTAGGGGCGGTATTGAAAGAGATTGTCTTCACCGATGACGCGTGAAGGGTCATGATCGTGCTGAAATTTTTGCGCCCAGAATGAGTAGTTGGTGATGCTGGCGTACCAGATGCCGAGCTCTTCGGTGGAGAGGGGAAGTTTTTCGATGATCTTGGAGAGCTTTTCGATGGTGATCGGCACGGGGGCTTTTTCTCTGGGGAGCTTGGTTTGGATGGGTGTTGCAAACTGTGTCAGGTAGTTAGGTCCGCCGGCTTTTGCGCTCCTGCCATAGCTGCTGGCTTTACATCCTCCAAACGGCTGTTTGCGGACGATTGCACCTGTCACACCTCTATTGATATAGAGATTGCCGGCTTCAATTTGAGAGAGCCAGACACGGTGCTCGCGAGGATCGAGGCTTTGCAGTCCCGAAGTGAGGCCGTAAGGTGTGCCGTTGGCAATTTGAATGGCGTGTTCCAAATTTTTTGCGCGCATGACGGCAAGCACGGGGCCGAAGAGTTCGGTTTGATGCATGAAAGATCCTTCTTTGACTCCCCACTTGACGCCGGGAGACCAGAGCTTTGGATTGTTAGGATCTTGCCGGGGCTGGACGAGCCACTCTTCGCCGGGATCGAGTGTTGTCAGTGCTTTGTAAAGCGGGCCTTCTGCTTCACGAATCAGGGGGATCACTTTGGACGAAGGATTCCAGGCAGATCCGACGGTGAGGCTTTTGACGGCGTCTTTGAGATGTTTTTTGAAATGAGGATCGTCGTACACTTCGGCTTCTAGGACCGCTAAACTTGCGGCGCTGCATTTTTGCCCCGAGTGGCCAAACGCCGACTGCACGAGATTTTTTATGGCGAGATCTCTGTCGGAGAGCGCGGTGATGATCATCGCGTTTTTTCCGCCGGTCTCGGCCATAAGATCAAGTCCCGGCCTCATTTTTAAAAAGAGGCGGGCGGTCGATGTGGCGCCTGTCAGGATCACGCCGTTTAATCTAGGATCTTTGATGAGTCTGCTGCCGACGGGATCGTCTGAGCAGTTGATGAATTGCAGCGCCTCTTTCGGAATGCCGGCATCCCAGAGGGCGTTCACTAAAATCCATCCGGAGAGCACGGCTTCGGGAGCGGGTTTGAAGAGGACGCAGTTGCCGATGACAAGCGCGCCTAAAATGCCGCCTGTAGGAATCGAGATAGGAAAGTTCCATGGAGGGGCGACGAGGAATGTTCCTTTCGGTTTCCACTCGATATCATGGCACGATGACATCGTTTTCAAGCTGCGAAGATAATATTCGGCAAAATCAATCGCTTCGGACACTTCAGGATCGGCCTCTTCAACGGTTTTACCGCCGTCCGCCATCATGACTCCGATGAGATCGGCTCTGCGCTCACGGAGAACATGAGCGGCTTTGGCGAGCAGGTCATAACGCTCTTCCGGCGAGGTCGAAGCCCACTTATGCTCATACGCTTTGGCGATTTGAAGCGCTGCGTCGACATGCTCCCAGTCTGCTAGCGTGTAGCGGTAAAGCGGATGGCCCGGCCTTGAAGGATCGCTTCCAACTCCTTGAGGATCTTTTTCATTGTAGGTTTTTCCGCCGATGACGCAAGGGATAGGATCGAATGTTTTTTCTTTCCAGGCATCAATGATCTGATGCGCCCACTGCCGGTTTTGAGGGAGAGCAAAGTCGGTGTCGGATTCATTTTCAAAAACGCCTTCGGGATCAAGGCCGTGCGGCTCTTCATTTCTGTTTTGATGTCTGCGAGGGCCGATGGGGACGGTTTGGATCTCATTGCATCCTTCGGCAAACAGTTTGACCTGGGCGTCCCACTGCGGCGTGTGCGGCTCGAGCCCAAACGTGTGGCGGAGGAAATTGTCGGGGCCGGTATTTTCATCGAGCCTGCGGATGAGGTAGGCTACGGCGCTTTGAAAATCCGATTTGTTTGCGACAGGGCAGTAAAGCAGAATATCTTTAGAGAGTTTTTGAACAACTCTGCGGATGTGGTCGGCCATGCCTTCGAGCATTTCAAAAGAGATTTCTTTTTCGACCGAATACTCAGCGCGCAGCAGCATCGCGTAAGCGATGTCAAACAGGTTGTGGCTTGCAACGCCGATGTGGACGGCTTTTGCATTTTCGGGAAGGCATCCGTAGGTGACCATCCGTTTGTAGTTGGCGTCGACATCGATTTTATCGCGGTAGGGAGCCTGCGCCCATCCTTTGACGGAGGCTTCGTGCTGCTCCATGGCAAGGTTGGCTCCCTTGACGATCCGGATTTTAATCGGAGCGCCTTTGCTCTTGATGCGCTCCATCGCCCAGTTGGTGAGCTCTTTTTGATATTCATGCGCGTCGGGAAGATACGCCTGGAGCACAATTCCCGCTGAATAATCGTGGAACTCCGGCTCGCTGAGAACTTTTTTGAAGAGATCGACGGTGAGGCGCAGATCGCGGTACTCTTCCATGTCGAGGTTGACGAATTTATGCACTTTACTTCCGTCTGTACGGATGAAAAGGTGTGATTTTGAGACGCGGTAAAGCTGGCGGAGTCTATCTGCCAGGACATCCAAAGTTTTTTCCCAGCCGAGCAGATTGATCTGTGAGAAGATCGTTGAAATTTTGATCGAGACGTATTCGATGTCGTCCTGGGCAAGATCATGAAGATAGACTTTCAGGCGAATGAGAGCCTCATCCTCTCCTAAAATCGCCTCGCCGAGATGGTTGAGGTTCAGGCGGACGCCCTGGGCCCTTCTTTTTCTCATGTGTTTGGCAAGCGCATGTTTTTCTCCTGGCAAAATCACCGTGCGCGTTTCATGTCTTAAAATCGAGGTGGCCAGCGGAACCAGGACAGGAGCCAAAATTTTTCCGAGAACTTGAAACGCTCCGAGAGAAAACCGTTTCGCCCAACCGAGATATTGCGGGATGCCGAACTGGTCCAGAAGATAGACCATTTGGCTGGCAACGCGCGAGGAGTTTGTGCTTCTAAAACATTCGTCCGTCATCTGCGTTGTAAAAGCTTTACCGCGCGGATCTTTCATCATGCGGGCAAGCTCCTCTTGCCGCCGCTTTTCCGCCGAAGTTTGGATTTGATTGGCTTCATCCAGCATGTAGGCGGCCAGCTGCACTGCTTGCTTTTGACGCTGGCTGACTGTTAAAATTTTGCCGCGGACCGAATCGATGATTTCTAAAGCTTCTTGAATAGTGTGGGATGGGGGCGAAATTTTTTCTCTCATATTCTTGAGTAATAGCAAAACCACGTCTTATGACAAATATTATTTTTAATCGTGACCAAATTTCCTCAGAAAAGTAATCTCTTAAAACGGAGTCATCGTATGTCAAAAATGCTGCAATTTCATGAAGAAGCTTTGAAATCTGTTTTAAGAGGCGTGAAAACCTTGGCCAAGGCTGTCATCGTCACACTCGGCCCCAAAGGGCGCAACGTCGTCATCCGCAAAGAATATGGATCGCCGCTTTCTACAAAAGACGGAGTGACGGTTGCTAAAGAGATCGTGCTGAAAAATAAATTCGAAAACATGGGCGCGCAGCTCGTCAAAGAGGCATCATCCAAAACGGCCGATCGAGCAGGCGACGGAACGACCACTGCCATTGTGCTTGCAGAAGCGATCTATAGTGAAGGCGTGAAGGCCGTGATCGCAGGCGCAAATCCCGTCAGCCTGAAAAAAGGGCTCGACAAAGCAGTCGCGGAAATTTGCAAAGCGCTCGATGAGCTGGCGACAAAAATCGAAAAACCCGAAGAGATCAAACAGATCGCAACAATTTCTGCCAACAACGACCCCGAGATCGGCGCGATGATCGCAGAGGCGATGGAAAAAGTTGGCAAAGACGGCACCATTTCGATCGCTGAGGCGCAAGGCATCGACTCCACACTTGACGTCGTGGAAGGATTGCAGTTTGATAAAGGGTATCTCTCCCCTTATTTCGTCACCAATCCTGAAAAAATGACCGCGGAGCTGGAAGCTCCTTTCATCTTCATCACCGATAAAAAAATCTCCTCCATTAACGACCTGGTTCCTATTTTGGAAATCATCATGGAAAAAGGGCCAAAACCGCTTCTCATGATTGCTGATGACATCGACGGCGAGGCGCTTGCCACGCTCGTTGTCAACAAAATCAAAGCGGGCATGCCCATCTGCGCAGTCAAAGCGCCTGCTTTTGGCGATAGACGCAAATCGATGCTCCAGGATCTTGCGATCTTGACAGGATCGACCGTCATTACCGAAGATTTGGGGCTTTCCCTCGATGATTTTGAGCTCTCGATGCTCGGACGCGCAAGACGCGTGAAAATCAGCAAAGACGACACAACCCTCATTGAAGGCGCCGGCAATCCAAAAGAGCTGCAAAAACGGATCGAAGAAATACGCGGAGAGATCAAAAACTCCAAATCCGATTATGACATTGAAAAGCTTAAAGAAAGACTTGCCAAACTTGCGGGAGGCGTTGCCCTCATCCGCGTGGGCGCTGCAACCGAAATGGCCATGAAAGAGAAAAAATCCCGCGTTGAAGATGCGCTCCATGCGACACGGGCTGCCACTCAGGAAGGAATCGTTCCCGGTGGAGGCGTCGCGCTGCTCCGCGCTGTAAAAGCGCTTGACAAACTCACGCTTACCGGCGACGAGCAGACGGGCCTTGAGATCATCCGCAAAGCGTGCTTTGCTCCTGCAACCGCGATTGCAAACAACTGCGGCAAGCAAGGGAATCTCATCGCAGAAAAAGTCTTTGAACGGCAAGGTTCTTGGGGATATAACGGCCTAACAGATGAATTTGCCGACCTCATCAAAGATGGCGTCCTCGATCCTGTCCTCGTGACCAAAAGCGCGCTCACGCATGCCGCCTCCGTCTCCGGCGTCCTACTCACCGTGGCGACTCTGATCACCGACAAACCCAAGCCCAAATCTAAAACGCCTCCTCCTGCCATGGATCAAATGGGCGGCATGGACGGGATGTTTTAGGCCTATTATTCGTGAGTGAAAATCTCTTCGGGGACTTTGTTATTAAAGCTAAAGTGAGGGTGGTCTATAAGGATGCGCTCCACTATTCTCAGAAGACCAGCTTCAATGGATGGAGAAAGCTTTTCCCAACCTCCTGCTGAACGGCTGCAAGTCATGACTCCCTCGCAAAAGAAATCGAGAGCGTTCCAAGGAAGGCCAAAGCGTGCTAGAAGTTCCCAGGTTTCATCTGATAACGTCTTCACATTCTCAGCCCATACTGGGCGCGTGAAATAGGAGGGATTCTCCCGCAGAAAACGGACAATCATCCAGGGAGGTGTATCACGACAACTCAGTTCAATAAATTTTTTTTCTAGCCGGGCTTCTTCAGGAGATAACAAGCCCTCATTATTAAAACCAAATAGATCAGTGATGTGCACATGCCGGCGTTCCGGCACTTTACCTAACCTGTACAAAAAATTCTCCGGCCATGCGAGAAATAAAGCATCCTGAAAGATGATGGTACGCTCACGATTAAGTACATCTCGTCGCTGTATCTCTTCAGAGAACATGAGGAATAAATCATTCATCCTTTTAACAGCCTGAATCGAACCTAATTGTTTTTTCTTCCATATCTGCGAATCAGGTCCATTGATCAGAAGATAGATGCGCCGGCATATATTCGCCATGTTTGCGAGATCTTTTGGTTCAACGAAATGAAAGATATGATTGAGTATTCCAGGGTGTAAATTAAGAAGAGCGCTTTCGGAGCTTTCAGGGGCCCCAACGGAAACACAGTTTCCTTTGAACACAAGCGCCCGAGCGAGAGCCTCAATGGCCTCATTACCTTGCAACGCTTCTCTATTTCCTTGTAGAATAATTCGATTGAGTACTCTCTCATCAAGAGTTTTATCTGTAGCTAAATATTTAAACTCATTACCTACTTCACGGGTATAGACAAGGCCAAATTTATTAGCAGCGTCTCCTTTAAGTCCAAGGCAGAAGATCACTGTTCGGATAGAATATCGCAGTTTTATCGCTTTATCCCACTCTCTTAGGACCAATCCATAGGCCTCCGGGGCTCTTTTCACTGTCTCTGTGACATAAGAAGGCGCACAAGGCACGCCTGGAACTGACTCCGGCAAAGTTAGTGCTTGAGCCAGCCAGAATAATGCTCTCTCTTCATCCCAAGCCATTTCCTCCTGCATACTCATGTTTGGAGGAAATGATCTGGTTGAGGAGGTGAGATGCAGCGGATAGTTTCTTTGGAGCAGCTGTTGGAGCAAATACACAAATGTGTTTCTACTCCCATTAGCTATCCATCGGATCGCATCCACAGATAAAGTTGATTCGAGTCCTTGAATATCGGACAACTCTCCAAAAAGAGCGGTTGAGGCGATTTTCAGGTCGTCAATGGTTGTAATTTGAGATGGGTTTTGTTTGTTGATTTCTTCGAGCACACGACTCATTGAGTTTTCGTCGATTTTTCTATAGAGGAATGAGCTGAGGTTGAATCGTGTGCAAACATCTAGAAATGGCCTTTGTGTCAGCATGTAGCTGAGGACAATGTCATCTTCGGCTAAAGCCGAAAAATAAAGTTTCTGAATAAAAAGCAAGACAGTCGAGTGAAAATCATCAATCGTGTGAACATCGTGATTAATTAACACGTGTCGCAGGGTAGATATAATCCCGCGAGATTCTTTCTCTATAAGCATTTCCAAAAAGGCTTTAGCTTGCGTGCCAGTGAGTGACATGACTATCACTTTGATTAATGAGCTCTCCGAGCAAGCTTTTTCGATTTTTTCAAAATGTATGTCTCTTATAACGAAATTGATTAGGACTTGCAGGTCTTTAAGATCAACAGTTTCCCATTGTTCAAAACGTCTCTCGCTCTGCTCCTGGCATATCGCAAGATCCCACACTGTGGGTATGCTGCCCATTAAACACTCAATTGTTCCTTTTGCAAGACGGGGACAGACAAAACGCGGGTTGGCCTCTGTTGGCAGAATAATATAGTCCGGTCCTAGCGGGAACCATTTTAAGAGCTGTAATTGCCGCTGAGCGTCAGTGCTTGTGAAATGTAATAGACGGCGTCGAATATTGGTGAAGTTTGCATCAGGCGCAACACCTTCATTGTTGCCCCATGTAACAAAATTGTTCATCAGTTTGTCTAAAGAGGCTTTGGAGAGAGCTCCCTCGTCCCAAGTTGGAAGATCCCAGAATTTATCAACCCCGAGATGTAGAAGTTTTTTAAAAATCTTGGCAGCTAAGTCCGGAGAGACATCCTCGCGCTGACAGAGGTGATCTGCAATGATGAGCACCTGTTTGGGATTTAAAAGCTGATTCCTAATCGCATTTGGATAGAACTGAAGGAGTTCGTCTGTTTTTCGGTCTTCTATGATTTTACGAATTTCTTCGTCGCTCTTGCCATGGAGTGCTAAAGAAACTGGAAGGGGATCCAATTTTGATATAAAATCAGACAAAGGAGGAAAAATTGGCTCATTAGGCCTATTTGCAACCAAGTTTTTAATTTTCAGCCCAAGACAATATAAAAGCGAAATACCTACAGTTGCACATAAGAGCTGTACAGATCTGCTTTTCCAAGAGGATTGTTTAAAATAATTAATTGTCGAAGATGGGATGTTTAAAACATAATCTGTAATTTTCATAATTAATAATTATAACACGGCATTTTAATTAGATTCAATTAATTAAAATTATTTATATATTAAAAAATGGGTTTAACTCCCAGGGCGATTGCAAGAAAACTTTATTCGTCATACGCAAGAATTGTTCCTTTCAGCAAAGACAAAAAGCAGCGCCCGCTTCCATTGGTATGCAAGACTTCTAAGCACTTGCGCTTTTCATCAAGCACATTAATTTCTGAGCAGTTTTCCAAGCTCACACCTGCAATAACAGTCTTGTCTGCTGCTTGAATAATAATACTTACATACGACTCATAGATAGAAAAAGCAAAGGTGATAATAATTCCATCAGCTCGCCTGGATTCAAACCAATAAACCCCGCGCTCTTCATCGGTAGTGGGGGTTAGCTCGTCAAAAAATAATAATAACTGGGTCAGGTCGAATTTCATGAGTTAGAGCTCAAACTCAAAGGCCCACCAATCATCTTCTTGGGCGGATTGCACAAGCGTCCAGTTGTTTTGCTTTGCCCACTGAAGGTAATTGTCTTTGTCGAGGACGCCGGAGGTGAAGAGGCGCGCGGGGGTTGTGAGGGAGGGAAGGAATGCACTCCAGGCGGATGATTGTTCGGATGAGATCATGTTCATGAGAAGGATGGAGTGAGGGGGAATTTTCGGCGGAGGATTATTTTCAAAGGTAACGCTAAATGCATTGAGCAGATTATTTTCTCTGGCATGGAGGACGGCGGCGGGGTCAATGTCGTAGCCGTAGACGGTTTTGGCGCCGAGGGAGGCAGCAGCGAGAGAGAGGATGCCTGAGCCGCAGCCGATGTCGGTGACGTTTTGGTGCGGGATGTGCGGCGCCATGAGGCGGAGGGTGAGGCGCGTGGTGGGATGGGAAAAATCGCCAAAGCCGGGGCCGGGAAGAAGTTGGAGCGTATTGTGGCTGCCGTAGGGAGAGAGGTCGATGTGGGCTTTTCCGTCTTGAAAGTTGGGAGCGAAGAGCTGCCATTGAGAATGCCAGAGGGTCATTGCTTTCTCCAGAAGGCGGGGGCCAGAGAACAAGGAGGCTGAAATACTCAAGGCGGCCGAGGACCATCCAGAGCATGCAGACGATTTTGGAGAAGGCGGAGAGGAAGGCGTAGGAGCCGGTGATCCCTAGACCGCCGAGGTTAAGTCCTGTGTTGTTGATCATGCAGCTGATGATGCCGACGGATGTGAGCGGGTCTTGATGGTCGAGGACGAGAAGGTAGGTGCCGAGGATGACGAAGAGGATGACGATGCAGAAAAATGTAAGGACGGTCATGACGGTTCTGGGGGCGATTTCCCGCTCGCCGATTTTGACGACGCGGACGACTTCTGGTCTGAAGAGCGTTTCGATTTTGTTTTTGATGGCTTTTAGCATGATGGAGTAACGGATGACTTTGATGCCGCCGGTGGTCGAGCCTGACATGCCTCCGATGAACATCAAGATGACCATGAGAACCTGGCAGGCAAACGGCCACATGTCAAAAGTGGTTAGGGAAAACCCTGTTGAAGTTTGAGAAGAGATGGCCATGAAAGAGCCGTTTTGGAGCGCCTCGCCGATGGAGAATCTGCTGGCAGTGCCGAAGTGGGGGGTATTCCAGAGGCTTATCGACATGAGGAGGCATCCGCCGGCGAGCATCATGAGGTAGAGGAAAAATTCGGGTTCATAGAGGCGGTAGAACTTTCCTTTCAGGCAGTGGAAATAGAGGGTAAAGTTAAGGCTTCCGAAAATCATGAAGATGGCGATGATCCAGTAGGTGGAGACGCTGGGAAACGCTTCGAGGCCGAGGTTTGTGACGGTGAATCCTCCTGTCGAGATGGTTGAGAAAGAAAGGGTGATGGCGTCGAAAAATGAAATGGCGGAATTGGTGAGCATGAGGAGGGATGTTTGAAGGAGGGTAAGGCCAAGATAGATTTTCCAGAGCATGCTGGCGGTCTCTTTGATCCGGGGCGTCATTCCTTCTTTGGAAAGTCCCGGCATCTCGTTTTCGAACATGAATTTCCCACCCATGGCAAGGGCGGGGAGGACGGCGATGAAGAGGACGACAACGCCCATGCCGCCGAGCCATTCCATAAAAACTCTCCAGAAGAGAAGCGGTTTTCCTAAAGCTTCGACTCCCTCTTTGAGGATGGCTCCTGTGGCGGGGTCTTTGAGCGGGGCAATGGTTCCATAAAATGTGTAGACGAGAGAAGGGTCCAAAGGGTGTCTGACGAGCGCGGGGACTTCCACTCCTGAGGAGTTGTATTGCTTGGGATACAAAATCGTGACGCCGGTGGTGGTCAGGCCTGAGGTTGATTCAAAGAGCGCGTCGATGGGATTTTTAAGTGCGCCTGAAAATAAAAAGGGGCACGCGCCGACGCCTGCTGTCAAAAACCAGATGAGGACGACGACGAGGATGCTCTCTTTTCGATAAAGAGCTCTCTTGGCGCCCCGGCCTTTCCGCCAAAAAAAGAGTCCGCACAAAAGAGCAACTCCAATGGTCTCCAAAAAAGCGAGGGAGGCGTTTGTAGTTTTGTCGATGAAAAATTCATAGATGACGGCAACGGAGAGGGGGATCAGTAAAATCGCCGAAAGATAGAGAAAGTAGCGCCCTAAAGTTCGACTGATTTCAACATAGTTCATAATATCTTTTGCATTTCGCTTATGGAGTCGGGGCTGCAGATGACAATAGCGGTGTCGCCGGGAGTCAAAATGGTGTTTCCTTTGGGGACTAAAACGCCGCTGCGGTTTTCAATCATCGCGATGATGAAATTATTTGGAAAGCTGGCGCGTAAATCAGAGAGCGGCGATCCGACGAGGTTGGAGCCGGAGGAGATTTTAAGTTCCATGATCTTGGCTTGATTGTCATAGAGCGAGGCGACGGAGACGATGGCGTCATTGTCAATGATGGCGTGGATTTGGCGGGCAAGGCTGGCCTTTTCCGAGAGGGCATGGGAGATGCCGAGCTGTTTTAAAAGAGGAAGCGAGCTTTCGTCGGAGACGAGGGCAATCACCTGTTTGCAGCCCGCCTGTTTTGCAAGCGCTGCAGATAAAATATTGGTTTCATGCGACTGCGTGCAAGCGACGAAGAGATCGGCGCTCTCCACGCCTTCTTCTTGCAGGAAGGCAAAGTCGCAGCCATCGTGGTTCATGACAGTTGCCTTGGGGAAAAGCTTGGCAAGCTTTTCACATTTTGCTTCATCTTGCTCGATAATTTTTACATGAATTTTTTGCTCTTCTAGAAGTCTGCAGAGATGGATCGTTATTCCGCTGCCGCCGACAATGACGACGGAGGCGACGGATGTTTTGGCGGCCCCGAAAAATTCGGGAAGGGTGTGCATGACATGCGTCTCGCCGATCAAAGTGGCTTCGTCGCCCGGAAGAAGATGGTCATGTCCTTTGGGGAAGATCAGTTTATTATTTCTGCGGATGAGGCCGATTAGAAGGTGATCGCTGATTCCAATGGTGGAGAGTGGAATGCCGGCATGTTTAAAGTTTTCAGGGATGACAACGGTTCTCATTTGGACGGAGCCGAGTGCAAAATTTTCGATCGCCAGGTTGTGCGGCGTGACGATATGTTTGAAAAGTTCGTGAGCGACGGCAAGTTCTGTTCCGAGCAGATGGTCGACGAAGAACAGCCGGGAGAACTCTAATCTGCTGTGATCCAAAAATGCATTTTGGCGGATGCGGGCTACTGTCTTGGGATACCCTAAATTTTTTGCCATTGTGCAGGCGACAAGATTTGTTTCATCATTGCTGCTCATCGCGATAAAGAGATCGGGGGATAAATCGGCGAGTTCTTCTAGAACTCTCCAGTCAGTGCCGGATCCGAGGCGTGTTGCCACATCGGCCGAGCGGGAAACTTTGGCAAGCGCCTTGGGATCTTGATCAATGATGATCACATCGTGCTGCTCATCAGCCAAAGTCGAAGCAAGATATGAGCCGTGGACGCCGGCGCCCAGGATTACAATTTTCATCTCTCCATAATAGAGAATTTACCAAGGAAAGTATACCGAAAATAATTCAAAAATCGGTTCTTGGACGGGTTCAAAGCCCCGGGGCTCTGACTTATACCTCGCGCGGCCACAAATTGCGGATTTGGGCTTTGCCAAAGCCCTGGGATTGAGTTGTCGAAGAGGGGGATTGTATTGATTTAATACTACCCCCTCTTCGACAACTCAATCGCAGGAGCTTTCGCTAAAGCCGAAACCCGCAATTTGTGGCCGCGCGAGGTATGTCGACAAGGAGGGTAGTATTGCAGAAATACAACCCTCCTTGTCGATAGCAGAGCCGCGGGAGCTTTCAATCCCGTCCAAGAACCGATTTTTGAGTTATTTGCGGTATTAAGCTTGCTCAAAATCGCTCAGTTTCAGAAAATAGCGGGTTTGCACCGGTAGCTCAGCTGGATAGAGTACATGGCTACGAACCATGAGGTCAGAGGTTCGAATCCTCTCCGGTGCGATTCTATGATCATTAAAACTTTTACTTCCGGTCCCGTTGAGACGCATTGTTATTTGATCGCATGCCCGCAAACTAAGCAGGCTGCCATCATCGATGCTCCGCAAGGGATTGCGCCTACGCTTGTTAAAGAAGTGAAGGATCATGGGTTTAAGGTTCAAACAATTTTTATCACCCATTCCCATTGGGACCATATTGCCGACGCCGCCAAGCTGAAGAGGGCTTTTGAGGCTCCTCTCTATATCAATTCTTTGGATGCGGACAATTTAAAACGGCCCGGATCCGACAAGCTGCCAATGTTTTTTTCAGTTGAAGGGGTGGAGGCCGATGGGTTTTTGAAGGAAGGAGAGGTGTTTCATGTGGGAAACCTTGAGCTGAAGGTGATCGAGACCCCTGGCCACTCGCCGGGAGGGATTTCTCTCTGGTTTCCTAAAGAAAAAGTTTTATTTTCAGGGGATACCCTTTTCCAGGGATCGATGGGAAGAATCGATTTTCCGACTTCCAGTGCGACGAAGATGTGGGAATCATTAAAAAAATTAGGTAGACTGCCGCCTGATACGAAAGTCTATCCGGGCCATGGCCCTGCAACCACGATTGCAGCCGAAGGGTGGGTGGACCGTGCAGAAACAATTTTTGGAGGAAATAATGACTAATCTTATCGGAAAACAGGCGCCTTTGTTTAAAGCGAGCGCTGTAGAGAACGGGAAAATCGTCACTGAATTTTCTCTGGAGAAGTTTATCGGATCGTATGTTGTTTTCTTTTTCTACCCCCTTGACTTTACGTTTGTCTGCCCTACGGAGCTTCATGCATTTCAAAAAGCGCTTGGAGATTTCAAAGAGAGAAATGCGGCTATCATCGGATGTTCGGTCGACAGCGCTCATAGCCACTTGGCCTGGCTGAATACGCCTATTGAGAAAGGCGGGATCCAAGGCATCTCCTATCCGCTGGTCTCCGATCTTAAAAAGAATATCGCCCGTGATTTTCATGTGCTGAAAGAAGACGATGGAATTGCCTATAGAGGGCTTTTCATTTTAGACCGCGAAGGGATCATCCGGCATCAGCTCATCAACGACCTGCCGCTCGGGCGCTCTGTGGACGAAGTGCTCCGTACGCTGGACGCGCTCATCATGCATGAAACGCATGGAGAAGTGTGCCCCGCGAACTGGAAAGTGGGCGACAAAACCTTAAAAGCGACCCGTCAAGGCGTTGAAACTTACTTTACCGTTAAATAATCATAGAGGTCTTTTTCGGACAGGATCAGCAGGCAACGCTGCTGCAGGCAGACGGATGTTGCGCCTTGAATGAGATCTTCATCGCCGACGCCGGGCAGGCAGATGGCAGAGAGATGAGGGTAGAGCGGTGTTTTCTTTAACCACTTGAGACCCAGCATGTAATCGCCATAGCTGTACCCTTCTTCGGCAACACGGAAATAGATGAGTCCATGTTCATAGAGAAGAGCCTGGATCGCATAGTTGATCCCCTCGCTTTCTGCAGGAGGATGTCCCAGCTGGCTGAGCAGCTCGTTTAGCGAGCTTAAAGAGATAGGCTGGCATGCAGCCCCTTTTTCAGCGGCCCCGAAAAGAAAAATAGTACCCTTCATAGCTCCTTAAAAACAGATATAAAAATTATTTTAAAGTTTATTTTGAATCGATTTTAGTGTATCACCTTGAATAAGGGAGTGTTCTTATGGGTAGAATCCTGTCGCTTTTATTTGTTTCAATGGTCTCTTTATCAGCAGTTGAGATTTCACAGGAAAAAGGATTGGAGCCATTCTCTCTCAGCCACGGGCTTGAAGTTTGGACCAAAAACATCGAACATTCTTCTCAAGTTGCCTGCCGCTATGTCGGGCAGGATCTTCTCCATGGAAAACCGCAGATTATTGCACTGGATTGTCCTGCAGGGGTTTTTGAGGAGGATCTTCCGAGTTTTTTAAACTGTTGTGAAGAAGAGGTCTCTGAAAAAGGTGGGATTCCCATCGGTCTTGTCGTTGTCGGAGCTGTGAACCGTGAAGGGCTTCACCACTTTCTGGCCAATCGATATAGCGAAGATAATACTACGAGTGAATATTCGTGCGATGATGTTCAGCTCATCCCAAATCAAAACTCAAAAGAAATTGATGTATTAATCAGTTATCCTACTTCATTCTCGCCAATTAAAACGGATGCAGACCTGAAGAAGCTGTGGACGTTTTACCTGATTCAATCTATGGCTGAAAACAGGTTCAAAAATGCGACCATAGATGCCGATGGTAAATGGATTCAGAATGAGCAGAATAAATATTTGCTTCCGGCTACAACGACCGTGGGCCACGGTGTCGAAAAATATTGGTCACCGGCCGACACGGAGGATAAACTTTTAAAGAGTTATCTTACGGCTGTGCAAGTACTTAAGGAACGGGGATTTACCAAGAATGAACTCGCCGACTCACAGACTCAATTAATAAAACACATTAACCGGTTTAATGACTCCGATCCGGATGAGATCAAACTGGCTGAATATTATGCCTCGCATCTTGCTGCTTCTCTTCCATGCGCAGACTATGAAAAGTTCATGGAACATTCTTTGCGCGTTGTCAGTGAGATTACTATGCAAGACGTCTCTGAAATGCTCAAAGCCTCTTTTGGAGATGATACACGCCAGGTTGTCATCCGATATCCCATGGGAAGCTCGCTGACAGCAGAAACTGTCCAAGCCAGTTTAAAACAGTTTAAATCCGATGGGTTGGAATTCAATTATGCCGATCTCATAGTTGATGGAAAAGATCCATTTTCACAACTGCCCATTACCGATGAAGAGCAGAAAATGGTTCGAGAAATCATTCAAGTGGTTGGCGAGACAGGTAAGCTGGCCCTATGGAATATGAAGTCTGAATTAGACGAAAAAAAGGTTAAGCTGAGCAAAATTCATCCGCTCCGCTCCATTGCAGCGATCATGACTGATTCCTACACGAAAAAATGCATGGCAGAGATCATGGGCGATACTTTGAAAAGAATGAGTTTTATGAGCGACTATACGGCTAGGTTGAATCGAGAGTTCGATCGTGGCAATATCAATATGTATGTTCAAGGATTTTGCCTCAGTGTCAAAGCAAATTCGGATCAAGTGCGCGCCTACATCAATGCAAAACAATGGGAAAAACTGATCAAGTATCTCATCAAGCTTAACAATTGACTAGAAAATAATAAGCGTCTATTTCAAATAGAAAGTATATGAATAGACGCCACCCTTTAAATTATATTTATTTCGGGACAATTTTTGTTTTGCTCTCGCTGCTGCATGTATTTCATGTGCGTTTGGTGGAAACGGGCAGCGGATTAACCCATGCTTTTTACATGATCTATGCCGTAGGGCAGTGTTTGATTGAAGTGAGCGTCCTCGCTTTTCTTGGAGCATGGATATCGGAAAAATTTCCGGCTTTTGCAAAAGGCGTGTTCATTGTAGGCACATTTATTTTGTTATTAATCCATCTGATTGACTTTCCCCTCATGCGGATTATGGATATGTCGATTTGGTATGGGTTTAGCATCGTATTTCAAGAGAGCTTTGAAAATTTTCTTGAGATGCTGAAGGCCAGCAATATCCGGCTCATGACCTGGCTGCTCATGGGAGTGGGAGCCGCTGTGCTGACTGTCATCGGGATCGTGATATTCCGCCTAACCGACCGCCTGTCATCGCGGCGGCCTCTCTACTTTTCTTATGCAGCGGCCTCTATTTTTATTTTTTCTGCCACCTGCGCTTTGACTCTTTTTGATTTTCAAGCTTGCGGCATTGCTGCAGCGCAGGAAGATGGAAGATTTCTAAAAACGCTTCCATGGAAGACAACGTTTTTTACCGACTTGCATCCCCAATTGAAGCTTCGTTCTTCTTTCCCCGGCAGGCCTTCAGAGGCATGGCACCAGGAAAAACTGAAAGAAGTTGATGTTGCTGAAGCCAGTAGACCCAACATCTATCTTTTTGTTGCAGAAAGTCTGCGAGAAGACTTTATCACCCCTGAAATAGCGCCGGCGCTTGCGCAGTTTCGAACGCAGGGGATCTCATTTCCAAACGCCGTCTCAGCAGCAAACGCCACACATGAATCGTGGTTCTCGCTTTTCCACAGCGTTTATCCTTTTTCATGGGAAGAGAGGCAGCCGAAAAAATGGACGCAAGGCAGCCTGCCGCTCCAGATTTTTAAAAAGGCCGGATATAAGATCCATGTCCTTTCAGCTTCGATGCTCAATTTTTATCAGATGGATAAAATCCTGCTTGGGGAAAATAAATCGCTTGCAGATGGACTGCATGTTTTTGCAGATGAAGGATCAAAAGAGAGCTATGTCGATGACATCAAATGCATCGATACCCTGATTGAAAAAATGCAAACCTCCGAAGAGGGGAATCTATTCATTATCTTTTTCGAAGGGACGCACTTTGACTATAGCTGGCCAGAGAGTCATACTCTGATGGGAAGGCCTGCAGTCAGTGCGATCGATTACGTCAGACTTACCTATTCTAAAGACGATCTTGAAGGCATCAAAAACAGATACCGGCATGCGATTTACCACATCGATCATCTTTTTAACCGATTTCTTACAGCGCTGCAATCTCACCCAAGGCAAGAAGAGGCGGTCGTCGTATTTACGAGCGATCATGGAGAAGAGTTTTTCGAAGAGGGGCGCATCTTCCACGCTTCCAACTTGAACCGTGCTCAGACGCATGTCCCCCTCTACTACAGGCTGCCTTCAAAAAAGGCTCAGACCCAATTCTCATCCCATCTCGATATTTTCCCCACCCTCATCGATCATGTGTTTGGAATAGAGCTGCCATGGTTCGATGGAGAATCGGTTTTAAGGCCAAGGCAAAAATCTTTTGCCATCTCGGCCCGGTATAATGCGAGCCGCAACCCTTACGAGTTTCTCATTACAACCGAAGATGAACTGCTGCTGGCCCGCTTCAAAAACAGAAATAATATCCATGAATCAACAGCGCTGGAGATCGTCTCTAGAAAAGACGCTCAGGGAAAACCGATCAAGTCCAGCCTCGATGAGCTCGAAGAAAAGTATCAACCAATTCTTCAATCACTATTTAAATAACGGATTTGGAAGATCGTCCTCGATTTCGAGGAGGCGGTTGTATTTGGCCACGCGGTCGGTGCGGGAGAGCGAGCCTGTTTTGATTTGACCGGCGGAGGTCGCAACGGAGAGGTCTGCGATCGTTGTATCTTCCGTTTCGCCGGACCTGTGGGAGATGACGATGCCAAAGCCTGCCTTGCGGGCCATTGCTATGGTTTTAAGGGTTTCCGTGAGAGTTCCAATTTGGTTCGGCTTGATGAGGATTGCGCTGGCTGCTCTCTCTGCGATCCCTTTTTTTAGAAAATGAGGGTTGGTGACAAAAAGATCGTCGCCGACAACTTGAATGGATAGTTTTGATGTCAGGATCTTCCAGTTTTCCCAGTCGTTTTGATCCAATGGATCTTCGATAGAAGTGATGGGATAGTCGCGGCATAGCTTTTCCAGATACCGGATGTAATCCGCGGCAGAGAGTCCGAGATATGTTTTTGATGAAACGTCGTAATACTCCGATGCCGCGCAGTCAAGGGCAATCGAAATATCTTTGCCGGGCCTGTATCCTGCTTTTTCAATCGCTTTCATGATAAAATCGAGCGCCTTTTCATGCGACGCGATTTGAGGGGCAAATCCTCCTTCATCGCCGACGGAGATCACCTCTCCACCATCTTTGAGCAGCTTTTTGAGCGTGTGAAACACTTCGGCTCCCCACCTGAGCGCTTCTTTGAACGAGGGAGCGCCGGTGGGCCTGATCATAAACTCTTGAAATTCCAAAGGATTGTCGGCATGCGCGCCGCCGTTGATGATGTTCATCATCGGCATGGGAAGCAAATGGGCTTCGTTCCCTCCGAGATAACGGTAGAGGGGAAGTTTTTTTGCTGCGGCTGCCGCATGGGCGATTGCAAGCGAGGCTCCTAAAATGGCATTGGCTCCGAGGCGTGATTTATTCGGGGTTCCATCGCAGGCGATCATCGCCAGGTCGATTTTCTCCTGATCAAACACCGAAAATCCTTTTAAGAGAGCAGCGAGCTGCTTCGTTCACATGGGAAACGGCTTTGAGGACGCCTTTTCCAGCGAAGCGCTTCGGATCTTTATCCCGCAGCTCGACAGCCTCATGCTCTCCCGTCGATGCGCCGGAGGGGACTGCTGCTTTTCCGGCAAAGCCGTCTGATGTTGAGGCTCTAACTTCAAGCGTAGGGTTGCCCCGCGAATCTAAAATTTCAAGCGCATGTAAATGGGTGAGTTTGCTCATAGGTGTTCCTTGATATTATAGAGTAATATGGATGCTGCAGATGATACATTTAAAGATTCCATCTCGCCTTTCATCGGGATGGTGACCGGCTCGCCGAGGCGCTTTGCACTCTCGGACGGCCCGCGTGTTTCGTGGCCCAGGATTAAGAGGAGCGGCTTTGAAAAATTCATCCTGGAGAGGGCGGTCCCGTTTGTATCGGCAATAACGACCTTTCTCTTTGTTTCTTTAATATACGACTCTGCCTCGCTCCATGTTCCTTCACGCCATGGGAGAAGGAGAGGAGCTCCCCGGGAAGAGCGGAGCGCTTTGTCATTATACGGATCGGCGGAGCCTTGGATTACAAACACGCCATCCCATCCGAGGGCAAGAGCTGTTCTGAAAATCGTTCCGACGTTTCCGGGATCTCCCAGCTGGTCTAAGAGGACAACGAGGCTGCAATTTTTTAGATCGGCCTGTAGGAGGAATATAAACTTCCGCTGCCGCCAAATCATCCGTTTTGTGACCAATAATTTTTTGAAGCACGTCCTCTGTCGCCAGCTCCGAGGCTTCAGCTTTCAGGTTCAGCGGTTCTGTTGTTATTAAAGTTTTTAGCTTGCATTTTGCCGCAACTTCCTTGATGAGAGTGTGTCCCACAATGAGTAGAGACCCTTGCTCCTTGCGAAAGTCACGGCTTTCTCGAAGTTTAACAAGTTTTTTTACGAGAGGGTGTTGTAAGCTACTGATCAGACGTGGTATCATGAAAGACCTTATGATTGCACAATTCAGATTCAGGAGCAAGATTTTGTGGTGCGCTCTTGCTTCAGCCCTTTTTCTATGGGGCTGGCATTATGCCTACCATAGTAAAGTACTCGGCTTTTCCGTCGACAGGATCACCTCGGACTTTTCTTATAATCCGGTATGGGACGTCTCTTTAAACGACTCTGAAAAAGAGCGTCTAGACGGAATTCTGTCGCAGCCGTTTCATTATTTGGGAGCAGGGTCGCAGTCGTATGCATTTGCGAGCCAGGATGGAAAGTCGGTCATTAAATTTTTCCGCATGAAGCACAAGGTTTTGCATTTAAAAGATTTTTGGGTCGGCAATCGATCGCAAGAGAGAAAAGAAAATCTTTTTAACATTTTCGACGCGCATAAAATGGCCTTTGAAGAGATGAAAGAAGATGCAGGGCTCATTTACCTTCATCTCAACAAGACAAGCCATCTCAATAAAAAAATCAAAGTGACAGACCGCCTTCATCGAAGCTACATAGTCGATCTCGATCAAGTGGAGTTTGTTGTGCAAGAAAGAGCCGAGCTGATCTTCGATAGGCTCAAATCGTATCTTGATGCCGACGACCGCGATCAATTGAATTTAGCGCTGACTGAGGTGATGCATCTGATCAAGCGCCGCACTGAAAAAGGAATTGCCGATCACGATAAAGCGGTGAAGCACAATTTTGGATTCATCGGAGACCGCGTGATCCAGCTTGACATCGGAAGGATTTACCGAGCGGACAAACCAAAAGAGTATGATCGAATTTTAGGACGGATTGACAAATGGCTCGACGAACAAAATTAATCTTTTTATCTGCAGGACTTCTTGCGGCTGCGCTCTATTTTTTCTGGAGTCCTCCAGCTACCGAAACGTTTTCGCCTGCGATGATCTCATCATCGCTGCCTCCCCAGCCCAAGTGGTCGATTCCCGATCCCACACCTGAAGAAGATAAAAATCTTCACGAGATCCTGTCGCAAAAATTTACCATGATTGGAGAAGGAGAGCAGGCAGTTGCCTTTGAGAGCGCGGATAAAAAGTATGTTTTAAAGGTTTTTAAGATGTCGCGTTTTATGCCCTCTTTTACCGATCAGCTCTGCCCCCACGTTGTCCGCAGAAGGCTAAGAAACCTTAATTGGCTCTTCAATGGCTACAAGAACGCTTTTCAGGATCTGCGTCAAGAAACAGGCCTTGTATGGATCCATCTGGCAAAAACGAATGCACTCAAACAAAAGGTTGCACTGGTTGATAACAATGGAAAAGAGCATCTCATTGATGCCGACGCTGTAGAGTTTGTTATTCAGGAAAGGGCAGAACTTATTTTCGACCATATTTCCCGCCTCTATAAAGAAGGGAAAGGGCCGGAGGCGGAAAAAGCCCTCGACTCTTTTTATGCGTTTATCCAGCACCGCACGGATAAAGGGTATATGGATCGCGACAAAGCCGTTACCTATAATTATGGATTTGTCGGGGACCGCCCTATCCAAATCGATCTTGGCAGGCTTTATAAGAGGCAAAATAGAAAAGCGCGCGATCCCCAGCTGCCGCTAGAGCGTATCCGCCAGCGCGTGGAAGAGTGGAAGGCAGAGCACATTATAGAATCGTCGTCGAAATGACTCCGTCCGTTATATGTATCTGCGCAATTTCTTTGCCTGACATGTCGCGGATTTTATAGTCAGGTGTGAGGTGATATCCAAGCTGCTGGTTATTAAACAGAGGCTGGATCGATTCCAAAACGTTGCCCCTAAACATCGGCTTGATTGTATTGATTTGCTGTAAGAACTGGACGTACTCCTGTTTTGTTCGGCATGTGCCGCCCATAGGTACGACACGTTGATACGGATCGGATTGTACGTTGAAGTTACCTTCGTACGCACCCGCTGGTTCGGAACCTTTAGCAACGGTTTCCCGCAAGACATTGAGAACATTTTTAATGTAAGCGCATCTCGATTCAATAATGGCGTCTTTGGTAATTGTCAAAGGAATCGCCACGATATTGGCCATCAACTCTTCCAGCGCTTTTGCCAGCTGCTTTTCTTGCCCTTTTTTAAATTTTCCTGTCCGGTAGAGATGAAGAAGAACAATCACCGCTTTCATCACGCCGCCGCGGTCTTTGTCGTCTTTGCATAGAGCCTCCAAATACGAGATGTCCAGCGATTTGCAGAGCGAGAATATCATTTCAGCATAAGTGAGGGCGATAAAAGCCTGGTGCTCTTCCAAGGTGTCTAATTGCGCTTTTCCAGCAAAGAACTCGTTTAGCACTTTGTCCATGATTTCATTGAATCGTTCTTGAGAAAAGTTTAATTTTGCTGGAACGACGTAGCCCGTATCTTTGCCGAACATCTGATCTGTAAATGCTTTTTTAAGATTTTCTATGGGCCGAGCCGCATAATTTTTCGGCTGAACAAAGTCGCCATCGAACCTGAGCGCAAGGGTATAAACATTCGGATGCTTGTCAAGATCAAGCCGTGGTTTCACCCGTTCGCTTTCATCACCCTTAGCATAGGGTTTAGGGATCGCATTCTCTAAAATGACATGCAAAAGCTTTTCATCTTTTTCATTGGCGGCCTCAAGGAAGGCGGTATAATCGGGTTTGATTTCGATTGTTCTAAATAAAGGTATAGAATTTTGAGAAATCGGTGTTCCATGCCGGATAATATTGATCGTTTTTCCATCGATTTTAAGTTGGCCGTAGTGGGCGGGAATGTTGGGGCCTTTGCCAAAATCTTTAAAACTAAGATGACCCAGAAGCTGCTGTGCAGCACGCGGCACCGCCGAAAGCCCTTTCTTCCCCGAGAGCGCCTCAGCTTTATGATTCAATTCGCTAAGTACGTCGCCGAAATTATCAAGATTAAGCTCGGGGATCTTACCCAAGGATGACACGACCAAACTTTTGTAGTACCCCGCAAGGGAGACACCCGTATAGCGATTGTAGGATAAAAAGTGAATCCACTCACGGAATGCAGCATCGCTCTCTGCATTTAGGCTCCTTGCGGCATCGCAGAGAGCATCGATGAAGCCATTATATTGATCTCTGACAGAGTACTTTTCAGGCTGGTTAAGAATCTCATAGAGTTGAACGCACTTGTTACGTAGTGCGGGATCCGTTTTTGATTTATGAACCCTATTATAAAGTTCCAATCCTTTGCCGGATGTCGCCAAATGATAAAAGTGTGCCAAGGTATGACGGTATTTCATTTGCTTAAAGATGTGATCATCGCCAAAGATTTGACCTGCTAGAGTCTGAGACTCTGGGGCCGGATCTTCAAAAGCGAAGGTGAGTCCTGATGGGGCTTCAATCTCTTCTGGCGCAGTAGCTTCTTCTTTATCAGCAGGGGGCAATGGTTGGGCTGGAGGTAGTGGCTCGGGCACTAGATCGACTACAGGCTTTGGTTCGGGCAATGGTTCGACTGGAGGTTTTGGCAAAGGGGGCATGTCACGGAACACGAGAGTATCTGCCATGATTTTTTCTCTGATCCAAGGAGCGCTTCTTGGTGTTAAATAAGCGCTTTTCTCATCGTTTGAAAAGACTAAAACCGAGTCGGATCTGCTATTAACGATGGCGTAAAGAACTGCAGTTTCTGGAATGGGATCGATGTTTAAACTAGTGTGAACAAATAACTGGAACGGAGCCTCTTTATACTCGTATTCAGGAAAGTAAACGGCTCCTTTTATGTCTGGTAAATCGTCTGTCGATTTTAAATAAGAGGCTTTTGCTTCCGGCTTCAGCTTATAAAGATCGATGATTAAATCGTTTGTGGTTCCCCGGAAGTAGGTCTTGAATAGGTAAGCTGTCAGGGCTGCTGCAAAATAGAGGCTCGAATAGACTGCCTTTGCATGTCTTTCCAAGTCGTCTGCCAAGGGATTATCAAACTTAATAAAGAGAGTCATGATGATTCTATTCGTCATCACTACACTTCCGGCAGTAGCAGTGAGGAGCGAGCCGGCGATGGCGGCTGTTGCATACACATACCGTTTGAAGGTGGAATAGTCCACAGGATCGGGGGCTGTGGCTTGGGTAAAATAGTGTTTTACGCGATCTGAATCAGCTGGGATGGAATCGTGTATTTGTTGTAATGAAGGTATCATGGTTGGATAATTTTTGGTTTATTACCACGATAGTATACGCGAGTTTAAAATTTACTTCCATAAAGAAGATGTTCTTAATAGAGCAATTATTTGACTTCGATCTTCGATTTCTTCGTTGATAGAGATTTTTTCAGCTTCTTTTAAAAGAAGGCCCATTTGCTTGCCGGGCTTAATCCCTTCAGCCATGAGATGTTCGGCGCGCACAATCGGCTCGCCGGTTTGGATCCGGAGGATGGCCTGGCCCAGCCTTTGCCGGTAGTTTTGATGTTCATGGAGAAATGTTTCTTTGGCTTTGAGATCAAAACGACAAGAAATTATTTTAAGCACGAGCTCCGAATGCTGATGGGCATAAAATTTAGCCCATTCGATCGGTTCCAATTTTTCTTTCCACGACTCGGGCATGTCGATGAGCCGGCGGGTGTGGATGTAAAATTCAACAAAGGCGCGGTCGTCCCTGGAGAGCTTGAGAGTATCGCATAGCTCGAGCGCCTGGAGGAGGGAAAGATCGGGAAACAGCTCCAGCAGCTCGGCGATTGTAGGAGAATTTTTGGGAAATTGCGGGATGTATTCAACCCGTTTTTGGATCTCTTCAACGGAGAGGTCTTTGAGCTGAGGGAAAATAGTGCCGAGAAGGTTCAGCTGGTGGAGCGTGATAAGCCCTGTGTCGAAATGGGCAAAATGGGACATTTTTTTGAACTCCTGCCACACCCGCTCCATCGCGACGGACGGCAGGAGCGTCGAGGAGAGTTTTAAGATGGCCTGGAGGGTGTCCGACTCAATGGGAAATCCAAACCGCGTCGAATATCTGACGGCGCGCATCATCCGGAGCCGGTCTTCGGTAAATCTTTCAATCGGGTCGCCGATGGCGCGGATGACTCCTTTGCGAATATCGTTTATTCCATTTACAAAATCGTAAATCTTGTCTTCGAGTGGATCGTAGAAAAGTCCATTGATCGTAAAATCTCTTCGCTGCGCATCGACTTCAGGAGAGGCGGGATCGATTCCGGTCGGCCTGCGCCCATCAACGTACCCGCGGTCCTGGCGGAATGTAGCGACTTCAAACTGATGGGAATCGATAACGACGATGACAATTCCAAAGGCGATGCCGACGGGGATGGTTTTGGGGAAGAGGGACTGGATCTCACCTACACTGGCCGATGTGGCTATATCGATATCGTCGGAGGGGTGTTTCATGAGATAATCACGCACCCAACCGCCTGCGAAGTAGGCGATATGGCCTGCTTCTACTAAAGTTTTAACGACTTGAACGGCGGCGTGCTTATGATGCATCTTTATAACTCTCAATGTATTAATAACCGATTTGGTGTTTATCATAAAGTGTGATAGTTCTAAATAGTCTGATTCTGCTATGGTGTCTGGAAAAAAGGAGCATTTTTATGTCAACAAAAGTAAAAGCATTTATTGGGATTGCAGTAACGATCGTGGTTCTTATTGTTCTATTCGCATCCAAAGCCGGATACAGAGCAACGCGCGTGGAAGAAGGTTCTAAAAAAACTAAGAAGTGCTGCGCTGTTGCCAATAATGAAGAGATCAAAGAAAATACTACCCAAGCTGAGGTTAAATAAGCTTAGGAGTTTAACGGATGAAAAAATGGATAGGGGTCTTTGCGTCGCTTTTGCTGGTAGCCATACTCTTTTCAGCGGGTGCCATCAGAGATTCTTATCTGTTTTTCTCTCCTAAAATGATGCAATCGCATCTTGTTTCGTATACGGATGCCGAGAAAGAGCTGATTGAAAAAGATTTGAATGTCGTTCGCAGTGTCTGCTTCGGCAAGGTCAAGCCTGCAGAGAAAACTCCGTTTTTCCTGACAACAGCTGGCGGCCCTGGAGCGCGCAAAAGCACCATCCTGGAAAGATTTGTTGCATCCCACCCCGAATATCAAAGCGGCGTCTACGTCGATCCCGATCAACGGGGCTTGAAATTCATGCCGCACACCTATTATGCCCAGACGCTCAGCGCAAAATCTATTGCAGAAAGCGATCAATATTCTCCTGCAGTCCGCGCCGCCTACGAAAAGTGGAGAGGCGCTTCCAATTATATCACCCTTCAGCTGATGGAGGAGGCGTTTTATAAAGGGATGAGCGTGGTTCATGGTTCGACTTCAACAGGCGGCCATGTGAATGATTTCTTTTCGCAGCTGAAAAACCGCTGCTATGACATCACCCTTCTTCTCTGCTCTTCCACCGATCAATTCCGTTTTGATGCCGTTCAATACCGGAATACGGAGCAGCGTTTTTATCAATCAACCCCGGAAGATGCCTTCAATAAAGGGAAAGCTTTTTCCGAAAGAATGAGCGTCTACTTTACTAAAGCAGACACGCTCTATGTCTACTGGAGCGACTCTCTTGATAAACCTGAGCAGCTGGCAGCTATTTTTTCAAAAGGTGCGTTTCTTCTGATCGATCAAAATGCTTTAGAGAAGTTCGTCACTAAATACGAAGTCGATCGAGAAACTCTCCATACAGAAGGAAAAAAGCTTCCTGCCTGGAATGAGCTGGTCGATTCGTATCAAGCGCGTTTCTAATTTTCCAAAAACCACGGATGCTATAAACTATTCTTAGGAATAAACAAGAGAGGATCAATGGATTTAAAAAATTTTATCACAGAGTCGCTCTACCAAATAGTGGGCGGCATCAATGCCGCTCAAGAGAGGATTGCAGAATTTAACTGCGAAGTAGAATCAAATTTTCAGAAGCCAACGCCCGAAAGTGATTCTCACGAAGTCTATTTCGATGTTGCTTTAACTGTCGTAGACGACCAGTCAGAGCCATCCTCAGCTAAGCTTCTCGTTATGGGCTTTCCTCATTTTGGCAACGTGACACTTGAGCAGCTGAAAGAGCTAGTCAGCCGGGTAAAATTCTCCGTGCCGCTGAGCTTTGTTCAAGCAACAAAAGAAAAATATCCCTATTTTGACCTGAATGCCCACTAATTCATGGGCGTCATAAAAGTTTTAAATGAAGGGACAATCAATCAAATCGCTGCGGGAGAAGTCATTGAAAACCCCGCATCGGTTGTTAAAGAGCTGATTGAAAATAGCCTTGACGCCGGCGCCAAAAGGATATGGATTGAAATCCGCGGCGGCGGCTTCCAGCTGATTCAGGTTGCAGATGATGGAGCAGGGATGAGTAGAGATGATGCGGTCCTCTCTTTTGAGCGGCATGCAACGTCTAAAATTTCCGGCATCGAAGATTTAAATACACTTCGCTCAATGGGATTTAGGGGAGAAGCTTTAGCCTCGATTGCGGCGGTTGCCAAAGTGGATCTTGTAACTGCTCAGGAAGGCAACGACGCATCTGAGGTTGTCATCGAAGGCGGCGCGATCCAGGGCGTGCGGTCTGCCTCAAGATCCCGCGGTACAACGATTTCCGTCCGCTCACTTTTCTATAATGTTCCGGCAAGAAAAAAATTTCAAAAGTCTGCCGCCTCCATCTCTTCAGATATCCATCGACTCCTTTTTTCATTGGCACTTGCCCACCCGGAAGTCGGATTTGAGCTGGTTTCCGGTGACACCGCTCTTTTGTCGGTGGCTCCCGAAGACAACCCTTTCTTATTAACAAAACTGGAGCAGCGGATTGGAAAAGTTTTCGACGCTTCGTTTTTACAGGGCAGGCGCGCGCTGCACCACAGCCAAAATGGCTACGAGCTGCACGGCTGGATCGGATCGCCGGCAGACGACCGCATCAACCGGTCGGGGCAGTATCTCTTCATCAACCGCAGGGCCGTAGTCTCTCCTCTGATCTCTGCTGCGATCAAATCCGGCTATGGGCACAGGCTCGATGAAAAAAGATACCCCGTATTTGTGCTTCATCTCACAGTGCCTCCAAACGAGATCGATGTGAATGTCCATCCGCAAAAACGAGAAGTCCGTTTTCAGAATGAAGAGTGGCTGAAAAATTTTCTGCACGAGGCCACAAAGGCCGCCTTTAAGGAAATGCCGGCCTCTTCCCATTCATTCCAGGAAAACAGCTCAGCGCTGCTCTCCGATATGCCGCTTCGTTTCCGTGAAGAGAGCCTCACTCAAACATTTTCATTGATTGAGAATCCCGAAGTTATTGGAATCTATGGACAGTATCTTCTTCTTGATGGCTCAACCGTCGGTGATGAGAGCGAAGGGATTATTTGGGTCGACTTGCAAAAAGCTCAGGAGCAGGTTCTTCTTCGATCTTTTCAAAGTAAGAGGCCAGACGGAAGATCTCAAGGGCTTTTGATCCCGATCCCGTTTTCGTTAAATAAACAGCTCCAAAAAGCGCTTGATGAAAAACAGGCCGTGTTAAATGAGCTCGGATTTTCTTTAGAGATGAGCGGCAAAGACCAATATCTGATTCATGCTCTTCCGCCGTTTATCGAACCTTCTGATGCAGTCGAGGCAGTGGGGCTCATCCTGGAAGAGGAAGATCCTTTTCAACATATCGCCGCATTTGCCGTGCGGGGAAAAAAGAGATTTATGGTACAAGAGGCTTTAGCGCTTTGGCATCAGGTTAAAGAGTCGCCTGGTCCGGCCGTTATTACAAAAACAGGGCCCCATGACATCGAAAATCTATTTAGATAGAATACGCGCGGTTTTTCAAGATAACGATGTGGACGCGCTGATCATCGAAAAACCAATCGACCTGTTTTATCTCACGGGACTGAAGCTCTCACTTGGAACCCTCCTCATCTTCAAAAACGGAGCCCGCCTCTTTGTCGACGGAAGATATTTAGGTTTTGCTAAAAAACATTCCCCCTGCCCCGCAGAGCTCACGAAAGCTGAAAGCATCGCAAAAGCCCTAAACACCTATGTAAAAATCGGATTCGACAGTTTTGACACTTCCTACTCACGGTGGCAGGCGCTTGAAAAGCTTACTAAAAAACAGCTCACCCCCGTACTCAAGCCGACGGACAGCGCCCGCAGCATTAAATCGCCTGCAGAGATCAAAGCGCTCAAAAAAAGCGCAAAACTGCTCTGGAGCTGCTACCTGCATCTCAAGAAAAGCTTGAAAACGGGCATCACGGAAAAAGAGGCAGCAGAGCTATTTGAAATCTATGTCTTAAAAAACGGCGCAGAAAAAATGGCCTTTGAGCCGATTGTCGCCTTTGGAAAAAACACCGCCTATCCCCACTATAGACCGGCAAACACAAAGCTCAAACAAGGAGACATCGTTCTCTTGGATTTAGGAGTCGTGGTTGATCATTACCATTCTGATATGACGCGCACCTTTTTCTTCGGCCCACCAGACCCGCGACTCGTCGCCATAGAAGCCGTCGTAAAAAAAGCGCACGATGAAGCGCTGAAGCTGTGCAGGCCCGGCATCACTGCCGGCGAGCTCGATAAAGCCGCCTGCCGTGTGATTGAAAAAGCTGGGCTTGAAAAATATCTTGCGCACAGTTTAGGCCATGGCGTCGGCCTTGAGATCCATGAATTTCCGCGCCTCAAATTTCAAGGAGAAAATTCCGATGCCGTGCTGAAAGTTGGAATGGTCATCACCATCGAGCCGGGGCTTTACTGGGAAGGCGTGGGCGGATGCCGCTACGAAGATACGATCGTGATAACGCGGAAGGGTTATGAAAACTGGTACCCGTAAAGGCTTTTCTTTTCGGCAGAAAGTTTTTTTCTCCGCGCTTATTTCGTTTGCAGCGTTTTTGATTCTTCTTGCGCCTTTCAGCCAGTATCTGATCGAGCGCATGGTGAAATCAACCCTTTCAAAATCATCCAAGGCCATTATTCGATCATTCGACACATGCCCCGATGACACCTGCATGGTTGACTATATCAAAAGCCAGGAGAATTTTGTTTTTTTTCGCGTGACGCTCATCGATCAAAATTATCAAGTTCTCTACGATGCGCATCCCGAGCATCCAAGTGAGAAGATCGCGCAGCTGGTTCCCGGCGAGCATCCTGAAATTGAAAAAGCGTTCAAAACAGGAGAAGTGTTTTTCATCGGATACTCCAAGACTTTCAAAGAAAAAATGGTCTATATCACCGAAGCGTTCCAGGCCAAAGGCATCTCCTATGTTTTACGCATCTCCATCCCATTTTCCCAAGTCGAGATCCTCATCCAGCAGTTCCGTTTGGGACTTTATACAATCAACGCCGTTTTCATGATCGCATTTTTCATCGGCGTGGGATGGATTTTTTACAGACTCAGCCGTCCCATCCGGCAAATCTCCGACACCATCCGCCCTTACGCGGAAGGGCAGATCGACATTCTTCCAAAAATTGCCCTAAAACAAAAAATCTCGAACGACTTTGATACGCTTGCAATGACGCTCAACTCTCTTTCTGAAAAAGTGCGGCAGCAAATCCGGATCGTCGTCGAGGAGAGAAACGAAAAAGAATCGATCCTTGACTCCCTCATGGAAGGCGTTGTCGCCATCGACGGGGAAGGGATCATCCGGTACGCCAACCAAACCTTTGCGAAAATGGTCGGACTCTCCCGCAGAGAGCTCTTCAGCCGCCACATGGCCACCATGCGCGCTCCCAAAAAAGAGCCGCTGGCCCGATGCTTGGCTCTGATAAAAATTGCGCAAGACACAGCCACCGTCGTCACCGACTCCATCGCGCTTGAAGACAAAATCTTTCTCGATCTGATCGTCGTGCCCAAGCCGTTTAAAAGCGGCGCCGTCGTAGTCGTTCAGGACAAATCGAGCCAAAGGCAAGTCGTCGAAATGGGCAAAGAGTTTATCGCCAACGCTTCCCATGAGCTTCGCACGCCGATTACCATCATCAAAGGATTTGCCGAAACGCTCCAGGATCTAAAATCGATCTCTCCTACGATGCTCTCCGAGATCACCGAAAAAATTGTCCGCAACTGCGCCCGCATGGAAACCCTCGTGAAGAACCTCCTGACCCTGGCAGACCTTGAGAACATCCCCCAAAGCCGTTTTCAGCCCTGTGATTTAGTTTCTCTTGCCGACAACTGCGTCCATCTCCTCCAAACGCTCTCGCCGGAGGCCCAGATCAAAATCGAAAAAACGAAAGACCGACTCATGGTCGACGCCGATCCCGATCTGCTGGAGCTTGCGATGATGAACCTGCTTGAAAATGGCGTCAAATACTCTCAGCCCCCGGCGCATCTCACTCTTCATCTGAAAGAGAAAAAAAGAGAAGTCATCGTTGAAATCGAAGACAAGGGAATCGGCATTCCGGAAGAAGATATTCCCTATATTTTCAACCGGTTCTACACCGTTAACAAAGCCCATTCCCGCCGCCTTGGCGGCGCAGGCCTCGGCCTCTCCATCGTCAAAACCATCATCGACAAGCATGAGGGAACCATCTCCGTCACCTCTCAGCTCGGCAAAGGTACGACCTTTACCATCACGCTGCCCAAAAGTCGCCGCTGGACGGGCGTAGAATAAATAATTTAATACCGGTGGTAATTAATCGCATCTTTGCCTATAATGGATGCAATTTTTTAAACAGGTGTCATTGTGGAAAGTATTTCAAAAGTTCTCTGTAATACAGCTGAACAATTCATTGTTCCAAATGAGAACGACGAAGTAATGAATGATGTCTGCATGGCAGCCATCGTGGTGGGACACGGCAGTAATCGATTAAATAATATCTTATCTCTTTTTGTGAAGTGCCCTAAGTATCAAGGATGCGTCAAACCTTTCAAGTTGCCCCCTGTTGTCATCGAACAAACTCTCCCCACTCGTATTCCTTATGCCCCCAAAAAGAGACAATCTAAGTCTGTCGTGAATAAGGATCTGATGAATCAAATTTACGCCAACAGCATCGCCGCCTTCCTGGTGCTATACTTTCAAAATCGCATGATGGCCATCAATCTTGAAAATTTTAAAGGAGTTATATGATTTTAGATGCACTCAGCCGCGGATATCTTGATGGCTTGAAAGTTGGAACTGCATTTGGAAAATACCACCATCAAGTCGGGATATTTAGCTTAGTTGGAAATGCTTTCGGCAGCTACAAATTATTTTACCAAGCGGATTCGCTAGGTTTTTTTGAAAAATATCCGGGCCTCATAAAACCGATTAAGTGGGGCCTAATAACAATGGCTGGAATGAATCTAGCCACTGTTGTCTGGAATAAACTTTGTTTGCTTGAACCTAATTTGAACGATAAAGGCCGTTATCTCACAACAAACCCGGTTTGGAATCTCACCCCAAAGATCAATACGATTGGAATTATCGCAGCGACCATATTGAATCATAAGAAGCAGCCTCAGCGAACCCTCACTTTCTGTGCTTCCGGCGCAGTTGCGCTTGTGATGACAGCCGCTAATTATGACAAGTACCTGCCTAGATATCCGTCTTGGGCTGCTCGAAGCTATTTATTCATCACCGGAGATTGGTCCGACAGGGGCGGCATTACTTTTAAAGCGGTTAAATCTGTTGCAAGCTGGTTAAGTTAGCAGTAGCATTCACACATTAATTTTTGGAGAATTATGGCACAGTATATTCATTCGTTCCAGACGGCGCTCAGAGAAAGACCTTGGACTTTGTCCGACATCTCAAACGGTTATTTATATGGAAAATGGATTGTTTCCCCTTTCACCGGTGGTAAAGGTCCGGTAGAAATCTTTGGGTATAAATTAGATGCACCATTACGAATTTTGGGTGTTAAAGTATTAGACACGGCTTTTCTTATGTGGGAAAAATCGTCGGATCATCAGACGGCACTGTTGCAACGCCGTCTAGATTATTGTATTCTGGCTCTTGGAGCCGCAGGCGCTGTTTATCTGGTTTATAAAAACTTCATTGAACAACCCCTATTAAATAACGGGATTGCCGGTGCTGAAATTATTCCTTATGCTTCAAAAGCGCTTGCCATTGCAAATATCGCGCAGATCTTAATCGCGGCGCAAGAAAAACCTCATCGAGTATTAGCCGTGGGAATATCCGGAGTTATCACACTACTTGATGAGACTAATAAGTTGCCTAAACTAGTATCTCAGGCGTGGTCTTACATGCCTTTAGTCTATGATTGCATCACGATATATGAGGGAGATTTGATGTTCAAATCCATGGCAGTCAGCATTATATTTGAGAGGGATATTAAGCCGTATCTTTTTCCTAAAAAATAAATCACGGCTTCAAAGCTCCACGCTTTCCACCGGATGGATGGCTCGGATTTTTTCTGAGATCTCGTGATGGATTTGAATCGGCCCTTTGTGTTTGGTGCTAAAATCAAGTATTTCGGCCTTGATAAGAGCTTGTGGATCGTTTTTTGTGAGCGCTATAAAATCTTCTTTAGGCAGCACTTTGCGGAGCTTGTTCTTTTCCCAGTTCTTGAGTTCTGCATCGAAGACGCTCTTTGCAAGCCCGTCGCCCAGCAGCGCGCGCAGAACCGGTTTTGAGGCGTAGCGGAAATAGATCGCCGATTTGATCTGTTTGTTCAAGCTGAAATACTCGCTGAGCGCCGGATAGCTTGTGTTGGTCCCTTTGAGCATTTTATAATAGATCTTGTTCATCTCTATATTGTCGAACCTCAGCTCTTCAAAACACTCTATTTTATCTTTGATGATTTGTTTGACGATGGTGCGAGCGATATCTTTGACAGGCGTCTCATTATAAAACTTATACGGGCTGTACAGGATGTCGATTAGACGGATCGCTGTTTCCTCCAAAGTTTTTTGCACTTGCGGCTGGTCGCTGCTGAGCATCATGATCAGATTGAGCTTGCTCTTCTCGTAGCCTTCCGTGGACGAGCGGGGTTTCTTATCGACTTCTTTGGGGGTTTTATCAACGGGATTTGGGGGAGGCGGAGGGTTGGTGGCTTTTATAGCTTTTTTCTTCATGGATTTATAGAGCTGATGATGTTGATTTGAAAGAAGCTTCAAATACGCATGCCGCTGCGAGAGGATCACTTTGTTTTCCCGCGCGGTGCCCATCACGGATGAGAACAGGAAGGAGCTGATGAAGGTCAGGAGCAGCAGAAGTGTAAAAACAAATGGAAGGAAGTTCATAAAAAGAGAGGGATGACCTTTTTGTTAACTTCAACTTTTATCATGATCGGTTTTTGTTTGGGGTAGTCTGGTAAAAACTTGCCTTCTTTCTCATCGAAGAACTCGAGTGTTATTGAATTGATATTATCGCCGAGCACTTCGCGCCGCGGAGAGCCGCTCTCCGGCCAGCTGACAAGGGTCAGAACATTGTTACTCAGTTGAAGGACAGATTCTACTTCAAGCCGAAAGTCAGGGTCGGGATCGATCCCGCCTTTATACTTGATATAATATAAATCCGAGGGGATTTTTCTGACGCCAACAACATCTTTGAAAAGCAGGGACAGCCGGAGCTTGAGTCTGTGGAGGGCTAGAATCTCCTCTTTTTGCTGCCTGATCATGGTTTTGGCGCGGATGGCATCCAAAAATCCTGTAAAGAGCATGGCGATGGCCCCGCCCATGATCAAAAAGGCAATCATCATCTCCAAAAGTAACAAAGGCCGCCGCTTCATGAACCTGTCCCTAAATGATCAAATTTTGATTTTTGATGTATTTTTTCTCAGATTTTAAAACCGCTTCGCAGGACATACTTGAGTAAGTAGGCCAAGAAGCGGCTTTAAAATATGAGGAAAAAGACGCAAAAAGTGAAAATTGATCATTTAGGGATAGGTTCATGCCACCATCTTCAGGGGGCGGGAGATTTTCTTCAATGACATCAAAAACTTTAATTGATAATTAAAATATTGTGTTTATATTCTTCTAACCAAAAATTGGGTATAATGGCCTCTCTATGACAACCGAGCAAGATTACAAATACGGTTTTACAACCGATATTGAAACCGAGTCGATTCCGAAGGGGCTTTCGGAAGAGACGGTCCGTTTAATTTCGGCAAAAAAGAACGAACCCGCGTTCATGCTCGAGTTTCGTCTAAAAGCTTTCCAAAGATGGAAGGAGATGACGCCTCCCGTCTGGGCCAACGTAAACTTTCCTGCGATCGACTATCAAGATATGTGTTACTACTCGGCGCCGAAAAAAAAGCAGCTGCTGAGTTCGCTCGATGAGGTCGATCCGCAGCTATTAAAAACATTTGAAAGGCTGGGGATTCCCGTCGATGAGCAGAAGAGGCTTACGAACGTCGCTATCGATGTTGTGTTTGATTCGGTCTCACTCGGGACGACATTTCAAAATGAACTTAAGAAGGCAGGCGTCGTCCTCTGCTCGATGTCTGAGGCGGTTGAACTTTACCCCGAGCTTGTCGAAAAATATTTAGGAAGCGTTGTCCCGATCGGAGATAATTATTACGCTGCGCTCAACTCGGCTGTCTTCTCGGACGGATCGTTTGTCTACATCCCGAAAGGGGTGCGCTCTCCGATGGAGCTGTCGACCTATTTCCGCATCAACGACAAAGAGACCGGTCAGTTTGAGCGAACGCTCATCATCGCCGAAGAAGGGTCGTACGTCAGCTATCTGGAAGGCTGCACGGCGCCGGCGTTTGATAAGAATCAGCTGCATGCCGCGGTCGTCGAACTGATTGCGCATGAGAGGGCTGAGATTAAATATTCAACAGTGCAAAACTGGTATGCCGGCGATCCTAAAACAGGGGTGGGCGGCATTTATAATTTTGTGACCAAGCGCGGTAGATGCGCGGGCTTCCGCTCGAAGATCTGCTGGACGCAGGTGGAAGCCGGCGCTGCCATCACGTGGAAATATCCAAGCTGCATTTTGCAGGGCGATGAGTCCGTCGGTGAATTTTATTCGGTCGCGCTCACGAATGGAAAAATGCAAGCGGATACAGGGACCAAAATGATCCACCTCGGCAAAAAAACCAGGTCTACGATTATCTCAAAAGGAATTTCTGCCGATGAGTCCCACAACTCATACCGGGGCCTTGTGAAAATTGCGCCGCGCGCTACAGGCGCCCGCAACTATACGCAGTGCGACTCGATGCTCGTTGGCAATAAATGTTCTGCAAACACGTTCCCGTACATTGAAGTTGCCAATCCTTCCGCACAGGTCGAGCATGAAGCGTCGACCTCGAAGATGAATGAAGAGCAGCTCTTTTATTTGCAATCAAGAGGGATCGCTCGTGAAGATGCGATCAACCTCGTTGTCAGCGGCTTTTGTAAAGATGTGATCCGCGAGCTTCCCCTGGAATTTGCAGTGGAGGCCCAAAAGCTGCTCGCCCTAAAACTTGAACATTCCGTAGGTTAAAAAATGTTAGTTATTCGTGATTTAGATGTTAGTATTGATGGTAAGCCGATCTTGAAGAAGTTCTCTCTCACGATCAACAAGGGAGAAGTGCACGCGATCATGGGCCCGAACGGCGCAGGAAAGTCGACGCTTGCAAAAATTTTAGCCGGCCACCCTGGTTATGAAGTGACGGGTGGAGAGGTTTTATTTGAGGGACAAAACATCATCGAGATGGCGCCTGAAGAAAGGGCCAAGCTCGGACTCTTCTTAAGCTTCCAATATCCGATTGAGATCCCGGGCCTCACCAACTTTCAATTTCTTCACTCTGCTTACGAAGCGTGCCGCGGAAAGATCTCTGAAAAAGAATTCGAGGCGCTTCTCCAGAAAAAAATGGAGCAGATGAATGTGAAGCCTGAGTTTAAAACTCGGAACCTCAACGAAGGATTTTCCGGCGGAGAGAAAAAGAAGAACGAGCTGCTGCAAATGGCGGTCCTTGAGCCGAAGCTGACGATCCTTGATGAGATTGATTCGGGTCTTGATATCGACGCGATGAAAGATGTGGCAAACGGCGTGAAAGGGCTGCTGACGCCTGGCCGCGCTGTGCTCATTGTCACGCACTATCAACGCCTTCTCGATTATATTAAGCCTGATTTTGTGCATGTCGTTGTAGACGGTCAAATTGTTAAAACGGGCGGCCCAGAGCTGGCCCATGAGCTAGAAAAACAGGGCTATAATGTCTACAACTAGTTTTTTTGCATCGCTTCAAGAGATCTTTTCCAAGCTGAGCACAAGTTCGCTCAGGGAAAAAGCATGGGATCATTTCTTAGAGCTGGGACTTCCCGATAAATCAACTGATGCGTTCAAATACGTTCCCCTCAAAAGACTCTATGACATCAAGCTGTCGCTGACGCCGATCACTCTTTCAATCGATGCCATCCGTCCGCATGTCATTCCAGAGGCTGAAGAAAGTTATATCGTTTTTGCAAACGGCAGGTACTCTCCGGAGCTCTCCAGGCTTCCGCCGAAAGTTGTGATCTTGCCAATGCAAGAGGCGCTCAAAACCTACGGACCTTTTTTACAGGGGCGTCTTTCCAAGGGGATCAAAGAAGAGACCGATCCGTTTGCTGTATTAAACCTGGCGCTGCAGCAAGATGGTGTTTTTTGCTACCTTCCTCCGAAGCTGAAGCTTGAAAAGCCTCTTCAGGTGATCTATTTTGGCAAAGGCGATCAGACCTATCATCCGGCGCGCCTCAATATTTTTTGTTCTGCGGACTCCGAGCTTAAAACCGTTTCTACGATTGTCGGCGGGGGCGTGCATCATATTTCGATGGATGCAGCGCTCGAAGAGCGAGCCATTTTCTCCCATCTTGAAATTTCAAAAGCATCGGTGCTCTTAAGCGATTTCAAAGCGACACTGAAAACGAGCAGCAACTTAAAACACCTTTCTCTCACTACAACCGGTTCTTTGACGAGAAACCGCCTCAGAGTGTCTTTGATTGGCGAGCAGGCCGATGCGCTGCTCCAGGGCCTCTGGAACCTTTTAGATAGCCATCAGTGCCACACCCATGTTCATGTCGAGCATGCAGCGCCATCCTGCCGCTCGCTTCAGAAATTTAAAGGCGTGCTCAAAGAGCAGTCGCAATCGAGCTTTGAAGGAAAAATTTACGTTCATCCGATCGCGCAAAAAACAGAGGCGTATCAGCTGAACCATAATTTGATTCTTAGTGATGCTGCCATTGCCAACGCAAAGCCTAATTTAGAAATTTTTGCCGACGATGTGAAAGCATCTCACGGCGCCACGATGTCGGAAGTCGATGACGAGCAGCTTTTCTATCTGCAAAGCCGCGGCATTTCAAAAGAGAGCGCCCGCTCGCTGCTCATTCGCGGATTCATTCAAGAAATTATTGATCAAATCCCTTACGCGAGCATCAGAGATGACTTCAGGTTTTAAGCGAGAAGATTTTCCGATGCTCAGCAAAAAAGTAAGGGACAAGCCGCTTGTCTATCTCGATTCTGCGGCGACAGCTTTAAAACCGTCGTGCGTCATCGATGCCATATCTCAGTTTTATCAGTCAGGCTATGCGACAGTGCATAGAGCCGCCTACGAGATCTCCCTGGAATCTACAAACCGGTACAACCAGGTTCGAGAAAATGTGCGGAGCTTCATTCATGCAGAATCTACTGATGAAATTATCTTTACGCGCGGAACTACGGAAGGGATCAATCTGATTGCGCAGTGCTATCCGATCAAAGCCGGCGATGAGATCATCATCTCAGGGCAGGAGCACCACTCCAATATCGTTCCCTGGCAGCTTCTTTGTGAAAGATCAGGCGCTCATCTTAAAGTCATTCCTTTAATGGAAGACGGTCAATTCGATTTAGAGAAATTTGAGCAGATGCTGTCTCCGCGCACCAAGCTTATTTCAGTCGCTCATGTGTCAAATGTTATCGGCATCGTAAATCCCGTCGAAAAAATTATTGCTGCAGCTCACGGAATCGGCGCGCATGTGGTGCTGGATGCTGCGCAAAGCGCTGTGCATCTTCCGATCGATGTGCAAGCGTTAAATTGCGATTTTCTGGTCTTTTCTTCCCACAAGCTTTACGGCCCCACAGGAGTCGGCGTTCTCTACGGAAAAAAAGAGCTGCTGCAAAAAATGCCTCCGTACCAGGGCGGCGGGGACATGATTCAAAAGGTGACGTTTGAAAAAACAACGTACCAAGAGCCTCCGCTGCGTTTCGAAGCCGGCACGCCGATGATCGCTGAAGTGATCGGCCTCGGAGCTGCGCTGGATTACATCTGCTCGTACTCCAGAGAAGCCATCCTAAAGCACGAACACGATCTCATCGAGCTGGCACTAGAACATCTTCCACCAGAAGCCCAAATTCTCGGCCCTCATGAAAACCGGACCTCTCTTATAACGCTGCATGTGCCGGGCGCTCATCCGCTGGATCTGGCGACGCTGCTGGACCTGCAAGGAATCGCCGTACGCTCCGGGCATCTATGCGCCCAGCCGCTGCTGCGCCATTTTGGGCTGACATCTGCACTGCGCATCTCGATTGCGCCCTACAACACCGCAGAGGAAATTCTTTTCTCGTGCGCACAACTTAAATCAGTCATTCATAAAATAAAAAAGCCCGGCTTATTAAGGCCGGGCTTAAGATCCATTCTGTCTTAAGATGAGATTAGAAGTCGAAGCGTGCTTCGAATGCGAGTCCGCTAAGGGCGAAGTCGCCTTGGTTCATCGTGAATTTGCCTGGGACAGTTCCATTGACGAGGTTGATGTCTTTATCAAATCCGTTGAGCACGTGTTGCTCCCAACCGAGTTGGAGGCGGATGCGATAGTTGTCATCACTGAAGAGACGATCCCATCGAAGTCCGGCGCCGAGGTCGGTCATTGTGCGAACAATGGTCCATTTGTCATGGATGTGAGCAAGGCGTGTTTTAACGCCAGCTGCATTAGAGTCTTGTTTTTCATGCAGATGTTGGTTTCCGTAGATCAAAGAAAGAGCAAACTGTGCATAAACGCTCCAGCCTTCTCCAAGACCCCATTGAGTATCCAATCCAGTCAAGAGACCGCCGCCGCTGAAGTGGTTATTGAATCTCTCTTTAAGTTTGGCTGGTGCAAGACCTCCGCCTTTATATTTGACGGTCATGTTGCGGTGCGCCCAGAGGCCGCGTGCGCCAACATAGGGACGGAGTGTCAGCCATTTGCTGACGAAGAATTCACGGCCCATTTGGAAATCAAGGTAGTCAAAATGGAGAGATGTTGTCCCTTTTGCATGGGCAGCAAGCGCTGTTGCAGCTGGGCTGGAAGGATTTGTCCAAGTTTGGAAAATCGCTTCTGGTGCAGCTGTGTTAGAAGTCTTGCTTTCGCTTGAACGGAACCATGTGTAGTTCAGAAGCATATCCCAGCCATCGTGCGGGAGGTTGTAGCCTACGCCTACGCGCCAGCCCCAGCTCCAATCGTAGGCGATATTTTTCACGCGTCCGTCAAAAGCAGCGCTTGAGTTTTCTTGTTTGATGCCGTAGTTCACGCCATCTTCAGTTGCATGCATGTAAAGAGCATCGGCTTGGAACCAGAGGTCAACGCCGTCTTTCACTACTGGGCGTGCAGGTGGATTGATCATCCCGTTTGCTCCGCGGCGCTGCTCTAATGCGCTAACACGATTTTCAAGGTTGCGAACTTGCATATCGTCTACTGCTGATACAGTTGTCATTGCGAAGAGAGACAGTGCCATGAGAGGCGCTAGTTTATTAAGTTTAATCATTGAGATACCCCTAAAGTTTGGATCGTACAATTGTTTCAACTAGACGCGGCTAGTGCGCGAGTTGATACATTCCAATCTACGAAGAAAAACCATTTCGAGTCAATAACATTCATGTAACAGGTATAGACCTGACGATGCGGTCGATTGAATCGAGCCAGAGTTGGGATTGGACGGAGAGTTGTTTCAGAATGAAGTACCAGCCAAGCCAAAGGAGTGCGAGTCCCACAAGGGATTTAAGCGACATTCCCAAAAAGGCGATCTGCACTTGCTGTGCGAGTCTGTTGGCGATGCCAAGAAACATATCGGTCATCAAGATGGCGACAAGAGAGGGCGCTGCCAGCTGAATTGAAATGGCGGTAAACTTGGTGAGCAGCACCATGATGAATTGCCAAAACCCGTGCTTGATGTGGAAAAAAACCGCGGGCATGAATACGTCGACAGGGATGGCTGAAAAGGAGTTCATCACTCCCTGGAGAAAAACAAAAACGCCGCCCACTTCATAAAAAAGAACGATGAAAACATAGTTGTAGAGCTGGCCGATGGGCGAGACCTGTGTGGAAAGAAGAGGGTCAAAAACCTGGAGGGAAGACGAGCCCCTTTGAAAGTCGATGAGCACGCCGGCCGATTGCGCTATGTAGAACGGAATGTTGACGAGGAAGGCTAAGATAAATCCCATCAGCAGTTCTTTGAGTCCGTAAGCAATGAACATGATGTCGAAGGTCGGCGGAGGAAGATGGGAAGTTCCGATGACATGCGGAAGGAAAACGGTTGTAAGGGAGAGGGCAAGTCCGATCTTGACGCCGTTGGGGAGTTTGGAGCCTAGAAAAGGAGCGAGGGCGACGATGGGGGCAATGCGCATCAGCGTCAGGAAAAAAAAGGTCAAAGCGGAGAGTGGCGATATATGGGGAAGGCTTAGGATGAAGCTAACGTAGTCAGTGGTGTCGACCACAGCGAGGGGCATAGAGGTTACGGATTCCACTTATAAAAGTTTTGGAAGATGGAATTGGCAAATTGAAGGATTTGCATTCCAAGCCAGCTTCCCATGAGGAGGATCGTAAAGATAACGGCAATCAGCTTGACGGTAAAAGAGAGTGTTTGCTCCTGGATCTGCGTTGCGGCCTGCATAACAGCTACAAAAAGGCCCACGAACATACTGATCAAGATGGGCGGGCCTGATAAGATCAGGATCAGCAGGAGAGCTTGATAGGCAAGCTGATAAATTTGGTCTGTAAACATTTCTTTTTACCTAAATGTTAATACTAGGTTTTGAATCAAAATAGTCCATCCGTCCACCATGACGAGCAGCAGCAGTTTCAGCGGCAAGGCAATGGTCAGCGGCGATAGCATCATCATCCCCATGGCTAGCAGGATGTTTGACACGACAAGATCGATGACAAAGAACGGCAGGTAGATGACAACGCCGATTTCAAAAGCGGCTTTGAGCTGCGATGTTATGAAGGCGGGGATGAGGACTAAAAAATCGGTTTGTTTTAAGGAGGAGCGGTATTCTTCGGGATAGGATCTATAGGCGAGCTGGTAGAAGCTGGTGATATGCTTGCCGATGCTGTTGCGCTGGATGAATTCTCTTAAGGGTTCTTTGCCTTCATCGATCACTTTCATGAGGTAGGGGGCAGTAGCTCCCGTGAAAAGCTCTTGGGGGGGATTGGTATTAATAGCTTTTGAGGCTGCATTGTACATGGCGACGCCGGTTGGGAACATCACATAGATGCTCATGAGAATGGCGATGCCGTTCAAAACTTGGTTGGGAGGCGATTGCTGGACGCCGAGGGCGTTTCTGAGGAGGGAGAGCACGACGACGATCTTCATATAGGAGGTCAGAAGCATGACGGCGTAGGGAAGCAGCGACAGGCCGGCCAGGATGGCAAGTTCGGCGACGAGTTGGGGAGGGTGGCCCGATTCTCCTACGAGATCTGAGGAAATAACATCCTCAGCAAAAACCGACGCAGAACCGAATAATATTATTATAAATAGAGCGTACTTCATCCACTTCATCTGTCACCTACTATAAAGAGCAAAGCTTAATGGGACAAAAATTTCAAGCTTTTTAACACGATGAAGTACGCTTAGGCCTTATATTTTTCCGAGGAGCAGCAGGATGATGATGATGATCAGTATCAACGTCAGTCCGCTAAATGGAGCATATCCCCAGCTCTGGCTATGAGGCCAAGCGGGAAAAGCGCCGATCAATAACAGGATCAAGATAATAATTAAAATTGTGCCTAACATGAGTTCCTCTCATTATGTGTTCATGTTTTTTCTATGACATAATTAAAGAATTGTTAGGAAGCTTTTTTACTGCTTCAGATATCTATCGAAGGCTGATTCAATGCCGCGCCACTGATTTTCTATTGTGGCGTTGATGATGCCCGACTCTGTCTCAATCATGCAGCCGCCGGGGGAGATATCATCCCGGTCTTTGATGACGAGCGATTCGATTTGATCCAGTTTTTCTTTCAGTTGGGGTTTTTCAGCCTCTAAAATTTCTTTGTCTGCTTTATTGACATAGATGGTGATGCGGTGGTTTTGCATCACGGGGGCAATGGCCTGAAGGACGATGTTGACGATTGTTTCGGGATGGGTTTTGAGTTCTCCGGCAACGAGTTTCTTGGCCGCTTTCAGGGCTAGCGGGAGAATGAGCTGGTTCATTTCATGGCGGAGCCGCTTTTTTTCATTTTCGAGTCCTAAGATCTGCTCATTCAGCTGAGTCAGTCCTTCCTGATAGCCGTCATCGTATCCTTTTTTCTTGAGATCTCGTGCTTCACTCTCTGCCTTTTCCCGGGCGTCGTCGATATCGCTGCGTGCTTTCTCGAGCAAGTCGCTAGCGGAGAGGAGTGTGCTGAAATCTTCGGATTTGATCACTTTCTTGCTTGAGGCAGGGTGTACCTTTCCACTTTCAATCAAAGTAAATAATCTACTCATTGGCATCCCCTGTATTATTTTGGGTATTATTGTGGGTGTAATTGATCAGTTCGACGACTTGTTGAATGAGAACCTGTTCGGCGCGCGGATTGCCCACCGGCGAGGATAATTTGCGGACCATGAGCGCTTTTTCGACGTCAAGGCGGTGGAAGACATACCAGGTAAGGCTGGGGTTTTGTCCATACAGCGCTTTGGCCAATCGATTCGCCCCCCGCTGGCGGATGAGGGTTTTAAGCTTTTCTTTTTCTCCATTCCAGCTTGCAAGGCCCATTTGTGTAAAGGCTATCGGCTCATGGCTCTGGAGCAGGATTTTCAAATATTGGAGCTGGCCGGGGGTGAGGGCCTCTTCGATTTTCGTAAGTTTGTGCTTGTCGATGATCTGTTTCATTTCAACAGAAAGATCATGAAGTCCGAGAAGATCTAAAAATTCAACGATGATTTCGGTTGGAAGGGCGACTAAATCATTCAAAGGGGAGTCTGGCAAGCATTCTATCGGAAGAAGATCATCGACCTCTGATGTCAAATAACGGCATAGCGTGGCGCGGAGAAATCTTTTCCCCAGCTCGGAGAGCTCCGGTATTTTACCTGTATAAAGGAGGTCTTTTCCTACGGCGGTGATTTTTTCCGGGGAGAGCGAGGCAAGAAAAAGGCCTATTTCTTTCTCGGATAATGTTCTTAAGAAAGGAGTAATCCACGAGGTATGTATCCAGGCGAGAAGTTTCTTGGGATCTTCGTTTGATTTGAGCGGATTGCCAAAGGTTTTCGGGGTGGAAGCAACCGCCTCCCTTTCAGCCGGGGCCAGGCACTTCATCAGCCTATCACGCTCCTGGGCGGGGCACTCTTGCAGATAGGCGTGAAGAACGATCCTGGTAGAGAGTGTCATTCTTCTTTAGGCTTTTCGGCTTCAGGTTCATGCCTGGGTTCATTTAGGGGAGCTGGATGAAAGAGGCGCCGCAGCCCTCCTTGCGTTTTGATGAGAGGGTAGATTTTCCACACCAGCCACATCGCTAAAACAAGCAGAAGAATATTGCAGAAAATGAGTGTGGTAAACAGGAATCTAAAGCGGGCAACAGAGTCTTTAGACAGCACAAGTCCCCAGATGCTCGTATGATCTTGGGGCTGGAAGGACGCTGCTTCAAGGGATGTTCCAAGTGTAACATCCGTAAATCTTGACCGGTCTGAGATCACTGTCACATCGTTGATATCGAGGCCGCTGACGCTGCCTGCGACAAGACGCTTGATTTTTGAGACGAGATGGCTGTTGGGATCATCGAGAATCCCTTGGTGTTTGACATAGACGGCGGCTGTCACGCGTATGGGCGCTGTTTGAGCTCCGCCCCCCACTCCGGTTGATTCTGCTGGGATGGAGAGTTGAACATCGGCTTCAATCACGCCGTCAATTTTTCGGATCGTATTGGCAATCTGCTGCTCAAGGCCTGCCTGATATCGAATGGTATCCTGCTTATCACTTGTCATCAGCCCCGACTTCTCAAAGAGCTGGAGAAGATCGGTTCCTCTTTTGCGGGGAAGGCCGTTTTGATTTAAGATGGCCATAGCATTGACCATCGATCCTTCCGGTACGGAGATATTCCACATGGAGGGGCCCGTCTCTCCGCCGACGCCTGTTGATTTGGCTGAAATTTTTTCTGCATTGATCCCGCGGCTGGCAAGAAAGACAATGATTTCATTGGCCTCTCTTTCCTCTACGCCGTTGACGACGACGCGGCTATTTTGGCAGCCGGCGAGGATTAGAAGAAGAGGCAAAACGAGCAGCAAAAATTTTCGCATATATAACCTTTGGCATTAGAATCGTAATTTGTGGGCATGTTTTCCCTAAACCCAAGGACTCTAGTAACAGATTTAACACGAGTTCGTTTTTTTTTGCTATCTGCAAAGTTTTATTATGGGTCTAATCATCGAAAATCTTATCTACACGAAAAAAAATTCGCTGAGAGAATTGGGTTGGTCTAAAAGATTAATTATATTCTTGCTTAAAATTTTATTTGTTGGGAATATGTATGTCAAAATTTCTGGAGGGATATGAGTTCAAGTATATTAAGTCGGCAGCTTGGTCCTGTTTTATTAGATTTAGAAACACGAACAAAAGCTATAATTAATCATGCGACACAGAAAGGGGATTTACTTGTTGCAAATGCTTGTACTAAGGTTGAGCGATCTATTATTAACGCTCGCTTGGAGCTTTTCGATAGCCTCGATACAACCATCGATAAGGTTAATGAAAAATCACAAGATTTTTTTCTCAAACTTGAAATGGTTGTGCAGCAATTTGAAGCTAATACAATGAGCAATATGAAAATTGTTGGAAGCATGTTGCCTTTTGCGGGAAAGCAGCCTCAAGTTGTGGATATTAAAGGGGCGGTTGTTGCTCGTTCATTAATTATTGGGGATAGTTTCAAGATAACTATTATAGGGCATTTCCCTGAAATAGGCAAAATGAAGCCAACTTTAGAATTAAACGGACGGCAGTTAAACCCCAAAGAGGAAGAAGATAGTTCTAAAGTTAATGAAAGCGAGGATTTCTCAGATGAAGAGGAAATAATTGAGAAAGCTGAGACACCTCCTACTAGCAATGCAAATAGCTGGTTTTATTCAACCATTCGTTTAGCCGGATTAGTGGGTTTAGCAGTACTCATTAAAAACTATATGACGTCTGACGAAGATAAAGATCCTGTAATTATTAAAACAGCAGCAGTTTTTTGTGTTGCCAGTGCTCTCATTTGCTTAGATAGAGAAGCTAAACGTTTAAAAAATAAAACAATATTAAACGTGACCCATGCTACTCAACAGGGGCTGACGTTTGAAGTTCCTATTAAAATGCTAACACCCTCGATTATTGTGGGGAAGATTTCTTTCACAAGTGGAACTTTACAATTTCCTAGAGGGTTATTAACGGCTAATGATACTTTTCCGATTTTGATTACAGAGTTGCCAGATAGTCCAGGAACAATAGAATTGGAGACGACCTTTCCCGGGGTACAAATAAACGAAATTGAAAGAGAAACATACTCAACTGAAGTTGAGCTTCGATCTTCAAGAACTGAGCATAGAGGGGATCAAGAAAGCCGGATTTTTATTCAGGCTCCAGCTGGTTGGAAACTTGATTTTCATAATGCACGAATAGAAACACCCACAATTGAGACAGGTAGAAAAGATTATAAAAGTCTTCCAAAGCCTGATGGAGGCTTTGGAAGAAGTTACGGACATGAACGCATAACTGCAACCGAAGATAGAGTAGAGTATAAGATTTGGACTAAAGCAAAAGGGCGTAGGGAGTCCGGATGGGTTGTATATCGTCTGCAGTGCGAGGCTACTAAATGTTCATCTACAACCATGCCAGCTCAAATAAAATCTAAGAGTTATAACCTACAATGGGGAGAGTTTATAGTGAAGGATGTTCCTTCCGATTTTAAAGTGATTTTCCATCCTTTTGATCGAGTCCATACCGAATTAGTTAGTCCAACTTTATCCAACCGGTTTATTGAAGTTAAGAAAATCGAAGGAAAAAAAATACAAATAAGAGCCAAACGTCTTGATGAGATTGAAAACTTGTTTTAATTAACTTAAATTGCTTTGTGTGATTTTAAGTGTTCTAGATCAAAAAAACCAAATGAGGTAGTTTTATGTCATGTCATTTAAAAACAGTCGCTACAGTTCCATCTACACACCTTTTTGTATCGCAATCAGCGGAGCAAATAAGTGTTCAGCACAACGGGCGGGAATTTTTTATTGTAGATTCGAACAATATAAAAGCTTCCGTGTCAAACATAAATCTATCAAAAGAGCTACGAGGAATTTCTAGTGAAGAATTAAAAAAAGCACTAGATGTTGGCTATTTGGCTGTAAGCAAAGTTGGTGAAGAATATGCAATTCGGTTTAACGTCAGACTGGCAGGTGGTGGGTTTGGTCTTGGAGCATTGGTATATGGTGTCACGACTGTTGTAGGCGGAGCGATGTTTGGTCTTGGCGTTATAACCCTCCCGCTCGGAGGAGTTGGTGCTGGTCTTATGGCCGGTGGAACGGCCGTCGTTGGGGCAGCTCCGTGGGTAGCAGCAGCAGCTGTACTAGCTGGACCCGTATAAATTAATACTTGAATCCATTTTGTCTGCAAGAGCAGACAAAATGGATTCACTTGAAAAGCCAAGTTGGGCCGGAGTCGAACTTTCCCATGGAGAAATCGCGGAGCCCTTGAACGACGGCGCGGTATTGCCTCAGTTTTTCTTCTTTCTCGCGCACATCTTTTTTTCGAAGAAGTTTTAAGAGCCTCATCTCGGCGCCTTTGATCCATAGCAGTTTTTTGTAGTGCCACAGCTCCGGATTGATGAGATTTCTAAACAATCTTTGCTTTTCTTGAGGAGAGCAGTTGCGATCAATCCAAAGAAGCCTGCTGCGCCACCAGAAATATTTTTTATGGGGGCTTCCGCCGATGAAGGAGGCGGAGACTTTATGAAGCAGCAAAGCTCCGTAGCAGACGCCGATTCCGAAGCCTGCTTTTTTTGCCCGCATGGAAAAGTCTGCCTCTTCCCAAAACAGAAAAAATTTTGTTTCTAAAAGGCCGATCTTTTCAAACACTTCGCGCCTGACGAAGATCGAACATCCGCACACATAGTCTAAAGGAATGCCCGTTTGAAAACCTTTTTTTTCATTGAGTCCGATCAGTTCAAAATCTCCCTTTTCGCTTTTCCAAATCCCGCCCAGATGATCGAGGTGCTCGGGATTTGAAAACCGGAGGGGATATCCGCCCCAGATGCCGATGGATGGAGTTGCCTCTGCGCTTTGAATGAACGCATCTACCATTCCAGGATCTGCAATGGTGTCGTTATTCAGCAAAAGGACAGCGTCTGCGCCCTCTTTTAAAGCGGCTTCAATTCCGACATTGTTTCCGCCTGCGTATCCCAAATTAATTCCTGTTTCGATGACTCGCACCGATGGAAACTGTTTTCGAATTTCTTCTACGGAATTGTCTTTAGAGCCGTTGTCGACAACAATAATTTCACGGTGGCTGTTTAAAGATTCAAGACAGGCGAGCGTATCGTTTTTTCCATTCCAGTTCAAAATAACAAGCGTCACTTTCATACATGGACCTCAAATTTTTCAAGAGCAGCCTTGATCACAGCGTCGGGGCCTATTTGCCGCATGCAAAACGGATCGCGGCATTTTTTCTTAAGACAGGGGAAACAGGTGGGAGGCGCCTGAAGAACTGTAGCAAAGAGGTTGTGATACGGTCCGCAGATGGCGGGGTTGGTGGGCGCAAATAAAGCGATCGTGGGCGTATTCATGGCAAGCGCAAGATGAAGCGGTCCTGTATCGTTCGTGATAAAAAGCGTGAGTTTTTCTAGCACGGCTCCCATGATTTTGAGCGGCTGGATAATTGCTCTTGCTCCTTCAACCTCGGAGCAAATCGACTCCACGAGCTGTTTTTCATTGGGAGCGCCTGTTACAACAATGGTGCAGCCCAGCTCTTCTCTCAGTTTTTTTGCAACTTTTACAAAGTGCGATGGAGGCCACTGCTTGAACCGATCTTTGGCTCCGGGATGAAGTCCGATCACAATCTCTTCAGGGATAAGTTTTCTTGCGGCATATCGGTGGTGATCATCAATAGAAAAATCCATTCCATATGTTGCACTTATTGCACCGGCGGCTCTTACGATATCCATCCTTCTTTCGATTTCGTGGCTGCCGTTCCATACGATTGCGTTTGTCAGAAGAGTGTCGAGCCCTTTCTGCAGTCCTTTCGTTCCGATCCGCGTCGAAGCGCCGATCACGGCGCAGAGGGGAAGGATGGCCCTTTGAGACGTGTGGAAAAGAAGAGCCGTTCCGATCTTTCGTTTTTTTAGCTGAAAATAGATTTTTAATAGTGAAAGCGTTTTGTTAAATACAAATGTTTCATCGAGATAGGGGTTGTCTTTTAGGACTGAGGCTCCAAGAGCGCTTGTCAAACAACCAATGTAGGCTTTGGGATGCGCCTCTCTCAGCGCGCGGATGGCTGGCGTTGCCCATAAGGTGTCGCCAAGACCCGTTGTTGAGACGATCAGGAAATGATCGCTATTTCCCTTCACTTGAAATAGTTTAAGAAACCGGACCAATCCAAAAATAAAATAATTTTTCCAATGCGACATCACACTAGTTTAACGGGTTTGGATTTATTCACCCAGACCCCATTTCTTAGCAATTTTGGCGTAGGTTCCATTGGACTTCACACGGGCAAGGCCTTTGTTAAATTTGCGGATGAGCTCTTCGGAGTTTCCATGGAGGCCTACGAGCCTTATGCCCTCATCTGACAGGGGCGCTGATGAAATTTTTATTTGTCCGCGGAAAAGGTCGCGCGTAAAGGCCTCAGCAGTAAGAGCATCCAGGATCACAGCTTGAATGACGCCTTGCTTCACATCATCAAGAGCCGCTTGAATCGAGTCGTAGGTTCTTTGAAGGATTTGGGGATATTTTTCCAGGATCAGCGCATAGGAAGAGCCTCGAAGCACCCCGACTTCCTGCCCTTCAAGTTTTTTTAAAGAGTCCCAAGGGGTGTGGACCTCCGAGACGATCACCGGACCCGTGGCCAGATAGATGTCCGAGAAGAGATAGAGCTTCTCATAAAAAAGATACGGCTGCATCGGCGAGCAGATCGCCTGGCAGTCGTTTTCCTGCAGTCCCAGCATTAAATTGCTCCAGCTTCTCTGAAACACTCCGATTTTCATATTCTCAACCTCGCCGATCGCGACAATGAGCTCGGAAGAAAAGGCTGTCAGCGCGCTTTGCCTTCCTTCAATTTCAATCGAATACCATTCCGGGTCTAGCGCGATTTTATAATCGTACTGCGACGAATTATTTCCACAGCCGCAAAGAAGCAGCAGGCAAAGGATGGATGCAAATCTAATGATTGTCATTTGACGCCAAAATGCATATTATGTTTCTTTCATGTCAACAAAAACAGCAATCATACTTGTCAATTTCGGCGGCCCCAGATCTTTAAGTGAAATCGGGCCTTTTTTAACGGAGCTTTTAACGGATGTGGATGTGATACGGACGCCGCTTCCCCGTTTTTTTGACCGGTGGTTTTTCAAAAGGGTTGCGCTGAAGCGCGTAGCAAAAGTAGCCAAAGACTACGAGCTCATCGGCGGCAAGTCTCCTCTTTTCGAAGATACGGAGAAAGTTGCAAGTCAGCTCCGAAGAGCTGCAAAACTTTCCGTTATCCCGTTTCATCGCTATTTGCCGGAAACCCACAACCGATTTATCAATGAAATAGCTGCCTTAGATGTAGAGAAGCTCATCATCCTTCCGATGTATCCGCAGTTCAGCTATTCGACAACGGGAAGCATCGCCAGGTTTTTCTCAGAAAAATTTTCCGATGAGATTATCCGGAAAATGGAGTGGGTGAGGTCGTATCCCGCACACATGCCTTATATCGAATCGATGCAAAACTGCATTCGCGACTTTCTGGTTTCACAAAACATCAAGGAAGAAGAGGCGTTTCTCTTTTTCTCAGCGCACGGCCTTCCACAGAAGTATGTTGATCGGGGAGACCCCTATCAAAATGAGTGCCGCTTGACCTATGATGCTGTGATGAAAGCGTTTCCAACTACATTTTCGCTGCTCGCGTTTCAATCGAAGTTCGGCCCTGGCGAGTGGCTAAGGCCTTATACCAGCGAGCTGTCGGCGGATCCGCTCAAGTGGAACCGAGGCCGCAAGCATGTCGTCATTGTTCCGCTCTCGTTCACATCGGATCATCTTGAGACGCTCTATGAGATTGAATACACCTATCTTGATAATATCCGGGCACAAGGACTTCAAGCTTATAGATGCCCCGCCCTCAACCACCGCTCCGACTGGATCGATGCGCTTGTCTCGCTCATTCCCACAGCAAATGCAATGAACCACAGACTTATTAAGCGTTAAAACTGATACCCAAAAGTTCCTCTGCCGCCGAACACAGCCTGGTGTTTGTGGTTGCTTTCCATGTAGAGATAAAAAGGCTCAAGAGTCAGATCCCAATGCCGTCCCCGCGAGAAGCGGAAGACGAACGGTATGCTCAGATCCGCGCCCCAGGCGAATTTTTTATCTTCTTTGCCGCCCACTTGCTGTCCGGCAAGACCCTTGACGAAGAGGCCCCAGCCAAACACCGTGTTGAATTCATGATAATATCGAAGGCCGCCAGTTACATAGGCAAACTTGGCATTATGAAAATTGCCGACGTTGAAGTATTGATAGCCGACGCCTCCAAGAGGAGTGAAATGATCGCACCCTGCTACAAAAAAGCTGTAGCCCATGCGCGCTTCGAATTCATAAAGAGCGCCGAAATGGTTGTTGCGGCTGTTGCTGAAGAAATAAGGCATCCATGCATCGAGTCCGAAATAGATGCAATTCGGTTTGTTGTGATCAAACACCAAGCGGTCGAATGAAAAACCGATTCGGTCGTCATATTGAGGAGATATCGACTCGACTTCAGTATTTACCGGCTGTACTTGTGTGGAGGGTGGTTCAGCAGCAAATGCAGAGGTAAAAACAAACATCGAAAAAAGCACGATCCATCGTTTCATATATTCTCCTAAACACGGTTTTATCATCCGCATGATTATTTTGATAGGATATAACTTGACACCACTTTAGATTATATTGTAAATTTTTTCGCATAACTTTAGGAGTCGTATGTTCAAAAAACGGTTTTCATGGAATCTGCTTTTGATCTTTTTTGTTTTGGTCGGATCAGTGATTTACGGCGCTGAAGAAACTCCAAGAAAAAAACTCTCTCAAGCCATCAGCAAGGGAGATCTTCTACAAGTTCAATCCCTTATAGAATCTAAAGCGGTCGGCCACAATGATGTCCCAGAATACGACTATGAAGGAGTGACTCCCTTGGTAGAAGCTGCCGCAAATGCTCAAATGCCCATCATGAAATATCTCTTAGAACAAGGATCTTCAATAGAAGGCCTGGGTGAAAAAAAGAGCACTCCACTAACACGGCTCATTGAAAAAGCAGCCTCAAAATTATCATCCGAGCAGATGATAGAGATGGTTCGTTTTCTCATAGAGGCCGGAGCTGATGTTAATGGGCCGGGAAAAGATGGCTACACTCCACTGATGAACGCTTGCAAATATACTCGGCATGTAGAATTGATGAAACTGCTTCTGGATTTAGGTGCTCAGATAAACGCTAAAGCGAGCGATAAAAGCACTTCCTTAACACTGCTCATTGAAAATGCAGGCCCAAAATGGTCATGCGAGCAGATGATAGAGATGGTTCGTTTTTTCATAGAGGCCGGAGCTAATATAAATTCTCCTGGTAAAGGTGGCTACACTCCGCTAATGAATGTGTGCAAATATACCCGGTGTATCCAATTGATGGAACTGCTCTTGGATGCAGGCGCTATGATAAATGATAAAGCTGACGATGGAAACACCCCTTTCATTCTTTCTATTCGAAGCGGCAGCGTCAAAGCATTTCAATTTTTGATCGAACGGGGCGCAGATACTTCTGTTTCATGCAAAGGGCTTTCTCCCTTGGGAGTGGCTGCATTCGAAGGACATGTTGTAATGGCACAGCTGATCATTGATGAGTTAAAGGCTGATGTCAATAAGTATGATGATTTGGGTGGAACTCCCGTCTGTTGGGCAGCTGTATCCGGGGAAGCCTCGATGATTTCCTTTTTAGTTGAACAAGGCGCTGACATCAATGCTAAAACAAAAAACGCAGTCGATGTTGAAAAACCAAAACCACGAGATTTTTTGCAGCTAGGGAAAACATATGTTACCTTTCCAAAAAACAGTACGGCTTTAAACTTTGCAAACTGGACTGGGTTGCTGCCTACTATCAATTTAATCTCCGATTTAGGCGGAATAGAATTCGAGCATTTTGAACTCAAAGAAACGACAGACTATAGACTTGGGCGGTTTTACCGTTAAACCACTATACATAAATGAAATGCCTGAATAATATTGCCATATCAAAAAGGAGTTTCTTATGAAAAAGATGTTAGCGTTATCTCTCGCATTACTGCCTGTATTTATGCAGGCGGATGGAGTGCTTGCTTGGGGAACAGCGAGTCCTATGGACAGCGAGAAGGAAGCCGAACAAGTGTCATTTATTGAATACCACAATCGTATGGCTGTCTTTGGACCTCTGCACCAAGTGTATGAAAGAACCGAGACGGATGCCTTTTATGTGGGAGTTGAAGCCTGGATCACTGAAGCTATTGGAAGTAGACACAGCAGTGCGATCGGTGAAGCTGAACTTCGCTTCGGCTATAACCTCTTTTACAATAAAAGAGATCACCTGACGCCGTTTGCCGGAGGTGGGGTGATTAAGGCGTTTCATCATCACAAACACCATGAGATTCCTACTATCGGTTATGGAGTTGTTGGATTACTTTATGATCACGAATTCAACTCCATCTTTACTTTAGGCACTAATTTCAAATTAATGGGCGGAGGAGCTGCTTCCCACAAAACTCATCACTGGGGTAATTACGCAGTGGGCGTTGATCTCAGCATTCCAATGACATTCCGTTTTGGAAATAGAAGACACTGGGACTTCCGCATAGAGCCGTTCAATATTTACCTCCATGGAAAAAATTCGAACGTTTACTACTTCGGCGGCCGCAGCACTTTAGGCTATAGATTCTAATGCATCTCGCAAGCCTCCCTATCTTAGGGAGGCTTGTCCTACTCTTGGTTTTCATGAAAAAGATCCTGTTTTTTACACTCCCACTCCTTCTTTTTGCACAGCCGCCCACGCTAAACCTCATTGTCGATCATTATTACTCGCCCTACATGGGAGCGGAAGATCTGTTAACCTTGAGCGCAGGCGTTCAATACGCTGAAAACTGGTGCATACAAAAACCGAACCCTCCGCGTAGAGGTTGGGGACCCAGCCTTTTAAGGCTGGCAGAATTGGTTGCAATTTGGGAGCCTTACAATTACCTAACAACTGCGACTCAGCACGAAATATTCGGGCACGGCTACCGCGCACGCTCGTTTCACAAGGGCGGGGTCAAAGTCAAAAAATATAAGCTGGGAGTGCCTCCTCCCTACGGCTCCGGAGGAGGATCGACGCGCTACCATATCAACCCACGCAAAATGACACCTTTTCAGGACAGCGCGATTACAAGCGCAGGCGTCGAAGCAACCTCTATTTTAGCCATCCGTCTTAAGCTTCAGTGGCTCCAGGCCGGCATGGTCAATGCAACTCAAACATCCCTCTATGAATATTCCCAGCAAGATCTCACCACCTACATTCTTGCAACTAAAGACCAAGTTCCTTTTTTTGGCACCGGAGAATCCGGTAATGACGTCCACCACTATGTTCGCATTCTCCATGAGTCCCTCCCCCATGGAAAACTTTCAGTCAAAAAACTCAAAAAACTCGCTCTGATCAATTACGCCGATCCTTTTACTTACTATTCGCTCTATGCATGGTGGTTGTATCTCATCAGCGGCAAACAGATGCCGGTTCCCATGATCAACATCGGATCGTGCGGCTACCTTCCCGGCCTCCGAATAGGCCTCGCTCCCTTTGGACCCGAATATTACCTCGAAAACTTCCTCGTAGAGCAGAAGAAACCGATCTACTTTTATCTGCGGGGCGGAGAGTACGCAGGACTGCGCTCCTATGGACTTGGGATCGAGCATGCCTATCTTTGGACAATCGGCGGCGCCCCGTGGGGTTTTCGCGCCGATGCATGGCTCCAGCCCGATGTTCCTTACAAAGCAAGCGCCTCCAACAATCTCATCACCTTCGACACGACTCATCAAAAGCACTATAAATCCCGCTTTGGCGGCGCACTTTCACTCATCGGCCGCATCAAAATCACGCAGGACTCCGCGATTTTTTTCCAGATCGGCGGCAAAACAAACGGCTTCCTCCCCGGCGAGACGCTCACCCCGTCACTGATTGCCCGCATCGGATTTAGCTTTTTCTAGCAAAGCCGCATTTGCCTGCTTCGCTATAACAAGGTCTCTCATTCTTTGAGCAATTCCTTCAAGCCCCTGCAGCTTGTCTTGCAGCCCCTCCGCCTCTTGCCTCAGCGCTCTCGTCTTATCTCTAAGAGCCGCAGTCTGCGTTACAATGTCACTCAGCGATCCGATCTCGGCTCCCTGAACAAATTGAGCGACTTTTGCCAGTATTTCAAGTGGATCCTCTTCAGAAGAGATGACCTTTCCCGTCTTTAGTTCAGCCATCAGCTGTGCATTCGACGCTGCTAAACCCTCTCCGGCTTTTCTAAGCCTTTCACAAACCACTCCCAGCTCATCTATTCTCGCATCTCTTGTTGCCTGCATCTATTTGACCCCCCATCTGTTCAACTCCTGCGACTCGATAGTTCCTGCAGCAGAAATTAATTTCTGAAGCTCCGCTATCTCAGTCGTTTTTTCTTCCAATTTCTGCTTCACGTTTTCTAAAATAGCCAGTGTGTCAATAAGATCTTTTTCAGCCTCCATCAAATCCTTCATCGCTGCAACTAAAACAGAATGATTGCCTTCATGTTTTTTTGAAACCGCCTCAAGCCTTTGGCTTAAATTTTCTAAAGCTGCTTCCACATCTTCCACTTTGATCGTGTCCAGCAGCGCTCTCAACTTCTGCGTCTGCTGCTCCTTCTCTACAAGCGAATGCTTTGCTGCTTCCAAACGGTCTTCTCTCTTTTTCATTTGGGTGCCGAAATTCGTCATCAGCGTATTCAGCACAGGCGGAAATTCCTCCAACTTATCCAGAACTGCATCCGCTTCATCTGCAACTTGAGATCGGTTGGCGGCCTCTTTTGCTCCACTCCAAAAAGACGCATAGCATTTGCAGGCAAAAGCGACTAATAATTGTTTTGTTTTATACTTTGCAAATTGCAATCCCACCGTGACAGCGATTTTCAAAAGAGATGGGGTTTTAATTTCCTGCAGCTTGATCGGAACAGATACAATTTTTAAGCCCTCAGCAGCAGCAGTTGGAAGCACTTGACTAGCAACGACTGCAACTGCAGGAATAGGATGTGGCGGGGTTTGTGCACTGCCACTAAGAACTTTTCTAAGAGTACTGAATCCGAAAGGATCAATAATCTTTAAAAGAAATGCCATCATCCCTCCTTCTTCTTGAGCTGCTCGAGAATCCTTAACAAATTCTCTTTCGAAAGGGCGGCATCTCTTGACAAATCATCCAATACACCCGCCAATTGAGCGGTTAATTGCTGAATCTCTCTTGTTCGATCCTCGCATTGATCTGTCAACGTTTTTATTGTCTTCATTCGATCTATAACAGCGCTTGGTGTTGCACCTTCGCAGAGCAAGGCAAGAGCCTCAAGGCGTTCTTTTGACGTCTTTATCCGCTCGGCTAATTCATAATCGATCTCATCAAGAGTCTTATCAACTTGATCCTTCTTACCAGCAACCTCTTCAACGCTGGCCAAAGCCTTAAAACAACGCGCAACCTCAGCCTCAAGCATCGAAACCGTTTCTCCGAACGATTTTTCAAGCGCTTTCATCCTCTCATTCTGCTCTACAAGCCGTTTGTCCACTTCCGCCCGCTTTCTGGCGCTGCCCATGATCGAGAGCGCAAGCGCACAGCAAATCATTGGAACATAGAGAGGAGCCGCACTGGGCGCGCAATAATGAAGAACCGCCAGCCCGATCGCAGCAGCAGCTTGCACAGCAGCGTTCATCTCAATCATCTGAACCCGCCCGGTAATCAGCGGGTAATTCGTTGCGACGCCTGCGAGAAAAGAGCCCGCAGCCACCATACCCCACTGCCGATGAATGACTGCCGCTCCCACAAGAGATGCCGCACCCACCCCATAGCCGCCGCTGAAGTTATTCCATACGAATACCGGCAAGTCTGACCACGTCGTAAACATGCCGTATAATTTTAATTTACATGAACATATGTGTCAAACAGTCAAATACTCCAGGTAAAAAACTAGCTTTCGTTGATTTATATTGAATAGAAAAAAGACAATCGTCGTAAAAGGCGGTTTATATGAATTTATATTTAAAACTAGTATTACCAATAACATTAGCGACGATCGTTGCAAACGCAGAGCCGCTCAACTACCAAAAAAACCTCCCACTGGATAAGCAAAAAGCCCTTGAAACATCCTTCACTGCTTACGACAACAGAATCCGTCTCTATGCCAATCCCTTCAACAAAGGGGCAGCATTGACCTACGAACGACTCAAGCCTGAATCTGCCTATATCGGATTGGGCACATCCATTTATTCCGGCCCTACAGCCATTATGGCAAAAGGAGGATACAACTTTCTTCTAACTCCCAAGGATCTTCTCTCACCGTTTGCAGGATTTATCTATTACCCCGGCAGATATCACCACATTTTTGCTGCATGGGGCGTTGAGTATGACCACGCATTCACAGACACGTTCAACGGGGGAGTAAATTTTTCAAATATTGTTTCAGAAAATTTCAACTGTGCGATCGGTGTTCCCTTCACCGTTAATTTCGGTCCCGAAAAAAGATGGGAGGTTCGGCTCGAGCCTGTCCTCATGCACGTGACACTCTGGTCCCTTCCCATTTACTCAACTACCGTGAACTGCTCATTGGGCTACCGGTTCTAGAGCTCGTTTTTCAATACCGCAATCTCGTGCGCTAGTGCGATGCGATTTTCTCTCGTTTCAGCCAGTTTTTGTTTTAACGCAGCCACCTTGTCTTGGAGTTTTTCAAGACATCTCTTTTGCTCTTGCAGAGCTGCTCGCAGATCTCCGCTCACCGCTTCAAGGAGATCAATAGGATCTGCATTTTGAAGCAAGGTCCTTAATTGCTCTACTTGGCCTGCGGCTTGCCCGCTGACCTCATGCATTTCACGCTGCGCGCCTTCCGCTTGCAGAGTAGCAGCAGTCAATAATGCACATTCCCGAGCCGTTTGATCCAGCAGCTTGGCCGTTAATGGAAATTCAGCGGCAACTTTTTCGGTCATTTCCTTAACTTTAAACTGCACCTCGACAAATCCGCCTATTCTTTCTTTCTGCACACCCATCTCAGCCTGCACTGCAGCATGCGAACGATCCGAAAACGTATTTAGTGCTGCTAAAGCCATGATTAACCTCTATTATTTATTTGTTTTTCAATCGCGTCAAACTGCTCTAAGAGCAGTCGCGCCTGACCTGCTTCTTCCTCAATTTCCGTTTTGAAAGCCTTGATGCTTTCTTTCATCTCAGCGCACTGCGCTTTCAAATCCTCAAGCAAAGCCCGATCTTGATCCAGTGTTTTAACGCGCTCCGCATGAGCAGGAAGCTCCTTCAATTGACCTAGTATTTCCTGTAGAATTTCATTAAACCCATCCAAAAAACTTTTTATCTCAGACTTGCTTCCCAACTGACCCGTTAGAGCCGCTTGTTTCGCTACCTCGCCTTGCAAGGAGTCTGTTAGCTCTGCCCCAGTGTTTTGCCCTTTTCTTAGAGTCTCCTGAGCAAGCTTTTGCTCTTCTGCAGCTTTTTTTGCTTCCTCTGCAAGTCTCTTCTGCTCTTCAACCAATGCATTTGGATCTGCTCCGCTACCTCTAGGAAAGAAATATTTGGATGCAGCATACGCTGTGCCGCCAACAGCCATAGCTCCAACCGCCCACAGTCTAACAGGGCTGTCACCCTTGAATTGTTTAATCAAACCGGTAATGTTGTTAATGACAATTGTAGCCGTTGCTGATTGTTTTTCAGCTGCTTGCATGACAAATTTTAAAGCCTCCCCACGCACCGCTGGATTTAAAGCATCTAATTGCGCCAAGGCATTGGCAGTGATGGTATAAGTCGCCGTTTGGATGGAAGCAGCCCCTATCATCGTTATCCTTGGGCAGTTTGTTGCTGCCGTTTTAACTTAAGCGCCTCAAGCCTTTTCCGGCCTGCACTAATATCCTGCTTCGCTTGACTTAGTGTCACATCACATTGTTCAACTGTCTTTTCAAGACCTTTTACTTCAGTTGTGAGCGCCTCTGTTTGCTGCGCAAGGTCGCTAGCTTTAGCGATATCTTTTGCAAGATCATCTTTTTGAGCTTCAGCAAAAAATTCACCGGCAGTTTTAACTAACTTCCCTAGCAAGTCAACGACCTCTCCATCTGCTTTTACAACACCTGTCAATCTACTTGTGGCCTCTCCCGCCGCAGTATTTAAATCGGATAGCTTCTCATTGTTTTTGCTTTGCTGTCCCGCGATCTCAACAGTTATAGAAGTCGTTTCTTTAATGACACCCACGACTTCCCCAATTTTCCCATTGTTATTACTCAAACCATTCGCTGTGGTTCTTTGCTTCATATCATAATTCAAAAAGGCAAGCGTAATAAAGGCCGCCACAGGAATCACGAGCTTCGATCCAATCTTAGGAACCGAGGCAATCAATGGAATTGAGGCTGTAGCTCCCACTAGAGTCAATAAATGAGGGTTTTGTGCGCTCTGGCAGAGCAAACTGATCCTGTCCCGATACTGATAGGCTGCATAAGCAAGACCTGCAATTCCGACAGCTTCAGCTTTCCCAAGATATTTTAAGGCAAGCATAGAAGCCGTAGCTCCCACTGCGAACGCCTTCACCTCAAACTGATACTCTCTTGCATACTGTGGAATCGCTCGTAAAGATTCTATTCTCATAAAACACCCTTGTTTGTATCCGTCTGCCGTGAGCGCTATTCTAAACATACGGCTAGCAACGAATTAATATTTGCTTAACATGTTTAGCAAAAACTTTAAACTTAGGCGGCGACAAGTGTCAAGGAAATAATGCAAAAAAAACCATGGGAATGTTTCCCATGGTTGAATTATTAAATCTTGAATCGTTCATCAGCTCGAAAAGAGTGTTAGGAAGTGCGATGAACGATTTTTTTGAGAAATATATTTAACAAACTGTGACTATCTGCTACAGGGTTCAAGACCGATCCGGACCATTTCTCTATCAATTTAGTAGAGAGAACTGGAATAAATGTCCGTTCGAACAATCCAATAGAAAATTCATCATGATATTTTAATGCTACTAATCCAACAGATGCATATCCCAATCCAAAGCAGACAGTTTTAATGGCATCGTAGAGAGTTTCTTGTTTAAAGAGTCCAACCACTTTTTGAGCGCTTTTATACAAGGCTATTGTGCCTCCAATAAGCAACGCAGCTGGAAGAGAAATAACAGCAGCAAAGGGCAGCACGATAATCGAGTAGGGTTGATTTCTAAAAAAAATCTTCTGTGCTGCAAAGTCAGAACAGGCAATTGAACCAGCTACGATAGTCCTGGCAATGGTAGGACCAATTATATGGCCCCCCATCATGATTGCGAATTTTGCGAAATAGAACGATCCGACTTTTTCAACTGTAGTTCTACTTTGATTAAGAGCGTTTCGCGCAATATTGTCAGTAGAAAGCCCCACGGCAATCTCTTTAAGTGGTCTTGGTAGATATGGAATAATCTTATTTAGAGTGTTTGCAATAGGTGACTGTGTGTACATAATATAATGCCTCGCTTTTGTTCTGATAATTATATCATTGAGGCAGCAATAATTACATTTGTTATATTAAATTAGCCCGTATTGTATTAAATTATTTACTGATGTTTATATCAAAATGTCAAATTAATTATATAATATTTGATTAATAATTACATTGTTGATATAATATATTTAACATGATTATTAAAAACTGGAATTTCATAGTAACAACGATGTATCTGCATTTCCATCGTTTTACGCTCCTCGTAAATGGAATACCATTGAATTAGCCAAGCCATTTTACTGCCGCCGCAATCACCCTATGCTATTGTTCCATAGACTACATGTATTTCCAGCAGGCGTTTTTGTAAAACTGATATCCAATCTCGTTCCCAATTCATTGGAACGCTGCGTCCAAAAAGAGCCAAAAATTCTGCTTTTTGTTTTTCAAATTCAGCGGGTTCTAGCACCTCTTTGAGAGATTCCATTTGCTTTTTGGCAATCCTGAAATATTGGCCGGCAGCTTTATCATAGCCGCCGATTCTGTCTTTCAAAGACATCTTAATCTCATGATGGCACGGATGATTACCCGTGAGTATTTCATCAACGGCCCCTGCTATTTCTAATGTCAGATCATGAAGTCTCATATTAACGATAAGACCGCACTCTGCCCATACTCTAATCTGACTTTCTGCAAAGGCTGAGTTTCTCAGCGGATCTTCAATTAATCCTCCCACTGTACGCTTAAGCTGTAAAACCGAACTTCTTTGATATCCTGTGTTAGAGGGTGAAAGCACTGGATCTGTCAGGAGCTCCGCAGAGACTGGACATACCAAATCACAAAGAACTTTATCGATCTCAAATTTCTCAAGGCATTTTTGAGTTATTAGATTTGTCAGCATTTCGTGTTGGTATGTATTAAACGGCTTAGAGTCCTCAATTCTGACCATGTATTGGAGAGCACCCATTGCAGCTCCGCCCAAGGGGAATGTTGCTTGTACGAACATTTGAGTCTTTTCTACGAGATCTTTATTCAAGGCTTTCAGAGGCTCTAAAAGAAGACAGGTAAATTTGCTCAAAGCAGCTCCTGACATGGTTCCTAAAGCTGTATAGGCGCCTGCAAGTATTTTTGTAGCACGTCCCTCTATTCCGCTGTTTTCAGGAGCGTTTCCTTGCATAAACTCCCAATGATTCCTGAGTCTATTCACCCCGTTCATTTGGCGCTTTGATGCAATTACTGCAAGATCTTCTACTAGTTGTTCTCTATATTGAATTGTAAGTGTTGACATATGTATCCTATAAGTTAGATTTTATTTTATAAGCACATAAGAACAAGAAAAGCACTCCCATTATCTTTAACACCATAACCTCCTGGGGGGTTATAAAGTGCTCGATTCCGGTGTCTTTCATAGCTTTTTCAAACATCAATTTCCTTACAAGTCTGCTTTTTTCCGGTGTCATCTTGTTTGAGATCATATTAATGGGATCAGACACCCTCTCTTGATAAATTTGCTTTGTTACCGCATCTCTGATGTTTGCAGGAAATTCGACCCATTTTTTGATGAGCGGGTCGAAATAATGTGTAGGAGGCATGGGACATTTTAAAACTGCTTCAGCACATGCTGCTGAGAGCCTTTCTGTAAACGACATGGTTTTCTCCTTTTTTTCTCAATAATTAATCATTGAGCAAGTAAACTTTACTACAAGAGAACAATTCCGTCTTCTACAGTTTTGGCACGAAGCAAAAGAAGGCTTGATGGTTATAGCAGGCGTTCTACTCAGCCTTCATTCCTACCGGATTGATCGTAAACGGATATTCTTGATAATACGTAGTAGCGGTAGGCTTTTCCAGATCCACCAAAAGCAAACAGCGTAATCGAGAAGAAGATAAAAATGATCATAGGGAGAGTCCGACAAGGCTTTGTTGCATGAGGTTGTGCAATAAAGTCCTAAAGATTTGTGATGTTTGAATCTTTGATGTGATAGTCGATGTGGCGAAATTGTTCTCGAAGTTCCCATAACTCTTCTAAAATCTCATCTTTCGTCAACGAACCTTGTTTTTGAATTAATTGAGGTAAAACCTTGTCATACACTTTGTTTATCGACAATTTTATATCTACAAGTGCATGAACTAAAGCTTCTGCAGCTTCTCGTTTCAATAGATCCTCTTTCGTTAAAAGCTCCATTAGTATTTTGACTTCATCATTCATAATGATATCCATGTATGCCCCAGACTATTCTAAAAAAATATTATTTTCACTAGCAAATTTTTCTAATGTTTCAAGTTGTTTTTTGAAGGTGTTAATTTCTCGTTCAACAGAACTCTTGAATTCCAAAGATGGCAATTTATTCGCATGAACTTCAAGAATTTGTTTAATTGATCTATGAGATTTAACGATACTTTTAGATCCATGGCTTTCAAGTTGCTTTTGTAATTGAATGGCAAACCTAGGATCAGAGTAGCGCTGTACAACCTGAACAGCAGAACTAGACGGGGTTTTTAATACGCTTACATTCTTAACTGCACTCAGGTCCCGGCTAACTACTCCAGCCCTTTCTACAGCTGAGATGTCTCTAATAACCTCTGAGGCAATTGACCCGGCGCGTGCGGCATTTGCTTGTGCACCCAATCTGGTGATTCGACCTACAAGAGCTCCTATTTGTGTTGGAGGTGGCAATCCAATATGTAGTACACGAGGTTGATATTCAGGATCATGACGAAAAGCTAAACTTGTATGGAAAAATTCGTCAATTTGTTTGTGGCCATTCTTGGTTATCTCGCTTGCCTGTGGTTCCGATGGGAAACCCAGTTTATCGTCAATAAACTTTCTATATCTTGACATCTCTTCTTTCATTGGACCCATAACTGTCCACACTCCGTGAACGGCATCTGCAAGCGCCCAATTTAATCCTACACCTAAGCTTGAGAAAATCCCGCGTGTTTTACTCTTCGGCGCTTTAGGTTTTGAAAGATCGGCAGTCGGAGCAATTATTACCGCAGCTTGTGAAAATTGGCTGCTAGGGTTAACACGACTTATGATCTCACTTAGCTGAGTTTGAAGAGCCCATCTCTGTGCCGAAGTTGTGTTTTGGATGAGGTCGTTCATTACTGAAGGGGCGACGAATAAGGTCGTATTGAGACCAATCTGAAAGGTCATGAATGGCATGGATGGGAAAGGGCGTTCTGGAGGAGCAGCTACCAGATAAAACATTTGCATGTTCTGTTCGATCTGCCTGCGATAAGATTGCTGAACGTTGATGTTTGACTGCAAGGTATAACTTGGAGCCGGCAGAGAAGATGAAAAAGAAGGGGCAGAGACGATGGCTTTATCAAAGAAGGTTGGAGGACACTCCATTGAAGGAGGAAGGGGGTTCATAAAATGGGCTCTTCCCGACAAAGTAGGAGGCGGCATGGGTGGTAAGGCTGATGCCCCTGCAAAGCGCAGAGAAGCAGGATCGATAGAGGGCGCTGCCATAGCGGGGCTTATGGGGAAAGAAGTCGCAAAATGCTTGGGTAAAGAAGGAGCCGATGAAAAGGTTGGCTGAAAAGAATGGGTTGATATGTTCGGAGGAGTCGGCAGGGAAGGTATAAAATTATGAGGTGTTGTAAGCGAGGCAGGCAGCTGAGGAGTAGGGATCGAGGAGTTTTGAGAATGTGAAAATGTTCTCACTGGTGGGACAATAGGAGCTGCCACAAAAGGAGGGGTAGTATTGAAGGAATTCGAAGGTGGCAGAAAGGAGGGAGGCGGGCTTGGAATGACAGGAGTCGCGCGTCCTGTTAAAGGCACATAAGGCGATGGAGGGTTGAAGTTTGGCTGATAAGAGCTTGGCATCGATGGGGGATTGAAGGAGGAGGGTGAAAAGTTAGCGGGGGTATAAAATTGATATCTAGGAGCTTCGAATTGTGGAGCACGCGGGGGGTTAGACATAGTGGTTTTCCTTATTTTAGATATTCCATTAAGGTTTGGATGTACCTGTTGATCTCTTCATTTTGAGATTTTAATTGTTTCATCGTTTCAAAGGCTTTTGAAGCAGTTTGAGGCTGTCCGGAGATTTTTGCAATAAAGACAATCTTTGAGAGGATATTGGCTCTTTCGTATTCCAATGTTTCGGGAATAGTGGCGTTTATAGAGGCAAGCTGATTGATAAGAACGTCAAGGGACTGGCGGGCTTTTTGATGGGCTTCCAGATCTTTTGTTTGTGGGATTTTTTCAAGACAGGCCAGAAAATCGAGATAAACATTGAACATCTTTAGATCAGCTATAACAAAATAGTTAATCATTTGCTGCAGAGTTTCTCTTGCATTTGTGAGGGAGTGATGTTGGCGAAGCTGTTCGGTATTGTTCAGTAAAAATAAAAAGAGATGATTGCATAGTTCTTTGGAATTTGCTTGGAGACGGGCGTTAGCTTCTTGAAAATTATTTTGCATTAAGCACACATAAAACTTTAGAACATCTTCGTTACTCTGCCAATGGTCAGCAAAATGGGTTAGCTGAGCCGCCTTTAATTGCTGAATCATGGTTGATAGGTGCTGCAATCGAGATTCGGGGGCATTTTCGCTCAGTAGATAGTCTTGAAAAGCCTTAAAAAGCACTTGATGCTGCCAAGGCCCGAGCTTTTCGATTTTTTTGAGGCTGGTTAGCGTCTTTTCATTCCCATTTTTAGGGAAAGCAACATGTATTCTTACATACAGAAGGGCGGCCACTTCGGCAGGAACGGCCGAATCGGGCAGTTCTTGATCTAAAAGCTTTTTTGCCTCGTCGGTTTTTCCGGCATCAAGAGTAAAAATAATTCTGCATGCACTGAAAAATGGCCGAAATTCTGCCTTCAGGCTCTCTATGTCTATAGCTTTGAACTCTAAAGAAGCCTTTGGCATATCAAGCAAAGAAAGATAATGGCAATAATTTTGGATGAACTCGTTGTCTTTGAATGAATTAAATTGGACCCTTTTAAGAAGTGCGATTGCACTTTTATGATCTCCCCCTCTCCATAGCACTTTTGCCAGCAGAATTAACTGACTTGTCAGCCGCTCATGAAGCTTTGGGTCGCATTCTTTAAAAAGAGCCTCAGTACATTCGGTATTGCTGGGCTGAGCAAGCGATATCAGCAGCTTGTAATATTGAAGATCTTGATACACTCCTGTTTTTTCATTTTGCTTGGACAAATAATCTTGAAGTTCCGTGATCGCGGTATTGCATTGTTGGACATCCTCAGGAGCAGGCGGCTTTTGCAGCAGATCCATAAAATTGAACTTGGCCATACTTTCAAGGAGCTTGATCAGAACGTTCTTGGCAGGATGGAAGCGCTGAGGAAATGGAGCCGCCCATTCAACAAGGCAGCAAGCTCGGGGTCTGTCAAAATGTGCAAGATACAATGCATAGGTCATTAAGAAATTGAAACCGTAATTGACAACTTGATCGTCAGGATTCTCGTCTAAAACTTCTTGAAGCATCAGTAAATCTTGTTTCATGATTGCAGCTTCTAATTTTTTCAGGAGGAGATGATTTCGAGTGCTTGTGTAGTAAGAATTTCCCGCCAAAGCTATTAAGGCACCCTCTAAACGTTTTACAAAGTTTGGATAGACAGAATCTTTCCAAAATTGGGAATTGTCGATCAACCATGTCAAATATTGGGCGTAAGCTTGAACAGCGACCCTTGACCTACTGACAAAGTAAGTATTTTCAGATTCTGCGAAGACCTGCTTAACATCTTCATATTTTTCTTGCGCGTAGTAGGTTTCAGCTTCTTTCATAACACGGGAGGCCCATTCATAGGGATATTGATAAACGCTTTTGCTCATGATTGCAGCTATCCCAAGAGCAGCAAAAAACCATTTCTCCTTGATGGCTATGTCGCTGGAACCAGGTAAAACCTTGGCAGTAAATTGTCGTATACCCAGTTTTTGAGTAAGTTGATCAGGCCGAAATCCCATCAGAGGAGCCAGGTCAGAGATGGAAGCTATTGTGCAGGCTGTCCCTATTTCGCTTGTGACCTTTTGAAAAGTGCACGTCATAGCTTGGCAACTGGGAGCCCGGTGGATTTCTCTCCATTCATCAAAGGTTTGTCCAGCGGAGGCAAAAGAGCTTCCTAAGTTCATCAAAGAAAGAAGCGATCGCTCCTTAGGATTTGCACGGAATCCCCACGCCAAATTGACCGTGCGCACAATAGAGCTTATGAGCTTTTCTCCTTTTTGAAACGATTTTAAAGAGTTGGTGTTTCTAAAGAGACAATCAACAAGATCTCCCCCAAGAGGAATCCATGAATTGGAAGGCGATGGTGGAATCACAGATCGAGAAGTTGTTAATAAAAGAGGAACCCATTTTCTTCTCAGAGAAGGGTTGGAAATCAATTGGAGCCCCGTTTGAGCCATATCTGCTGCTCGCCCCTCTTGGCGAAACAAAGGAATCAACCATGAAAAAGCAATAGGACTCACGTCCAATAGAGCCGAACTGATACGATCCCGCAGGCTATCATCTATTGTTTCTCTTGCTTCTTTAACTGCTTGATCATCTTGCGGCAAGCCGGCAAGAGCTTGCTTTGCCTCCACCCATTCAAGGTTATAAAGATGTTGATAACCCTGATGGATTTGCCTCGCAACATTCCATGTATGATGAATTTGAGCTAATTGTCTTTGAGCTTCAAGTGCACTGGGGTGGTCTTGGGGCAAATCATCGAGCAATTTTTTTGCTTCTATCAAATGTTCAGGGTTAGAAGCTTGGACATACACCTCCTCGATTTTCCAAGCGAGTTCAGCCTGGCCCAAAACCTTTTGAGCTTCGATTACCAAGGGATCGTCTTGGGGCAGTGAAGCGAGCAGCTGCTGGGCTTCTGGTCCTTGATGTTGAGAAATATGGTAATGAGCTTGAGCGACTTTCCAGGCATGCTGACCTGGAAGCAGAGCACTGCAATTTTGATAAACTTGAAAGGCTTCAGGAGTATTTAATCCTTCACTGAAATATAGCATGCCAAGAACAAGATTTCTTCGCCCTTCGGGACTTGCTGCTTTGTCAGGAGTCATAGGTTCCGACTCAGGATTTGCGGGAGAATGTTCTTTTATCCACTGTTCGAGGCCGGCTCGATATTCGGCTAAATCGGCATGATCGGATGCTTTTGCCGCCTCCAGTAAAACACAGCTTGCGTGTTCAATCTGGTCCCACGTTGCTTCTTTTGGAATGTTTTTCACCCACGCTGTCCCAAAAGCTATAGCTCCAGCGGCGTCTTTATTATCGAGAAGTTTATTTTGATAAAGAAGGGACTGGCGCAAATATTCAGGAGGATTTTCCATCAAAAGCCGCTCCTGGCAGCTAGGGAAAGTTTGATCGATAAGAGAGTATTCTATTGAGGCTTGTGCATCTAGAGTTCTTCTTTGGCTTGCACCTCTTAATTGATCTACAGCAGCGTCGTAATTAGTAGCTAATATTTGTGTAGTGGTTTTATTAAGCGCTTTGAATGTGCTTTTGAATCCCGTGCTGATATAAGTATAATAGGATTTGAAAATGCTATATCTTTTATGGAAGTATTTATCAATATGCTTTGAGTCTGTTTTTTCTCGGATCCGATCTGCCGCGGTTTTTAGATTATTGGCAGCTTGCTGCAAGTTGGAAAAAAGCGTTTGCAAATGTGCTTCATGATGTGGAACTTCGCCTAAAGCAACATTTTTTGCCGTCCAATCTTCGACTGCTTTTTTAGCACTTTCAAAAGCTTGGCTGCTCTCAGTGAATGTATCGATTCGTTTTTGAATCTTCTCGACGACTCGGGTTTTTTCGCCTGTCAATTGAATGCTCATATATCCCCCTACAACTTCAAGAATCAGGACATTGGCCGTGCCGTTCCTTCATATTTGCCTGGAACGAGCGCCGATCACATCAAATTTGCCAACAAGTTTTGCTCGAAATAAAATAATAAATCAAGGGCTTTGTTTCATCTGTTTGCCTAAAACTCATCCCGAATCGAAGGGTACTGCTAGGCTGGAGAGTTTTCCCCTCCGAATACTCCGTAATTTTCCGCTGGCTTGAAAATAGAACAAAGAATGTGTCGAAATTTCAACATTAATCAAGAGGGCAATACTCAACAGGTGATGATAGAACTTTCCTCTTCCCTCATAAACCTCACACCCCGTATTCTTCCACCCTTTGGAGGTTTCGATGTTGGAAGAATTATCCTCAGATGTTAGGTATCCGGACGGATATGATTTCACAGAAGGTTCTACCTCAAATTGGAACGGAAGAAAAGTCCTCAATGAAACACCCGCCCATAAAGCCGCTCTCCCTGCAATGGTTCCCACAATTAAACAGATTGTTCATGAAGCCGTTTCCATCACCCCCCATCATCGAACGCCTGAATTTAAACCAGCATACAAAGTGATGTATATAGAGCTCTCGCCGATTAAGTGCATATCACCCATCGATAGACCCCAATATACTCCCAACACTGCCGGTGCCATGATAGGTTCTGATAATGTTTAGGCAGCTCCAGTCAAAGTCATTTTTGAATGTGTTCATTCAGGTTAAAGCATTGTTGCAAAATGAGTTGAATTAATTGTTGATTTATTTATGAAAGGCAAGTACACTATTTTCTTAATTAAAGAAGGTTTATTGGCCATATGTATATCAAGCCTTGGCACAATCTAGAACAGAATGTAATAAGCATTAATTTTACGGAAAAATTGCTCCCAGAGAGAGCTGTATTAAGTATCGCTGAATTGTCCTCACCTCATGTTATTCTTTGGTACATTGGCACCCATGGACTAAAAAAGGGTTGCGTTGAGTTTTATCGACATAATTTGATTTCTCCAGTTTTAATGGCTAATGCTGAAGCTTCTTTCTGGTTAACAGATCTCACAGCTTGGGACGCCTTTAAAAGCTCTAAAGGATCAATTAACAAAACGAGCAGCTGTTGCCCGATCATGCAAGATTTTAATGATCATAGAATAAGATGCTTACCATCGTCTAAAATTTTTCAGAGAATGCTCGAAATTGACGATGAGTATATTATTGAGCATTTTGTCAAGGTACTTACAAAAATATCCTCTCGGGAAGATAGTCACTCAAATCATCATTCAGTGGGAATTACAGTAGGCGAAATTTTTCCAAAAATGAGCCCAATCTTTCGCTCCCTAATAAATACAGATGTGAGTAAAGCATATTCAGCTTTCCAGTTTTTAGAAGGATGTTTAATTGTCGAGGAAATCGTAAAATGGATTGCAACTCATTCAAAATCGAATTTTGCAGAAATAGTGTTTGCGTTGCCGAATGATGAGCTTAAATATTATAGAGTCGATGAAGATCTTTTTAAAAGCAGCGTAGAAATATTAATTAATCGAATTTGGCTGCAAGAAGGGGTTGATCAATTTAACCTTAACTTAAACTTTTTGGCATTTCGATTTGGAAATCAAGATGAACATCGGCCTTATAACATTCCTGGTGATAGCGTGAAAAAGAATGAACTATATATTGAAGATGTAATTGGCTACGAAAATACCATTGATCCAATCATGCGAGAAAAATGTGTATTTTGAAGTTTAACCCTTAAATGAGGAGAAGAAAGTATGGGCATTCAAACAAAACATGAATGGCAGGCAGAAAAGTATCATTTAAATTCAAGTGTGCAGCAAGAAGCAGCCTTATATTTGCTTAAATTATTGCAATTGAGTGGCAAAGAAAAAATATTGGATGTCGGATGTGGAGATGGCAAGATAACTGCGGCTATAGCGGCCAATTTGAAAGAGGGACAAATAGTAGGATCAGATGTTTCGCAAGAGATGATCGAATTCGCTAATGAAAAATTTTCCCACTTAACGAAAAATAATTTAAGCTTTGTTCTCCTAGATGCTCAAAACATTAATTATGTTAATCAGTTTGATCTGGTATTTTCTTCTTTTGCCCTCCAATGGGTATCGAATATAGAATTGACATTCAAGAAAATCAATGCAAGCTTACGTAGGAATGGCCGTATAGGTTTTACTATTCCTTTAAGTATTTCTGACGAATTAGAAGAGGCCCTTACTTTTCTTATCAAAGACCCTCAATGGGAACCGTATTTTATTGGATTCGAACTCAACTACTATCTTCGAGATGAAAATATTTATGATCGATTAATAAAAAAATACGGGTTTAATAAAATTCATTTTAAAGTTGTCAAGCAAGAATGGATATTCCCAGCTCGCGAAGATTTTGAACAATACACTTTATTGTGGCTCCCTCATTTAAGCGCTCTTCCTGAGCATCTTCAAAAGAAATTTTTCAAGCAACTTATGGATAAATATGTTGAATTAGTTCCTCCTTTTAAAGATGGGAAACTAAGTTTTGTATTTGATAGAATAGATATCATTGCACAGAAAGAGTTCTCTTGCCAATCCACATAACTGCAATTAAGGATACAATACCGGTTCCCAGTATGTACCAGCAGAAGGCGCTTTGATTTTGAGTCCATTTAAGCAAGATAAGTGAAATTGCGGGGGTGAATCCTCCTATAATACCATCAGCTAAATTAAAGGAGAGGCCGACCCCAGTAAAACGTATTCGAACGGGAAATAGACGCGCATAAACATATCCCAAAAGTCCAGTAATGCATGTTGTGGGGAAAATATATATAATTCCTATTGTTAAGATTCCAATTACATTGTTATTTCTTATAAAAAAATAAAGAGGAATTAAAAGAATTAAAATTAATGCTATTGATGAAATCAATAGCTTCATGTTGTCTACTTTGTCTCCAAGTCTTCCTATAAATGGAAGTAAAATTGTTGATACTGTTAAAAACGATATCATTATTACAACATTCTGTGAAAGACTTAATCCAAGAGCTGGACCTAAATATGCTGGAAGATAAGCTGCAACGAAATAAAATGTTGAAGCGCTAACAGCGCCAAAAGCAGTCGCAAGAATAATTGGTTTACTGTGGTTTCGAATAACTTGAATGAGAGTTTCTTCATTAAGACGATGCCGCTTTTCTAAGCTTTCGAATATTGGTGTTTCGTGTAAGGTCTTTCTTAAATAGCAGCTTAGTAACCCTATTATTCCAGCCGACCAAAAGGAAATTCTCCACCCCCAAGTTATCATAAACTCATGTGATGTTAACCCATCCATTAACATTGTTTCTAATATAGCAACTATCGCGCCTATTTGATTGCCGACTCCCGACCAACTTGTCATAAAACGACGATTTTTCTGAGTTGCGCGCTGGTTAGAATATTCGTATAAATAGCATATCGTTCCAGGTACCTCTCCTGCAGCAGGAATTGCTTGCAGCAGCCGCAGGGCAACGAGAAACCATGGGGCGTAGTTTCCCACCTGAGAATAAGTAGGCAACCAACCCATTGCAAAGGTTGGAAACATAATGACAAAAACGGACCAAAAAAACGCTTTTTTTCGTCCGATTCGGTCTCCAATTCGCCCAAATAGGATAGCGCCAAATGGGCGCATTAAGAAAGCTGACCCAAAAATTAGAAAAATATTAATGAGATTGGATCCTGGAGAACTGGGGTTATAGAATATTTCTGCAAGTAGAGTAGACATATACGCATACGAGTAAATGTCAAACCACTCAAGAAGATTGCTAAATGTAACAACCTTAATTACATGCTTTTGTTCTTTTGTTAACGAGGAAGTGGTCATTCCCAAATCTATATCCAATGTGTGATTGATGACTTATTTATTTTCATATTGAAAAGTACGATATTAAACAACAAATAACCAATCTCTTGGGTTTGTTACGTGTTGGACAAGGGTGGTTCAAAAATTCATTCATTTAGGTATGATTTTTCGGTGCAAATTTCGATGTTTTTCGCAGCAATTTTCGAATAGCTTTAACCTCTTTAAAACTCCCAATACACTGTTGCGACGCCGTTGGCGAAGGAGAGGGCGTTGCGGCCTGCGACTGTGAACCAGGAGCCGAGTTCGAAGCCAATGTTGGTCGTGGGATTGTATTCGATGCAGGGGGCGAGGCTGAATTGTTCTGAGGAGGGCAGTCCGTAGAGGAGATGGCTGGAGCGGGATTTGTTTTGGTGGAGATAGCGAATGTCTAGGCCGAGAATCCAGTTCAGGGTGAGGCTGTATTCGAAGGCGAGGTTCGCGAGGAGTTGCTTGCCGGGTTTTACGGATGCGCTTGTTTTGGGGGCGCCGCCGTAGAGGCTGTAGTTTTTGGCATGGACTGAGGTGGGAATATCATATCCAAGAGTGAGATTGACTGTGATGGGATTTCTGGGGGCAAGGTAAATGATTTTTCTTGTGACGGCAAAAAGCCATGTTTCGTAGGCGCCGGATCCTGAGACATCAGCCAGGTTTTTTTTGGGATTGAGGTTTTGATATTTGCCGGAGGGGAAGTTCTGTTGGAGGACAAGTCTAAAATCAGGGATCCAGGAATGTGGCTCATTTTTGGAGATTTGGAATCCCAGGGTTAGGCGAGTGTCTCCGTTATGGAACGACTTTTTACCGTGAGCGGATGAGTAATTTTCAAAGGTGATAATTCCGATATCGAGCCAAGGTGTGATGCCGGTTTCAACGAGCCAAAGGATCTGAAGCTCAAAATTGTTGAAGCTATGGTTAGCTTTCCATGATGAGGTGTAAGTGCCATTGAAGGTTCCTACAAACAGGTAGGGCTCAAAGAGGCATTGTCCCGGAGGGATGTTTTCAGCAAAATAAGCGAGGAGGGTGCCTGCAAAGATGGGAGCATAGGCTTCCTCTTTCTCCTGTAGGGGTTCTTTGGAGTAGAGGGAGAATGAAAATATCAGGGGCAAGAAGAGTCTTTTTAGCATGAGTTTTTCATACTGGTAGTCGTTGCATTATATTAATCCTATTGGACGTTCAAATTCATCGTATCGAATCTTCCTTATTGAACCGTTTGGTAGGATGATTTTAATCAAGCTGCCAGAAGAGTTGTATTCATATGAACTTTCTCCTCCGTTTGCGTCTTTCACATAGACTAGATTATCTAGCTCATCATATTTATATGTTGTTATCAGTCCCAAAGGATCAATTTTTTGTAAAATATTTCCATTTTGGTCATAAGAGTAACTGATCTGTCCAACAGATGATGTGATTTTTGTAACTCGATCACGCTCATCGTAGGAGTAGCTTGTGGTACAGCCCATCTCAGAGATCTTAATTAGGCGCGAGCGATTATCATAGTTTCTTTTTGAAACAAGGCCGTTGGAATAGCAAATCTCCAATGGGAGTCCATTTTCATTTAGTATAAAGCTATCTTTTCCTCGAACAGAAGAGTTGATTGAGAGAAGGCTGCCAGTATTATCATCATACTGATAAGATGTCGCAAAATCCTCATTCCATCGTCTCACTAAGTTCCCGTTTTCCGTTCCCATATATGTCAGGGATAAAGGTTTATAAATCTTTATAAGCCTGCCTTTTTCATCATAGAAATAACCAGTCTGTATTCCATTTCCATCACTCTCTTTCAAAAGATTGCCGTGTTCATCGTACTCGAACTTTCTTGTTCCACGATATGCATCCTCAATTTTTATAGGGCGTCCTAATCTATCATATTCATAGGAGATTTCTAAACCACTGTTACTAACAATCTTTTCTGGGCGAAAGTGGTTAGTGTAAAATAGCTCCATTTTTCTGCCAAAAGCGTCGATAATCTCTTGAGGGCGATATTTTTCATCATATTTTTCTTCAATAAAAAAACTATTGGACCCTTCAACTCTAGATGTTCTCTCCGATAGACTAAATTCCTGTTTAAACCATCTTCCATTAATAACTTTTTCTTCCGCGCGATTATAGCTATCATAATATGCTTCAAAAACCTTATTGCCTTTAGCATCAATTATCGCTACTAGGTGTAAGTCTTTATCATAATCATAGCTCATCAAAACACCTTCTCTGTCTTGAACCTCTTGAAGTTGGCCTTGAGGAGTATATTTATAGCAGATAACTTTGCCTCCTATCCCTATTGCACGCGCAATAGCAGGCCCTTCATATTCAAGACGAATTGTTGTCTTCCCTTGTTGAGAAATAGAGACCAGTTTATCCCCTTCATACCCATAATCGATGGATATTCCATTTTTATCTTGGATCGCAATCAGCTTTCCCGTGCCATTGAAGAGAAGTTTTTCCTGTTTTACAGAAATATCAAATGTACCATTTGTATTTTCAATCAGTAAGGTGCTGTGTTTTTCAGTGCAATAGATGGGTCTTTTTTCTGGGTCAATGCCTTTAATTTCATAGCGAGATTCCATTCCATTGATACTGACAAAAATCTCTGGATATATATTTAGCACAGAGCCTTCAGAAAAACGAAAATGCCTTTTTTCAGTTGGAAAACGTAATTTTGCAGGGGTAACATCCCACCCCAAGCCAAATCCGGAGCATTCTTCGTTAAACGAGTTGTAGGTGCGAACAAGTGATAATGGAATTGTTCCTAAAACAAGAAAGCTCATATCGGTAAAAGTTTTATTTACATCTCCTACTTTGAGCGTCTTCCCGAAAGTTTGAGCAACCGCAGTAAACCCTTTCCCAATATCCCAGCTGAAATCCTCTTCTCTTGGTCTTGCTCGCAAGACCTCATCTTTTGCGTCATTTGCTTGCCTACCCTCTATTGTGGAAAAATTTTTTTCATCAAGGTGGTAAACTACTCCTCCATTCAAATTCATTTCTCTTCCAAACACAGTTATTCGAGGTGTGTTTGTTGGTGTGCTTACAAATTGAGGGGAATAATTCTTAAAAAATGACAAATCAAAAGGCAACCCTTGATCTTTAATCCATTTTACAACCCCAGTGATTTTCCCTAATCTTTTTAATTCCTGAAGAATTGGAAATTCATTGGCGTAGGCATCGTAATTTTGTGTAAAATGAGTAACGAATTTTTCTGTCATTTTATTGAAATGGCAACCTTTAATAAATGATGACTCAGTAAGAACCTGCATACGTACCTGGTCAAAAAACATGGATTTTCCGTCATCAGACTGGACCAAGCTAATATGTTCAGGGACAAACCACATTCGATTCTGGAGTTTACTTGGTACATAATTTTCTCTTTCACATATCTCAATCAGATTTCGATAACCGTGGACATGAGCTTTAAATTTTTTATCAGTACAATTATCTCTGCCGAAGCTGAGGTTTTTTAATAATCTATCTGCTTCAAACATCACTTGGCCAAATCGTGTATTTTTTGTCTCTCCGTAATAAGTGACAATCATTTGAGATTTTGAATTTTTTGAAAGATCAGGGTCCATTGATATGCCAGGGTCTTGTGCGGGCACTCCCCCCAGCCCGTAGATGGAGCGGACAGCAACAGCCAAATCATCAAGGTGCATAGGAGGCAAAGAGATATCTCTAGCGCCGTAGAGAATCATCTGCCCTGTTTTTTGATCAAAAAAAACACCGGAGATATCCGAGAGTTTGGTCATTAGATCGGCTGTTTTTGATAAAGAAACGCCTCCATAGTTAGGTTGAAATAATATACTGGGCTCTTGTTTCCCAAATCGAAATAAAGAAGATCCAATATTAATATCGTTTGATATGAGAATGTCGTCTTTTTCTGGCAAAAATCTTGAATCAATATTATTTTTTTCTTTATTGATCCATTTACAATATAATGAAGGATCTGAGATTCCAATTGGGGAAGACTTAAAACTTGGGTGGGGATATCCAATTACATCCAGAGATTTTATGACATGGTCAATACAGTTGTCATAGGGTGTCCAGTGTTGATAGTTTCCTGCATCCCTTGCAAGCTTTTGTTGCTCTGGTGTAATCCATACAGTCATTTGAACTGTTTGCTTGCACAAAGACATTTTGTCTTCATTAGTTTTTATTCTATGACCAGGCCAAGCACCTTGGCTAAATTCGTTGCCATCCGTATCTACCCCGCTTATCCAACCATGACCAAATCGAGATTCTCCAACAGGAGTTTGGGCACCAGGAAAATTGCCATGAAAGTGTAAGGGAACTTTCCTAGCGTATAATCCTGATGGATCAATATAGTTGATAGGATTATTTCTGACATAAACGTAGGCATTAAGAGTTTGCGGGTCGTCTAAGATGCCTAAGACAAAATCAGGAGAAATAAATCTTCCAATCTCTGGATCATAATAACGGTTTCTTAGATAAATTAGTCCTGTTTCTTCTTCGTACTCTTCACCTGCATACCCATAACAATTTTCAAGGTCGCTTTTTTCATTTCTAAACCCAAAAGCGGAATAACCATAATTCTCTAATAATCGCTGGCTTTTATCGATAACGAAAGCAACACTTTTTCCAGGTTGATCATATAAAAAAAATTGAGTGTTAGTTGGGCCTTGTCCTAGAACTCTAGAAAATCCATATACATAACGTTTTTTAGTTCTGCCCTCCTCATCTTTCTCTAATAAGACTCTGCTAAGAGGAGCAACTGGATCGTTAATGAAAGATGTTTTCTTCCCATTGACTGTTTTAGAGATTCTCCGACCTTCTCCATCATAGGCAAAAGAGACCTTATTCTTGCCATTGTCATATGAAATAAGTCTTCCAATAGAGTCATAACCAAAGACAGCCTCGTTCTCCCTAGCTGTCTTTTTGATGAGATTCCCTAAAGCGTCGTAATAAAAATGAGCCTCTCCTACACGTATTAGACGATTGTAGTTGTCATATTCATAATCGATAGTTCCATCTTGCGTGGTCATGGATAAACGATTTCCTGCCCCATCATAAATGTATCTTTCAAAGCGACTATCTCCATAAGAGACTTCGATAAGCCTATTCAAGTTGTCGTATGAATAAATAGTGTTTTTTTTATCAAAAGATGTTTTTTTCTTAATCGAAGTGCAGTTATTGTTGCTATCGTATGTAAATTGATTTTCAACTATGAGATCGCCATTAGATTTTTTATGAGAAACGGTAGAAATCCGAAGAGAGGAATCGTAGCTGTATTCTGTGACAACCCCATTAGCTAATCGTTCTTTTACAACTAGGTTCGTAAGGTCATCATATTCATATTGAGTGTTACCCGTTTGATCTGAGACTACAATCAACCGGCTTCGGCTATCATATTTGTACCTAACCTCTTCTTTATCGGGGTAAATGATCTTTAATATTCTACCTGCAGAATCATAATCGTAGGAAATGGAGACATTGCCTGGGAATTGCGCTATTTTTAAGCGATTTAATGCATCATAAGAATAAGAAGTGGTCTCAGAGCCTTTGGCTGCTTTTATAAGATTACTATTGTAATCATAGGTGTAATTAATGATTTCGCCATTGGGATAGCGAATTTCGGTGAGCCTATTGATCGGATCATAAGAATAAGCATTTTTTTCTTCAAAGGGAGTGGTATATTCAGAAATATTTCCGTTTGCATCATATGCCAACGATTTTCCAGTATGATCTGATGGGAAGCATACATTACAGAAGAGTAGCCAAAACCAGGCAAAGAAGTTTTTCATTCTTACACTACATTGTATATAAACTTTTCCATTCATAATTTATTAGAGGCTTGTTCTTATCATTTGGAACAAGACCATTTCCAATGTAGAGAGCGGAGTTGTTAAAAGATTTCATAGAGCCGGGCATCATCTCAATGTCAATTGTTATTGGTGCACCACGATTAGGAATGGTACAATTTAACACTCCGAAAGACATGTATTTTCCACTGTTCTTTACACGAACAAGAAGATAAACTTCATTTCCATATAATTCTTTGTTCGTTTTTTGAACTATTTCCTCATTTTCTTCGCTAAACAACTTTGCTACTTGATCTTTTGTGATTAAATAAGCGCGTACTTCTATTTCTTTTGAGTATTTCAAATCTAAAAGATAATCGCGTGAGACAGGATCAAGATCGTCAGCTTTTGCTGAAGAACACATACAACAGCTACAGAATAGGCACAGAAAACTTTTCCAGATTCGTGACATAAAACCTCCTATTGCTCCCCTCAAAAAATCGATCCTATAGCAATAGCAAATTATTCACAATATTCTTCGGTGTAAGAGCAAAGCTGTAATGTCACTCTTCAGCAAAGGTAGCCATCTAAGAAGCCTATCTTTTCAAGAGTTTGTAGATTTGGTTGTGATAGCCTGAGCTTTTCTGCTCTGCTTCTTTTTCAATCTGGCATGCATATGCCAGGTTGAATAGCTTTGTTCAGAGGTTTTCTTAATGAAGACAAATCTGGCCTTTTTAAAACAACCAATACACTGTTGCGGCGCAGTTGGCGAAGGAGAGGGCGTTTCGGCCTGCGACTGTGAATCAGGAGCCGAGTTCGAAGGCAATGTTGGTCGAGGGGTTGTATTCGATGCAGGGGGCGAGGCTGAGCTGTTCGGAGGAAGGCAGGCCGTAGAGGGGATGGCTGGAGCGGGATTTGTTTTGGTGGAGGTAGTGAATGTCAAGTCCGAGTATCCAGTTCAGGGTGAGGCTGTATTCGAAGGCTAGGTTGGCAAGAAGCTGCTGTCCTGGTTTTACCGATGCGCTTGTTTTGGGGGCGCCTCCATAGAGATTGTAGTTTTTGGCATGGACTGAGGTGGGAAAATCACACCCTAGGGTTAGATTGACTGTGATGGGATTTCTTGGGGTGAGATAGATGATCTTTCTTGTGACGGAAATCAGCCAGGTTTTATAGGTTCCAGATCCCGTGACATCGGCTAGGTTTTTTTTAGGGTTGAGATTTTGATATTTGCCTGTTGGGAAGGTTTCTTGCAGGACTAGTCTAAAATCAGGAACCCAGGAATGGGGCTCGTTTTTGGAGATTTGGAATCCCAGGGAGAGGTGTGTGTCTCCATTATGATACGACTTCTTTCCATGGGCTGAGGTGTAATTTTCAAAGGTGATAATACCGATGTCCAGCCATGATGTGATGCCGGTTTCAATAAGCCATAGAGTCTGGAGTGCAAAGTTGTTGAAGCTGTGTTTTGCTTTCCACGATGAAGTGTAAGTGCCATTGACTGTTCCTACAAATAGGTAGGGTTCAAAGAGGCATTGTCCCGGAGCGATGTTTTCTGAAAAATAAGCGAGGAGGGTACCTGCAAAGATGGGATCGTAGCTTTCTGCTTTCTCCTGAAGGGGTTCTTTGGAGTGTAGTAGAGAAAGAGAAAATAGAAATGGCAGGATGAGTTTTTTCATCATGATGTTTTTGGGTTTGTCATACTGCTATTCTTGAGGAATGTCAATAGAAGACTCACAGATTAATTATTTAACCTTTTGGTGATGCATCAAAGATTCGCCTGCAATTATTCAAAAAAAAATCATTTGAATATTTAAGGAAAGAGTTTATGCTTCTTTGGAAAAAACGGGGGTTATGATGGCTAGTGCAATAGGTAGTGTTGTGAAGAGTGTTTTTGCCTTTTCAGCGGCAGATACGGTGGTGAATTGTATTAAGAAGGCTCTTGATCGCGTTGATGAATCGATCAATAGTGCGTTGCAGGGTGCAAATCAGATGGGGCTTATGCAACAGCTGGAGGCGGGAAAGCAGGTTCGTTTGGCGATTGAGAACATGTCAAAGGTATATGAGAAGTCTTTCACTCTTACGCTTGAGAAGACGGATGCAGTGGTACAACGCCACTTTGGAGAAGCGGAGAGGATGATCAACGATTTGAAAGATGTATTTTTGGTAAATACTCTTTTTCAGCGGGCGGAATGCTTGATCAGGGATTTGCCGTTTATTGATAATACGCCTTATGTCACGCACATGCGGCCGGGTGGTGTGGTTGCGTCAAGAGAGGATTATGGTGTTCTTTTTGAGCTGAGTGGAAGTTTTCCGATGGGTGGGAAAGAAGAGCCGATCCAAAGGGCTGGAGGCAGGCCGACGCCGAAGCCTGAGATAGGCAAGCCGACATTGTTCATTCAGAAAAATCAATATAGTCCGCTCAGAACGTTGGCCGCGTCGGTCATTTTTTCTGTTCCGTTCTCTGTATTGTTCCCGAATCAAGGGGACTCTAATAAGATCTCTTTAGCGACGTTTCATGTTGAAGTTCCCTTTCTTGAGAAAAATACGGGAAAGATTAAAACCCATCAGTATACGGGTTTTGTGGGGATGCTGCCGATAAGTATTGGCCGTGTGGCGATTGAGTATTCGGTGAAAGGTGTAGATCGGGTATATAGGAATTTTGAATCTATAATATTTAGCCAGAACTCTCGTCCGTATGCTGAAGACAAGACTATCACTGGCAGGCAGTATAGTATATCTCCTAATGATGGCTATAAGATCGAAAAGAAAACCGCGAAAATAAATTGGCATGAAAAAAAGGGAAAGAGTTTTGGCGCTCCCATTTCAGAAGAGGAAGATAGGGCGGTTTTTGCTGTCTCAACGCATCTGCATAAAAAATATCATAAGATAGGCAAAGTGCGATTCGCACTTTCCTGCACGGGGTACAAAGATGTTGAAGCAATAAAAAAAGAAGTGAAAACGCTGGATCTCAAATGGGGGGATAATATTGCGCTGGAAAGCGTGGGGGATGCGAGGGTTGTACTGACGACCTTTGATGGGGCGTCTATTGAGATCACTGGGCTGCATTCTCATCCCTATGTCAAGCTGATGACGGAGGGCGGGAAGCGGGTTGTGCGTGTTGCCGATGCCAGCCGTGTGAACCTAATGTTGGTCAATCCTCAAGCTATTAGCTCGAAGTTATAGGGAATGCGTCTCTTAAGCGGTCGATTTCACTAGTGGTATGGGCGATATACGACAGTGAAATTAATGCTACGTTATAGAGTTTTGTATTGGATCCCACAAAAGTGTATACGTTTCTAATTGCGAAAGCGATGCAGGCAAGCCCCATAACTTGGAGTGCGATGCAGGAGTATTTTCTTGTGGTAGATTCTGTCTCAACGTTATTAGCGCGATAGTAGGGGCCTGCGATTAGCAATAGGGCGCTGGCTGAAATGAGCAATACTGCATTGACCAGGGGGGCTGTCTGTGTTTCTGCCAGATTCATAAAATTTTTGAGATTGTCGAGCGCGACCTGAGCTGTAAGGGATGACTTTTCTGCGGTTGCGCCCAATTCGACGCCAAGACGTGTTTGGCTAACGATGCTGTCCTTCAGTGGTTGTGAGATCTCTGTATTGGTGACTTGGTGATAGAATTGGCTAAACATTGTAATTAATTCTGAATATCTTTCTACGGCTGACATTATTTTCTCCTGATGTTTTTGCAACATTATATTGTGTTGGGGAATTGCTGTAACTTTAGAAATGAAAGAGAAGGGGTAGATAAAATAAAAATTCTGTATTTATCAACAAAACAATTAAACTATAAAATATCAAGCAAGGAGGTTCTTATGTCAATAAAATCGATACTCTGCACAGGCCCATGTCAAACCCTGAGGTATTTGAGAATAAGGTCTTTAAGCAGTACGAATAAGGATGCTTCACTCTCATCTATTGCATTAGGACATTTAACTGGTGATGATGAAACCGTTAAGACATCTACTTCACTTACTGAGCGTGTTCACTCAGTAAGTGAATCAGAAGAGCCTATCTGGCATTAAATAAATAATTTAGTTACACTACATGCGTCTAACAATTAACCAGATAGGTGCATGCATGAGTATTGAAGGATTGACTGAAGAACAATTTAAAATTCTTGAACCTCTAATGGAAAAGTGGGTAAATCGTAATCATTATGGACGAAAAGTAGCACCGTGGAAACCCGTGGTCAATTCGATTTTCTGGGTTCTACGCACAGGAGCTCCTTGGAAGGCTCTTCCACGACAACAGTCTTTTGCCCCACCTTCTACAGCTCATGAATGGCTTGGAAAAATGCAAAAAGAAGGGTTCTTAGATCAGTTTTTGAAAGAGCTTCTCGAAATAGCGGATGGTCTAGGATTTATTGATGCGGAAAGGCTTTCTGCGGACGGTTTTTTTTTCCAGCGGTCGAGGAGGAGGAGAACAGGTTGATTATGGATACAAAGGTAAAGGAGTGACAACTCATTTACTCGTAGAAAAATCCGGTCGACCTTTAGCTGTAACTTCAACGCCTGCTTCGGGAGATGAACGACAACAAGTTGGTCCCTTATTGAACAAAATTCAAACTCTTATAGGTAAGATCTGGAAAAAAGGGAAAATACCTATTCTCGAAGCAGACAAAGGATATGATGCTCTGGACGTGAGAAAAGAAACTCTATCTCATAAGGTTTTTCCACTCATAGCTCGTAGAAAAAGAACAAAAGGATATCGTCAACAAGGTCTTTGTTATCTTGAAAAACAACGTTGGGTAGTTGAGAGAACTATTTCGTGGCTGAAAACTCGTTTTCGCCGACTTTCGGTAAGATGGGAAAGAAAGAAAAAATATTGGGAAGAATTCCTGCTATTTGCGCTTTTAAGTTATTGGTCAAACTGCTTAGGTCAATGGATATTCAAAGAATGTATTTAATATCGGATAGACTCATTTGGGAAAATCATCTAATTTTTCTATCTGGTGTATTCTTTTATAGCACAGCTTGACTTTTCAACCCTTTCCTCATCTCAATCGCGCTCTCCCCGCAAAAAAAAATTGCATTTTAATGGGCGGGGGGCATAATAAGAAATTTAAGAAAAAAAATTTTAAAGGAGCCTCGCTTCTCATGTTCAAGAAATCCAAAAAATCGATGTTTGGCCCCTTAGCTTTAACCTGTTTAATGAGCATAGGCTTGCATGCGGATAGTGAACGTCCCATGCGCGTTACTGTGCGGCACATAGACCCCAATGGTATCGGCTACCATCCTGGATATACAACGATAGAAGGTTTTTTCTCTCCATTTGAGCCTTGGTGTGATGCATGGATTCCGTTCATTGATGTACGTGGCCACGTATTCAATAACGGCAAATGGGCAGCTAATGCAGGTACTGGCTTGCGCTATCTCACGGGATCCCGCGTCTGGGGAGCAAACGTCTACTACGATTATCGCAGGACTAAGCACCACCATAACTTTAATCAGATCGGTGCTGGCCTTGAGTCGCTTGGCCAAACCTGGGACTTCCGCATCAACGGCTATTTTCCTGTAGGCAAAAGAGAGAAGTTTTATTCCAATTTCCAGTTTGACGGATTTAAAGGCAATTCGCTGCTTCTTTCTCGCAAGAGAGAGGTCGCCATGGCAGGCTTTAATGCCGAAGCGGGCTGCCATTGGGATTATTGGGAATGTTTCCCTATCTATGCAGCTGCTGGACCTTACTACTTAAATGGAAAGGGACGTTCCGCTTGGGGTGGAAAACTGCGCGCAGCTGTTGATATTTGGGATTATGTCCGTGTCGAGGGTAATGTCTCCTATGATAGGATCTTCAAATGGATCGGCCAGGGACAAATTGGCATCACCATTCCTTTTGGTTGCAGACGTACGATTAAAACCCGCTCCGGAAAGTGCTGCGACACCGCTTTAACATTAAGCAACAGATCTCTGCAGCCAGTAGATCGCTTTGAAATCATCGCCGTCGATCAGCATCGGAAAAAAGAAAAGGCGATCAACCCATTCACAGGCGATCCTTGGGTCTTCATCTTTGTGAATAACCTCAGCCACTCGCTGGGGACTTTTGAAAGCCCCTTCCCAACGCTCTTAGAAGCGCAGAATGCCTCTCACCCAAATGATGCGATTTACGTATTCCCAGGCGATGGGACAACCAATGGCTATGCATCGGGTATCACATTGCAATATGGGCAGCGGCTGCTCGGCGCTGGCAATACACAGATCATCCCGACAACAGTTGGCAATTTCGTTATTCCTCCACTAGCCTCGATCCAACCAAAGATTACCAACACTTCTGGCGGCAATATTGTGACACTATCGAATGATAACGTTGTCTCTGGTTTTGACTTCATCTTTAATACAGTTGATCAAAGTGGTATTGTGGGAACTGGAATCAATAATCTCACTGCCATCCAGAATACCTTTATTGTACCTACTACTGTTACCGATACAAACGGGATCTTTTTAACTAACCCAACAGGCGTGGTCAATGTTGGCACTAGTATCTTTAGTAACATGAATGATACGACGAGCGTTTTTAATGGCAACGGCGTTTTTGTTCGGCTAAATGATGGCATCACATTCGATACATTAAATGTGTTTGGAAGTACTTTCACTAACATCAGCGAACCATCTATTCAAAGTGGCGGTAATGGAATACTTGTTTATTTGGAAGGGACTGGTACCACACTGAACAACTGGATCATTTCAGGCAATACCTTCAGTAATATCAGCAATGTAGGGTCAGGTGTTAATGGCTCTATCACTAGTTCTGGGAATACGATTAACAACTGGATCATCTCAGAGAATACTTTCAGCAATATTAACAATGAAGCTTATGCTATTTATCACTCGGGTGGTACGGTTGCCAACTGGATCATTTCAAATAATATTGTCAGTAATCTCGAAAATGACAGCTTCGGCTTTTACTCTGAGAATTCTACGAACAGTGTGATTGATAACTGGGTCATCTCAGACAATACTGTCACTAATATCAGTAATTCTCTCGGTATTCTCGTTCAAGTGGCAAGCAGTACGTTTGCCAACTGGTGCATCTCGGGGAATACTTTTAGCAACATTAGTGGCAACAGCATAGCCATCATCCCCCAATTCTTTGGTCCCACTGCGATCACTAGCTGGAGTATTATAAATAATACTTTCAGCAACATCAGCGAACCAGGTGTTGCAATTGATTTGGGTATCAGTCTGTCTGCTCCTTCAGCACTGAATGTGTCCGGCAATACCTTTACCGTTGGTAATCCATTACCTAACTCCAATGGTTATGCAGCCGATATTAGCCTCAATACCGGAACCCTATGCCTGGAGTTTACAGACAATATAGCACCAGCTACCCCTGCACCACCCCCATTTCCCTATCGATTCGCCCAGACTGGTGGAACATTTGATCAATCAACTGTCTCAGGCAATACAGGTCAAATCACGACATCAGGTACAATCGGCGCCCCAGGTAGCTGTACCTCAACTGCTAGTTGTAATCAGTAGCGAAAGCAAACGGGTGCTAAGCGTCGGCTTGGCAGCCGCTGGTATTTTAAATGAATTTGTTGGAATTGAGACTTGATCATCTCGCGTCTGAATGAGTCTATCCGATATTAAATACATTCTTTGAATATCCATTGACCTAAGCAGTTTGACCAATAACTTAAAAGCGCAAATAGCAGGAATTCTTCCCAATATTTTTTCTTTCTTTCCCATCTTACCGAAAGTCGGCGAAAACGAGTTTTCAGCCACGAAATAGTTCTCTCAACTACCCAACGTTGTTTTTCAAGATAACAAAGACCTTGTTGACGATATCCTTTTGTTCTTTTTCTACGAGCTATGAGTGGAAAAACCTTATGAGATAGAGTTTCTTTTCTCACGTCCAGAGCATCATATCCTTTGTCTGCTTCGAGAATAGGTATTTTCCCTTTTTTCCAGATCTTACCTATAAGAGTTTGAATTTTGTTCAATAAGGGACCAACTTGTTGTCGTTCATCTCCCGAAGCAGGCGTTGAAGTTACAGCTAAAGGTCGACCGGATTTTTCTACGAGTAAATGAGTTGTCACTCCTTTACCTTTGTATCCATAATCAACCTGTTCTCCTCCTCCTCGACCGCTGGAAAAAAAAACCGTCCGCAGAAAGCCTTTCCGCATCAATAAATCCTAGACCATCCGCTATTTCGAGAAGCTCTTTCAAAAACTGATCTAAGAACCCTTCTTTTTGCATTTTTCCAAGCCATTCATGAGCTGTAGAAGGTGGGGCAAAAGACTGTTGTCGTGGAAGAGCCTTCCAAGGAGCTCCTGTGCGTAGAACCCAGAAAATCGAATTGACCACGGGTTTCCACGGTGCTACTTTTCGTCCATAATGATTACGATTTACCCACTTTTCCATTAGAGGTTCAAGAATTTTAAATTGTTCTTCAGTCAATCCTTCAATACTCATGCATGCACCTATCTGGTTAATTGTTAGACGCATGTAGTGTAACTAAATTATTTATTTAATGCCAGATAGGCTCATAGGGAATGATAATAGGTTCAAAATCTTCTTCTAGCATAATTTTTCGTAGATCAAGAAATACAGTAGAATAATCAAGATTATTGTGTTCTAATATTGGTGGTTGCATAAACTTTGATTTATAAAATTTATCAATGCAACCCTGAGTGATGTCAAGCTTTTTTTTGTATAATGGTGAATTGTAGAAGTTATTTAATGAAATTTTTGTCTTTTCCCATACAGCTTTCCTGTCTTCCGCACCGCTAGTTGATTTTTGTCTTTTTGGAGTTAATAATGGAGCGGTTATTCGGCCTTTTAGGTGTTTTTTTGAATCCATTTGGAGTTTGGATTGAGAAATTGTCCTTTGAGCAATTGCTATAGTTCTCCTATGATGAAAATTAATAATTCCACTAAATCCTGCTTTTACACGTGAAACCATGCTGATACTCCTTTGTCTTGCTATAAGTTATAAAAAATTTTATGTCAAATAGCTTAAATTGAATAATGTATTAAAGAAGTCAAAAACTTCTAAAATGCATTAATTGATGATAAATTTATTTAACATTAGATTAATAACCTAAAAGAATATTATTATATTAATTTAATTGAATGTTCGGAGCAATGCGGATAATTAAAATAAACTTTAATCTCGAAGGTGTGGTAAACTGTTGCCTATAAAAAGGAGACAATTATGACACATCTTATTCCTCAATTTTCTGACTGCCAGAGGGCTTTCTGGAACGAAGCAACGCTTAGAGAAAAGTTTAATACTTTTAACATTACTGCAATATGTGCGATGACAACGTATGTCAGTTTGCATATTTTGAATAAAGAAAGTTTTCTGGAGCTGGTTCACAACTTCAGTTTTATTTCGATTCCTCTTCAGGGGATTGAAGAATTGAGATCGCCATCTATTATTTATGGGATCTTTGCCCTGACTTTTTATAATCAACACCTGAAAGGCCGGATTGCTCCATGGCTAGTCATCACTACTGTTGGTTTGGGCGGTTATCTGTATAGTTCAACAAGAAGAGGCTACGAGATCTTGAATCCTGCTGAGCCTGCTCCAAAGAAAGAGGGCGTTTAGGAGGTAGAAGCCGACGCTGGGCAATTTGGAAAGAAGATCTTCTTTGCCCCTACACAAAAGCTATCAAATTGGTAGATTTTGTGTATGAACAAGGCCGACTTGATAAAGATAGTCCTTAAGATCTAGAAGCAGTGAGCCATTATTTCTTCATGTGACTCGCCCTCCAGCAGAGTAAAAAAGGTCATATTTAATTAAGCTCTGAAACATCTCATTCACTGAGGGAGAAATAGACAAACGATTAACAAGGTCAGCAACGATAGGCGAACTTTCTCCTGAGATGGAAATGTCTTTATAATCGACTCCTAAACAGCGGCAAATGGCAACTTCAGAAAAACCAGAATGCCGGGCTTTAATATCTTCCTCCATCTTAGTTCTTATGAAGGTTAGGAGTGTTTTTTCTTCGGGTAAGCTGGCATTAAGCTTGGTGAGTCGGGCTTGAAGTTGAGAAAATGGAGCTAAAAAATTTGGACTATCTTCGATAATAGGGATCAGCATCTTAAGATATTGATCAAATAAGAGTTGAGCTTTATCTTTAACAGTCAGTTTGCTAAAAATCGATTCATTCTTCACTGCAATTTGTTCAAAGAACAGAGTTGCTTCTGGTAAATCTTTGTCATGATGGATTGGGTAAAAAAACCGTTCTACATACTCTAAAATTGCTCTTGCTTCAGGAAAAAATCGAGAACCTCTTCGAGTAGATAGGGATCAATAGCTGCCTTCGCTTTCTGATATACGTTTTCATCTGTTGCAGGAATTCTGACAGCATTTGGGCTGCCACTAACGGGTGATGTTGAAAGCATGTTTTGTTTCTCCTGTCATTCGTTTTATGCCGTTAAGTATAAAAGAATTTTAATTAAGAAAGATAGCCCTTAGGATGTAGAAGCAGGCGATGCTCATGCCGGCATGGGAGGGTATGATTTGTATCTCTTCTTTTCCTAGGTCTCCGGGTAATAGAGATGTGTGTGTTATTTACTGGAAATATAGAATTGATCTTTAGTGATTTTCTTGACAACTGCTGGGCACTCATATATGAAAAATATTTTGAGAATGGTGGTATTAATGCTGTTCTTTTTGGTAATTGCATTTTTATTAAGGAGATCCCGTGCTTCCTTCAAGTCCGGTCTGCGAAAAAATTGGTAGTTTTTTTACATATGGGGCTGTCTCAGGAGACAAATTAGAAAAAGTTAAAGAAAGAAAGGTTTCTGTCGTCCATTCTTTTGACAAACAACCCGGTACATTTCTGGCTCTAAATTGTGTTTCAAGGGTAGATGCTATTAGAGATTCATTGTTTCTGCAACCAGCTAATGGCTGTTTAAGCGTGGCATCTGAGGAGGATGAAAAAGATCCTCAAGGGATCATCTATGATGTTATTCAACGCCGAAAATTTGATATAGAAAGATATGAGGAAGGTATAAGGGCATCGGGCTTCGATAGGGTGTCTGTAAAATGTGCCTCATTAAGAAATATTATCTGTAAGGATGAGGTATTTATTTCAAAACTGCGAGAAAAAACTCATAGAACGGCTCTTTTCATTTTTGATGTTACACCAGAAAAAGATGAAATATCTGCATTGGGATGTAAAGAGGTAAGAAGACAAGGAATCACTCCTGATAAAATTGTATGTGTATTAATACCTGAAAAATACAGGTCGGAGATTATGGAAAAAGGAGCGTTTCATGGGATTCCAATGGATAAAGTGAGGTTTGTCGGGGATAAAGATGAAACTATCGCCTTTGGATATAAAGATAGTAATGAAACCCATCCTTGGTGCAAATTAGAAAAGCCTATTAGCGTGCCTGATTATTTTTCAGAATTAACTAAAATCGAAAAAGAATTAGGTGGCATAGACTCTCACCCCCTATTTCTTCACATGACCCGCCTTCCAGAATAGAAAAAAATGGCTACCTCTTTAATCAAGCTATGAAACAGCTCATTCACTGATGGGGAAATAGACAAACGATTAACAAGGTCAGTAACAATAGGTGAACTTTCTCCTGATAGGGAAATGTCTTTATTATCGGCTCCTAAACAGTGGCAAATGGCAACTTCAGAAAAACCAGAATGCCGGGCTTTAATATCTTCCTCCATCTTAGTTCTTATGAAGGTTAGGAGTGTTTTTTCTTCGGGTAAGCTGGCATTAAGCTTGGTGAGTCGGGCTTGAAGTTGAGAAAATGGAGCTAAAAAATTTGGACTATCTTCGATAATAGGGATCAGCATCTTAAGATATTGATCAAATAAGAGTTGAGCTTTATCTTTAACAGTCAGTTTGCTAAAAATCGATTCATTCTTCACTGCAATTTGTTCAAAGAACAGAGTTGCTTCTGGTAAATCTTTGTCATGATGGATTGGGTAAAAAAACCGTTCTACATACTCTAAAATTGCTCTTGCTTCAGGAAAAAATCGAGAACCTCTTCGAGTAGATAGGGATCAATAGCTGCCTTCGCCTTCTGACAAATATTTTCATCTGTAGCAGGAATTCTGACAGCATGTGGGCTGCCACTAACGGGTGATGTTGAAAGCATGTTTTGTTTCTCCTGTCATTCGTTTTATGCCGTTAAGTATAAAAGAATTTTAATTAAGAAAGATAGCCCTTAGGAGATAGAAGCAGGCGATGCTCATGCCGGCGCTGGCGGGAAGGGTGATAAGCCAGGAAAGGCCGATGTCGCGGATCATGGAGAGGTTGATGGCGGAGAGGCCGCGGGCAAGGCCTACGCCGAGGACGGCGCCGACGAGGCAGTGGGTGGTGGAGACGGGAAGGCCGAGCTGGGTGGCGAGGAGGATGGTGGTGGCGGTGCCGAATTCTGCGCAGAAGCCGCGGGTGGGTGTGAGGGCGGTTATTTTTTTGCCGATGGTTTCGATGACGCGCCATCCCCATGTTGCAAGTCCGAGGACGATTCCAACTCCGCCGAGGGCCAGGAGCCATGAGGGGATGGGCGCGGATTTGATGTGCACACCGGTTTTGAGGACTTCGAGGACGGCGGCGACGGGTCCGATGGCGTTGGAGACGTCGTTGGATCCGTGGGCGAAAGCGACGTAGCAGGCGCTGACGATTTGGAGGGAGATGAAGAGTTTTTCTACGGTATGGTAATCGGTGGCATGCTGGGTGAAGTGCGTTTCTTCACGGAGTTTGGTGGAGAGGGATTTGAGGTCGTGGAGGATGTTGACAACCTGGGCATTCACTTCGGTGGTGGTTGCAACACGGACGCGCTGGAGGTGTTTGATGGCTTTATCAAGGCTGAGGATGGTGTAGGGGCTGGCGATGGGTGTAGGTGTAGGCTCAGATGAGGTTCTGCGGAGGAAAAATCGGGAGATGAGCGCTGCTACCACTCCGACAAGTGCGGCGATGGTGATGCTGGAGAGCGCTGAGAGGTCGAGGTGGAGGTTGCGTAGGCCGTTGAAGAGGAGATTGAGGGTGAAGCTGGCGAAGACGATGAAATAAAAGAGGGGAAGATATTTTTTTGCTGACTCGAGGGGGTCGAGGGCGTAGAGGATGGTGCGCTGGAGCAGTGTAAAAATAACAAATGAGAGTATGCCGCTGATCAGCGGGGAGATGACCCAGCTTAATGCGATGGAAGAGATGCGGGTCCATTCGACGGAATCAAAACCTCCCATGAGCGCGCCGAATCCGATGATGGCGCCGACGATGGCGTGGGTTGTGGAGACGGGCCAGCCGAAGTAGGAGGCGATTTGGAGCCAGATGCTGGTGCCGAGGAGGGCGCCGCACATGCCGAGGATGAGTGTGAGCGGCCGGTCTTGATATGTTTCGGGGTTGATGATGCCGCTTTGCAAGGTTTCAGAGACGCTGGCTCCCAAAAAATAAGCTCCACAAAATTCCATGACGGCGGCGAGAAGAACGGCTCTGCGGAGGGTGAGCGCTCCCGATCCGACGGAGGTGCCCATCGCATTGGAGACATCGTTGGCGCCGATATTCCACGCCATGTAGAAGCCAATGACGAGGGTCAGGATTGTTAATATAGTTTCTAAACTCATTTGAGCTCGAGGACCATGCGGATCCTGTTGGCAAGTTTTTCAGAGAGCGCTGAGATGTTGCCGATTTGATCGATGAGCTGGATCCACACATAAAATTCAGGGGGCGACCACTCTTGCGAGCTGGAACAAATTTTTTCTCTGAGAAGCCGCTGCAGGTTTTGGGCGTCTTGTTCTTTGCGCGCGGTCTGTTCGACCATGGTTTTGACTTTTTCTGCTTCGATGCCGCCAAAGGTCGACTCGATGAGCTGGTCGATTTCGCGGATGATCTTCTGGGTTGAAATGAAGGTTTCGACATTTTTCTGATAAAATTCAGCAAGGATTGGAAAGAATGTAGGTGAAAGTGTTCGAAGTGTCAGCGTGATGCCGATTTCTTCGGCCTGGTCGGCGATATTGTCTTGCAGGGATAAAATTTCGAGGAACTGCGCTCTATCAATCGGCATGAAAACGCTTTTCGGAAGATGGTTGCGGATGTCATTTTTTGTGATGTCGGCTTCGTGTTCAAGCTTGCAGAGTTCGTCGACGAGTTTTTTGGGAGATGTTTTGGAGCCCGCTGTAATGAGGGTGATGATTTCGGTGAGCTTTTCTACGCAACTGGTGACTCTACTCATATGAGTCTGAAGGGGTGCAAAAGGCGACTTTCCAAAGAGGCGAGCAATGGTTCTCATTAGAAAAAGTTATACTGTATTGCTTATTTGAGAACAACTCTCATCAAGTTTAATCGGTTTCTTCAACACCTAGTTTTACAAGCTCTTTTTGCACTTGACTGATGAGGGAGTTATAAAAATGCGCGTGTTTTTGTAAGAGAATGCCGCCTATTACGCCTTCAAAGTAATAGGTTGGATGAGTAAATTTTTCTCTCACAATTTGGCTAAATTCATGAAAAACAATTTTCATGATTCGTCTAGATGTAAACCCCGATCCAAGAACTGCCCATTTTTCATTTTTTGCTGCTTCAGGCACCATGGAAAGAGCTTTTGCATCCATGGCTTTTATAATTAAAGGGAGTTCCTCTTCAATATAGACAGAATGATCATAAGCATCTCCTTGGAACTGGGTAGTCTTGCCAATACCTGATGTACACGTCATATTCCCTCCTCTTTACGGGTTCCAATAAATTTTCTTGCACTACCATAATATATTGTTTTCTCTTTTGAGTACAGAATAGGAATGTCATCGTTCTCTATATCTTCTTTTATTAGATATTCTAGGTCGACGTCTTGTATAAGATTAAATTTGCTTTTGAGAGCAGAAACAAAACTCATTCTAACTTCTTCGTGACCTTTTAAGCATGCCTCGATTAAAGTTGAAGTCTTCACAGGGACGAATCTACAAAATCTTTCAAGCTGCTTTTTATTAAATAAGTTGACTAGCACGAGTTCTTCTTCTGTCAAGGTTTTCATTAGGATAGGTTTGGATTTACCAAAAAGCCCGGTGGCTTTTCCATGCATAAGGACTTCCATATCGATCGGAACCCATTCCATTTGATGTCTTAAAAATACATTTTGAAAATGAAGATCGCAGAGTCCAATGGATCTGCAAACAGTTTCTAAGCGCATCAAATTCATTTGAGCTTCTATAAAAACTTCTCCTCTCAATGCTTGAAGACATTGGACAGCTGAGAGGGTAGGAGATTCCCTTTCATCGTTGATAAATTCCCAGAGGCTGCCATCTCTTCCACATCGAACGATCTTATATGTAGGTAGGTCGGGCGTGGTTTTGGTTCTTATGCAATTAAGATTTCTAAACAATTCAATAATAGCCATCTCTGTTTCAGCATCTCGAGGCTTGTATACAAATTTACACAACTCACTTGGTTCGTTGCTTTTGAGGGTGACTTTTACGGAACATTTACCTTTGTTGTGGGTTTCCTCTCCCAATAGCTCTAAATGAAGATGGACATCATCAGGATTAATATTAAAAGCTGAGGGACAAAATTCTTGAATGATCATCGAGATATTTTCCTTGATAAGAGATTTAATGTTATCAAGAAAGCTGACCATATTTACTATGTGATTTTTCAATCGATATCCTAAAAAATTTATATAAGATTCTCTAAAATCTTGGCTTATAAGGTGTAGGCCTGATGTGTTGCTCAGTGGATTGAAATTTAATTCCAACTCGAGAAAATCCAATAGATATTTTTTAAGAAAGAGCTCTTTGCTCTTCAGGGTGGCTTTTTTTTGTTTCAAAACTTTAGCATGGAGCCTATTTAGACTGTTTAATTGTATGTATTCTTCACTTTTGGTATTTAATTGCTCTAGTTTTTCTTCATCTGAAGAAAGCTCTCTTTCAGCCCTGCTTATAGCTTGAAGTAACATCGTCATTTGATCGACTTCTTCTTTCACAGTTTGAACAACAGATGAAATCGATATTCGTTGGATTCTATGAATGAGGGTTGGGGACGACGGGCTTGTTTGTATTTCTGATTGTATAGTTTCATCGAAGAGGGCATGTATTTTTGTATCAGTGGATGTTACACTAGGAGGAATAGGATCTCTCAACTTCGGTTGAACAGCAGGGAATTTCGGAGAAAGTGGATGAGTACTCATAATGGCCTTTTTATAAGATTATTAATAATAACATTTTTTAATGTTAAAAACAACAATCAGCACAATATTAATTTAATATAATTTATATCTCATTGATTTTTAATTGTTTGTATAATAAAATATTAAGATAAAAATTTTGCTTCGAGACTTTATATAACATTCTTAGCTTTAGGGATTTGTAAAAGAAAGAAGATGTTTTACGAAAAATTTTGAAATTGGAGACTACCAATAATTTTCATTAGAAAAAGTTATACATTGATTACTGTTTCAGGAGCAACTGCTTTTCTTTGTCTGTGAGGGGGCGGAACTCGCCGACTTCCAGATTTCCGAGGACAAGAGCGCCGATTCTGATGCGGTGAAGTGAAACAATATCAAGGCCGGCTTTTTGAACGAGGAGCCGTACTTCCCGTTTTTTTCCTTCGTGGACGCTGACGGTGAGTGTGCCGCGGCGAACTTTTTTTACGTTGGCGGGTTTGACCCAGGTATTTTCAACGAGGCCGCCTTTTGAGATCGAAATAAGATGCTCGGCGGTGATTTCCTGCATCGTTTTAATGAGATATTCTTTGGACTGCCCTTTGGAAGGATGGATGATGTTTTGGGCAAAATGGCCGTCGTTGGTGACGATGAGGAGGCCTGTGGTATCGCGGTCGAGGCGTCCGACGGTGTAAAGGCGGAGATTAAGGTGGGCAAAGATGTCGACAACAAGTTTTTTGGATCCGAGCGGGGTGCTGCTGCAAACATAGCCTTTGGGCTTGTTGAGCATAAAGTAAACTTTTTCCTGTTCACGTTTGAGGGTCTCTCCATCGATGGAAATGTCATCTTTTTCCCAGGAAACGAGGGTTTGGGGGAGCAGGACGATCTCTCCGTTGACGGAGACCTTGCCATCAAAAATTAATTCTTCACAGGCGCGCCTAGAAGCGACACCGGCAGCTGCTAAGGCTTTACTCAAGCGTTTCATATAGGTACAATGTTAACATAAAGGAAGAAGTATGGGAACGTTAATTTTACTGCGTCATGGGGCATCTATCTGGAATGACAAGAATATATTTACAGGGTGGGTTGATATCCCCTTGAGCCCCAAAGGGGTTCAGGAGTCGCTGAAGGCAGGCGATGTGATTTCCAAGCTGCCGATTGATATTATTTTTACATCGACGCTGATCCGCGCCCAAATGACGGCGATGCTGGCGATGGTCAACCACCCAAAAGTGCCTTTTATCATTCATCCGGGTGAAGGGAATTTGGAAGAATGGGCGACGATCCACAGCGAAGAGACGCGCAAAGAAATGGTGCCGGTGCGGTGCGCCTGGCAACTCAATGAAAGAATGTACGGCGAGCTTCAAGGGATGAACAAAGACGAGATGCGCAAAAAATTCGGAGCCGAGCAAGTTCACAAGTGGCGACGAAGCTATCGATGAAGCGCCGCCTGAAGGCGAGAGCTTAAAAGATACGAGCGAGCGAACGCTTCCGTATTTCAAGGAAGAGATCTTGCCGTTTCTTGAAGAGGGAAAAAATGTATTCATCTCTGCGCATGGAAATTCGCTGAGATCGATTGTGATGATGCTGGATAACTTGACGCATGAAGAGGTCGTGCAGCTTGAAATTCCGACCGGCGCTCCATGGATCTATACGAACAAAGACGGAGCCTGGAAACGCCGATGATTCATTTGGACTCGCATATCACAAAGAAGCCGATCGGCCTTCTGGATGCGCCGCATCGCAAGGGGATCGAGCTTTATCCGCAGGTCGATGAAGCGCTCAAAACTTTATCTGAGTGCGTCGATGGGGAAGAGTATCACTTTCTGCTGACGCCCGGCGGTTTTTTTGCGATGCAGCATCTGATGATGCATGTTTATCTCGAAGAGGTTCGTCAAACGGGCAGAAACCATTTTCTATCGAGTGTGATTGAAGAGGCGCCGATTCTGAAAGCACTCGATCGGATGGAGATGATGGGATGCGGTGTTAAGCTTCTTCCCGTTGATATCGATGGAAGGATTGATCTTAAAGCTTTGGAAGAATCAATTCGGTCTAAAACATCTCTCATTTCGATTTCGGCGGTCTCGGCGCTGACAGGCGTGATGCAGCCCATCCCTGAAATTGTCGAAATCTGCCACGCAAAAGGTGTAAAAGTTCATGTGAACGCCTCCCACGCCATTGGAACATGGGGCGTCTCGTTAAAAGAGTGGAATGTCGATTATTTAACGTTTGACGGCGACAAAATCGGTACTTCTCAGGGGATTGGAGCGTTATTTTCTAAAGAGTCCGTCAAAGAAGGTATGATGAGCGCGCCCGCATTGCTCGAGCTGGCTAAAGCGTTGAAGGAAGTGACAGGCAGGCAAGAGTCGTTTGCAATGGAGAGCGCTCGGCTGCGAGGTGAATTTGAACAGGAGCTCGTGCGCATGTTCCCTGATTGTAAGATTATCGGCCAGGATGCACAAAGAGTGCCTCATATTTTCGCTGTCTCATTCTCCGGGCTTATGAATGAAGCGCTGCTCTACTCTCTTTACCGGCAAAATATCGAAGCGTCGATCGGCGGCGGCCAGTTCCAAACACTTACAACCATTTTAAAGCAGTGCGGACACACCGACGAAACCTCTATTGGCGCGATCAGTTTTGCCTTAAGCGAAGGAACTACAGAGGACGATCTGAGAACGGCTCTTGATGCGATTGTAATATCTGTGCGCAAGCTCAAAAAAATGAGTGTCGCCTTGTCAACTACCCCTTCCGAAAGGAAGGGGCTTGGAGGGAAACTAACAAGCCCGAGTTGACCAGGGAAAGCGGTAACCAGTCCGCTACGTTGTAACAAGGTTAAAGACCCACTCCGGAGTGCTTCCTCAGCCCCGGACACTGGAAGTAGCGGTTGCAGACAACCGATAGGGTAAGGACGAAACGGATTGCTACGTGATGCCGTGTTACAACATTCCCGAGGGGAGACCCCAGACATGCAAGTGGATGGGGCGTTACAAGGCCAGTAATGGCAATTTTTAAAAGGAGACAGCTTTGGCTGTATCAGTATTAGACAAAAATCATAAACCGCTGATGCCTTGCTCTGAAAGAAGAGCCAGGCGTTTGCTGACTAAGAAAAGAGCAAGGATACATTCCATGTATCCCTTTGTTATTCGTTTAGTCGACCGTACCGTGCAAAATTCTGTTTTGCAGCCGGTACGTATTAAAATTGATCCGGGAAGTATCAACACAGGAGTTGCAATTGTTCGAGAAGATGGAGAGAAGCAAACTGTTCTCTCACTCATGGAAATCCGACATCGTGGTCGTGCAATCAGTGAAGCACTGACAGCACGCTCCGGAATGCGAAGAAGACGTAGATCTAACTTGCGTTATCGAGCTCCCCGCTTTAATAATAGATGTAAAAGAGCAGGGTGGCTTGCACCTTCACTACAACATCGAGTCAATACAACTGTAAATTGGACTGAACATTTAACGAACTGTTTTCCCATCACTACCATCACGTGTGAAACTGTCCGTTTCGATACGCAAAAGCTAATAAATCCAGAAATAGATGGAGTGGAATACCAACAAGGAACCCTTTTTGGTTATGAGATTCGAGAATATCTCCTCGAAAAGTGGGGGCGAAAATGTGCCTATTGTGGGGCAAAAGATGTTCAGCTGCAGATCGACCATATTGAACCTCGCAGTCGCGGGGGATCCAATAGAATTGACAACCTGACTCTTGCTTGTAGCAGCTGTAATTTAAAAAAGGGAAGCTTATCGCTTGAGCAATTTGCACCTAAAAAAACATTGGCTATTCGTAAAGCAACCAGATTTCGTGACGCTGCGGCTGTCAATAGCACACGTACTGCACTGATGCTTCGTCTGAAAGAATTCCCTTTAACATTTGAGTCTGGGACTGGGGGACAAACAAAGTATAACCGAAGCCGTTTACAGGTTCCCAAGACACATGCTCTTGATGCAGCTTGCACGGGAACATTTTCAGAGCTGCTTGCCTGGCAGAAGCCGATTCAACAAATTAATTGCACTGGAAGAGGGTCTTATCAAAGAACTAGATTAGATCGTTTTGGGTTTCCTCGAGGTTTTTTGACAAAACAGAAACAAGTGCATGGATTCCAAACAGGCGATCGAGTAAGCGCCACCGTCACTAAAGGCAAAAAAACAGGTCAGTATACAGGCCGGGTAGCTGTTCGTGCTTCGGGCAGATTTAACATACAGACAAAAACGGGTGTTGTGCAAGGTATCGGTTGGAAAAACTGCCGCCTTATTCAGCGCTCCGATGGATATCACTATCCATCTATTATTGAAAAATTAACAAAGAGGAGCAGCGCTTCTTTCCAGTTCTAAAGGACTGGGTTTGCGCGTTGTCAAAG
>CAVTNO010000011.1:0-101641 GCA_963736155.1 uncultured Rhabdochlamydiaceae bacterium | reverse complement strand
CCTAAGAAAGAACCGCTCCAGGACGGTTTTAAGCTTGAGATGGTGGAAGAGGGCGGTGCGGGCCTCGGAGATGAGGGGGATGGCATCTTCGAGGCGCAAAGGGTCGTTCTCGCGGACCCAGAAGAGCATCTCTTCGAAGAGGCGGTTGTTTTCGATGGATGAGAGGTCGTCTGAGACGGGATGCAGGATTTGGTGGAGCTCGGTGTACCCATGGCAGCGGAAGAGCTCATCGAGAGGAAGGATCGATTTTTGGTGGGTAAGGCGCGCGAGCGCAACAGCTATCGCATCCTTCGGAGAGGAGAGCTATTTTTTTGGCATCAGGACAGTGGTGCTTTTCTTGGAGGAAGAGAGTGAGCTCTTCGTCGGAGATCGGATAGAACGGGCACTTTTGAGCAGCGTGAGAGGATGGTAGGAAGGAGCAATGGAAGGCTGAGAGGTTAGAAGGATAAACTGGGTGTCGGGAGGGCGGCTCTTCGAGGGTTTTGAGGAGTGTGTTGCTGGAGGTAGGGAGCATTTTTTCGATATCGTGGATGATGAAAATTTTCAGGGGCTTCAAAGGGTGGAAGCCCTGTTTCTTCGATGAGCTGGCGGATGTTGGCGACGGGATGCTGATCGGTTTCGGGGTCGGGATGAGAAGTGGATGTCAGGGTGCTCTCTTTGGTCTTTTGACAAGAGACTCAGCGATTTCGTAGGCAAAATGTCCTTTTCCGATGCCGCGGGGGCCGTGGAAAAGCAGCACTTGAGGAAGGTGTCTATTTTCGAGATAGCCGGCAAGATCTCTTTGGCTTTGTGATTGCCAATAGGCTCGAGAAGTCGCATGGCATGCTGAAAGACATCGTCTGGGGTTTGTGATCCATCTAGGACATGAAACCTCTTTGGCTCTTTTTTCGCAATGGAGAGATACGCATCGCGGATCTTTTGATGGAAAGTGAAGTTTTCTTTTTCAATGCGGTCTTTGGAGCGTTTGACGCGTCTTAGGCCTTCTTCAGGGTCGATGTCGAGGTAGAGTGTAATAGAGGGTTCAAGGTCTTGGGTGGCAAAGTGGCAGAGCTTGCGAATCCAGTCTAGATCAAAGCCTCTGGCGCCGCCTTGATAGGCGACGGTGGAGTCATTAAACCGGTCGCAGAGAACGATCTGTTTGTGTGCGAGGGCTGGGAGTATGACTTCCTGGACATGCTGGGCTCTGTCGGCAAGGAAGAGGAAGAGCTCGGCGCGGGAAGAGATGTCTTTTTCATCATGATGGAGCAGGAGATGACGGATGAGCTCGCCTGTCATGGTCCCGCCGGGTGCACGGGTCAAAAGAACAGGTTTTTTCTGTTCTTTAAGATATTCATAGATCTTTTGAATGAGGGTGCTTTTTCCGGCACCCTCTCCGCCTTCAAACGAGATGAACAATTACTTAACGCCTCCGGCAATATCTTCAATCTTCTGTACAGGGACAACTTTGTCTCCGGAAATATCTTCTATCTTTTGGATAGCGACAACTTTGTCGTCATTGGTGAGGTTGACAAGGCGCACGCCCTGGGTCGACCGGCCCATGACTCGGAGGTCTTTCATAGACATCCGCAGTGTTTGTCCGAGGTTGGACATGAGGACGAGGCTATCGGTGTCGATGACAGAGATCGCTCCGACGACCAGGCCATTGCGCTGGCTGGTGATGATCGAGCGAACTCCGACGCCGCCACGGTTGGTTTGTCTAAAGTCTTCGACTTTGGAACGTTTGCCGTAGCCGTTTTCGCAAACGACGAGGACTGATTGATCCGGTGTCACCACTTCACATGAGACAACATAATCAGTGTCATTCTTGAGTGTTACGCCGCGGACTCCGCGGGCCACACGGCCGATGGCTCTGATAAGGCCTTCATCGAAGCGGACTGCCATTCCGTTCTTGGTAAAGAGCATGATCTGCTTGCCTGCATGAACAAGGCGCGCAGCCATGACTTCATCCCCTTCATCGATATTAATCGCATAGACGCCTTTGCGGCGCTGCGAGCTGAACTCGGAGAGCATGGTCTTCTTGACAACGCCTTTGCGCGTCGCAAGAAGAATAGAGGCCGGCTCTTCGAAGTTGCGGACGCGTAAAATGGTCGCGATCTTCTCTTCTTTTTGAATGTCTTCAAGAAGGTTAACGAGCGGTTTGCCTTTGGTGCGGCGTCCGCTTTCGGGGATCTGCCACACTTTGATCCAGTAGCACCTGCCGAAGCTGGTGAAGATCATAAGGGTGTCGTGGGTGGAGGCGACATAAATGTCTTTGAGAGAGTCTCCCTCGCGTTTCATCTCGAGGCCGGCAACGCCCAGGCCGCCTCTACGTTGTTCGCGGAAGGTGTCGATCGGCATGCGCTTGATGTAATCATCTTCGGAGATCGTGATAATGACAGGCTCGTCGGGGATGATGTCTTCCATTTGGAATTCACCTTCCGCGGCGATGATCTTTGTGCGGCGCTCGCCTTTGTGATGTTTGCGGAGCTCTTCAAGTTCGTCTTTGATGATACCGCGAACGAGTGCTTCGCTAGCGAGAACGGCTCTATAGTAGGCAATTCTCTCTTGCAGCTCTTTATATTCGTCTTCGATCTTACCGCGCTCAAGGCCGGTGAGTTGATAGAGGCGAAGGTCTAGCACCGCATGCGCTTGACGATCGGAGAGCATGTATTTTTCCATCAGCTGAGCTTTAGCAGCTTCTCGGTTGTCGCTCTCGCGGATGAGTTTTACAACGGCGTCAAGATGATCGAGCGCTTTTAAGTAACCTTCTAAGATGTGCGCTCTGGCTTCTGCTTTATTCAGCTCGAAGCGTGTACGTCTTCGGATCACTTCGATGCGGTGCTCGAGCCACGAAGCGATCATATGTTTGATCGTCATTGTGCGCGGCATGCCTTTATCAAGAGCGAGCATGTTGCAGCCGAAGGTCACCTGCATATCGGTGAATTTATAGAGCTGGTTGATCGTGACGTCAGGGATTTCGTTGCGTTTGAGTTCCAGAACGATGCGCATGCCGTCTTTATCGGACTCATCGCGCAGATCTGAAATTCCGCTCATCGTCTTTTCATTGACGAGCTCGGCAATTTTTTGGATGAGCAGCGATTTGTTAACGTTGTACGGAAGCTCGTCGATGACGATCTTTTGACGATCGCCGCCTTCATGGTCTTCGACGTGCATGACGCCGCGGAGCATCAATTTGCCGCGTCCGGTATGGTACGCTTCTTTAATGCCGCGGAAACCGCAGATCACGCCGCCTGTAGGAAAGTCGGGTGCAGGCATCACTTCCATGATTTCATCAATCGTCGTTGATGGATTGTCAATCACACGGATGGTTGCTGTGATGAGCTCCTGGATATTGTGAGGAGGAATGTTCGTTGCCATACCGACCGCAATACCGGATGATCCGTTTGCAATCAGGTTAGGAAACTTCGATGGAAATACGGTGGGCTCTACTTTGGTCTCATCGTAGTTCGGAATATGGTCGACGGTGTCTTTGTCGAGATCTTCCATGAGCGCCATGGCCGAGTGCGTGAGCTTGGCTTCTGTATAACGCATCGCAGCTGGAGGGTCGCCGTCAACTGATCCGAAGTTACCTTGTCCATCGACGAGGCTGTATCTCATCAGCCAACCCTGTGCCATGCGCACAAGCGTCGGATAAATGACAGATTCGCCGTGAGGATGGTAATCCCCTGAGGTGTCTCCGCAAATCTTGGCGCATTTTCTGTGTTTGGCGCCGGGAGAGAGGTTCAGCTGGCGCATCGCAAATAAGATGCGGCGCTGGGAGGGTTTAAGTCCGTCGCGGACATCGGGAAGTGCACGTGAGATAATCACGGACATGGAGTAACGAAGGTAGCTTTCCTTTACTTCATCTTCAACGTTGCGGGGTATAATCATTTGATCTTTTGGGTAGTCCATATTTATCCCTTAAATGTCTAAGTTCTTAACTGAGAGAGCGTGCTTTTCGATAAAGGCGCGGCGTGGCGGTACATCTTCTCCCATGAGCATGGTGAACATGTGGTCGGCGGCAATTGCATCCGGCAGTGTGACTCGGATCAGCGTCCGTTTTTCTGGATCCATCGTGGTTTCCCAGAGCTGATCGGCGTTCATCTCTCCAAGACCTTTGTACCGTTGGATCTCGATTCCTTTGCGTCCGTTGGCGCGTAGGAAATCGATGGCTTCTTTCAGCGTAAAAATCGGTGTTTCATGTCCATCTTCGTCTATGATGTCCATCAGCTTTCCGTCGGCGATGCAGTAGTGGTCGAAGGCGAAGTTGAAGTCGGCGAGTTTGGATCTGAGCTTGCCCATCTTCTCTTCTTCAAAGAGCTCTAAGAATGGAAGCGGCTTGTAGATGAATGTTTTCATGTCATCGGTTTGCTCTTCAGGAGGGATCGAGGCTAATGTTTGTACATGCATTTGCCGTTGAATTTCTTCATCTTCTGCTTTGAGGCGTGCAAGCTCATCATCGGAATAGACCAGTTTGATCTGATCTCCAATTTTGACTTGGTAGCGCGGGAATCTTCCCTCCGCATCTCTTGCGTGGAGGAACTCGCGGAAAGGAATCCCCTTTCTCTCAATTGAGATGATGAAATGTTCGATGTCTAAGATGGAATCGAGGAGCAGATGCACTTCATCTTTGTTCATCGGATCTGATTTGCCCATGAGGCGAATAGTTAAATCGCTTGTTCCAAGCTTGAGGAGATATTCATCCATCTCCCGCTCGCTGTGGATGTAGCGTGATATCTTCTTACGCGTGACGCGGTAGAGCGGCGGCTGGCCGATGTAGATGAAGTTGTTTTCAACAAGCGCCGGCATGTGTCTATAAAAGAATGTGAGGAGAAGCGTTCGAATGTGAGATCCGTCGACGTCGGCATCGGTCATGATGATGATCTTGTGATACCGGAGTTTTTCAAGATTGAAGTTGTCTTTGCCGATACCGCAGCCAAAAGCAGAAATCATCGAGCCGATTTCTTTGTCTTGCAGCATTCTTTCAAGGCGCGCTTTTTCGACGTTTAGGATTTTACCTTTGATCGGAAGGATCGCCTGGTATCTGCGATCGCGTCCCATTTTGGCAGAGCCGCCCGCAGAGTCTCCCTCAACAATGAAGATCTCGCAGAGTGCTGGATCTTTTTCTTGGCAGTCGGTGAGTTTTCCTGGGAGCCTTAAGCTATCGAGCGCCGACTTTCTAAGTGTCAGCTCGCGCGCTTTCTTGGCAGCTTCTCTCGCTTGCGCAGCGATGATCGATTTTTCGACGATCATTCTTGCGATGTGGGGATTCTCACTCAAGAAGACACCCAGCTCTTCACCGCAGATCATTTGAACAACCGATCCGACGTCGTTGTTTCCAAGGCGCTGTTTAGTTTGTCCTTCGAATTGCGGGTTGGGAACTTTAACGGAAATAACGGCAGTCAGGCCTTCTCTCATATCATCGCCGGAGACGACGATCTTGTCGTTTGCCTTCATGAGGTTGTTATTCTTGATATATTGATTGAGAACGCGGGTCAGTGCCGTTGAAAATCCGGAAACGTGCGTTCCGCCCTGGCGTGTCGAAATATTATTAACGTACGAGTGGAGATTCTCAGTATAGGTGTCGTTCCACTGGAGGGCGACTTCGACATCGACCGGTCCATCGGAGACATCCTTGACGCCATGGATATAAATAGGCTTAGGGAAGAGTGGGATTTTATTTTCGTTAAGGTACGATACAAAAGAGACAATTCCCCCTTCGTAGAAGAGGCACTGCTCAGGATGTTCTGTATCGCGCTCGTCGCGGTAGATGATCTTGATGCCGCGGTTTAAGAATGCAAGTTCGCGGAGGCGTTTGAGCAGAATATCGTAATCAAAGGTTGTGACAGTGAAGATGGTGTCATCGGGCCAGAAGTGGACAAGCGTTCCCCGTTTTGCAGACTCGCCGGCCATTCTGAGGGCGAAGGATGGTTTGCCGCGCGCAAAGTCCATCTCGTACAAATGTCCGTCTTTAAACACTTCGACGTGGAGTTTTTTAGAAAGAGCGTTAACGCAAGAGACGCCGACGCCGTGGAGGCCGCCTGACACCTTATAGGTGGCTTTATCGAATTTACCCCCGGCATGGAGGATGGTCATAACAACTTCAAGAGCGGTGACTTCGCGCCCTTGTTTGATCGATTCTTTTTCGTGGCGCCCGATTGGAATGCCGCGGCCGTTGTCTTCAACGGAGACAGATCCATCTTTTTGAAGTGTTACAACAATTTCTGTGCAATAGCCGGCAAGAGCTTCATCGATACAGTTATCGACAACTTCATAGACGAGTTGGTGAAGACCTCCCGAATGAGTGTCGCCGATATACATCCCAGGACGCTCGCGTACCGCTTGAAGACCTTCGAGCACGGTGATCGAACTTGCATCGTAGGTGTTTTTGCTTTCTTCTGTCATTGTCGTCATACCTTGATTAGCCTATACAAAATTTGAGTTTCTTAATGCCGTTTTCAGGAAATTTAGCTTGCAGCTTTTTTAATAGTTTAGATCCTTCCTGTTGAACAAGCAAACTATATAAAGCCGCGTTCTTAACCTTTATCACAACAGTCCCTTTTTCAAAAGAAGAAGCTTGCGTCATCCCCTGCCACTTCGGATCGATGATTTCGGCCCACCCTTGTAAAATGAGATCGGGCCTCTCCTCTACCCTGCTTTTTACATTATTTAAAAAGGGGGCAAGTAAATCTTTTAATTGCCGATGGGGTAAAGAGCCAGTTGCAAATCTCTTGCTCATGGCAAAAACGCCCTTTCGAGCCATTTTGGCATTCCGTTCCCGAGCCCTACTCGATTTGAGTATGTGCTCGGGGACGGAATGGCAAACTGACTCAAAATCATCGTTTTATCCATAAGCAAGAGCTTTGCAACTGGCTCTAAAGATTGTCCTTTTTTTATCATGAAAATGAGTGAACTTTTGGTAACAACTCTTTCCGCAGAGCATACCTGATTTCAGCCTAATTAACAACACTAAAAGGTACCAACTCAATAAGCGAGGCGGCGACCCAGCTGGGCGTCGGATCCCCTTCATAAAGGTAGGAGGTATCGACAAGCCTGGAGTCCAAAATTTTAGACTTAAGGGGCCCCAATAAATACATTAAAACATCAATGACATCATAACCATCGCAGCCATGGGCGACGCAATATTTTCCAAAATCTGCATGGGTTTGCCTGCCCATAATCTCAAGACCCATTTCGATGGTGTTTATGGAAAATTTTTCCGCTTCAGGAGAAATCGGCAGCAATGGAGAAGCAGGCAGACGCGTATATGCAGCTCCATGGTGGCAAAAATCTGTGGTCGCAATAACAAGGCTCCCTGGAAGATGCTCTTTTAAGAGGTCTATCCCCTTTAAACTCCAAGGCATGCTCCCTGAAAGGCAAGGATAAGCAATCATCAGCTCGGGAGGATTTTCAAGTCGGCGCCGCTTAATCTCATAATCCCATAAAAATCTGAAGCCTTCGAGAGAATACTCTTGTTGCCAGGCAGGCTCCTCACCTGAAAACATGGGGCCGAATATGCCTCTGCTCGGTTCATTCGAGACATCTTCTCCCCTGCGAAATCTTAATCGGGCATCGACAAGGTGCTGATGATTCAACGAATGCAAAACTCCAAGCACAATGACCCGTTTTTTTCCGCTGTCCAGACAGCCTGTGACCGCAGCGGCAACCTGGTCGCCGCACGTACTGATCAAAGTGTGAGGAAAAATGACACTCCCGCCTTTTGAGAGCGTTTCTGAGAGATCCCATTTCTGACCCAGCTCAAAGAAATGATCAATCTCATCCGGCTGAAGAGAATTTATTTCCCGAGTTGTCAATCCCATCATTTGAGGTTTAACTCTCATATTAGTAACGCATTTAATCCTAGCGCAATTAAAAAATAAATCGACATCGAAAGAAAATCGTTAATGGCAGTCACAATCGGACCTGCGGCAATCGCCGGATCTACACCGATGCGTGCAAAAAACAGCGGCGAGAATACACCGAGCAGCGTGCTGGCAAGACAGGCACCCCAAAGGCCGACGGCAACAATGAGTCCTACGTTGATAGCTGGTATGTCAAGACCGGAGATTCCAATCAGGTCAAGCCCCCACACCAGGAGTCCTGCAAGAACACCGAACATACCGCCAGATGAGACGCCTATGATAATTTCTTTTCTGATCGCATCACCTTTCGATCCCGACGAAAGCCCGCCGGTTGCCATGCTGCGCACGAGGACCGTACTGCATTGAATCCCAATATTTCCCGACAACCCTGTAATAAGGGGGACGAAGAAAAGCACAAAGGTGAGTATTCCGCCTTCATACCCTTGGATCGATGACATCACTCCCACATTCAATATCCCTGCGCAAAGCGTGACGACAAGCCAGGGAGCCCTTGCTAAAAACCGTTTCCATGTCGGCTCATGCTCGCGAACTTTTTCTCCTGTACCGGCCATCTGAGCAATGGTTTCATCGGCAATGTCTTCCATCGCCTCCATCACGTCTTCGTACGTTACAACACCAAGAAGCTCGTCATCAATGCCCACAACAGGAAGAGCAGGCAGCTTATACCTCTCGACAACATCTACAACTTCTTCACGCGATGCCTCCGCATGCACTTTATGCAGAACCGGCTTCATGACTTGTCGCAGCGGTAGATGAGGGGCATTGACGATTAAGTTTCTCTCGGGGACATAGCCTTGGAGCTCGCCGGCCTTATTCAGAACAAAGATTTGCCGCGTCAGTTCAATGCCGGGATGGTCGCGGATGACTGCTGCAGCCCCGCCAATTGTCGTGTCCATGGAGAACGCAAAAAACTCATTGGTCATGAGACGTCCGGCCGTATTTCTCTCATGCTGTTTAATTTCTCGGATGCGCGAGGCTTTTTGCGGCTCGATAAGATCCATCACCCTGCGGAATCTTCGTTCAGGCAGCACTTCCATCACGGAAACGGCGTCATCGGGCGGCATCTGCTCAATAAGTTTTTGAGCTTCCTTGTCATTAATATGACGAAACACGGCAGCGCGCGTACCCATGTCGGTGTTGATCATAAATGAGATCTTGCCCTCGAGATCTGCCAGGTTTTCATAGAGAACGGGGCGGATATTAGGAGGCAAATGGGATGCGGCGTAGGCCAAGTCGATCGGCGAGTGTTCGCAGGCGATTTTAACGATATCGTGAAGAATGACCTTGGAGGTTTGTTTGTGGTAGGCGTTGTCGAGTTTTTCTTTTAAAATGTCATCGAGCTGATTTGTCCTGGAATTCATAAGCGACGTGGCTGAAGAGAGCTCAGGATTAAAGTTTTCTCTTTCCATTGCTTACATCCAAATCATTAAGACTTACCAAGAGTTTATATCTTAAAAACTTTTCCTTCCACGTAAAACTAAAGGTTTCATTTTTGTAGGTCTTGTGCTAGATTTGATCGTTTAACCATTAAAAAAGACCGCGCATGACAACACAGCACTACTTTACACCAGACAAAATTCGAAATATTGCCATTATCGCCCACATCGACCACGGCAAAACAACGCTTCTGGACCAGCTCCTGAAGCAATCAAATGTTTTTAGGGACAACGAGAAGGTACCCGAGCGCGTCATGGACAGCTACGACCAGGAACAAGAGCGCGGCATTACGATTTTCGCCAAACATACAAGCGTGTTCTATAAAGATTTTAAAATTAACATTATCGACACCCCGGGCCATGCCGACTTCTCAGGAGAAGTGGAGCGCGTGCTGGGCCTTGTGAACTCCGTTCTTCTGATTGTCGACGCGCAAGAAGGGCCGATGCCCCAGACGCGCTTCGTGCTCTCTCAAGCCCTTAAGATGGGTCTGCGCCCTGTCGTTGTTCTCAACAAAGTCGACCGACCGCATGCAAACCCAGATAGAGCCCTCAATTTAACGTTCGACCTCTTTGTCGAACTCGGCGCCACCGATGCTCAGCTGGACTTCCCGGTAATCTACGCCTCCGGCCTGCAAGGCTTTGCGATGAAGCATCTCGGCGATCCTCAAGTCGATTTATTGCCGCTTTTTGAGCTCATCATTGAATTCGTACCACCACCTCCTGGAAACATCGACCTCCCCTTCCTCATGCAATCGACAACGCTGACCTACGACGACTATGTCGGCCGTCAAGCTTGCGGACGGATTTTGGAAGGAAAAATTAAAAAAGGCGACACAGTCACCAGGGTCAATAAAGACGGCCATCCAACAGAACATAAAGTGGTTCGCATTGAAGGCTATTTAGGCCTCAAAAAAGTTGAAATGGAAGAAGCCGGCGTGGGCGATATTGTCAGCCTCGCAGGAATTCCTGATGTCACCATCGGCGACACCCTCTGCTCCCCTACCAACGTCGTCCAACTTCCTCCTATTCACTTGGCTGATCCGACGCTGACTGTTGAAATGATGGTCAACAACGGTCCTTTTGTCGGCAGAGACGGCAAAAACGTAACGATGAATAAAATCCGCGACCGCCTCATGCAAGAGAAAAGAGCGAATATATCTCTTAAGATCGAAACGAACCGCGATGAAGTGATCGAAGTGAGCGGCCGTGGAGAGCTTCACCTGGCTGTTCTCATGGAAGCGATGCGCCGCGAAGGCTATGAATTTGTGATCTCAAAACCTCGCGTGATCTTTAAAGATATCGATGGCGTTAAAAACGAGCCGATGGAAAATGTCCATATCGAAATCCCGCAAGAATATTCCGGAACAGTCATTCAAGAACTTTCCAGAAGAAAAGGCGAGATGCGCGTTCTGGAAACGAACGAGCACAATATCACAACCCTTCAATTCTATATTCCAACACGCGGCCTAATGGGATACCGTGGCGAGTTTTTAACTGCAACACGCGGAATGGGTATTTTAACTTCGGTTTTTGAAAATTATGCTCCCTTTAAAGGTGAAATTGTCGGCCGCATGAAAGGAGTTTTGATTTCCGGAAACCAAGGGAAAGCCACCGGCTATGCTGCCTTTGCACTGCAAGATCGAGGAACGCTCTTTGTGAACCCCGGCGAAGAAGTGTATGAAGGAATGATCGTCGGTGAAAACAGCCGCGATAATGATATGGTTATCAATGTCACCAAAGAAAAACAGCTGACGAACGTTAGAGCTGCAGGCAGCGATGAAAATATCATCTTAACTCCGCCGCGCAGATTTACTCTTGAGACAGCGATCGATTTCATCAATGAAGATGAATTCGTGGAAATCACGCCAAAGCATATTAGACTTCGAAAAAGACACATGAAAGAAAACGATCGGAAGAGATACGAGAAAAAGTAATAATGCTGAAAGAGCTGACGACTAACAGACGTTTCTTAGTTCTTTTTTCTTTAATGTTCAGCATCGTATGCCTTTTGAATGTCAATTATTGCCTTCTTAGAAGCGCCCGGAATGCGCTGGCCGTCGTTGACCTGGGTCATGGCGCCAGCTCGATCCCCTTCTTTGAGCTGTGCGGAACAATGCCCGGCGCTGTTCTAATGGTGTTTCTGCTCACCAAGCTTCTAAACCGGTTTTCAATCCACAAAGTTTTTCTCATTACGCTGGCTGTTTTTTCAGGCTTCTTCCTGTTTTTTGCCGTCGGCATCTACCCTTCGCTCCATCTTTGGAAAGATGCGCTCTCAGGATGGGGATGGATTGGAGTCATTCTGCCTCAAGCCTTTTCAATGCTCTTTTTTGTAATGGCAGAGCTGTGGAAGATTGCGCTGCTCACCGTCCTTTTTTGGGGCCTTGTCAACCAATACATCCAGCTCGCCGACGCAAAAAGGTTTTACGCTCCTCTAATGCTCGGCGGCAGCATCGGAACGATGCTCTCAGGGCCCTTAATCTCCTTCTGCACCTCTGATTATATCTCCGGAGGATCATGGTCCCGTTCGCTGACGCTCATGATGCTTTCTCTTGCCATCTTAGGAGTCGTTATCGCTTGGCTCTACACCAAGTTATGGAAACAGTTTGCCGGGCCTAAAAAAGAAGAAGAAGACAAGAAAGATGCCGCCTTATCGCTGTGGGACAGCGTCCGCATGTGCATGAAATCGCGCTACCTGCTTCTCTTAGGCTGGATCACGATTGCCGACTATGTCGCCTACACCCTTGGCGAAGTGATCTTTTTAGACGTGCTCAAACAAAAATTCCCCGACCCAAGACAGTATGCAAACTACAACGGCAAGCTGGCTTTTTGGAGCGGACTTCTCACTGCCATCAGCGCCCTTGTCATCACACCTCTGATCTTAAAAAAATGCAAATGGGTTGTCGCCTCGCTTGTCACCCCTGTTTGCATCCTTGTCACGGAAGCTGCTTTTTTCTTTGCCCTCTGGACACCGTCCAAGGATTTGCATCTGGAACTGCTCGTGCTGCTCGGCACCATTTTCTTCTGCTGCTCAAGAGCCGCAAAATCGACCTTGCTCGATACATCAAAAGAGCTCTCCTTTCTCCTTCTTCCTCCTCTTGAAAAGATGCAGGGCAAGCTTGTCATCGACGGCATGTGCTCTCGAATAGGACGTGGCGGAGCTTCCATGATGAGCCTGCTGCTGATTCAGATCTGCGGAGGCGTGCTTGCCAGCGCGTTTATCGCTGGATGGCTTGCAATCGCCATCGGCGTCAGCTGCGTCTTCTCAACCTTCAAGCTTGGCTTTCTCGTCGACAAAAAATCCAAGCCTGAGACTATTTCTTAGTGGATCCTGCACATCCTGCAATCTTCAATAGCTATGAGTTTTCTATAAGCTGTGTCTTCTCAACTATCAAGCTTGGCTTTCTCTTCGACAAAAAACCAAGCCTGAGACTGCTTCCTAGAATGAGCCCTTCTGGATATAACCGTCTAAGATCCCGCGCAGCTGCTGTTTTAACTCAACGGGGGCAAAACTTCCCGTGATGCCATCAGCAATAAAAGCGCGCAGCTGAGGGTAGTCATAACCAAAGTTATTGGCTACATGCTCCATTTCCCTTTGGTGTGTGGTTTCGCGGAAAAAGATCGAGTCATCGGCGTTAAGAGAGACCCTCACCCCTGCCTTCACAAGAGCGCCAAGGGGATGCGTAACATAGCTTGTAACATTTTGCGCATGCGTACAGATATTGCTGGTTGGGCAGACCTCCAGGCTGACATTTTTCTCGATGATGAGATTAAGAGCCTCTTTAGAGTTTGCTGCAGCGATGCCGTGGCCGACTCGAGTGACGCCTAGCTTTTGGATCGCATCGATAACGTTTTGGGCATCTGTCGTCTCGCCCGCATGAGCTGCAAGTCCAAGACCGCCTTGCGCGGCACGTTGATAGACGGGAATATAGGGAGTCACATCGGGGAAGGCTGTTTCATCGCCAGAGAGATGGATACCGACAATGCTCAGATCGCCGCTTGCGCGCTGCTCTATTGCCCACTCGACATACTCTGCGGCTTTCTCGGGAGTATCAAGACCGCGAATCAGATTGATGAGCATGCGCGAATAAAAACGTCCCGGCTGCTCCACTTCTGCCATCGCTTTTTGAACCTGTGCTATCATTTCTTTCCAGTCAATACAGCTACATGCTGCACAAAAAGGGCACACCATGAATTCGGTATAAATTCCCCCTTCGGCTTTAAACTTTTCCAGATACGCCTTTGTGATGGTGTAGTAATCTTCGGCTTTATGAATGACGGATGTCACGACGTAGAAGGCATCTAAAAAATCGGCAAGATTTATATATTCATAGTTTTGTTGAAAATCAAAGGCTTTGTCAGGGATAGGAACGTCATTGCTTGCGGCAATCTGCCTGAGCGTTGAAACAGATGCTGTGGCTTCGAGGTGCTCGTGCAGAACCACCCCAGGAAGAGAAGATGCGCTCAGGTGCGATCCAAGTATCAGTGTGCTAAGAATCTGTACTATTTTTTTCATGATCATGTCTCCTTGGTTTTTAGATATTATTTTTAGCAGTTTCTCTCTTTTCAGGATAGGCTCTTAAAATTCTATCCCAAAAATATGTTCATTATGTAAAGATATTTTCTCATGACAGTCCCCCAGATGTTCGATAACATCTCAGCCAGGTATGATTTTATTAATGCTGTTTTGTCGTTTGGAATCGATCGCTATTGGAGAAAAGCGGTTTGCAAACATCTGCCGGGCAAACAAAAAATCAAACTTCTGGATTGCGCCACCGGCACCGGCGATCAACTCATATCAATTCTAAAAAACTGCCCTCAAATCTATGACGCTGTCGGGATGGATCCTGCACGCGAAATGCTGGCGCTTGCAAAACCGAAGCTGGCGCAGTTTTCCCACTGCTCGCGCCTAATAACTGCGCCTGCCGAAGCCATTCCTTTTCCGGACAACATGTTTGATGCCGTGACAATCTCATTCGGCATCCGCAATGTGGCCGACCTGAATCAAAGCTTAAGAGAAATCTATCGCACCCTTGCGCCGGAGGGACGTCTCATTATCCTGGAATTCTCCCATCCCCGAAGCGCGCCCGTAAGATTTTTACATCGATTTTACTTAAATAGGGTAGTTCCGTATGTTGGGAAGTGGCTTTCGCGTCATAAGGAGGCCTACACGTATCTTTCAAAAACGATCGAAACATTTCCACAGGGGCAGGCGATGGCCTCCATCCTAAAAGAGGTGGGCTTTGAAAATGTGCAAATCAGGCCCCTGACTTTAGGAATTGTTTCTCTTTACATAGGAGAAAAAAGGTGAATCGTTTAATTCCCTTTCTTAAGGTCTCCAAAGAATTACCTCGTTTTTATTGGAAAGGGCGCGGAAGTACGACAGAATGTGTAGGATATGGACACAGCATCTCGTCACCTATTACTTTTCAAGCTCAGGCATTCCATGAAAATAGCTGCGGCGGCATCTGGAGCACTTTCCCTAAAGAGTGGAGCTTCTCTCCCGAGCACATCCTATCGGCCGAATTTGAACATGCAACTTACACTCCTATCTTACCAGAGTGCATTGGTCGAAAAGACACTCCTACCTATGAAAAATGGTGGCGCATGGTCACGGATGCGACTGAGAAAATTGAGAAGGGCGAGTTTCGCAAAGTTGTCCTGGCTCGGCAAACAACACTCACCTTTGATGCCCCTGTTGATCCCTTAGAGCTCTTAAAAGGACTGATGTCTTTTGGAAGTACCACCTCTCTTTTTATGGTTCAGCTCGACAAGGAAACGGCCTTTATAGGGGCTAGCCCTGAGAAGCTTTTCACACGTTTAGAAAGAATGATTTCTACGGAAGCTCTCGCCGGAACGATTTCAAATATTGAAAAATGGAGTACTAAAGAATTTGAAGAGGTGAATGCTGTAAGCCTTTTTTTAAAAAATCAACTACAACCATGCTGCCACGATCTTCAATGCGGATCTCATGAAGAGCGCTCGTTTGGAGAATATCGACACCTTTATCAACTATTCAAAGGAATACTCAAGAACAAAATCTCTGATAAAATACTTATAGAAAAGCTCCATCCTACCCCTGCAACCGGCGGATTTGGGGATGCGGCGATGAAGTATCTTTTCAATACCGAACCCATTTATAGAGGCTGGTATGCAGGTCCGATCGGCCTCGTCTCAGAAAAAGAGACAAATCTTGCTGTCGGCATTCGCTCGATGCTGGTGCGCGGAAATGAGATCCATCTTTTCTCGGGTGCGGGAATTGTGAAAGGATCGCAGCCCCTCAAAGAATGGGAAGAACTCGACCGTAAAATTGCACATGTATTAAGGTGGGCGTATGAATGACCGTTTTGCATCACAGATCATCACACAGCTAGTCAATCAGGGCGTACGAAAAATATGTCTCTCGCCGGGCTCAAGATCATGCCTTCTAGCAGCTGCCGCCGCTCGAGAGCCGCGGGTAGAAAAGTTCGTCCATTTTGACGAAAGAGCCATGGCCTTTCATGCCTACGGCTATGCTAAAGCCTCCAAATCTCCGGTTGCCGTGATTACAACGTCCGGCAGCGCTACGGGAAACATCTTCCCTGCCATCATGGAAGCCTCGCATGATCATGTGCCGCTGATTATTCTGACGGCTGATCGGCCCCAAGAGCTGCAAGATTGCATGGCGAACCAAACGTGCGACCAGGTGAAAATATTTGGAAATTATGTCCGGTGGTTTGCCGAAATTCCGGCATGCGAGCCGGGCCTTACCGATGAGTGGCTCGGATCAACGATCGCACAAGCAGTCTACCGCAGCATGCTAGCAGCCGCATGGACCCGTCCATATCAACTGCCAGTTTCGAGAGCCGTTTTTCTCGGGAGAAAAATATAGCGCGGTGGCTTCTACGCATTATGAGCCTTCGTACCCTACGATCTCCAGCGCATCAATAAAAAAATGGGCAGGCACGCTTTCCTCCTACAAAAAAGGCGTGATCATCGCCGGCTCGATGACATCTTCCAAACGAAACGCCGCCATTTTCAGCCTCGCCGAAAAACTTGACTGGCCCGTGATTGCCGACCTGATGTCGGGACTTCGCTCGGAGATTTCGCACTCAGCACTCATTCCTTACTTTATCGATCTTCTAAAATCGATCACTGATCTCAACCCCGACTGCATTCTTCATTTGGGCGACCGTCTGATCTCAAAACATCTCCACAACTGGATTGCAAAGTCTACCCCTTCCACCTACTTGATGGTCGCAGACCATCCTGTTCGCCACGATCCCATGCACAAGGCAACTCACAGGATCATGATAGACCCCGCGCATTTCTGCGAGCAGCTCATCCCTCTCATCCATCCGCAGATCGCATGGTTTGGCGAGTGGAAATCTTTAAGCCACCTGATCGAAGGTCATATTGACGACGCAATCCCCTCCCTCTCCGAACCAGGACTGATCCGGTATCTGCACCATCATCTCCCCTCACACTATGCCATCTATTTTTCCAACAGCATGCCAATCCGTGATGCCGACCGCCTCTTTTTCCCTCGGCTGCAGCGCGGCCCCATCTACGGTCAGCGAGGACTCTCCGGCATCGACGGCAATATCGCAACAGCCATCGGCCTTGCCGAAGGATCGGGACGCCCGCTTGTCGCTGTGATCGGCGACCTTGCAGCTCTTTATGATTTAAACTCGCTTGCCCAGGTAAAAAACTCTAAAGTGCCCGTGATCTTTATCGTGATCAATAACGGCGGCGGCGGCATTTTCTCATTCCTTCCCGTGCATAAAGAAAAAGACATCTTTGAAGAGTATGTCGCCGGCGCCCACAATTTGAAATTCTCCAAAGCCGCCGAGATGTTCAACATCCCCTACACCGCACTCTCAAACTATGACGATCTGCAAAAAGCCCTGCGCGAAGAAAAAACAGCCTTCCTTGAATTCACAACCGACCGGCAGCAAAACGTCGCCGTCCACGAAGCCCTCGATCAAAAAACACAAGAACTTATCGAACACTTTGGAGCCGTACTCCGATGACAACAGTAATCACAGATTGGACCAGTGTTGGAACCTATACGGACATTTTATACCATAAGATGCCGGGGATCGCCAAGATCACGATAAATCGGCCGGAAGTTAGAAATGCCTTCAGGCCTCTCACAATCAAAGAAATGATGCACGCCTTTGAAGACGCCCGGATGGATTCCGCAATCGGAGTGATCATCATTACAGGACAAGGCAAAGAGGCGTTCTGCGCAGGCGGCGACCAAAAAATCCGCGGCGACGCCGGCTATAAAGACGGCGAAGGAACAGAGCATCTCAACGTCCTCGAGTTTCAACGGCAAATCCGCACCTGCCCCAAACCCGTTATAGCTATGGTCGCAGGCTACGCCATCGGCGGAGGCCATGTGCTCCACGTCGTCTGCGATCTCACCATCGCTGCCGATAACGCAATCTTTGGACAAACAGGCCCCAAAGTCGGCTCCTTCGATGGCGGATTCGGATCGAGCTTCCTCGCCCGCAGCGTCGGACAGAAAAAAGCGCGTGAGATCTGGTTTCTCTGCCGGAAATATTCCGCGAAAGAAGCGCTCGAAATGGGGCTTATCAACACCATAGTCCCCTATGAAGACCTCGAGTCCACGACCATCGCCTGGTGCGAGGAAATGCTCGAGCTCTCACCCATCGCGCTCCGCTGCCTTAAGTCTGCACTCAACGCCGACTGCGACGGACAAACCGGCCTTCAGGAACTCGCCGGCAACGCCACGATGCTCTTCTACATGACCGAAGAAGGACAAGAAGGGCGCAACGCCTTTGTCGAAAAAAGAAAACCCAACTTTAAAAAATTTAAGAGAAAACCATGACTGCTGCACTCCTTTGGCTCGAAGCCGCAAGACCTAAAACGCTCATTCTTTCCGTAACGCCCGTCATCATCGGAACCAGCTACGCCTATTACCAAGGCGCGTTCTCTATCATTCCCTTGCTGATGACACTTATCACCGCACTTTGCATCCAAATAGGAACCAATTTTGCCAGCGACTACTACGATTGCCTCAAGGGTGCTGATAACTCTACACGCATTGGCCCCAGACGGATGACACAATCTGGACTCATCTCTCTTTCAAAGATGAAGCTCGCCACTTTTTTAACTTTTTCCTGCGTTGCGCTTCTCAGCTTCTACCTCACTGCTCGCGGCGGGCCCGTCTTCACGCTCCTGACAACACTTTCGATCGCCTGTGGAATCCTTTACACCGGAGGCCCCAAACCTCTTTCCTATTTAGGCCTCGGTGAACTTTTTGTTCTCTTCTTTTTTGGACCGATCGCGACCGCAGGAGCTGCCTATCTGCAAACCCTTTCTTTTTCTTGGGAAGCCGTTGTTCTTGGCTTTACTCCGGGGCTTATTTCCTCCGCAGTACTAGTCATTACTAACTTGCGCGATATAGAGAATGATAAAAGATCCGGCAAAAAAACGTTTGCAGTGCGATTTGGAATACGATTTACTCAATACGAATACACATTCCTCATCATTGCCGGCTGCCTCCTTCCACTCATTTATGGTTGGTGGCTTACTGCCCTCTCACTGATTCCTGCGATCATGCCCTTGAAAGCCATCTGGAGCTATAAACCCGGATCTGACTGCCATACTGCATTCGGACAAACAGCGCTGATCGGCCTGTTAACTGCTCTGCTGATCGCGTTCGGACTCATCGTCTATGCTCCTTAATCTCCGATCATTCGAGCTCAGGCACAGACACCTGCCTACGAAAAAAGGAGTGCTGCTCGAAAAAGACGGACGCTTCAGCGAAGTATCGCCGCTTCCCGGACGCAGCATTGAAACTTTCGATGAGGCCCTCGAGCAGTTAAAAGCCGTGCAAAAAGGATGGACGGGGCCTCTTTATCCCTCCGTTCAGTTCGGCCTCTATGGACTTACCTCTCCCCCCGTTGAATCCGTCCCATGCGCCCTCTTTCTTCATGGAACCCCAGGCGAAGTCATCAAAGCAGCAAACACGTTTCACGGAGCTACCACCGCCAAGCTAAAAGTAGGACACTGGACCGTTGAACAAGCCGTTGCCGTCATCCGATCAATCCCTCTCAAACTGCGCCTCGACTTCAACCTCCTTTGGAATGAAAAAGACGTGCACAAATTATGCTCAAAACTCTCCCCCGATCAGATCGAATTTTTAGAAGATCCTGGCTGCATTGTTCCCGGATTCATGGAAGCGTATGATGAAAAACCCTCACCGATTTCTCTCAACATCTGGAAACCGATGGTGCGCGGACTCCCCTCGCCCAAAAGCCGCGTGATCCTTGGCAGTTCCCTGGAGAGCAGCATCGGCCTGCATCAAATCGCCTCCCTCATGCAAAGCCACCAAATCCCTGCTCATGTTCTTGGAATCGGCACAGGCATCAATTTTGAGCAAGATCTCGTTAAAAATAGCGCCGTATTTAAAAACGGCAGGTTGTATTTTCCCAAAGAGTGGCAGTTATGCTAATCACCGACGAGTTTGAGTGGGACTATCCCACATTTGAAGCCCACGTCGAAGGGATGTGCTCACAAATTGCAAAGCATCCTTCAGATACAGTTTCTTTCCTAGCGCCTATCTCTCCCCTCTCAGTCCTCACACTCTTTGCCATCTGGAAAGTCGGCAAGATCGCTTCTCCTTTAGATCCAAAAATCCCGTGCACCGACTCCGCCCTCTTTACACCTGAGATGCCCACACCTGCCACCCCAACTTCTTACAAATGGGATCTAGAAAAAACCGCCACACACATACGCACTTCAGGCTCATCGGGCACTCCAAAAATTGCCTGCCACACCTTCCGCAACCATGTCCTCAGCGCGCAAGGCTCGCTCGTCAAAATCCCCCTCACCGAAAATAGCTGCTGGGGCCTGACGCTTCCCCTCTACCATGCCAGCGGCCTCGCCATCTTATTCCGGTGCTACCTCTCCAGCGCCAAAATACTCATCTCTAAAAATCAAAGCAGAGCCACGCATCTCTCCCTCGTCCCAACCCAGCTCTATCGCCTCCTCCGAGACAGTGCATCTCTCCCCAACCTTCAAACCCTCCTGCTCGGCGGAGCCCCTCTCCCCTCCCTCCAAACTCCATGGAACGTCCTTCCCACCTACGGCATGACCGAGATGAGCTCTCAAATTGTCACAGACCACACTCTCCACCCCCATGCAGAAATGACCATCGCCCCGGACGGAGAAATTTGGGTGCGCGGCGGCGTCCTGTTCCAAGGCTACCTTGACAAAGGCCTGCCCCTCAATTCAGAAGGATGGTTTGAAACTGGCGATTTAGGAATGTGGAAAGAAAAAAAATTTCATATCATCGGCCGCAAAGACAACCTCTTTATCTCCGGCGGCGAAAACATCCAACCCGAAGAAATCGAAAACGCCATCCGCACCTACTGCTCTATAGAAGAGGCCATCGTGGTTCCCCTGCCGGATGTAGAGTTCGGCGCCCGGCCTGGCGTCTTCCTGAGCAACCCCTCGCTCCTGCCTCTTATTCAAAGCAAGCTCAAGGACGTTTTGCCCAAATTCAAAATCCCCATCAAAGCCTTCCAGCTGCCTGACAACCTGGGCCTCAAACCCAACCGAAAAAATCTCAAGGCGGAATAAGGCGGAATAAGGCGGAATAAGGCGGAATAAGGCGGAATAAGGCGGAATAAGGCCACTAATTGGCTTTATTCTCTACTAAATACCATTTTGCACCGCGACCCTGTCCAAGTACATCGATTAATCCAAGTCGCTTTAAATGCTGAAAATCATCTCTCAAGGTACGATCTGCAGGTGGCGTAGTAATTTGACATTTAATTTCTGCAAAAGCGATCCCTTCTCGGGCGGTTGATAACGCCTGCAGAATTTCTCTTTGGCGATTTGTGAGATCATGTGATATCCGATGTGGAGCTATGTAGCCGCTTGGCAAAAAGCGTACAATAAATGAAGCCGCCTGTTCTAAATAAACAGGTTCCGGATGCCCGGCCTTAACGCAAAGATTGACTATTTTTTGAGTACCTCGGCCCCACTTCTCAATCAATCCTCGATTATAAAAAATGGAAGCAATCAAAGGATTGCGTTGATGAGACGCATGGTCTTTTTTCAAATCAGCAGGTGTTAATCCGAACGGAAGATTTCCATCATTCCAAATCTCCAAGCGATCATCAAAAATTGCAATGCTCACGGCGCCTCCGAAAGATTCATATGCACGGTGGCAAAGGGCGTTTACTAATGCTTCACGAAGAGCTTCCAGAGGAAATAACGGCTCATCACTTCGCTCTAAAACACCAGGAAGAATTTTCCCTGCAATGGGTAAATGTCTTCGCAAAAAAAGCATTGCTTCGTTCAACAGATGAAAAGCATTTCCAAACAACTGATTTTGATCAAGAAATTCAGTTTTATCTATGCCCTTAAAACGAGCCAATCTCAATTGACACTGCATAAATTCTGGAACAAATCTCTTCCCAAACAAAACCACCGCTGCATTAAGAAGCTGCTCATTTTTCCTCAAACCCAATCTATTTAGAACTGAAAGAACATCCTTTTCTTGATATTCGGGAAGACGACCCGCTTCTATGCCCAACCTCATCGTACGCCAAATTTCTTCAACATCCAAATCATCAAAAGTATATCCCACAGCGACTTCAGTTTCCCAACGATGCTGATGATGATCGCGCTCAAAAAGTAATCTTTGATACGTTTGCTGTGGCATCCGAGAAGTTGTGGATCCAACTCTTTGATAGCAGCGACCATTGAAAGCATAAGGCACATCACATTGTCTAGGAATCGCAGTTAAAACAATAACTTCTCTATCCCCCTGAATTTCTATCCTTGTTAATTCAATTGATGCAGGCGGTTCAAATTTTTTAAGCATCTCGGCAATTTCTCGTAGAGTGTTATCCGTTATCTCTTGCCCGATAATTCTTCCTTCCTCGGAAATGCCAATATAGACTTCCCCTCCTTTCCCATTCAGAAACCCACAAAGAGTCTCTCCCGTATGGGAAAGTGAAGCTGTCGATTTTTTTCTCTCGAGAATTTCAGACTCACCTTTCTGTATGATTTCTTTCAAACATCCCAAATCTTTGACAAGCTGATCCATGATTTACCTACAATGGATAATTTTAAAAAATTAACTACCAGTTGTCCAATGTTATTTTTTGAAAAAAAGAAAAATTAACTAACTCTTACAAGAACTGTTGATTAGAACTTTCATCTTTTTTAAATATTTGTTTATAGCGCGCATCATAAGTGATCCCAGAGCGGTGCCACATCTTCGCACACTTTGTTGTAAGCTTCACGCCAACTATTAAATGGATGGTCTTCTTCGAAAAAGTGATTGAGTAGGCCCGCTTTCTTGCCTTTTTCTCTAAGAGACCAATAAGCGTTAGGCAATGTGAAAACAAAGATATAATGAGGGGATTCGTTGATACGCGAGTTTCGCTACCATGGGACTTAAGTCCCCATCACTTATTAGAGTAAGATCCTTTAATGCCATCTCAGTTACCAGGCGGCTGACACACATCAGCTCATCGACTTTTTTTCTGCGATATTGAATCACTTTCTGCAATTTCTCTTATGAGTCGCTCGCTATGGCAATGAAGCTTCCAACTTTGATGTGAAATCAAATAAATATTCTGCCAGCTGATCCCCGAGATTGTTTGGTTCTGCTGCCTCTTCGACTACGAGCTCAAAAAGACCAGGAGCTTTGTCGTAGAGCTCTTTTGCTCTTGCGTCAGTCAAGTCTTGATTCCCTCTTTTAAATTCATCACCCTTGTATAGAAGTGTAGGCCAACTAGACAAATCGCAAAATCTTAGACTTGTGGACTCTCTATAGCAAGCACCAGGGCATTCTTTCGTAATCGTATGTACCTCATCCCATACCCAAAAAAGATCGGGGTAAAGTTTCACATACAGCCGGCGGATGATCGGAAGGGCCACAGCGATAAGACCGCTTGCAATCATGATATGTATGCCTCTGAGACCGAGCGGCAAACTTTGATTTCGAAATCGAGCAGTAACTCCAGCGGTTATGACAGCAAGCGCAGTCGTATAAGCAACTCTTTTATTGCCCTCTGATTGAGGATTCCAAGGGTTAAAGGCAACACGTAAAGATTGTATAATCATGCAAAAAGCATACCTTAACTACACTTTTTTTTTTTACAAACACATAAAAATCCTCAGAACTCGTTTACGAATAACCTGATTTCGGCCATAATTTACCCTATGAATTACCGTAACATATTTTTGACCCTTGCCCTGCTTCCAACGTTGCTTTGCGCCGCTTATCGCGAACGGGTCAAAGAGGTCATTTTGGTCCATGACTGGACCAAAGACCCCAATGATCAGAGCTTTGTAGACGGCCCGACCATGAAGGGGCTCGGCGATGCGCTCAAGCTGAAGCATACGACCCTCAAATACTCTAATCTTTCAGACGACAAAGACTCTGACCAGCTCACCTATGTTGTCATCTTCAGCAAACCCGAGTATCTGCAAAACAGACTGATCTCAAAGTTTCCCAAAAAGAAAGCGATTTTATTTACCTGGGAACCGCCCGTTGTTCAAAAAAACCTTTTCACCAAACGTTTTCTTTCACGCTTTCATAGAGTCTATACGTGGAACGACGATCTGGTTGACAACAAGAAATTTTTCAAATTTTACTACCCTGCCCTCCAAAGCATGCAAGACAATCTGCCTGCCTTCAATGATCGAAAGCTGCTCACGCAAATTGCAAGCATGAGAACAAGCAAGCATAAAAAAGAGCTTTATAGCGCGCGTACGGACGTCATCAACTATTTTCAAGATAAACCCGAAGGTGAATTCGAATTTTATGGCAGAGGTTGGGAAAATCAAAACTTGCGCCACTATAAAGGAATGGTTGCCGATAAATATGGCGCGCTCAAAAACTACAAATTCTCCGTCTGCTATGAAAACATGTGCGACATTAAAGGCTATATCTCTGAAAAAATCTTTGACTGCTTCGCCGTCGGCACCATCCCGATCTATTGGGGAGCCAGCAATATCACCGACTTCATTCCCAAAGAATGTTTTATCGACCGGCGCGACTTCGAGAGTTTCGATGATGTCATGACCTACATCCGCAACATGGATGAAGAGACGTATCAAACCTATGTTCGAAATATCAAAGCATTTGTAGAGAGCGACGAAGCCAAGCTCTTCTCCAAAGAAATGTTTGATGTTATTTTCCTGGAAGCCATCCGGTTTCCTTAGGACTCGCAAAGAAATAACTTCCGCATTTTAAACTGCGCCAAAGCTTCCCGGGGTTCGAATATCGCAAATGGGGCTAGTATTGCTCAATACAACCCCATTTGCGATGTCGAACCGCGGGCTTTCGCGCAGTTTTAAATGCGGAAGCTTATTTCTTTACGAGTCCTTAAATATTGATAGTGGATTGAGGGAAATCTCCTCACTGGCCTATAATCCCGAACCATGGTTGCAAGCCGCCCCCCTTTCCCAATCGCGTATCATTTATCCTCAGAGCTCCTTGAGGAGACCGCAACAACTTTGCTCGAAGAAGGAGAAAAAGCGCTGCTGCAGGGCGATCAAAAAGGACTCGATCTTCTTGAGAAAGCCTCGAGGATGGACCCTTCTTCGCCGAGCCTTCATTTTCGTCAGGGGCTTGCCCTTTTTGAATACGGATCGTACCAAAACTGCGTCGCAACGCTCCGCAAAGCTGCAGCGAAATTTCATCTTGCAACCTCGCTAAGTCCTAACTTCTGCGAAGCTTGGCATTTGTGGGCCAGTACCCTGATGTTCATCGCAGAGCTCACAGGAAGGCAGCAGGAGCTTTTGGACGCTAAAGCCAAGATTGAAAAAGCAGCCCTCCTTGCAGTTGAAGATAGCGAAGTCTATTGGGACGGCGCCCTCATCCACCTAAAACTTGCCGAAGCCTCCGGCGAGATCGACGATTACTTCAAAGCTATTTCATATTTTGAAAAAAGCAGCACGAAGCAGATGCCGTTTGAGTTCTGGAACGAGTTTGGCAGAGCCTACCTAAACATCTCTGCAAGCCTGCAAGACATCCGCCCCGTCTTCAAATCGATCACTTGCTATAAGCAGGCCATCACACTTTGCCTGACGAACTTTGAAGGATGGCTCGGCCTTGGCAGAAGTTTAAAGAAGCTTTACCACCACTCCCATGAAAATGATCATTACACGCAGGCTTGCGACTGTTTTGCAGCAGCGTCCCAGCTCAAACCTGATCTTGCTGAAATTTGGATTGAAAGAATCGCTTTCATGATTGACAACTCCAAACAAAAAAAAGAAGCGTCAAAATTGCGGGCGGCCATTCAAAAATGCGAGCAGGCTGCAGCCCTTTTTAGTGCATCTCCAAAAACAGACGCCTATTTACACCTCTCAAGTTATTGGGCGATCGCCCTGGCAACGCTGGGCCACTTGACAAACCGCATCGAGCTCATCCAGGAGGCCGAACGAAAAATTGATGAAACCCTTGAGCTGTCCGATGAAGACGATCCTTTCCTCATGTATCTTTACGGAAGATGCCTCTATGCCCTTGCGCATTATTACCAGGACATCGACCTTTTTTTCCAGGCCATCGAAGAGTTTCAGTCATCTCTATCCATCGACCGTACGCAGCTTGAGTGCTGGATTTGGATGGGTAAAACCTATGCAAAAGTCTATGAATGCTCGGACGATGTGAATCCGCTTGAAAAAGCGCTCCATTTTTACAGCAAAGCGCTTCAAATGAATAATGATCCGCACCTTTACATCGAAGTTGCCGCTCTTCTCATCCAGCTCGGGCAGCCAAGCCGAGCAATTACTTATATTGAATATCTTTTGCAAACCTACAAATCAATCGCCTTTGACCACCCCGAGTGGTTCTATGAGTATGGAATTGCCCTCGATCTCCAGGGAGATCTCACGGACGACCCGTCGCTTTTTCACAAAGCTCTCGAAGCTTTTGTCAATGTACTCATGTTCGACCCCGCCCACCCCACGATCCACCATCGGATCGGGATTGTCTATTGCCACCTTGGCGACTCTCTGGAAGATTTGGACTACGTCCTTAGGTCCCTCCACCACTTCAAGCTTGCCTCAAGATCCCAGGAAGATGATGAAACACTTTTAATGGACTGGGGCCTTGCCTGGATCCAATTTGCCTTGTATGGAGCAGATGAAACTGTGGAATCAACCGGCTTTCGCGAAGCTGAATCCAAACTGATGCAAGCCGCAAAACTTGGGAGCCAGCACGTCTTCTATCAACTCGCCTGCCTCTATTCCCTCCAGGGATCTTTTGATCTTTCTCTCACCTACCTCCAAAAATCGTTTGCAGCAAAAATTCTTCCTCCGCTCGATGAGCTCATGGACGACGAGTGGCTCGAAGGAGTCAGGGAAACTCCCCGCTTCCAGGAATTTCTCGCTCTGTTACGTTAGCGAATAAATTTTCTGTTTGCTTCTAAATCATATTTTGATATTCTCGTTTCAGAACATAAAACAGGAGTATCTTTATGTTAAAAAAATTCGGTATCACAGCAGTAAGCTTTTTCATGTGCGCAAGTGCATTGTGCGCAGATGGCAATGACATGAGAAACAAGGACATGAAAACACAAGATCCAATGCATTATACAGGCGGATTTACGTTAGGAATGAATTTATCAACTCTTGACGGCACTGGCGCTGGCATGAATCTTGGATATTATGGATCTTGCTGGCTCGTGGATGTAAGTGCAAATTACAGCCACCTTCATGAAAAAACCAATTTCACCAACGTCACAGGTCATTTAGGCCTAAGAAGCAGACTGCATAACAATCTGTTTTTTGACTATGGCGCGATGGGCTATGGAGGTTTTGTTGATTCACACGGCCATTCAGACAATACATGGGGCGTAGGAGCTTTCTTCGGTTTCAGCTATCAGCTGTCAAGAAATTTCCTGATCGCAGGAAAGACCTATCCTTACAACTATCGTCACAGCAAAATCAATCAAGTGTTCGCAAACGGAACTCTTGCTTTTCTGTACGTATTCTAAGCATCTCTGCATTACAGAAAACCCAGTCCTCAAGACTGGGTTTTCATTTGTTTACTGGCAATCTTGCATAAAAACTGTTAGTCTTAAGAATATAACGTACTGAGGAGAAATATGGATAGGCGAACGATCGTTTTTGTAATTTTGATGACGGCAACTTTTTATCTGGTAAACCATTTTTTATTCCCGTCCAAAACTCCCCCGGTAAATGCCGTGGTAGCCATTGAAACTATTGCTCCCGCGCCAGCTGCCGGCCAAGATAATGATGAAAGATTTTATGTCATCGAAAATGAATATCAGCAGCTCGTCGTCTCTTCCGTCAATGGATCACTCGCTGAAATCAACCTGCCTTTAGAAAGCCCAGAAAACCGCAAAAGCGTCGTCAAGAAAATTTGGGTCGATGATGCGATGCAAAAAGATCATTCTCAAGTTGATTATTTTCCGGCAGGGCATTATCAAACCTATCTAGGATCATTTGATAAAGGCGAGCTTGGAAACTACTACCCGCTTCTTCGCCGCGATGTCGCTCCCGCCTACTATGGACTTGCAACCGCTACAACAAATCCCGATAGCGCGAACACAACTTACAGCGTGATAAGACTCGAAAAACACCTCCTCGAAGTGGAAGGGAAAACCGCCGGAGTGCGCATCCGAAAAACGTATGTCCTCCCCGACGAAGCGTGTTCAACGCCTTACACTTTTGAATACACCGTAAATGTTGATGAAAACCCCTCTGAGCTCTATCTTTCAACCGGCATCCCTGAAGTCGAGATCGTCTCAGGAAGCTCCTCTCCAACACTCAAATACCGCTCCATCAACGCAAAGCAAAAAGCCTCCATCGAACAGATCTCGCTTCCTAAAGGCTCCACCTCTCTCACTAACATTCGTCCTGAGTGGGTCTCCAACTCCAACGGGTTTTTCGCCGTATTAATCGACCCGGAAACCGAAATGGGCGCTGGCTTCACAGCTTCACAAGTTCCGGGAACCGCAGCTCCGACACGCCTTGCCCAAATCGATACCGATCAAAATCGATTCCCCGTCGCAAACTATCCCGGCTACGACCTTAAAGTTCCCTTCGGCAAGCAGGAAGGAACCTATAAGTTCCGCGTCTTTGCAGGACCTCTTTCATCGAACGTGCTCGATGCCAACGACGCCACTTTCAACGAAGGCTACAAAGGCATGCAGAGCTTCCATGGATGGCTCTCGTTCATTTCCGAGCCGTTTGCCAAGTTTCTGTTTTTCCTGATGAAGATTTTTTATGCTACCGTCCACTCATGGGGATTCTCCATCATCCTCCTGACCATAGCGCTACGAGCCATGATGTATCCGCTCAACGCCTGGTCGATCAAGTCTACCATGAAAATGCAAAAACTCTCTCCCAAGCTGGCACAGCTGCAAGCGCGTTACAAAAAAGATCCTAAAAAAGCGCAAGTCGAGATGATGGCCCTCTACAAAGAGCATGGAGTCAATCCCCTCGGCGGCTGCTTCCCGCTCCTGATCCAAATGCCCTTCCTGATCGGAATGTTCGATCTACTCAAATCGACCTTTGAGCTTCGCGGCGTTCCATTCATCCCCGGATGGATCAACAACCTGACCGCGCCCGATATTATTTTCTCCTGGAGCACACCCATCTGGTTTATTGGAAATTCGTTCCACCTCCTGCCCATCCTCCTCGGCGTTGTCATGTTCTGGCAGCAGCGCATGAGCAGCGTGGTACCGAAGGACTCCGAAATTGATGACCGACCAGCAGAAACAGCAGCGGATGATGGGCAATATCATGGTGATCGTCTTCACCGTGCTCTTCTACCACTTCCCATCCGGACTGAACATCTACTGGCTCTCGTCGATGCTTCTTGCGATCCTCCAACAGTGGTGGATGACAAAAAAACGACGTGTCCGTGCGTGAAAGAATGGTCGTCTTTTCTAGATGAGCAGCAAAAGATGCTCGGCGAGGATGCCATCGAAAGATGGGCCCGCACGTTAAAAATCGTGCACTTCGATGCTGGGAACCTCTATCTGGAAGCCAGCGACGTGTTTCAGCTGAACTGGTTTGAGCAGTACCTGCGCCCCCTTATCAAAGAGTCGTTCCACTCCTTAAGCGGTAGGCCCATACGCGTCCACCTCACACTAAAAGGCGCTGCCCTAGAGGATCAAAAGAAATCATGGAAGCCGCTGCTAGACCTTCAACCTGACTCGCTCTATTCCAACTGCACCTTTGATACGTACTACTGCGGAGAGACCAACGATTTCAACTTAAAACTCTTCCACGAATCAGCCCTTAAAAAAACCTACAACCCCATCTATATCCAAGGACCTCAGGGCGTCGGTAAAACCCATCTCCTCATGGCCGCCTGCCATCTCATGAAAGCACAAGGCAGATCCGTCTTCTACGTCAAAGCCGACAGGTTCACCCAGCACATCGTCGCAGCGATTAGGTCCGGCGCCATGCCCGCGCTTCGCGAGCTTTATCGCAAACACGATGCCCTCGTCATCGATGAAGTTGAAACACTCGCCGGCAGATCCGCCTCCCAGGAAGAGCTCTTCCACACCTTCAATACCCTCCACCTTGCAGGCAAACAAATCTTCCTCGCCGGCAATGAACTCCCCTCCCAGCTCAAAGAAATCGAGCCCCGCCTGACCAGCCGCTTTGAATGGGGCCTTGTCCTCTCTTTCAAACCCCTCTCCAATCCCGAACTCAAAGACTACCTGCTGACTCGCAAAAAAATACCTGAAAACCTCATCGACCCCATGCTCTCCCTCTTCACCTCCGTCCCCGTCCTCAACAGAGCCTCCGATATTATCCAGGTTCGCTCCAAAGAGACACCTCCCACACCCGCACTTATGCAAAACTGGTTTTCCTCCCTCCTCCAGGAGCAGCAGAAAAAAGCCCTCACCTCCGATGCCATCCTAAAGGCCGTCGCCTCCCACTTCGACATCCACCTTGCCGACCTCCAGGGCAAATCGCAAACCCAAGAGCATGCGACACCCCGCCAAATCGCTATGCACCTCTGCCGCAGCCAGCTACACCTGCCCTACATGAAAATCGCCGATATCTTCTCCCGCGACCACTCTACCGTCATGACCAGCGTCAAGCTCATCGACAAACGGCTCCAGGACAACCCCTCCATCCAAGACTCCATCAAAACCATCCTCCAAGAGCTGCAAGACTTATAACTAAGGCAAAAAGATCCCCCTTTTGGGCATAAAAAAAGAGCGTGGAAAATACCACGCTCTCAAGATTGGGGGTATAACTATTTTGGTAACGAACAACCATGGCTGCAAGTGTCATAAAAGTCGTAGCAGCAGCTACTCCCAAGGCAAATGCACTATCCTTAGACTCCTCGGCATCACGCTTCTGGGCAGCTGACACATCACCACACAATCGATTGTAAATCAACTCGATTGATGTGATTAAATCTCCGATGTCATTAAATCTTACATTCGGTGCAGTAATAGAACCCATAGGAAGCTGTTTCCAACCTTTGCTTAAGGGATTAAATATAAAGGCTCCATCCATAGGCTGTTTGGCTGGAAGAACGACATCATCGGCTCCTATGATCGTCTGAGTTCGGTTCTCAAACGCTTTAGCTCCGTATCCGAGATTCATGATAAGAGCTGCTCCAGAAGGAGTTTTGATTCTAAAGAGATATCCTTACCTGCAGCTACTTGTTTAAATCGATATGCAACGTATCTTAGTACATCATCTTGGCTGTGGATGTTTTTCATAATCCATTCTCTTGGCATCTTTTGCAAAAGCCGCTCGGCAACTTCTTTAAAAACCCTACAAGCCCTAGAACAGTCTCTTAAAGATGAAGGATCTAATTTTTCAAAAATTACACCAATTACATCTTTGGTCACATTAACATTACTTATTATAGTCATATAAACCTCCGTTTATTAAAAGATATTATATCACTTTATTGCATTGATGTAATTAATTACTTTAAATGCTTAAGGTGCTGATTATGAATAGGTTATTTCTTACTTTTCTCGATGATACGTTGCAAGATGCCCCTGAAAGGGTCGATCTCAGGAATTTCGGGAAGGGTTTCCAGCATCGTCTGGGCAACGTCGGGATCTGATGACCTGATTGCTTCAAAAAGCTGTTTTGAATAGTCTGCTACAGCAAAGCGTGAGCGCACGAGTGCGACCAGCTCCCTGATGAGCTGTTTTTTTCGTTCGGTGATTTCATCACTGCCGGTGATCTTGCCGAGAATACGTATCCAGTGATTGCGGATTGTGAGATTTTGGTCAGGGTCAAACTCAAGAACGTCCGTCATAGCAAGGCAAAATGGCTGCAACATCTCACCGCTTAGGACGGTGCAGAAGTGGCTTGCGAGCTGCGAACCTGCCATATTTTGGAAAAAAGAATGGGCATATTTTGGAAAAGCGTCCAGCACGGCAAGGGCCACGGCTGTATCGCTGCCTATGACTTCGATCAGTTTTTTAGAGTAGTCAGCACAGCTTTTTTCATCACGGATATAGGCTAATGAATGGGTGCAATAGAATACCCTGAATTGCGTCCCAAACTCGGAGTTTTTAGTTTTCCAGGTATTGTCTTTGCTTTGTTCAGAAACATAAGCATTAAAATTCTCCCATAGATCCCACCGCGGGAGGAGCGTATCAAACAGCAGTAAAACTTGACCCAGTTCTTCTATCGAGGCATTTTTATTGTTTAATCTTTGTAAGATAATTGTAGCTGCACACAGTGAATCCCTCTTCTTCTCCAAGTCATGTTTAAAACCTGAGAGCTGGGCAGATAGATCACCGGGCAGTGCATCTAGCATCGCGTCTGCAACGTTCAAGTCTTTTGAGTCGAGTGCGCTGTTTAGGGTTCTTACATACTCCTGAGACGATTCTGCATCTGTGATGAGTTCCACGGCTCCTTTTGTGAGCTCGGTAGTAAGCCTCCTATTCAGATCGAGGAGTGCCTGGCTGTGCTTTCCGACTTTTTTCATATACGAGGAAATAGAAAAGATCCAAATGGCACGGATAGTTAGATGATCAGGTGTGTCAATGACTGATAGGACAGCAGGGGCTGTCAATTCGACGCAGAAACGCTCAATGGGTTGATGCGACGCTTCCAAAGTCGGCCTTACTCGATTCACAAGAATGGCGGCTGTCATATTATGGAAAAACGAGTTGTTTCCTAATCTCTGCAATGCGTCCAATATTTTTTCGGGCGCCTCCTTTTCACTATCCAGCACCCAGATTAAAATGGGGTGTTTTGCAGCAAAGCTTGGTTGATCCTGGATAGATGAGAGAACAAGGCGGATGATCTCCAATCTAATCCAAACAATTGCCGACAGATTGTGGATGATACGTCGAACCAAGTCGGTCACTTCTTTGTCATTTTGACCCATGAGGTAGGGAATAGCTTCCATAAAGGCGGCGACACACTTTTGGGGTTGCTCATCATTGGTTATGGCAAGATATTTTTGAGATGCTTCTAGATCTTCCAGGGCGACTTTGGCTGCCGCAGTGGCTTCAGGAGATCGGTCGCCGAATTAGAGAAAAAATGTGAGCACTGATCTGAAGGCGCAGCTGGGCTCTGAGTCTTATCCTCAAACTTTGCAGCATGATTTTTCAACACACTTCGCAGAAATGTAAATGACTTCAATTGTTGTGTCCGGGGACATATCGACTACACAATAGACGTTCAAGAGTAAAGGAAAAGCACGCTTAAAAGCTTTAATCGCTTGTTTACAAATGGGAGTGGACCTACTTTTAAGATAGCGATTTTGGTTGTGAAGCTCTATTAAAGCCGATTGCATGGACAAAAGGATGGAGGGGTCTTGAGTTGGCATCAGCTCAAACATGTACGTGCAATATCTCAGGTAAAATTCTGATCTTGTCTCTTCCGGTCCAGAAGAAGTCGGTTCTTTTAGGCTTTCATACATTGAATCGAGTGTACTGCGCCTTGCCATCGAATCTTCCGTATTTTTCATCAAAATATCCATCAAAAGAGAAGCTTCGATCCAGGAAATCAGTCCATGATGCACGCCCCAGCTTTTGATAGCCCAATTGTAGATCGTATCCCTTCTCGAGCGATCTTGAGGTAGAAAAGGAGTCATGCAATACGCCTTAAATAAAATCTGATTAGCTGCGGATTCGACTGTGATTGAATTGATTTTTTTGCAGATCCATTCTTCTCCGGGCAGGCTCAAAGCAGGGTCCGGTTGAAGGGCCTGCTCTATGTGTAAATAGTTCTGGAACTCTTCATTCAATAGTCTGACAGGAGCGCAGCCGAGCTTTTGCTCTACAGCAGGGCTCGTGATGATTGTGAAAAGCGTGTGCATCTTGTCTTTCACATCCTCGGGCGGCTCTTTCCAGCATGCTATGATTCCAAGCTTAAGGCAGCTGTCGACCATTTGGCGGCAAGCGCCTCCTTCGAGCCTTTCGATATGCCTGAGAGCTTGAGTGGTTAAAAAATTTGAGAATATCAGTGACGCAGAGCTCATCCGCTCAAGCATGACTTTGATCGCACGCTCCCAATATTCTCCATCTTCAGCCTTAATCTCAAGAAGAGGATGTTTTTTAAGCCACACTCTCCACCCATGGTCATAGATCCCGGCAAGCTGTTTAATGAGTCCTTGTATAACTGCAGGCGAAGTTTTCTCCAGATCGATCTTTGGCATGCGGCCCAAAAGCTGCTGCCATAGATCCCATTCTCTGGAAGGGAGCTCTTCCAGGAGCTTTAAAACATAATGCAGATCATCCATCGTGACAATCGCTTTCGATAAACATTTACGGATCTGCTCACGCTTTTGAGTATTTGGATCGACTCGAGGAGCTGCAGCCTTTCTAGTGACGGCTGGCACAACCTGAGCTGCAGGCTCGGGTGCGGACGACTCCGCAGGCTCTATTGGAGCCGGAGCGGGACTGGGAACTGTGTCAAGACGAGATTTCTGAGTTTTATTTAGCTTAAGGCGGCCATCTCCCGCAGCCGCAAAATACGGCACACATCGTTTGATTCCATCTATTTGATGGGAGCGGTCTTTGTAGTAGCCGTAGAAATAATCGAGTAGAGACGGAATTTCATGAGGAGCCGGTTTTACCTGCTCGCAAAGCGCATGAACTTCTTCGACATCGTTTGAATCGTGTTTCGTTAAAGTGATTAGACGATCGACCCGGCGGCAGCGCTCTCTTTGAGCAACACCTTCACGAATTTCATTAAATCTGTATTGTACCTTAAGATTTACAGGTGAAGAAGCAAACGCCTTCAGAAAAAGAGCATCAAAATCCTCGTAGCTGTTTTCTTGAAGCTTTTGCTCGAGCGCCTCCAGATGACTCCACCAAACGCGGAGATTGGTTGTAACAAGCGGAAAATTTTTCCTCAAACTCTTCAGCGGCTCTGGATCCATCGTTACATACACATGAGGGTAGGGCATCAGCTGCTCTCTCTGTGCGGGATCCTGCTGAAGATGAGCTTCGAGCAGCTCGGTGAATTTAGGGCCATAAGTCAAATATAATGTCTCCGGATATTGCCGAATCAGCCGCTCTAGATAGGTGGCAAGAAGAGGAATCTCTGCACCCTTCCCTACGTGTTTTAAGGCAAAGGGAAGCGCAGCCGAAGGCAGCTCTTGAGATACCCTTATCAAGAAATCAGCCTCGACTGCAGAAACGGAGGCCCAGGCTAGAGACTGAATCTGGCTCTCGCCACAAAGGAGCAGTGCTTCAATCACGGCTTGCCTGCATGCCTCCGGAGTGCGGCTCTCTAAAGAAGCGACATTGTCTTGGGCCGTGTTAAAAACATGTTCATACCGCGTGCCGCTATATAGACTGCTGAGGTGCTCAAGCCCTTCTGCTTGCGCTGCTTGATCCGGCAGATGTAAAACAGCATACTCATCCAGAGAGATCCTTCCATCATGAGCCAGCAGTAAGAAAAACCGCACGTCACGGCTGAGCGCCTCGTAAATCTCCAGGAGCCGTCCGTCTCTCTCTTTAGGCGGGCCTAAAGACGTCACAATAGGTGTGAAAACCTCGAGAGCATGGGAAAGACAGGAAACGGTAGCCTCCCGATCCTCCTTCAAGCACAAACTTAAGCACTCCAGCGCCTTTTCAAAATCCAGCGGCAAAACTATCGTTGCATCCCAGGAAATCTCCAGGTAAGAGGCTCCTTTCACTTGCCGGCACCTTAGACCCTCCTGTAAAGGAAGGCCTTGCTGCAGGACGCCGATAACTTGCAGCACAGCCCTCAGCAGATAATAGTTGTGAGAAGTCAAGAGCTTTTCTATAGGTTTTTCAGCATGAAAGAGTCTCAAATCCGGCACCGTGGCAGGCAGATGCCACACATTAAAATGATAGGCAATGTGAGCCGCATTGGAGAGTGGAATATAGTTTAGGCCAACCGTACATGCGTTTGCAATGAAAGGCTCCATCGGAAACGGAACGGTTTTTGCCAAAAGCTCCTCCAACTCAGAGCCATTAAATGCAGCTCCGCAGGTTGTAAGATGCGCCCAATATCTTGCAAAAGCAACTATTGCAGACGGAGCTCCATTGAGAGGTGCGGTTAATTGAAGATTGCCGATGAGGCAGTCATGCAAAGATTGCCACGTAAGATTAAGTTCTGATGGAACAACGTGGCCATCCTCGCATCTGAGCTCTAACCCAATATTATCGAGATGAAATATTTCAGAGGTAACCTGACCTTGAATAAAAACGATTTTTGTTCCCGGCATTTCTACAGTCATAGGAGTTACGCGGGCATATTGCGCTTTAAAGGCATCAAACTCAGGACTCTCAAGAGCTTCTTCATAATATTCGCTCAGCGGACTGGAGGTCGCTTGAAGCCACATAAAATAAATGACAAGATCTTGAAGCTCGTCCAATTTTCCGTCGTATGCAGGAGGAAGGCAAACCCAAAACTCGAAGCAGCGCGGCGGCTGGGTGCAAAAACTCCACATTTCCGGAGTGATCAGCGAAAGATTGATGCCTCTCTCCTCCAAAAGAGCTTCCCAAACCGGCCGGCCGAGCGAATAATAAGCCCCCTGCTTTTGTATGATCTTTGCCCCAAACTTTTTTGAAAAATGATCTACCAAATATTTGAGAAATGGAGTGGTCAAATCAACTTTAATCCAATCAACACTGGAGAGGGAAATTTGAGGCCTGCCGCCCGATTGCCATATTCCTTTTTCATCGATGAAGTCTCTTGCCAGAGCGTCAGAAATATAGTCCGAGGCAGGCGTTTGAACTGGCGTACTTCTGCGGTCAATCGCGGGTTGAGCATTCTCAACCGGTAGTTGGGGAGGTAGTCGTAGTAGAGTTGTTGGCGTTGCCATAGATTTCGCGCACAAACTTAACCCAAACCACGAATTTTAATCCAGAGGTGACTCATTTTAAGGGATTTCCCACTTTGATTTTCCTAATTACCTCTGTGCTCTCTGTGACCTCTGTGGTGAAAAATCCTAGCTAATTCAAGGATTTTTACCACAGAGGTCACAGAGACACAGAGGTAATTAGGAATGGGGTAAATTCTTACCAAATCCTAAGCGGCCTATAGATTTCTAAGACAAATTTTGAGATCATGATGTTATATGACGCTTTTAATCTTTGCCTCCGCCTTTCTGGTTGTGGCGCTGCTTGCGCTCTTTTGGTACTCAATTGCCCATTTATCGACGTGCAAAGGAGATTTGTCCAAGGTCAAACCCCCTCTTATTGTTTTTGATTTTGACGGAACGATCTGCCCATCCTTTCATCTCTTTGTTGAACAGGTCAATGTCCTGGCGGATGAATACAACCTTCGAAAAATTGCGGATCACGAAATTGAAGAGTTTAGAAATATGCATCCGAAAGAGGCGATGCACAAAGTCAGGATCTCGCTTTTCAAGCTCCCTTTTTTGCTGAGAAAAGCCCGCCAAAATGTGCGAAAACAGCTTCTGGAGTTGAAGCCGGTGCCGGGTATTATCGAGGTGCTGAAGCAGTTTAAATCCCGAGGCTATTGCTTGGGGATTTTGACATCAAACTCCCAGGCAAATGTTGTCTCCTATCTTCAAAAATACAAAATCGATTTCTTTGATTTTATCTATACCGCCAAAAATGCTTTTGGAAAAGAAAACCACTTAAGAGCCATTCTCCATAAAGCCCGCATCCATCCTAAAGTCGACCGCGTCGTCTATGTCGGCGATGAGATCCGCGATATGATTGCCGCAAAAAGAGCCAAATTTATCAGCGTCGGCGTCACTTGGGGGTACAACTCCCATCACCTGCTTGAAGAGAGCAATCCTAATCTGATCTGCGACAGGCCGGATCAGCTTCTCGTGCTATAATAAAACTCATTGTTATGATATATATTACATTATGGATTATTATTCCGTGCCAGGAGGAATATGCTGGAAGAAATTTATGTTTTAAAGCTTGTTTGTAAAAGGCTAGACGAAGCTCAAATTCCCTACATGCTGACGGGGTCTGTGGCCGCTAACTTTTATGCAGCTCCCCGCATGACAAGAGATATCGACATTGTCATCGAAATCCTTCACTCCGATGCTTCTAAATTTTTTGATATTTTCCATGACGATTTCTATATTAATAAGGAATCTATCGAAGAGGCAATTAAACATGAGAATATGTTTAACATCATCCATAACGACAAAGTTATCAAAATTGATTTTGTTGTTCGAAAAAAATCTCCTTACCGTGTAACAGAATTCGATAGAAAGAAAAAGATCGAATTTGATGACACGCAAATTTGGATTGTAGCGCCTGAAGACCTCATTATATCTAAGCTCTTGTGGGCAAAAGACAGTTTGTCTGATTATCAAATAAGAGATGTTAAAAATCTATTATCTTCTACGAAAAATCTCGATGAGGAATATATAAAAAATTGGGTCAAAACATTAGATCTAAATATAATATTTGAAGCGGTAAATTCCAATGGATGATACAAGACCAGATATCACTGTAAAGTTTCGTGAAATGCTACAAAATAAGACACCATTAGAACGAATGATAATGGGATTTTCCATGTATGAAACCTCAAAACAGTTGGTTGCTCGATCTATTCACGAGAATACTCCTCCATATTCTAGTGCTGAACTAAGGCAAGAGCTGTTTTTGAAATATTATGGCACTGATTTTGATACAGTTGAAAAGCAGAGAATTTTTGATTACTTTGGATCAAAAGCGGCTGAGCAATCAGCCTCCTATGCGTTCAATTCTGATCATATTCCAGAAGAAGAAAAAAAGCAGACTTGGTGGAGACTACTCTTGCCATTGATAAATGCCCGTATAAAAAGAGACAAGCCGGGAAACTCCAAACTCTTAAAAGTATTGGGAAATGTGAAGGGAATCCGCACTTGGAAAGATGTGAAAAAATCAATCGAAATTGCACTCACTAATGTTAAAGATGGAGAACAAATTTTATCTCGCACTTCCGAAATAAAAAAAAATAGTGATCCCGATGGTATTATTGATGACATGTTCGGAGAGCTCCGCACAGTACCCTACCTTCTTCTCAAGGGCTTCAGAAATATTAGTTACTCAAGACGCAGAGGGATAGACTTTACTGCAGAGTTTGAAGGGAGAGTCTTCCAAATTGAATCAACCTATGTCCACGGTCCAGACTTTAAAACACAAGAATATTTTTTTACTGCCTCGGGTGCAGAAATTGCACCCATTTACAAGATTCGACCGGAAAAATTAATTAATCTATTTATGAATAAATATTCCAAAAAAGAAGAGCAGATCAAAAAACACCAGAACGCCGCACAGAATACATTTATTTTCATGATCACTGATTTAGAAGAAACAAATGCTCCTTGGCTGGATCATGCTAAAATTCAAGGTCAACATCCTCTAATTAAATTGATTTTGGATTGGGAAATTCCAACGGTCATCTTTGGATGCGGATCGGTGTATGAGCCGGTTGAAGGTATTTTTAAAGACCTATGCCCATTTGAGTGGCCAAAGTTTGCCTCTATGACCAGTTAAGAATGACCTTGCCGCAGGAGGCTTTGCGCATCATCTCAAAGCCTTTCTTAAACTCCTCGGGAGCAAAAGAATGCGTAATGACGGAAGAGACATCGAGCCCCTCCTGCAGAAGACAGGAGACTTTGTGCCATGTTTCGAACATCTTACGGCCATAAATCCCTTTGAGAAGGAGGCTTTTAAAAATCACTTTGGTCCCATCGATCATGGTTTTTGAAGGAAGGATGCCAAGCAGCGCAATTTTTCCTCCGCACGACATCTTATCTATCATTTCATCTAAAGCCGCAGGAGAGCCCGACATTTCAAGGCCGACGGTAAACCCCTCTTCCATCTGAAGCTCTTTCATGGCATGTGCCAAAGAACCTGTTTTGACATTGACCGCGCGCGAGGCGCCCAGATCACGGGCCATCTCAAGACGTAAATCATTCACGTCGGTGATGACAATGTTTCTTGCTCCCACTTTCCTGGCAATGGCAACCGCCATCAGGCCGATCGGGCCGGCGCCGGTGATCAAAACGTCTTCACCCACAAGATCGAAAGAGAGCGTCGTGTGGACGGCATTGCCCAGAGGATCGAGGATCGCTGCAATTTGATCGGGAATCTCTTTAGGAAGCTTGACTGCGTTGAAGGCGGGGATTGAGACATACTCGGCAAAGCATCCGGTTCTATTGACGCCAAGACCCAACGTATTGGGACATTGGTGAAGACGCCCGGCTCTGCAGTTGCGGCAGGTGCCGCAGACCATATGCCCTTCACCGGCGACGCGCTCCCCTTTCGTAAAGTTTTTGACATTGCTGCCAATTTTTTCGACAACGCCGAAAAACTCATGGCCGGTTGTCATGGGAACAGGAATGGTTTTTTGGGCCCACTCGTCCCAATCGTAGATGTGAAGGTCGGTGCCGCAAAGAGACGTTTTTCTCACTTTGATCAGTAAATCGTCAGGCCCCACCTCGGGCATCGGCGCATCATAGAGCCACAGTCCGGGTTTTTTGTGCAATTTGCCAAGCGCTTTCATAAGGTGAGATGTAACTGTTTCCCCATTTTTTAGGAACAGCTACTTTCTAAAATAAGGATCGAAATGAAAACCAAGATGCTGGTCTTCGGCGGTGAGGATCGCGGCATCGACGGGATGACGGGCGTGATCAAAGTCGCGATCAGGGTTCATGAAAAGATCTACAATTTCATCGGTCACTTGGGCTCTTGCCTGCTGATGCTCTTTGAGGACATTCCATACGACTTCGATGGTTTTCTTTTTCACCTCAGACGTCATCATGCGGCCTGCTGAGTATTCTTTGGCGATGTGTTTTAGCTCTTCATCGCTGTCAAGAAAGTAAAGCAGGTAGTGGTACGACACGTCGACGGCAAGGTTGGCGCCCTTTTCCATGTGCTCCTGCTTGGTCGTGCCTCCGCCTGAAAACGCTTTTTCCCGTATCTTCTTACTGACGGCGTCCTGCGTATCGCTCATGAAAATAACTTCTTTCATGCCGGTGGAGCTTGCTTTGTCGTGCGCATGCTCCAGGCTGGGCAGAAAACGGGACTGGATCGTTGCAGGCTTAATATAGCCGAGTTTCTGCGCGATCTCGCGCGTCATGCGAAAATAAGGATACTGGTCTATCGCCATGGGAACAATGCAGTGAACCTGACGATCTTGAAACACGTTTGCAAACGATGTGCTGAACGCAGGCGCCGCTTGGAAGCAGGGCCAGCTGATCTGTCCGATACTGTTATTCAGATCAAGTCCGAAGACTCCATGGACCGTGTTGCCAGTGGTGTGCTTCATGATGAGGACGATGTTGCGGTAAAGAGAGCCGCCGACGGTCTCCAAATTGGAAAAAATCCACGTCTTTTTTGGGTTAAAGCCGCACGCGATGATATCTTTGGCATTGGCTCTAGCTAGTCGGTTGGCCTCTTCCAAAGGCAGGCCGTCTTTAAAATAATATTTTTCATCATCGGTGAGCTGAACGATAACGATGGCGCTTAAGGCGTCCTGGAGGTATTTGGTGAACATGAAGGGAACCATATGCCCCAGGTGGAGCGATTCGGAGCTGGGACCCCTGCCTGTATATAAATAAATCTCTTCGCCCTTCTCAAAAGCATTGAGGGCGATGTCGAGATCTTTATGGGAAAAGAAGATGCCGCGGCGGAGCCAAGGATGGGCCTTTGTCTTCGTAACCTGTTCAAAGCGACGTACTAACGCTCCATCGATGGGCTGGCAGCCGAAGTGCTTGATAAGTTTCAAGTAATCAATACCGGTTGTCGACGTCACTTCCCACGGAGTAATCTTTGTGTCATCTATCATTGACTTATGTTGCACAATCAGTATATTTTCGAGCAATGAATGTATTAGGCAACTACACGCTTAAGAAGAGTTTGGGCAAAGGCGGGATGGGCGAGGTATTTCTCGCCGAAGATTCCATCTGCCAGCGGTGCGTCGCGCTTAAAAAAATCCGAGAGGAGCTGCAGAAGTTCCCCTCGATCAGAAGCAGATTCTTAAGAGAAGCGCGCATTGCAGCCCAGCTGTCGCACCCGTCGATCATCTCTATTTTTACGATCTCCGATGAGCCCGGCAGCAGCTATTACACGATGCCGTATGTGGAAGGATTGACGCTCAAGGAGATTTTAAAAGAGGGACGGGGCTCCGAACAAAAAGGGTCCATCCCCCACTTGACGCGAATTTTTCTCGCGATCTGCCAAGCGATCGCCTATGCCCACTCGAAGAAGATTTTACATCGCGATCTCAAGCCCGAAAATGTGATTGTCGGAAAATTCGGCGAAGTGATGATTTTAGATTGGGGCCTTGCCCAGGTTGCCGGCGAGGGAGACGACTTATACCCCAATCGGGCTCAAACTTGGAATTTAGACCGTGCCAAAGCTGCCGGGATTGAGATTGTCGGAGAGGGGGGTAGTATCGAGGGAATACAACCCCCCTCCCCGACAACTCAATCGCGGGAGCTTTCGCATCGGTCTAAATCCAAGTTTGAGCCCGATTGGGGTATTGAAGAAATCCCTTCAGATAAAAATAACAGCCACTTGACGCGCCCCGGAAAAGTTGTAGGAACGCTTGCCTATCTCGCGCCGGAGAGGGTGGATGGAAAAGCAGCAACCGAACAGACCGATCTTTATGCGCTCGGTGTCATTTTGTTTCAGATTTTGACTCTTAAGATGCCGTTTAAGCGCGGCGATTTGGAAACGTTTCAAAAACGGTGGAAGCATGAGCAGATCCCCGATCCGATCGAGACGGCCCCCGATCGCGACATCCCCCACGCCCTTTCGCAGATGGCGCTGCGAGCTCTAAGCCCGGATCCCAAACAGCGGTATGCATCGGTTCAGCAGATGATCACCGATCTTGAATCGTTCATCGAAGGCAAGCCCGACTGGATCGCCATGCATGTTTTGGATATCGACAAACGGGAAGATTGGGAGTTCCAAGAGCTGATCATGCTGGCCAGGCACATGGCGATTTCCAGGCTCACCGAGATGGAATGGGTCAACCTGATGATTTCTAAAGGATCTTTTCCCGGAAACAGCCGCCTTGAGACCACGGTCAAGCTGCACGAAGACTCTCGAGGGATCGGCTTCCTGGTGGGCGCTGCAGACCCGACCGACAGAAAAGATCTGATGGATGGTTTCTGCCTCTGGATCGGCGCTGTCTCATCACCGGGATGCCAGCTGTTTCGCAACAACATCGATGTCTTAAACATTCCTTCGGTCTCGCTTGAGCCCGGGCGCTCATATGAAATACGGATCGAAAAAAACGACCACCACCTCAAGCTCTACATCGACGGCCACTTAAGGCTCCACTATTTGAGCCAAACGCCCCTTCTCGGCTCGCAGGTCGGCATTTTAAGGCGCGATGACAACCTTGAGATGTCTCAGATTAAAATGTCGATCGGCAGCCAAAATGTGATGGTCAGCTGCCTGACGCTGCCCGATGCTCTGCTGACGTACAAAGAATATGACAAAGCGCTGGCCGAGTACCGTAAAATTGCCGTCTCTTTTCCCGGCAGGATGGAAGGGAGAGAGGCGCTTTACCGGGCGGGAACGACGCTTATTCAGGCCGGGCGGCTGGATGAAGCTCTGGAGGAGTTCGGCAAGCTGCACGGCACGGCCGGAGCGCCGCTTGAATACCTGGGCAAATCGATCGTTTATCAAGCGTTGGAAGAATGGGAAGAAGAAGCCAAGTGTTTAGAGCTGGCCGTCAGAAAATACTCAAAGCACCCTCTTTTCAGGCGGCTTGTCGAGCATATCGTCTTCAGGCTCCATGAATCGTCGTCCCACCACCGGCTTGCAGCGTATCATTTGGCGCTCCTGGCCTTAAGGCACCTACCGCAGCTCTTTGACAACCCCGACAATCAGCAAATCCTGGAAGAGATCCAAAAACAGTGGGAAACCCTCCCCTACTTTCCGCCCAATGCAACCGCCGTCCAGCTCGCCTTCTTACTCGCCCGCCCGCTCACCCTCATGGAAATCATCGACTCCGGCCAGTGGGTCGAAGAGTCGTATTTCGGGCTGCTCGAGCTGGGATGCTATGAGCTAGCCAGAGAGAGCTCCCATTTGGAAAAATACCCTGCCGTCCAAGCTGCCATTCATGCCGCCGAGAGCGGCCCCTCCGCGGACTCTCTTGAAAGCCCCCGGCTTGCAACGTATTTATTCTATTTGCACTTCGACCGCGGCAATTTAAGCGATTTAGCCCCCTCCGATATGGCGCTAAAAATCACAGCGCTCATCGCAAACAGGAATTTCGAGCAGGCCGGCGCTCTATTTGATCAGATTCCGATCGAGCAGCTGACGCAGGAGAATTCGCCGCTCTTTACGCTGTTTGGATGTTATCTTTGGGCGCTTGAGGGAGAAGACATCGCGAGGGCTCACTTCAGCGCAGTCGAGGATATGCCCCATCCCCCTGCGGCCCTTCTGCTGCCGTATTTCATCATGGGAAAAATCGATCTTACGGGAAATTGGTACAAAGAAGCGTTCTATTGGGAAAAGCTCTCCCTAATCAGACAGCTGCTGCTGCTCGGCTATGCCCTGGACGACCCAAAAGAGTGCCGACTTAGGCAGGACGAGATTAAAAAGCTGCGCCTCTGACTACCATAGGAACCCATTGTCTTTGGGTAATCTTTTTCACTACCATGCGCTTGTATGCAGCACGCCCCTTCCACAAACGATTCAGCGGAGGGACTCGAGGCTTCTTTCTCCTTTGTCGCACAGGGAGAGCCGGTGAAATCAAATTCCCGACACGCGTTGCCACAAAGATCCAAGCCGCCTTGATAAAACCTATCAAAGAAACAAGTACGCCTCTGAATCCGGAAGGTGCTATTGTACTTGTTTGCTTCGTAAGAGGGATGAGTTCTTCATCGTCCAATGCAATGATCCCCTCGCCTGCCGGCGCCAAGGCCTCAACTGTCAGTTTATGCAGGATGTCTGGAACAAAACCATTCTCAGTCATGAGTGCAGGAAGGGAGATAAGCCCCAATGTATCTTTGACAAACATCGTCTCCTCATAGGGACTTAAGACAACCTGCTGAATATTGTTATAAAATGCCTCGAGCTCTGCATTCTCCAATGGCTGGGTTAAAACTCCATTCTTTGCATGGACAGCAATCAAAACCATCAGCGTAGGAAGGTAGAAGGCCAGCTTGTTTTTCATCATCTGCTCATCCGAAAGGTCGCCGATAGCTCTTTCTTTATCTTTGACGATTTTAACCAGGCGGTCAATTTCACTCGTGAGGAGTTTTTTCTGCCCGTTGACTTGATCCATTGTGAGTTTGGCGATCCCAGTATCACCGTTAACGTGGCGGAAATCTTTCCAGACATGATTCATGATCACATCGCTGATTTCAGAGACTAAGCGGCCTCTTTCTTTATCAACAAAGAGTTGAACAATCTCATCTTTCAGTTTTCTTTTAACCCCAGCGTCTTTCTCTAAGACATAGGCTCTGATTTTTTCTTGATTTTCAGAATCAAAATCATCCAACTTAAAGCCGCTTTCAAAACAGCTGTGCACGCCATTTTTAAACGTCTCGATATTTCGTTCCCAAGCTTTAAGCTGCTCTACTTTCTCAGTGATCTCAGCTCCCGGCACCTTTGATACGTAATCATTAAAAGCGCGAACAATCGCATTGACTCCCAATTTTGACTTGATGATCTGGAATAAAATACCGCTAGCCATTTTCTTGATGAAAGGCATCAGAGCAAAGCCATCAAACATCTGCTGAGCAAAAGCTTTAGGATTACCTGCAACTTCATGGGTCACGTTGGTGACAAACACGCCCGGATCCATCAACTTTTGTTCGGGAAGAGGTGCTACGGCATTGACCAATGCACCTTGAGGAACCTCCAAGGCCTCCTTCAGCAGCTCTCCCGCCATTTCAGCAAGACTGGACGGATTGACCACTGATTGGATCCATGGCAAAGCCTTATCTGCGACCCACGAGAGCGCTCTGCCGTAGGGAGAGAATACAATACCTACAAGATTTGTATAAAAGGCACTCATCTCATCTTTTGTTAATACTGTAGCTTCCTTGTGCTCGCGGACAGCATGAATCAGAATCAGCATCAATAGCGCAGGCATGCAGATATCAAGCCGCTCTTCGCTGCTTTTAGAGTAGACGGAGAACCCGAGCACTTCAGTTTCTTTATTCTGAACCCAGGCAGTGATCTTTTCAAAAAGGCCTCTATAGGCAGGCCGAGCGCTTAGCTGGCTGATGAATGCGTCAGCAAGGTTTTCATTTGCATCGTTGCCATAGGCCATTCTGAGCGCCTGAAGAACCAATTTTTTCTTCAACGCTGTTTTACGAACTTCTTTTTGCAAGCTACTGGTGCAGCTCTGCAGAGCTTTGATTTCTTCCTGTAATACGGGATCTTGGATAATTTGTGTGTGGTCATTCACTGCTCTTACCAAAGCATTGGCAGCCACATCTTTATCAATGACATTCGTTATGAGTGCAGTTGCCATGGTGCTAAGTTGCGCAATGAAACCTGCTTTCTTATCTTCAGAAACAAGCCCTTGGAGAGCTGAGAGGCCCAGTGTATTTGTTACTCCGGCAGCGCTTCCAGTCGTGATCTCTCTTACAATCTTTGCAGGATTATATTCTTCTAATGACACGGGGTTAAAATACTTTTCAGCAGTTTCAGGCGCGTAGTAAGCTGCCAGGCCCGCAATTGCCCCCACTCCGGGAACAGGAATTGGAAGCACCGAGACAAGACCATCAACTGCCGCGCTTGCGACATCGGAGCCTAACGTACGGGCGATGTGATGATCCGGCACCTGCTGACCTGCGAGCTCAACGCCGCTCATTCCGCCTGCAATCGTAGCAGCTGAAACCACAGGCCATAAAGCAGCGGCAGGAAGGCCGAAAGAGTATTTCACACAGCCCGTTGCCACTGCAGCGACAGCACCAACGACTTTCCGGCCGGAAAGTGATGTGCCGGCTCTGTAAGCTAGTGTTTCTTCAGGAAAAGCAGCCCCTACAAAACCTCCGGCGGTTTTACCGACAATACCAATACCTTTTTGACCGGCGACGCTTTGAGAAAAAACTTTCGCAGATGCGGCAGCATCTTTGGCCAGAGGAACCGTCAGTTCTTGCGCAACAGATAACGCAGCACATGTGTACTGGAATGCATCCTTCGCCTGAGTGAAAATAGAACTAACTGTTGTCATCATATTTGTTTTTAATTAATACAATAATTATAACAAATTAAACGTTTAATTATATCTAATTAAAGATTTAAATTTTTAATTATATATAAATCAGAATAGACTTTTTTTGAAAAATAATAGTTATTATTTTACTTCTAAGCTACCATTAAACCCATTGCTATTAATATGCACATAAGAGTCTCATATAGAGCTACTTATAAATAATGATGCGAATTTATTCTATGAGCCTCTAGAATAGACCAATTATGGAAATGAATAAGGCGTACAACCCCAAAGAAACAGAAGATAAGCTCTACCAATTTTGGGAAAAAGGCGGGTTTTTTAAAGCAGACGCCCAATCTCAAAAAATTCCTTACACGATAGTGATCCCTCCTCCCAACGTCACAGGCGTTCTCCATATGGGCCATGCGCTCGTCGACACCCTCCAGGACATCTTGGTTCGATGGAAGAGAATGTGCGGTTTTGAGGCCCTTTGGGTGCCCGGAACAGACCATGCCGGCATTGCGACGCAAACCGTCGTCGAACGTCATCTCATGAAAACCCGAGGCAAGCGCCGCAGCGACTTTTCCAGAGAAGAGTTTTTAGAAGAAGTTTGGAAGTGGAAAGACGAGAGCGAGCGGCAGATTTTAACCCAAATCAAGAAAGTCGGCTGCTCCTGCGATTGGGACCGCCTCGCTTTTACGATGGATGAGACCCGCTCAAAAGCCGTCCGCGCCATGTTCAAAAAGATGTTCGATGACGGGATGATTTACCGCGGCGATTATCTGGTCAATTGGGATCCCGTCTCGCAAACTGCCCTTGCGGACGACGAGGTTGAATACGAAGATAAAATGTCCACCCTTTATTACATCCGCTACCCGATTGAAAATTCCGACCGTTTTGTGGTTGTTGCAACCGTGCGCCCCGAAACCCTTTTTGGCGATACCGCCGTTGCCGTCTCCCCTCAAGACCACCGGTATGAGCCTCTCATTGGAAAACGGATCAAACTCCCCCTGACAGACCGCATTATTCCAATCATCGGCGACGTTTATATCGATCCAAAATTTGGAACCGGCGTTGTCAAGATCACTCCTGCCCACGACCCGAACGACTATGCGATGGCAGGGCGGCACAACCTGCCGCTGATCAACGTAATGACGCCCGATGGAAGACTCAATGAACACGGCGGCGAATTTGCAGGACTTCCGATGGAAGAGGCGCGCGGCAAAGTTGTAGAAAAGCTCAAATCTTTAGGCCTCCTTGAAAAAGCAGAACCGCACCCGCACCGCGTAGGAGTCTCTTACCGCTCAAAAGCTGTCATCGAGCCGTATCTGTCCAAACAGTGGTTCGTCAAACTCTCCGCCTTCAAAGAAAAGCTGATCCACCTTATAAAATCGAGCCAAGTGAGGCTCATCCCCGACTCGTTCGATGCGACGTATTTCCATTGGATCCACAACTTAAGAGATTGGTGCATTTCACGCCAGCTCTGGTGGGGTCACCGCATTCCAATCTGGTATTCCAAAGACGACCCGTCGAAGATGATCTGCTGTGCAGATGAAGCGCCTCAAGGTGATAACTGGGTCCAGGACTCTGACGTTCTCGACACGTGGTTCTCTGCAGGCCTATGGCCGTTCAGCGTCTTCGGCTGGCCTGAAAAAACTCCCGATTTCGAAAAATTCTTCCCGACATCCGTGCTCGTCACAGGTCACGATATTCTCTTTTTCTGGGTCGCCCGCATGATGGTCATGAGCGATTACGCTTTTGACAAACCTCCCTTCAAAGACGTCTTCCTCCATGGCCTCATTTACGGAAAATCGTATTGGAGAGTGCAGAAAGACGGCTCTGTCGCCTATCTCGGCGGAGAAGAGCGGCTGAAATACGACCTCGGCGCTCCCCTGCCGTCCGACGTCCACAGCAAGTGGGAAAAAATGTCCAAATCCAAAGGGAATATCCTCGATCCCCTCGAAATCATCGACGCGTACGGCGCTGATGCAATGCGCATGGCGCTGGCCTCTTCTACAACCGGCGCGCGCCAGATCGACCTCGATAGACGCCGCTTCGAAGAGTTCAAGAATTTTGCCAACAAAGTGTGGAACGGCGCCCGCTTCGTCTTAATGAATTTAGAAGGCGTCGATCTCTCATCCGGACTCGACCGGAATCTGCTATCTCTCGAAGACCGTTGGATGCTCTCCCGCTTAAACCGGATCATCGAAGAGGTGCACGCCGCGCTTGGCTCCTACAGCTTTGACAAAGCAGCGCTCATGGCCTACGACTTCTTCTGGAAAGAGTTCTGCGCCTATTATGTCGAGCTGACAAAACCGGTCCTCTTCGGAAAACGAGGCACGCCTGAAGAAAAAACGAACAAGCAGAAAGTGCTCTTGATCGTTCTTTGCAGCGCCATCCGCCTCCTGCATCCGATGACACCCTTCATCACCGAAGAGCTTTTCCAGCTCCTCAAAGCCCAATTTGGCTCAGCAAACATCCCCTCCGAGCCGTACCTTCAAGAGACATTATCGGCGCTTGCCTCCCCTGCCTGCATGGTTGCACCGTATCCAAAAATCGTTCACGCGTCGGATATCAATGCCGACATTGAAGATGAGTTTGCCAAAGCAGACAGCCTTGTCCATGCAATCCGCAACATCCGCGCCGAGATGCAAATCCAGCCCGGCACGCCCTCCGCGCTCATCATCGTCGGACCTCAGCAGCACCTCGACTTTGCCAAGAAGCATGAAGGAATTTTGCAGGCGCTCGTCCGCCTGGAGAAGATAGAGTATTCAACCGAAGACGTGCTAATCCCCTTCTCCTCCAACGCGATCGTTGGAGACTACAAGCTGATCCTTCCTTTGCCTGCCGAGCTCAAAGAGAAAGAAAAAGTGCGCCTGATCAAAGAGCAGGAAAAACTGATCAACGAACAGCACCGCACGCGCGCCCAGCTGGCAAACACGGATTTTGTAGAAAAAGCCCCCTCGCACCTCGTCGAAAAACTCCGCACCAACGTGACGCAAGCCGAGAAAGAGCTCTTTGAAATCTCCCAAAAGCTCGAAAAACTATCGGGATAAGAAAACGCTATTCACTCATTGCCCTATTAAAAGGTTCAATATCATAATGCGGATGGTCTTTGGTGATACGATCATCGAGCAAATCCTCAATCAACTCCAATTCGTCCAAAGCAAGTACTAGCTGCTTTGCTGCAACCATTTTGTCTATAAATGGCTGAATTGCATTCCACGGAAGGCCGAATTCAAATAAACATTCTAGAGCTCCGGAATTTATGATTTCCAGAAAGTTTAGCGTGTTATTAGGCTCGTCTCTTAGACGCCGTACAATATTCCACTCTTTTTCTTCTTCATCCTTGAAATAGTTCAGATTGATACATGGTGGAGCTGCAAGCCAAAGCGCCTTCTTAATATTTGGATGCAGTTTTGGGTCCATGGATAGAAGAACTATATTTCTTACAGCGTCCAAAGAACCTAAATTTTTGGCTTTCCAAATCCTTGCGCCTTGCTTTGTGACGATACGATTGTAAAGAGTTCGGCAGGTGCGTGAAACATGGATAAGATCATCGGGTGAACAATTTGCCAAAACAATCTCGAGCACATCTCGTGGCAGTGTTGCGCTCAATTGATCCTGTGTAAGTGTTGCTGCCATTTCTGCAGGATATTGATCTACCTCATAGACCAGTGAAGATGAAAGCGCTTCAATGAGAGCATTGCCTTTGGGACAATCTTTTTCAGCCATCATCTTCAGCATAAAATCAAGTTGCTCTTTGGAAGGTCGATCAAACACGGTGAGATTTCCCCACCCCACATCGAATGTTTCCGATGCTCAACCTCGTAAATGGTGCGCATAAAACGAGCACCGAACCTATTGATTGTGCTGCCCTCTAAGCCGAATCTCTTGACGATAGATAATAAATCATTTCGACTTTGACACAATTTTCCTATCATTTCTCCATACAATTCCGGAGATTCTTTAACTGCATTTTTAATATTTACCGGAGGTTCTGTAACCCTAAAAGGCAAAACACCAACAACCAGATTGTGAAGTATCCCATAGACAATTGGTTGATCGAGGTCTCCACTTGTCATATGCTCCTTAAGTTTTTCTCGAATGTTCTCCGATAATAGATTGATCTCCTTCTCTGAAATAAAGCTCTCACCGAACTTCACGACGAAGCTAGCAAACACTCTATAGACCTCCCCCGGAGTAACGCCTTCTTTGCTTCCAAATTCATCTATCAAAGCACGGGCAGTTCCTGGGTAAAAGGAACATTCGAATAGATTTTAAGAAGATCGCATTTATCTGTTTTACGGACGATTTGGCGCATTCATCTGGTGTAGCACCCCCAAGCTGCTGAATTAAAAACGCTTCGTACATCCATTCCTGAAAGCTGGTAGCTATAAGTCCAATACCCGTGGAAGCAACACACACAACCATTGAACGAACAAGACGATCCTCGCTGTACATGCGCAATCCACAAAGACACGCTATACAATAAGGTAAAACTCGAGGGATCTCACACACCACACCAGGAATGCGCGGATAAAGCTGGCTGCAGACAAAAGCTGCACCTGCCTGTAAGGTAAGACCTCTTATATTCCAAGGGGAGGCCTTGAGGACACGCAGTACGATATGGGTGATCGCAGCCCCCGAAATGGCACCGTTTACCACAAAAACCGAGCGGTCTGGTCCAACATAAGGTCTTGAAAATATTTCCATGCAAGCATTTTACCAAAAACCAGGATAAAGCCTAATTAAAATATTTAGCAGATTCTGGCCAATAAAGATGAAATTTGACATGTTAGGGAGATGCATTTACTTAATCCCGAAAAACTGCATGAGAAGCTACCGCTTACGGCGCGGCAAAAAGCTGGCGTTGAAGAACACCGCACGGCAATCAAAAATATCATCTCCGGAAAAGATCCCAGAATCGCTCTTGTGTTCGGACCGTGCTCCATTCATGATCTCTCTTCAGCGCTTGAGTATGCAAGCCGTTTTAGAGCGCTTGCCGAAGAAGTTTCCCCCTACTGTTTGTGCGTCATGCGCGTGTACATTGAAAAGCCCCGCACAAGCACGGGATGGAAAGGGCTTGTCTATGATCCGCATCTGGATGGATCGAGCGATCTGCAGACGGGGATATTTTGGGCGCGCGAGCTTTTCTTGACGCTGACTGAACTGGGGATTCCCATTGCAACCGAGATTCTCCATCCTCTTTTGACCCCGTTTTTTTCGGATCTCATCAGCTGGGGATTTGTAGGCGCACGAACGTCAGCGTCGCAGACCCATCGCGAGCTAGCCTCCTCGCTCCCCTTCGCTGTCGGTTTTAAAAACAGCCCCGACGGAAATATCCAGCAAGCGGTCCAGGCGATGGTCTCCGTACGGCAGCCTCATCGGTTTCCTTCCATCGGATCCGAAGGAAAGCTGATCATTCAAGAGAGCGCCGGCAATCCATGGACGCATGTCGTGCTCCGCGGCTCTTCGGCCTCCAGCAATTACGATGCAATAACCCTTGCAGAAACGGCCCAGCAGCTAAACATCAATGGATTTAAGCACAGGATCCTGGTCGACTGCTCGCATGGTAACTGCAACAAAGAGTATTCACGGCAGAAAGATGTGTTTGCAACCGTTTTAGACCATTATTTGCAGGGAAATCATTCGCTTCTTGGGATGATGCTTGAGAGCCATCTTGAAGAAGGATCTCAATTCCTCACGGAAAGCCCTTCATCGCTCCATTACGGGGTTTCCGTCACCGACCCCTGCCTGGGCTGGGGCGAGACCGAATCGCTTGTCCGCGCAGCCTCAGACTTGCTCTCCTCCTCAAACGTAAGAGCTTGATATTTAAACACATAACAATAGCGTCTTTCCTGGAGAGACAGTTTTAACAAAAACCATCTTCCCGCAAAGATGGTTTTGGAAGTGGTGTTTACCATCTAAAATTGACACCTAATCGCTTGTCCGCGCAGCCTCTGACTTGCTTTCTTCCTCGAACGTAATCAGATGAACCCAGAGCTGATGAGTCCACTCCCGATAGACATCGCCGTTTTTCGTCCGTATCTCTGCATGATACGTCAAGAGTCCGCCTTTATCGCGGTAGTCGTCATTAAGCAGTGAAAAGACTTCCATCCCGCTGCGGTCTTCAATGGGATAGATGATTTCTTCCTGGGAGTGGTTTTTATAGATGACATGGAATACAAGCGAGGGCTTTTTACCTAGCAGCTCAGGCGGCACGGCCCACTGCATAACAACTTTTTGACCATACGGAGGATTAGATTGCCGCGGGTCGGGGCTGCCAATTCTGGTGCTGGCCAGATACTCCGCATCGACAGGGACTTGCCGGAGGGTTAAATAATATTTTTCGCATCCTGTTAAAGTGAATAGGCAGAAAAGTAATGCCAAGGTAAACTTGTTTAACATGTCAGAGTCCGTTGTTTGTATTTTGATTTTAGACGAGAAAGCCCTTCTAATCCAGCGTCGTGATATTCCGGTGTGGGTTTTACCCGGCGGAGGGATCGATCCAGGCGAGACGCCCGAGCATGCCGCTGTCCGGGAGATGGAGGAAGAAACAGGCCTTCAAGTCGAAATTGTCCGCAAGATCGCCGAATACACCCCCATCAACCGCCTTGCTAGATTTACGCATTTCTATGAAGTGAAGAAAGTCGGCGGAAAGCTCTCTACAGGAGCTGAGACCTATGATGTAAAGTTTTTTCATCAGACATGCCTGCCAAAGCGGCTGCCTGACTTTCAGAAGGAGTGGATCAAAGATGCTTTTCTCTATTCACCGAACGTGCTGCAAAAGAAGCTGACCTATGTGACGTATTGGAAGCTTATTACAACGTTTCTGAAGCATCCCCTTACGGTCATCCGGTATCTGCTAACGAAGCTGGGGCTGCATTTCAATCGGCAGGAAAAAAATCCTTAAAGAGCGCCCGATTTTCGATTTCTCCGGCAAGTTCTTCGTAATCCTGACCTCTATTCGCAAGAAACAAATCTATATTGAGGCGCAGTTCCATTCTCTCGGCTGGGGTGTAATGCAGCAGCTCTTCATCTGTAAACTCCATACAAACTAAAAGCTCTTGATAAACGCTCTCGAATTCCGAGTGTTGCAGGGAATCATTCAACGCTGTCGATGATTTACTTTGAGGGAGCACTCTAATTGGAGTTGCCTCATTACCATTGAAGTCTGGAAATGCATCCAAATTGCTCCCACGAATGACTTCAGCCCTCCTGGCATTATCTGATAATGCGAGCTCTGCCAAATCCTCTGCATCCTCTGGAGTACCTTTGGGGGTATTCGAGTCATTCATATTATTCATGAGTGCATCAAGGGTGTACGGTGACATCAAGTCAACCTTACCTACTGTCATAAAAATCTCCTAATTTTTGGAAGATTTTCACTCGAAGATGAATTTAATAGCAAGTGTAACTATTCTTGGAGAGATTATTAGAAAGTTCGAGCTCTACAGGCAGGAAGTCTTGGTACTTTGTCTTGAACAAGCTCTTCTTCAGGAGTGCTTTCAGTTTTTCCCTTTTTTGCAGGAGATTCGACTGCGTTGCCTGATGACGCATAGAGAAGCTGTTGTATTTGGGCAATATTCAAATAATGCGATCCATTAAGACTAAAGGGCGCAACAATCTGGTTATTACCATTATCAAGAAAAACAAAATATCGATCATTTGGATCGAGAGGAACGTGAATACAACGAAGATCTTTATGCACCTTTAGATCGATCGAAACATCCATGCGCGCGATATCTTCAATTGCAGGAGCGGCCTCAGGCGTCAAGAGTCCTGCACGGGCGATAAAGACTTCGCACTTATAAGCCGTGTTATAAAGAAGATGCACTGTGGCCTCAGAGTTAAAAAGCGGGTTTGCAAGATGTTCCGGGGCGCTACCGCGGTTTTCATAACTTAAGAGCCTGCCCAGCAAACCGATCCACTGATCTATTTCAACTTGAGGGACATTTCGAGCAGCTAAGCATTGCTTGAGGGCATCACTCCACAAAGGTCTATTATCAATATTCCATCCATTGCGCAGATTCATATGGTTGTCGAAGGATAGCTCGAATGCTTCACAATCGATGATGTAGCTTAAGCCTGGCGGCCCGATTTGGCTCACAATTTGCTGCAGGGCATATTGATAAGATTCGGTTTTGCTTAATCCTTCGACGAAATAACAAAATGGATTCCCTGTAATCAATTCGAATAATATACAGCCGGCACTCCAAAGATCATAGGACGACGTACGCTCTTTATCTAATATCAGCTCTGGGGGCGCGTAAGCATAGGTAGCTTGGGTTCTATTTTCATGCGAGGCCCCAATTTCATGAGCGGCTCCAAAATCGATGACAGTCAAAGCTCTACGCAGTCTTTCCCAGATTAAATTTTCAGGTTTAAGATCGCCATGAATGTAGTTCTTGCTTTGTGCGGCAGCTAAAAACTCAAACAATTGGCAGCCAATCGATTTGATTTCCTCTATTTCAAGTCTGGGGCATCCAGGACATAAGTAAGCCTCAAGGATGTTTTGCGCATCGATATAGTTCATTTCTATGCAAGCTTTCGGTTTCTCTGGGGCTTTAGGATTAAGAATTTCATAAGCTCTTCTAAATCCAACCATATGTGGGGTATTTGGAGCTAACTCCATTAAGCAATTGAGTTCAGCATCGGCAGTACATCTGCGGTTAAATGTTTTCTTAGCGACAGGTGATTCTGTTAAGGGATCTCTGATTAATTCAACAACGCCTCCACCGCCTTCTCCTAATTTTGTTATAACAGGAGCAGGTACATTAAATACTGGAACTGGAAGTCTAGAGATTTGGCTATTTATCATAATAAGATATTATATCTGAATTATTATAACAAATATACAATAATGATATTAAAATAATTAAAGTTAATATTAAGTGTGGATTTTTTTTAATTAAATCATTTTACGAGGATCAACAAGCTTATCAAACTCTTTCTCTGTGAGGATGTTAAGTTTGACGGCGGCTTGTTTAAGGGTCAGATTTTCCTTATACGCCTTCTGAACAATTTTAGAGGCTTTGTCATAGCCGATGACGGGATTGAGAGCGGTGGCAAGCATGAGGGAGCTATCAAGAAGATTTTTGATACGCTCCTTGTTGGGCTTGATCCCGACCAAACATTTATCGTGAAAATTCTTTGCAACATCGGAGAGAAGCCGGATCGATTGGAGGAGGTTGTAGATAATCACGGGCTTGAAAACATTGAGCTCAAAATTTCCCATCGATCCTGCGATGCCGATTGTGGTGTCATTGCCCATCACTTGGACGGCGACCATCGTCATCGATTCGCTTTGGGTGGGATTGACCTTGCCGGGCATGATCGATGAGCCGGGTTCGTTCTCCGGCAGAATGAGCTCGCCGAGGCCCGCTCTTGGCCCTGAGGCCAGCCAGCGGATGTCGTTGGCGATCTTCATGAAGGCGCAGGCGAGCGTCTTAAGCGCTCCGCTGAGCATCACGAGGGCGTCATTGGAGGCAAGGGCTTCGAACTTGTTCGGAGCTGTGACAAAGGGGTAGGAGGTAAGCTCGGCGATTTTTGCGGCGACTTTTTTGTCGTACCCTTTGGGAGCGTTGAGGCCGGTGCCGACGGCTGTTCCGCCGAGGGCCAGCTGTAAGACGGGCTGAAGAGCCGATTCGACGGCTCTGATGCCATGCTCGATCTGCGCTGCATAGCCGGAAAACTCTTGTCCGAGCGTCAGCGGGGCTGCATCCATGAGATGCGTTCTGCCGACTTTGATGATCGAGTCAAATTCTTTGGCTTTTTTCTGAAGTCCTTTCATCAGGAGCCTTAAATGCGGGATGAGGGTTGATTCGACGGCTCTGACTGTAGCGATGTGCATGGCTGTCGGAAAGACGTCGTTGGACGATTGCGACATGTTGACATCGTCATTGGGATGGATCGGTTTTTTTGAGCCAAGGACGCCTTTTGCAAGTTCGATGGCCCGGTTGGCGATGACCTCGTTGACGTTCATGTTGGTCTGCGTGCCGGAGCCTGTCTGCCAGACGACGAGGCGGAAATGATCGTTGAGTGCGCCGGCAAAGAGTTCATCGCACACTTTGACGATGAGATCTTTTTTTTCTTTGGAAAGAAGTTTTAAATCGTAATTGACAAGCGCCGCGGCTTTTTTCACGATGCCGAGCGCATGAATCAGCTCGATCGGCATCTGTTCATTGCCGATGGGGAAATTCTCGATCGACCGCTGGGTCTGCGCGCCCCAGTATTTATCACTGGGAACGTCGATCGATCCCAAGCTGTCGGTCTCTTTCCTGTTCTTTGCCATAATTTCCTTATACTAAAACAGCACAAGGTTCGCAAGAGGAGGATAACTTATCGATCAAGAAGAAACAGGATACGCAGGATAGCTTTGCGGCAGGATTTGCATGATAAATTAACTAACTATCATGCAAATCCTGTTATGATTTTTTTCTAAATCACTTTCTTTTTCTTGGCCTATATCAACAAGAGCGCAAAGACGAAGGCGAAGAGGGAAAATGATTCAACAATCCCGATGGCTGCAAAACATTTTCCGATGATCGCGGGTTGTTTAGCGGCGGCTTGGATGCCAGAGGCTGCGCACTTGCCGATGAAGATCGAAGAGAAGAGAAGCGCCAGACCGACGAAGGTGCCGATGCCGATAGCAGACATCGGTGATAATGTTCCTGCCTGAATGCTGTTTTTCATCATGATCATGAGAATAAATCCAAAGATCGACTGCGTTGCTGCAATGGCGGACATTCCGATGAACTTTCCATGATTTTCTTCGACTCTGCTCATGACGGCGTGAGAGGCCATTCCCCCGATGCCGCATCCGATTGAGCTTCCGATGCAACCGAGTCCTAAGACGATTGCAGGTCCGACCATATTGTAGTCCATAAATTTTATCCTTTAATTTTGAGTTTGTGTAGTGGTTTAAAAAGCTTGCCGCCTCCCACAAAACAGTAATGATACCATTCGATGAAATTTAGACGAAGCCCATGGATGAATCCCCCGCCAAGGGCTAGAAGTATATTGACTCCGTGGCCGAGAAGAATCACGATAAAGCCTAAAAATAAATTGAGCGCCGTCCCTTCCTGGTTGAAAGTGCTGGCCATGATGGCGCCGGCAAGGCTGAGGGCGTAAATACGGAGGTACGAGAGCACATCGGCAATAATCTGCACGAGGTGGGCGACCTCGCCAAGTCCTTTGAGGCGGTGCTGGATGACTCCGGCGATGATGGCAAACCCAACTCCTACATAGATGAGTTGAAGTCCGAGGGCTGTTGCAACGGGCATGGAGATCCAGCACATGAATTCGGGGATGATCGTTGCATGAAGGATGGAAGGGAAGAAAAAATACCCTCCTATCATGAATAAGATCCATCCAATGCCGGCGATATTTCTTCGAAGGTAGCGCAAAAAGCCGAAGCTGATGTGAACGATCCCTATGATGAGGATCAGCTCAAGCATAATGTTACTGAAAAACTCATCGACGATGGGGTAGACCGTCACAGTTTTTTTCTTTTCTGTGGCAAGCTCCACCATCTCTTTACCGGTGGTCGCCTTAGAAATTTGAGGAAATTTTTTCAGCCAAAATTTATAGACGTCGTCTTGCCTGTTCAAGTGATATTCGGCTTTTCTCTCGATCATTAAATGGGTTGGAGAGATGACGGAGAGCATATTGGAAGGCGCAAGTTTAAGTCCAAAATAAGAGCTGGTGAGGACTCCCCAGATAATGGTTGCGTAGGAGAGTATTGTGAAGAGCTTGAGTGTCCGTTTCTGGCTTCCGCGCAGATACGGGTATTTCTTTTTGAAAAAAAGAGCTAGCGCGAGGAATATCACTCCATAGCCGGCGTCGCCGACGATGATCGCAAAAAACAAGACAAAGAACCAGAGCACCCAGCTGGACGGATCTTTATCATTCGTTGCAGGGATGTCGTAGATTTTAATGAGATCTTCGCCGATGAGGGCGGAGCCGGAGTTTTCAAGGCAGGTCGGAACCTTATCTTTGGGATCTACAGCGATCTCTTCGGCATGGATGTCCATTCCATCGATGAGGCCGTAGAGAGTGGGTATTTTGTCTCTTGGAATCCACGCTTCTATAAAAAAGAGAGAGTTTTTCAGGGGAAAGGCGACTTCTTTTTTGGCGCAGTGGAGGTTGTAGATGTTGAGCTCTTCGACTAAGATGCCTTGCAGGAATTCGAGAAAGGCGGCCTGGTCTTTGAGCTCATGCTCAAAGCGGTAGATGGCGTCGATTACAAAATCGAGGCGGTTTTGGATCTCGCCAAGGGGTGCATCGATCCTCATTTCGATCATCCCTGGTGGAAAGATCGCCTGCGGGCTGATGGAGATAAAATAATCGAGGTCGTATTCGGTCCCAATGTAGATCATTTCATCGGGGTATGCGGCTGTCTCGCGGCGGGATGTTTTCATGCAGAAGAACTGCACTTTTCTCTTTCCCATCCGTTCGATGTCGCCGATATCGTCCATCGAAAAATCGCCGAATGGAGCGACTCTGCTTTTTTCTGTCTCGAGCACTCTGCGCTCTTCATTAAGCTTTTCTAAATCTTCTTTAAGTTCAACAATGCGCTCGGAGAGCTGCATCGCAAGGGCTACGTCTCCCCCGCCTTGATAAGGTTCTTTGCCCGGCTGTTTTTTAAGGATTTTGATTGCCAGGAGAAGATTTTGAATGGTGACAGGCTTTTCGACGGCTTTTTTTTGCGACATCGAGATGAACTCTAAAAAATTTTGCTCTTGAGCCTGGGCAAAAAAACGATCGATATTTTCACGCGAGCCCAGAATCAGATACTTGACGACATCCTGAATCATGCGCTCTCCTCTTCCCGCTCGAGGATTTTTTGCTTGGCCACTTTTGCCTGGCAGACGGCGGCCAGCTGCTGATCGCCAAGGAAAATGCGGATTTTGCGGATGTTGGCAAGAGCTCTTGGTATTAATATTTTTTCGAAAAGATTGACGCGGATGGAGACTTCTCTCAGCTCTTTTTCAAGAGCCGCTTTTTTCTCTTCGCCGATCCGGATCTTTTCACGAAGGATAATCAGTTCTCTCAGACCCTCTATTGCGCTGTCCAGCCAGACGGGGCCGTCGAAGAGAAAGTGAGAGCTTTGCTGGAACACAACCTGCTCGAAGATCGGAATATCGACGCCGGCGATATTTTCAATGCGCTTTTTAACATCGAGAACTTTGACGGCTGGAAAAAGATCGAACGCTCCCCTGTCGGAAAAAAGAGCCGCGTAGGAAGTAACGGTTCCTTCTTGATTTTGATACTCGAGGAAAAACTGTTCGATCTCAAGCTGGGCATTATTGACTTCAAGCTGGAGCAGCGTCTTTTTCAGCTGCAAGGTCGGCAAATACTTTTGCAGTTGATTGAGTCTTAACTGCTGAAGTCTTAGCTCAGTCTTGGTGAGTCTCATCCAAACCTCATGAGGGCCAGTATTTATCTATGAGTGTTTGCTTAATCCCCACTTCCTGAGGCTCAAAACATTCGGCCAAGGTTTTCCAGCCGTAGTCAAGGGCATCTTCAAGAGGCAGATTGACTTCCAGATTCATCATCCGCTCTTCAAAGAGCCTTGCAAAATGCAAAATCTTTTCGTCCCAGCGCGACAGTTTAAATCCCATCGCTTGCCGCTCGCGCGCTTTTTTTCCTTCGGCATAGAGGCGGATTTGGGCGTTGGCGACATCGCCGTGGTCTTCGCGGGTGACTTTTCCGATGACCTGCTGTTTGAGCCGCGAGAGCGATCCAAACGGGTCGATGCGGCCGCCATGAAGGTAAAACTGCCCTTCAGTGATATAGCCCGTGTTATCGGGGATCGGATGGGTCACATCGCCGCCCGGCATCGTTGTCACGGAGATGATCGTGATCGATCCGCTGCCATCGATATCGACAGCTTTTTCGTAGCGGGCTGCTAAATCTGAGTAGAGAGAGCCTGGATAGCCGCGGTTGGAAGGAATTTGGTCCATTGTGATAGCAATTTCCTTGATGGAATCGGCAAACGCCGTCATGTCGGTGAGAAGGACAAGAACGTCTTTGTCTTGCACGGCAAATTTTTCCGCACAGGCAAGCGCCATATCGGGAACTAAGAGACATTCTACGGCGGGGTCGGTGGCTTGATGGATGAACATCACGGTTTTTTCAAGCGAGCCGGCTTTTTCAGCGTTATCGATAAACGCCTGGTAGTCATCAAACCTGAGGCCCATGCCTCCGATGATAACAATATCGCAGTCGGTCTGGTTGGCAATCCGCATGAGAAGCGCGTTATAAGGCTCCCCTGCGATGGAAAATATGGGAATCTTTTGCGATTTGACAAGGCAATTGAACACATCGATCATCGGAATATTGGTTCTCACGAGCTGATGCGGAACGATTCTTCGAACAGGATTGAACGAAGGCGTGTTGATGGCAACGTGATCGCCTGTAATCGTAGGGCCCCCGTCGATCGGATCGCCGGCTCCGCTGAAACGCCTGCCTAAGAGACCGTCGGAGACGATCGCCTCCATCTGCTTTCCTAAGAAAGTGACGCGATCGTTCGTTGCGAGCCCGCGGGTATTTTCAAACGATTGCAGGGTGACTTTGTCATCATCTATGCGAAGCACGGAAGCGTAAATCGTCTCGCCATTTTGCTTATGGATTCTGGCAAGCTCGCCCAGGCTGATATTCTGTGCAAGCACAGTGAGAAGATTGCCGCGCATGTCAACTATTCGATCGTATACTTTTTTCATGAGTGTCCTTTGACGGCAGATTGAATTTTCTCTTGGATGCGAACCACTGCTGTATCATAACGTTCCGATTTAAACGGCATAAAGTTCATGTTTTTGATCTCATTTTGAAGATCGAGGAAGAATGAGCGAGCCGCATCATGGCCGTCGAAATGAAAGTTGGCATTGAAAACGGTGTTGACCAAATTAAAGAGCGGCACCGCCTTAAAGCGGACAGTAGGCGTCTTCTTTGTCGAAAGCGTTTTGCTGAAGGTACGAAAATTCATACAGCTCCGATTTCAGATAGGTGATCATATCATGGAGCGTGATCCCCTCTTCGCCGACAACTTCCATACGCTTGCCGATCTCATCGCCTTCGCGTAAAATTTTGGAGGCGTGTTTGACATCGCGTCCCCACCCTTCGACCCGCTGGTCAAGCTCTCTACTGACGTCTTCAACGTATTTGCTCCATGAGATCAAAGGATCGATCGCAGGATAGCGGCGTGCATCGGACCTGGATCTTGAAAGCGCTAAAAACGCGCCGACGACAGCAAGAGTGGCTTGCGTCACGGGCTCTTCGAAGTTTCCGCCGGCAGGCGACACGGTGCCGCCAATTGTTAAAGATCCGGTTTTTCCGCTCGCAAGTTTTAATACGCCTGATCGTTCATAGAATGCAGCAATACGCGACGCCAGATAAGCAGGAAACGCTTCCTCACCGGGGATCTCTTCAAGTCTTCCCGACATCTCGCGCATCGCCTGGGCCCAACGTGATGTTGAATCGGCCAGTAGCAAAATATCAAGTCCCATCTGCCGGTAATACTCGGCGATGGTGGATCCCATGTAAATGGAGGCTTCCCTCGCAGCCACCGGCATCGAAGAAGTGTTGCAGATGATGACCGTGCGGTTCATGAGGGGTTCGTTAGTATGAGGGTCGGAGAGATGCGGGAACGTGCGGAGCACTTCTACAACTTCCCCTGCGCGCTCGCCGCAGGCAACGACAATCACAATGTCGACGGATGAATATTTCGCAAGATGGTGCTGAAGAACGGTTTTCCCTGCACCGAAAGGTCCTGGAGAGCAGAACGTCCCCCCTTTCAAAACAGGAAACTGCGTATCGATGATCCTCTCGCCGGTGTCCATCATACGTGTCGCTTTAATTTTCTCGCCTGCTCGCAGCGGCATTTTTACCGGCCATCTTTGAACCATGGTCCAGTGGTATTCATGCCCTCTGACGTCAACGGCTTTTGCAATCACGGTATCAATGTTGAAGCTGCCGGATTTGGCAACCCACGTCAGGGTATACTCCCCTGCATGAGAAAAAGGAACCATGATCCTGTGGTGGAATCTTCCTTCCATCGTATAGCCGAGCTCATCGCCGCGCCGGACGATATCTCCCACTTTAGCGACAGGATGGTAATCCCAGTGGCGTGTACGGTCAAGCGGCTCTAAATAAACGCCGCGCGTTAAAAAAAGACCAATCGCATCGGCAACTTTCTCCAGAGGATTTTGGAGCCCGTCCACTATCAAACCCAGCAGGCCGGGGCCAAGCTCCGCTTCGAGAAGGTGGCCGTTGAATTCAACAGTCGTTCCCAGTTTGACGCCCCACGTGTCTTCAAACACTTGGATTTTAGCTTCCCCATCTGCGATCTCGATCACTTCTCCTTTGAGAAGCGTAGATCCCCAGCTTCACCATGGCGACTTCGCCCTGGCGGATGCTTCCATCAAACTCCACATGAAGCAGGTTTCCAAGCTGCTTTTACGACTTTTCCGGTTGCGGTATTTTTCATTTTGCTATCCTACAAATGCTTCAAGAATGACTTCGCCTTTTGCAGCATCAAGTTCATTCCACTGTTCAACAATTAAGAGCTGAGCCATATAACCTAAAATCCAATCGATCGAAAATAGCGGCTCCTGAACAAGCTCTTCGATTTGCTGAAACCTCCACCTCGAGATTTCTTTAAATTGCTGAAAAGGATCGGGGCCGCACGCTAGATATTTTTCTTTGAGTGAAAGAAACTCTGGCGGTGGATCATAAGAGACTGAATCCTTCTGAGCAAGAAGATCCATCACAAGCGGGTCTTTTAAATCTTCAAATTGAAGCTCTTCGGTAACATCTTTCCCCAGCTCTTTGGCTTTGATGCCCACCATGACAAGCCTCCACGAACGTTCAAACTCGAGGTATCTCTTCAAGAAACCGTCCTGGCCGGGTATTTCTTCTCGATAGTAGGCCGCAATGAGTCCAGGAAAGAAACGGAGCTTCTGCTGCACATTTTCAAACTGGTCTAGATAGTCAAATACGTACTGCGGCAGGCCGTCTTGAAGGAGCAGAGCTTGATCGAACTCTTTCTCGCTTAAATTCCCCCTGGGATCAATCGCGTCCTCTAGAAAAAGGGCTCGGATGTTATTAAGGTCGATCCACCGCCGGAACACCACCGTTTTTAAAGTGTCTTTCTTATTAAGATTGATATCCAGCCTTGAAATGAGCTCATCGAACGACAGCTCGGGTTTTTCACCTAATACAAGCGGGGGAGTGACGCAGCTAAAAAGTAATAATTGGCCAAAAGCGCCGCCTATTTTTTAGGATTTAAACACTAAATCGCGGAAATCTTTACGTATATAACCTGCAACAAGCTCTTTAAATGCCGTATCCGACAGATCGATCGTCATATTTTGATCAAGCAGCTTCACTTCGATCCCGCCGCCGATGGAGCTGACCAGCACGCTTTTCTCTTTGAGCCTGTCCAGAATTTTAGCAGCAAGCGCCGTATTGACCTCGCGTGCGGAAACAGCTGATGAGATCATCGCGCTCAAATCTGAATCAAGCCCCTCTTTTTCGATGGCTTGAACTACGGCTTCAATGAGTCTAGCCGCGACTTTTGATTCTTGCAGCGGCTTTGTTAAAAGATGGGAAAGTTCGGGATTAAACAGCTTCTCTACAATCTTTTCTTTCAGTGAAATTCGAGCGCTTGGCGGCAAGCTTGCGACAGCGACGCATTAAACACAGATCGCTGCTGCCCAATTTCCTGATGGGCGATTTGATGCATCTCTTCTGCTTTACGATGGGCCTCAGCGATGATTTCTTCAGAACGCAGCCGTGCTTTCTCGAGAATTTCTTGCGCTTCAATTTGCGCGGGCTCTAAAGTCTCCCCGTTTGAGAAGATCGCAAATCTTTTTTACCTTGTCTTTTCCAGTATCTAAACCTTTCATAATTATCCTTATTAGGCAAATGAAACCTACCTCTTCATTTTTTGCCATGTGACTGATATTTTTCAACTTGAATCGCAACCCGGGTGTAAGGTATATGATATAGATTATACAAATGACGAGATATCCGCCCGCCCTTGACCAATTGATCACCTTATTAAAGCTGCTCCCCGGAGTCGGAAGCAAAACCACCGAACGGTTTGCTTTCAACTTTTAACTTGGGAAGACGAGTCCATTTCGCAGCTTTCAACTCTTTTAGATACATTAAAAGCGCAGGTTCCCCACTGCCCCACCTGCTTTTGCCTCTCGAGCCCAGATGGCTGCGAGTTCTGCAATTCTACACGCAGAGACCCCTCGATCCTTTGCATCATCGGCTCACCCAAAGACGCCTACGCCATCGAAGAGACCCACGCTTATAAAGGACTTTATCATGTTCTTGGAGCGCTGCTCTCCCTTAGACGGACGCACGATCGAGCAGCTGAACCTGGCTCCCCTATTAGAGAGGCTCCGCAATAATTCCATCCGAGAAGTGATCATCGCCCTGGATTCAACGCTAGAAGGCGATGCAACCTCTCTTTATCTTAAAGAAAAGATTGGACAACTCTCCATCCCCGTCTTCCGCCTTGCCTTCGGCCTTCCGATGGGAAGCCCGCTGGAATATGTGGACGGCGGCACTCTTTCGAGAGCTTTCGTTGGAAGACAAGCCTTTTAAATTTTTTTTAAAAAATTACCCCTTTGCTTATTTCCACAACTTTTTTTATACTCTCATTAGTTTGGTAGGATTCAATGACACATGTAAAGAATTTTTTTGTTTATTCATCCCTTCTCCTTTTGACCTGCACGCCATTCGACTTGGCTGCAGATGCTGCTACATCAGCACCGTCTCTATCGAGAGTCGCCACGTCGAGAGAATCGACGTCCAAGCGGAAAACCTGCCCGCTAACGCCTCCTTCGACCCAAAACCGGTCTTAGAAAAATTGAACACAAAGGTCGGCGATCCGTTTTCCCCACCGTCTTTGATACCGATCTAAAAACACTGGCCGGGCAATATGACCGCGTTGAGCCTGAAGTTCATACGCGAAACGGCGAAGTGTTACATCACCCTCAAAGTATGGCTCCGCCCAACGATAAGGTCCATCACCTGGACCGGCAACAGCCATCTGAAAAGCAGCGCTCTTCGAAAAGAGCTCGGCATCAAGGGCGTAAAAACTTTTAACCGCGTAGCTTTCAACAAACAGTTCAACAAAGTCAAAGAATACTACGTTAAAAAAGGTTATTTCGAATCACAGCTCTCCTATACAGCGACTCCTGTCCCCGACACCAACGAAGTCGATATTGCGATCACAGGTTGTTGAAGGAAGAGCCGGAATCGTGGATGAAATCGTCTTTAGCGGCTTTACCAGGAAAGAAAAAAGCCGCATCCTCGAGATGATCCACACCAAAAAATATAACTTTTTCACCAGCTGGCTCACCGGTACCGGCATTCTCCAGGAAGATGCAGTCGAGCAAGACAAACTCCAGATCTTGAACCTTCTGCAAAATGAAGGCTATGGAGATGCAAAAGTCGACCTTCAAATCACCAATGCCGAGAAAGAAGGAAGAGTCATCATCACAATGACCGCCGATCATGGACCTCTTTTCCGCTACGGTGAAATTACCTTCACAGGCAACACCCTCTTTACAGATGAAGAAGTTGAAAAAGCATTCCTCATCCATCCGGAAGAGCTCTATTCTCCGACAAAATGAGGGCTACGCAGGAAGCCATCAAAGACCTCTACGGACGCAAAGGCTATATCGATACCCACGTCCAATTCGAAGCGATGCCTGTTTCTGATAAGCCGATCTACAACATCAAATTTGAAATCGAAGAAGGCGCTGAGTACAAAATCGGCCTGATCCGCATCTTTGGAAATGAGCAGACTCGAGCCAAAGTCATTTTGCGCGAGTCACTCCTCACCCCCGGCGAGAAATTTGATTCCGTCCTCCTCAAAGCCACTCAAGAGCGGCTCCAAAACATCGGCTATTTTAAAAACGTCAACGTCTATCCCGTCCGTTCGCAAGACGATCAAATCCTGGGCGACAACTATCGAGATATCTATATCGAAGTTGAAGAAGCGCCCACAGGACACGCCAGCCTCTTCTTTGGACTGAGTTCCGGCGACGGCGTCTTCGGAGGGCTTGATGTCACCGAGACCAACTTCAACTACAAAGGCTTTGCCAAACTGCCCAAGCAGGGACCCTCTGCAATGCGCGGCGGCGGCGAATATGCCCATGCGAAAGTCACGCTCGGAAATAAAGTGCGCAACTATGTGATGACCTGGATCACACCGTACTTCCGTGAAACGCTTTGGAGCGTTGGATTCGAAGGATTCGTCAACCAGAGTCAGCTGCAGGCGAAAAAATATGAGATCGACTCCCTCGGCGGCAGCGTCTTTGCCAATTACCCCCTGACCCCCTATTGGAGGCTTGGAACCAAATACCGTGCCAAACATGCGTCGATGGATGTTTCCCATCATGCGCCTAAAGCAGAACGAAAAGACGGAACAAAAACCAACAACATCTCTGCCGTTTCCACCTCGCTCAACTTCGACTCGACCGATCACATGACCAAACCGCATCGAGGCTTCCGCTCGCTGATGGAAGTCGAGTTTGCAGGTCTTGGCGGAACGTTCTCCTTCCTCAAGTATAGCTACGTCAATAGCTACTACCAGCAGCTTTGGAGGCGCGGCGTCATTAAATACCGCTGGGAAGCCAAATTCATCCAGCCTGCCTGGTGGTCAACAGATCTCACTGAGTTTCCTGACAGCGAACGGTTCTACATTGGAGGCTTAAACACCGTTCGGGGTTATAAAGATTACAATATCGGAAAACATTACTCTGACGGCGATCCTGTCGGAGGTATCTCCACTTCGATCCTGTCGCTGGAATACAACCATGAAATTCTCCCCATCCTCGATGCCTTCGTCTTTATCGATGCCGGATCGCTCTCCATGAATAGATTCGAAATTAACAAGTATTTGATGAGTTATGGTATCGGCGTACGTGTCGAGATCATGAACCGCATGCCCATCACTGTCGGCTACGGACAACCTGTCAATTGCCCTAAACACACAAAAAAACAGAAGGTGTTCTTCTCGATGGGAGGCCAGTTCTGAAAAATTTTAACAACCCTAATAAGGAGTATCTATGAAGAAACTATTTACATTAGCCGCTCTCACTTGCATCTCGATGCAGCTCTGTGCTGCCGAGCAAAAAGTGGGAATCGTGAATTTTAGCAGCTGCATTACTGAGTCAAAACTCGGAAAACAAGAGCAAAATGCTTTTGAAACCATGCGCAAACAGTTCATCTCCCTCGTTGAAGACAACGACAAACAGCTCCGTGAAATCAACGATAAGCTCCAAGACAAAGATTACCTCGACGGCCTCTCAAAAGAAGCTGAAGAAGGAATGCATGCCAAAGCTGCCCAGCTCAGCGAAGAGCTTAACCGCTACCAACAACAGTTCTATCAGTTCATGCACCAAGGTCAAAACAAGATCATGCAGACTGTCGTCGGCGGCATCAACCATGCAGCAGAGCAACTCGCATCTACCAAGAAATATGATGTCATTCTCAATAAAGAAGCCTGCTTCTTCAGCTCTCCAGCTTTAGATGTCACCAGCGAAATCGTCAAAGAAATGGACAAGCACTTTGAGATCGAAGAGAAAAAACAAGCCGCAGCGGCAGCTCCTGCAACAATCGAGCAGAAACCCGTCGCCGAGGCTCCAAAAGTAGAAGAAAAGAAATAATGAAAAAAACCCTCCAAGAACTTGCTACTCTCACAGACTCTAAACTCATCGGCGATCCAGCTCATGTGATCACCGGCGTGGAAGATCTTGAGTCTGCAAGTTTGACGGAGGCCTCTTTTCTAGCTAATCCCCGGTATCGATCGCTCCTTGCGACTACGAATGCCGGGGTGATTTGCATCGATCCTTCAACACCTCGCATCGATGAAAAAAACTACCTCCTCTCCTCTTCTCCCACTGCAACCTTTCAAAAGCTCATCGAACTCTTCGGAAAAGATAAACTCCCCTCCACCGGCTTCACAGGCATCCACCCTACCGCCGTGATCCACCCATCAGCTACCATCGCTCCGGATGCCGCCATCGGCCCGCACGCCGTCATCGACGCCGGCTGCACCATCGGAGCTAAAACCATCATCGGACCCCACGTCGTGCTCTGTGCAGGCGCCTCCATCGGCATCGCGTGCCACCTCCACCCCCACTGCACCGTCCGCGAAGGATGCATCCTCGGAGACCGCGTCGTACTCCAGCCCGGCGCCGTCATCGGCTCCTGCGGCTTCGGCTACTCCACCGACGCCCACGGCAAACACCAAAAACAAGAACAGATGGGCATCGTCATCCTCGAAGATGACGTCGAAATCGGCGCCAACACAACCATCGATAGAGCCCGCTTCAAAGAAACCCGCATCTCCCGCGGCACAAAAATCGATAACCTCGTCCAAATCGGCCATAACGTGACCATCGGGCCCCACAACCTCATCGTCTCCCAAACAGGCATCTCAGGTTCTGTCAAGACCGGCAAATACGTCATCGTCGGCGGACAGACCGGCATCGTCGGACATTTAGAGATCGCCGACGGCGCTATGTTCGCTGCCCGCAGCGGCATCAAAAAATCGATCAAGACCGCCGGCAAATTCGGCGGCAACCCCGCTATCCCGCTGGCCGAACACCAACGCGACCAAGTCTACCTCAAAAACATCCGCGAACTTGCTTCCAAGCTCCGCGAGCTCGAAGCCAAGCTGAACGATTCATTTTAATAAATTTGCTTTTTTCCTCGATTAGGAACATGCTTGTCATCGTAATCTTCTAAAAGGAGGACAAAATGAAACAAGCACTATTCATTACAGCATTTGCAGGCCTAATTGGAACCTGCGCACTGAACGCACACCAACCAGACTTGCTCGCAACCGACACTGCAAGTGGAGTTTCAATCTATATTCAAAAAGATAAACCAAACAGAGATCGTTTTTATATAGGGCCTGACATGTTCTGGACCAATCAATCTCCACAACTCAAGGGAATCCATATCAAAGACGAAAGCGTCTATTACGGATTAAAAGCTGGGTTTGACTTCTTAACCCCCGGTTCTCCCTATGTAGGCGGACATGCACAGTATGCAGTTGGCAGAGTCCATATCAAAGCTGAAGATAACAAAGCCACGTTTTATGATGATAAAACAACTGGTTCGTTTAGCAATGCTGAACTCCGTCTGGGATATAACCTCTCCGGTGCAGACACTATATTCATCACTCCATTTGTTGGAGCTGGCGGCTATTATGTACGACCTTTCAAATCGATTAATTATACCCAAGATTGGGTTTATGCAGCAGTCGGTATGAAAGCAGAACTGCAAATCAGTTCATTTTTTAGCGTCGGCCTCAATGTAAAAGGAACCCGCGCACTCTTTCTAGAGCACCGCGTGAATAAAAATAAGCATTCTGCTTCGCAAAGCAATGCCTCAAAAGCCTTAGGCTATGAAGTCTCTGTCCCTATAACTCTAAAAACAGGTCATGCAAAATATTGGGACCTGCGTCTTGAGCCTTATTACACTAAGCTTAATACCCACAACGACTCCAATGTCTTTGGCGGCCAGCTTAATTTAAGCGCTAAATTCTAGTCATAATACACCCGCCTTTCCATTCGGAAAGGCGGGCCTCCCACCAAAAAAGATTGTTCTAAATTTGGTCTCTTGAGATAGATCAAATTATGATCCAGTACTACTATAAGACTGTGCGCGATGAAGAGTTCCAGCTCATCCCTGAAATACGGGAAGGGTGCTGGATCCATGTCGAAGAAGCCACCAGCGACGATATGGTCCTCTTAGCACAAAAACTTGGCCTTGAAGTCACCGACCTCCAAGACTGTTTGGATAAATACGAAGTGCCACGCGTTGAAAAAATCCAAGGCACCGTGCTCATCTTCACCCGCCATCCGACCGAGTATGAAACAGGTCTTTACACCTCCACTCTCACGATCATCCTGGCGCCCCACTATATCGCAACCGTCTCTCCTCACCAAAGCCATCTCGTCCGTAATTTCATCCTGCAAAGAAATAAACATTCAACCCTGCAAAAATCCAAACTCCTTATCGCGCTCCTCCTGAAGATCACACAAGAGTTCAACATCCACATCAGGCGCGTAAGGCATAACGTTTTAAGACAGGAAAAAGAAATTATCTCCGTCGATAGCGAAGACATCACCACACTGACAAAAAGCGAAGAGATCCTCAACCAATACATGTCGGCCCTTCTTCCCCTTCGATCCGTGCTCGAGGCGATCACCTCCGGAAAATACACCAACCTCTATGAAAAAGACCATGAACTCCTCGACGACCTTTTAAACGCCGTTCGGCAGTCGGAAGACCTCTGCAGCATCAGCTTAAAAAGTATCAGGTCCCTCCGCGATTCCTACCAAATCATCTTCACGAACAACCTGCATAAGACCATCAAGCTCTTGACTGCGCTGACCATCCTCTTCAACATCCCCACCATGATCGCCAGCCTCTACGGCATGAACGTCGAGCTCCCCCTCTCCCACCATCCCTGGGCCTTTATGTATATCATGGGGGCTACCCTCATGCTCGTGACTCTGGCCGTCCTCTACTTCCAGCGCAAGCGCTGGCTGTAGCAGTTAGGTTTTATCCGAGGGCTTGGGAGAAAAGCTGATAATGAGTCCGTCTTCCAAACTCACCTCTTGCAATAAACTAAATTCCAGTTTTCGAGGTATTTCTAAAACTTTCCATTCAATAAAGTGTACTTTTGAATCACCACGCAGCTCCTGTATTTGCTCCATTTGCTCTAAAGTATAAACAACAACGACCTGCCTATCCACCCAACGATCAATACATGCAACGAGCGAGCACCCTTCTGGCAGGATTGGATAAGCCTTTGGTGTTCCATCCCAATAGTCAAAACACTTAGATACTGCTTCGCTGGAATAAATCTTGGTCGCTGTTTCAAGCTGCTCCATGGTTCCAATATTTAGGACACCTGTATTTTTTTGATGATACATATTAATTAAATGCATCTGCAATTGAAACTTTACAGGATGCGCCATGGTTGAAAACAGCCTTACACAAGTAGCATGCATAGATCCTCCTTATTGCTCCGAAGAAGTATAGCCAAGCATTGGTTATCGTGATAGAGGGAAGGAACCACCCTCTACTTCCAGCGCAAGCAACTTACAACCAACAACTTAATGTCATAGTTTTAATTAATTAAAATAAATGTTATAATTTTTCTTATATTATTAATAAAGGTAGAAATATGAGTATCATTTCTTACATATCTTCCGGAGCTATTGCTTTATCAAGCTTCGTTTCTTATATTAACCCGTTTCAAACGCCAGTTTATCGGTATTGCCACGGCTCGACTTACAGCGCTCTCTATTTAATGAGCAGGCTTGAAGGTGAAGATAAAAACTGCCTCATCCCTTTTGGACGCCTGGACGAGCAAAGGATCCCGACGTTTAGCGGAGAGTGTTTTCGAGGCATTTCAGACAACGGCATCAATCGCACCAAGACTTCATGGGCGCCTATGCAAGATGGAGTGAGTACAGCTGTTTCTTACTCTGGAAATTTTGGATTTTCATTCGAGAAGACTGTTGAAGCAATGAATGCACATATCACTATCAGTGAAAATCATATTTCAGAAGCGGATGATTATCCGCCTTACGGTTATACGTCTTCCTCAGCCAATTGGAACCGAACCCTGTTACGCATACGTCAAATACGAGCTTGGGATGAAACACTATTCCAAGAAGCTTATAAAGAAAAATTGGGTCGATGGCTGGATGCAGAGCTCGCTTCTTTTAATAAAAATCATGCCGACTATGCATCCCGCAAGGAGACGAAAATTTTCTTTGCTTCTGTAAAAATGATACGACAAGAGCTTGAAGCGCCTATCGGCTTCCAATTAACTCCAGAAGATAAAGTTCAGATCATGAAAACCTATCCAATTGTATTCCTCAAAGATGGCAACGAGTACGATCAGCGAATAGATACATTCTTTGGCAGTGAATATGGAATGAATAAACTCTCGCTGGGTCAAGAGATTCGAGGCATTGCCACCTCTCCTGAGCATGTGGATGAAGTGAAAGCATTTATCCATCAACAAGGTCTTGCAAGAAGAGTCGAAGTCGTTTCAATGAACGCCCTTCCTTTGGAAAGATTGATCACCCAAACGACTCCCAAAAAATGATCAGATCGGTAGCTGCACCTTATGGTGCAGTTGCAGTTTGTCTCTTTTCCTTCATCAACAAGAAAATAAATCCTGCCGAACCTATGCAAAGCGCGATGGGAATCACTAATGTTCCATAGAGCAGCCCTTGCGATGTAGCAGCGCCTCCCATCCAGTCGATAACAGCGCTGATCACCGTATGGAATGCATATCCAAACACCATAATGATCATGTTGGCAACAGCTGTCGTAAGCCCTGCGACCTCTTCACGAACATAAGTTGACGCCTTATAGATCGCCAAAATCTGGTAAGCGCAGCACACTCCGACTATGATGAAGATCAAGCTAAGAAAAAGCGGCGGCATCTGAAAGCTCAGCATAAGGAAAAAGCAGGCAGCCATTGCAATCCCGGAGCCGATAATGGTCCCGAGGTAGCTGCCGGTCTTCTCCGCAATCAGGTTCAGTAAGGGCGATCCAAAGCACATCCCAATAAAGATCATGGAAGGCAGGCTGGCAGCCGCTGTGCTATCGAGGCCATAGACGTTTTTTAAGAACGAGGTGCCCCATACGTCGGCAAACCCCTCCAAAGGCCCCACCATCAGGCCGGCGAAGATGCAGGACCAGATGACACGCTTGTTGCCCAAAACCTCTCTAATATCGGATACAACCGTGTTTTTAGAGGGGCTTGTCATGCCAGGGATGATCCAGTAGGTCAAAGCCGCTAAGGCGATCCCTGCCGCTGCAAACGCATATATGACCGTTTGGTAGCCGAAAGTCGAAAGCATATAGCTCACCGGACCCCCTCCGTAGATGGCGCCGATCAGACCGATGGTCACAGAAAGACTCAGCATCCGGGGAAAGAGCTCTTCTTTAAACGTCATGCGGATGATTTTAAAAACGCTTAAAATCGCTGCAGACGATCCAATGCCTATCATCAGCCTTCCAATAATCGGATAGACCCAATGCTCGGCAAAGATCAGCGGCGTCAGACCCGCGACGGTCAAAAGGATGCAGGCCGTCATCACTTTTCGGGGGCCGAAACGGTCCAGCATAATCCCTATCGGAAGATGCATCAGCGCATACCCGATATAATAAATGCCTGAGAACTGGCCAAAAGCCAGCGTATCGATGTGAAACTGCTCCATGATATTAGGGAGCATGATGCTTGGCATCACCCGTAAAACATATTGGTACGCGTAAAATACCGAGGCGACAATCCAGATCATCCAGATGACCGCACGCGGTTTTGAGAAAGACGTCATAAAAATTCCTTTATTTTAACATAATTAATTGTGTGCCCTTTTCGGGGCTGCTATCGGTGGAATGAATGTTAGGAAATTATATATGTTACTGCGCGGCTTGGCGCAGAAGGAGAAGGGCAAGCAGAAATGCACTAGAAACTACAACCGAATGGTAAGTTTTAAAGTCCTTCCTGATCATAACAGCTATTTTAGCTGTTATGAGCAAAAAAATGCAATGCTTGACTTAATAGGCTAAGTCCCAAGGCTACCAGCGGTTTTCCATAGCAGAGATCTTTTCCTGTGTCTCAGGACTCAATTTGTCCCAATCGCTGGAACTTTCAGAACTTGTTTTTTCCTGTTCCGCAGGCTGATCTTCTTGAGATTCGTTAGCATGGCATAAGCCCATAAAAAGAGTAGCTGTCGCCAAAAGTAGTATAAATTTTTTCATAAATTCCTCATATTAACTGCTTCTTATTATAATCACAGATAACAAACTTGTCCATTTTTACAAAACATCTAATCAATTATTTTAATAATAAAAAATAATAATTATTATTATGTATTGGATAGGTTTTGGAGCAATTGTTATTTCTTACGAGTTTTTTTCTTTTTGACTGCTTTGATAGGAACGAGTTCATATCTGTAAGGGGGCTTCACTTCGACAAGTTTATCATCTCTCATTACCACAAGTGCTGTACCCGTACGAACAGCTGTTTCAAAAGCTCTTTTAAAGCTTCTTTTATGTGCTCTTAGTATTTTTGCAGTAAATTCATCTATCATAAGCGGCTCTCTGAATTTTATCCCAAACTTCACTATCTAAAATATCAAGGGAATCATTTTTAATCTTCATAGCAATGTGACGCTTTGGCAACAACTCTAACGAGTTATCCATTACCAGAGCAGTATCAACAAGAGGCAAGTAATAATTTAACAGATTTTTGAGTCCGAGATAATAGCGTCTTATAATGGTCTCTTCAGGAACATGGTGTCCCCCTTGTTTGACTCTTTGAATAACTCTTTTAACGGCTTGAGCTGGACTGGCAAGCCATAAGAATGTGAGATGAATCTCATATCCTTTCGTTCTAGCCAGCTTTAAATATTTGATATAATTTGTTCCTGCACCTGTGGTTTCAAAGGCAAAACTTTGATGTGCCTCGAGAAGTTCTTGTAATCTCTTTATCATTAACTTGCTTGCTGCTAGAGCTACGCTTTCTGGGTGAAGTGGAGCAAGACCTTTTGCAATTTCATCTGAGTTGATGAATTCATAGACTAAAGGATCATCAGCCATGAGCTCTAGAGCCATAGTAGTCTTTCCAACACCATTAGGGCCAGCAATCATCAGGATTTTTTTAGTCATATTCCTTACTTAAAGTAATAGACCTGCAGGCTGCTCTAGGAATCGCTGGAGGGTTTTGAGGTAGAGCGAAGCTGCAACGCCGTCAATCACGCGATGATCGGCGGAGAGGGTCAAGGTCATGAGCTTGCCGGGGACCACTTGTCCGTCTTGAACAACGGGCTTGTCCAGGATTGCGCTGACAGCCAGGATCGCCCCTTGAGGCGGGTTGATCACTGCACAGAAGTCGGAAACACCGTACATGCCAAGGTTGGAGACGGTGAACGATCCGCCGACATATTCTTCGCGGCTCAGTTTGCCTTCTTTGGCACGGCTGGCGAGCATTTTTATTTCTGCGGAAATTTCTCCAACATTTTTGAAGTCGGCATGACGGATAATGGGAGTGATAAGTCCATCGGGGATTGTCACTGCGACAGAAATGTCAATGGTTTTGAAGCGGATGATTTTTTGCTGCTCGGTATCGAAGCCGCTGTTAATCTCAGGGTGCTCGCGAAGAGCTAAAGCAGAAGCTCGGATCACGAGATCGTTGACGGAGACGCGAAGACCGAGTGCTTTGAGCTGCTCGCGGAGATCGAGGAGTTTTTCACAGCGCACTTCCATTGTGATATAAATGTGAGGAATGGTGGACTTGGCTGCTTGGAGTCTGGTTGCAATCGTTTTGCGCATAGGAGTGAGCGCTTCTTCTTCAAATGTCCCTGGAGCGACATCGGGTGCTTCATGCCGGCCGAATGTGACGGGCAAGTTGGGTTGGCCGAGGTCGATATCGCGGCTGACGATGCGGTGGCCGGGTCCTGTTCCTTTTCCTTGTAATGTTGTCAAATCGATCCCCTTTTCTTTAGCAAGTTTTTTGGCAAGCGGAGAGGCAGGCACATGGGATTCCATGCTAGCCGTCGCTTGTTTGAAATGATATCCCTTGAGAGGCGGCTCAGGCTTAAATGTTGCCTGAGGAGTGCTGCTCGGCACAGCGGCAGCTTTAGGCGTGGGAGCTTCTTTGGCAGCTGAAGGTTTTACTGCAGCAGCTTGTGGCACGTCGCCCTCTGGTTTATAACCCTCGATGCTCTCATCTTTTTTTTCTGTGAAAATAGCAACGGCCTGATTGACGATGGCAGAGCCGCCGTCTTTGACTAAAATTTTTCGGAGGTAGCCGCTGTCGAGCGCTGAGTGTTCAACGGTTGCTTTATCGGTTGCAACTTCGAAAAGAACTTCGCCGGCTTTGACAAAATCGCCCTCTTTCTTGCGCCACTTTGCAATGGTGCCTTCTTCCATGGTTGGAGAGAGTTTTGGCATAGTCAGTGTAAAAGGCATATTACGTCTCTAAATTTAATGTTTCTAAAATAGCCTGCGTAATCCGTTCAGTTGTCGGCATCGTCTGTTTTTCGAGCGTTTTAGAATAGGGCATTGGTGTTTCACATTGTGTCACACGTTTGATCGGCGCGTCAAGAAAATCAAAACAGTGCTCTTGAATTTCGAAGCCGACCTCTGCGCAAATCCCTGTGAAATAGTGCCCTTCTTCGACGAGAACAACATGGTGTGTTTTTCGGACTGAGTTTGCAACGGTGGCGATATCCAGCGGCTTAATCGTTCTTAAATCGATCAGCTCGATGCTGATGCCGCGTTTTGCAAGTTCATCGACAACTTTTTTGCAGAGAAGCGCCATACGGCTGTGGCTGACGAGCGTCAGATGATGCCCTTCGGTTACGACTTTAGCTTTTCCGATGGGGACTAAATACTCTTCAACGGGAATCTCCATCTTGTCGTTGTAGGAGAGCTCGTTTTCGAGGAATAGAACAGGGTTGTTGCTTCGGATCGCAGACTTTAAGAGCCCCTTGGCATCGTAAGGATTGCTGGGAGCAATAATGATCAGTCCTGGAAGATTTCCATAGATCGCTTCGACGCAATGCGAGTGTTGGGAAGAGACTTGCGCAGCGGCGCCGTTCGGGCCTCTAAACACAACAGGAACGGAGAATCTGCTGCCGGACATGTAGTACATTTTAGCTGCGTTGGAAATGATCTGGTCGGCTGCAACGAATGAGAAGTTAAAGCTCATGAACTCAACAACAGGACGGAGGCCTGTCATGGCAGCGCCGATGGCAAGACCGGCAAATCCCTCTTCGGCAATCGGCGTATCGATCACACGCTCAGGGCCCCATTTGTCGAGCATGCCTTTGGTGACTTTATACGCTCCGTTATATTCGGCGACTTCTTCCCCCATGATAAAGACACGGGAGTCTCTGGTCATTTCTTCATCGAGGGCTTGACGGAGCGCTTCGCGCATTTCTACAATTTGTGTCGTCATGGTGCAAATACATCCTCTCCGAGCGTGATCGGGTCGGGCCACGGACTTTCTTCAGCAAACTTGAGTGATTCGATCATTTTGTTTTTTTGCTCTTTATCGAGCGCTTCATACTCATCATCGGTGATCATTTTTTCTTTTTTGAGCGCTTCGAAAAGAGTCAGAATAGGATCGCGTTCCATGCATTTTGTGAGCGACTCTTTGGAGCGGTAGAGGGCCGGATCTGAAATAGAGTGGCCGCGGAAGCGTTCTGTGACAACTTCGACAAGCACAGGCCGGGAAGTTGATTTGACTTCTTCAAAGACGTGTGCAAATCCAGCGTAGCAATTGAAAAAATCCATGCCGTCGAATGTATACGATTTCATATCGTAGGAGACTGCCTGTTTCTCCCCGATCGGCTGTGCGGCAATCGCCCGCTCAACGGCGGTTCCCATGCCCCACTGGTTGTTTTCGATCACGTAGATGCAGGGAAGGTTCCATAGCGATGCGATGTTGAGAGATTCGTGGAACGATCCTTGAGCTACGGCTCCGTCTCCCAAGAAACAGACGGCAACCCCTTTTTTCTTGAGGTATTTCATTGTAAAGGCAGCGCCGGTTGCAATGGGCACTTGTCCTGCGACAATTCCAAATCCGCCGAGAAGTGTTTCGGTATAAAAGTGCATCGAACCGCCGCGCCCTTTGGCATTGCCGGTGGCACGTCCAAAAAGCTCAGCCATCAGTTCATTCGGTGTTGCGCCCAGTAAAAGAGCTAAAGCGTGGCATCGATAAGATGTGATCCACCACTGCTCTTTTCCCATGATGTCGACGGCAGACGTTTGAATCGCCTCTTGACCCATGTAAGAGTGGAAAAACCCACCGACTTTCCCTTGCAGATAGGCGCCTTCTGCGCGGATCTCAAAGTTGCGGACAAGAAGCATCTGCTTCAAACACTGCAGGAGCCTCTCCTTTCCCAGCTTCTTGATCACTGCTTTTGAATCGGATTTAAAAAAATGGTATTCAACAGCCTTTTTCATCTACCTACCAAAATAATTGATGATTTGAAAAAAATCACTAAAATACTGATGGCATTGGGCTTGATTTCATGGAGCCTGGCATGGCGTTGGGATTGTTCGTCACAGGAATAGTTGAAATCGCGCCCGCTTCAGGCCCCACTGAATAACAACCGGCAAGCGTTAAACATCCTGCTAAAATAATAAATACAGCAATTTTCACAAGTGACTCCATTTTATAGAGAGAATTATAAGAGATCGAGGCCATTCTTGGGAAGCTCAGCAGCTACTGTAATAGTTTCTTGAGTTCTGTACTCAACTGGGCCAACGACGAAAATTTTTGAATTTTTAGTGTAGAAAACTTAGTGGTAATTGCATCTCGCTTCTGTCGATTCAGCGAGCCGGGACTGTTTTCTACAATTGCATCTTGGATAACTCTTCGAAATTCCTTCCGCTTCATAGGTGTAAGTAATGGGTTGGATAAAGTTTTTTTCACACTCTTATCAACCGGTTGCCATTTTTGAAGCACGCGGCAAGCAATCACATCACTTGCTTTTTCGACTTCAAAAGCATCCAGAGCCGATACTAGAATCCTATCGGGTAGATTATTCAAATCCGGATCAAATACACGCAAGATTTTTACGCCTATTATTTGTCTGATATCTCTGCAAAAGGGCTCAAAGAAAGTTTGCTCTGGTACTTCGCGAAATAAAACTCCGATAGAAGAAACCATTTGCGCGATTCTTAGAGGCATCGATATATCTATTTGACTAACCGGAGTAATTTCAGATAATTTACCTGCTATGTCAGCTCCGATAGAGGCGGCGGTGACAGAAGCGTCGATGCATCGCTTGCCATTAAATGTTAGGATATACCGCTCAACTGGAGTACGCACCATTTCACGCAGGATAAAATCTTTTGCTACGCAAGGCGGACAACCTTTATCGCTATCCATTAAAAGATTGAAAGCACTGGATCTATCCCCCTTCCATTCCACTTCACTTATCCAGTCCCTTTCACTATCGGAATCCAACCTATACAATTTGTTATACCATAAATCATCTCGATTGAGGTGCTCCAGTATTTCGTGAGTGACAGCTAATTTTGTTGCTGAAAAGGGTTCCGAAGCACGAAACAAAGAAACGAGCAGTGGCTCTCGTGAAAAGAAACAACAAGCTTGCAGATTGACCCTCTGACCCAGCCGTAGCAGTTGAAGGGCCAAATTATATTCTTTACTTTCAATAACACATGAGAAGGCCGTTTGACAGTGGAAGTTCATGTAATTTATGTTTGCTTTAGGCTTGCGTTTGATCATTGCTTCGAGCAACTTGGTGCAATTTAATCGGGCTGCTATCCATACCAGGGGACAGTCCTCATTGTCCTGTTTAATATGTCGATTTACAAAATCTGGATCTATATTCCCATGCTCGAGGAAAATTTTGGTGGCGATCTCATCCACATTTTCCTTTGGCTTACCATCCAGATCTAAGTTTCTAAGTAATAACATGAGCAGCTCTATTTCAGGGTGGTTTCCTTCAACGGAAATCATATAATTATCATCGAATTGCCCTCTGTAAACAGTGCCACCAGGATAAGTCAACGCCCCTTCGCCGCAACACTCCCCATTTTTGAATTGCCCCACGTAAGCACAGCCGTCAGAATAAGTTCGCTCCCCCTCGCCCTGAAGCCTACCATTTTCGAATTCCCCTATGCAGACATCGCCAAAGTCATAAGTCAACTGCGCTTTGCCCTTGTAGTCGTTTGGGACTTGCCCATAAAAAATAGGAATCCCTTCAGTTGTTTTACTCCTCTTAGGAGATGATTCTATGGGTAAAATTGTTTGTTGTGCAGATGGAACTGGAGAACACATTAAAAACCTACAGTTTAATTATTTTAAAAATATTATATAATAATTAAACAATAAAATCAGCATGTTTATTAATTTAAACAAACTATCTTTTGTTAAGTCTTTTTTTAGGTTTTTCTGCAACAAATGAAGCGATTGGGATGCAGGAGCGCATTTTGATAGAGGCAAATTGATTTTGATAGGCATGTGCAACCCCTTCATCTCGGACAACTAAAGCATTTTCTTGATGGGAGCGCGAGGCGTCGTACGTAAAATTAAACGATCCTGTCCAGACGGAGTGGCCGCCGAAGATGCAAAATTTATTATGCATGAGAGGGCGCCTGGCCCTTTTCTCCCTGCCTCTTCCAGGATCCCACACATAGACCGGAATCATCGCGGCGGAAAGGCGGTGAAGCGGCGATTTGGCTTTGACGGAGAACCGGTCGACGATCACCTCGACATCGACGCCTCGTTTTTTGGCAGCAACCAGCGCGTCTGCCACCTCTCGGTCCGTAAATGTATAGATGCAAACATGAATGCTCTTATTTTCCTGATCGATCATCTTGATCAGCTGCTTTTCCAAATGATCGTCAGGTGAAAAATAGACTGTAATGTTCTGGCTGGCCTGGATGGGAACGAAAAAAAGTAGGATCAGCAAAATGAGTCGTTGCATTATGATGAGAATATCATGCCACTGAGACCTATTTATTACGATACGGAAACCACCGGTGTACGGCCCGATAAGGATCGCATCATCGAGATTGCAGCGTACGATCCTGTAAGAGACGCGACGTTTGTGCAGTTTGTGAATCCGCTCTGCCCTATCCCCGCCGAGTCAACCGCCATCACGGGTATCACCGATGAAATGGTCGCAAATGCTCCCGATTATTCTGTCATCGGGGCACAATTTATTGAATTTTGCGGCGAAGACTGCGTCCTGATCGCCCACAACAACGACAGGTTTGATAAGCTCTTCCTAGATGCAGAAGCGGCAAGATCGGGCCTTACGATGCCCTCGTGGAGATATCTTGATACACTGAAATGGTCGCGCAAATACCGCTCCGACCTTCCAAGCCATGCCCTGCAATCTCTGCGTGAAGTGTATGGATTTGCAGCGAATCAAGCGCACCGCGCGCTGGACGACGTGATGATCCTTTATAAAATCTTCTCGGTGATGATTGATGATATCCCCATTGAGAAAGTCATGGAACTCTTAAATCAGCCCACCGATTTAAGCCGCATGCCGTTTGGAAAATACCAAGGAAGGCTTCTGGCGGAAGTCCCTCCGGATTATTTAGATTGGCTCAAAAAAAGCGGCTCTCTGGACAAGTCAGATAACAAAGACTTAAGAGAAGCTCTCCAGAAGCTTAATTTGATCACTGTCTAGGCTGCTTGGCAAGCATTAAATGCCTTAACTACTTTGACGAATGATTCCATTCCCGGTTTTGGTTGATCGGCAATCTTTCCATCCGGCAATAAATCATAAGCCCCGAAGTCTTGAGAATTCATTCCCATTTCCCATTCGAGGTTTCTTACGAAGGACCAGTAATAATAGCTTCTGACATTTTCAACTCCAATCTTTTCAGCCGCTTGTTTGGCTGCAAAAAGAGCTCTCATGTTGTAGCGGTTGCGCTGATCGTCATTTCTGCTTGAAATGCCGTTTTCAGAAATTTCGACCGGCACATTAAAGTGTTTATACGTTTCCACGATCGCTTCGTAAAGACCTTCAGGATCTTCGTGCATCGGCATGAGCGTCCGCGGCTCATTATGGAAGCTTGTGGGGCCTGTCATTCCAATGATGGGACGCACGTAGTATTGAAGACCGACGAAGTCTGTCTTGGGTATCTTGTCTTGGCACTGAATATGGCAAAACGGCGTTTTGAGCAGGAACTCGCCTGTTTTGAAATAGTGAAATGGAACTTCGTTGACAAGGTGTGTGATGTACCGGGTCACAGGACTTTGAAGAGCTGTTGTAGGAATGGCTCTCAAATATTGATGGACAATTCCGATTTGGATATCACTATTTTTTTCTTTCAGGCGATCATAGACTTCGGTGTGGGCCCTCAAGGCTCCATGAAGAAAATGGCCTGCGCGTTTGAAATTGCAATAAGTTCCATCTTTATCAAGAGATTTAATGAGGTAGTAATCGATATACTCAAATATTTTTCCAAACAAGCCTGTTGCGCTTTGTTTATTCGGCTCGGGGTTTGAAGGATAGGCCCCTCTGACAAAGCGTGAAAATGCTTCAATCGCAGGTTCGTTGATTGTGAAAAATTTCTCTACGAGCGGCTTGCCGTTAAAGTCTACGGTCAATGCGTCAAATACGGCCTCTGCAAACTTAACAAAATAATGGATGTTAGCTGGGTTTTCAAAGCTTCCTTCATTATGCCACCATAGCGGCTCTGAGAAATGGTGCAGAGTGACGGCCGGCTTGATGCCGTTTATTCGGAGCTCTTTGCAAAAATCGACATAAACCTGCAGATTAGCCTGATTAAAAGGTCCATTATTGGCAGGCTGAATATGGCTCCACTCGACAGAGAACCTATACGATGTCACTCCCAATTGTTTGATTCGATTAATGACTTCGGAGGGATTTGTTTTATAAAGTGTAATAAGGTCTGCGCTTTTGCCAGAACGGTCCGCCTCATTTGCAATTCTATTATCTTCCCATGGCGCCCATTGAGAATACGGGAAGTTAGCTTTACCTGAATCTTGGTATGAACACGTTGCGCTTCCAAAGTCGAACTCTTTGTTCCCCTCTCCCAATGGGTGCTTCTCAAGCTCTTCCTCAATATTTGGATATTTTGCCCAGTTCCTTGAATCGTTCACGACGTCTGTGAAATCATTATTAAGTTTAGCGGGAGCAGGCGGATGAATATGGTGATAGCCGATCCTCATGATTTTGGCGGCAGCAGCAAGCAATCCAGTTGTAATAGCAATAGGAACAAAGACGAGCTGAGGTAAAAGATCGATGACGCCAATCTGATTGGAGCCGTCTTTGGAAGGATTAGGAGTTAGTTGATGTTCAACGCGGGACCAAGCATCTTCATTTATGGAGTCGATGTCAATGTACATGAGACCTCCTTCGAAACTAAGGGTTCGTCGATTTTCGGGATTATTTTGGCCGAGTTTAAATTCTTTTGCAAGGGGTCATATACTTAATTGGGTTTCTACCTCTTCAGATTTTTTTTCGTGGTGATGCAAGATTTCCCACATGTGGCGGAAAGGCTCGCACGTTTTCAAAAGCTCTTCTTTGGAGCCTTCGGCAATTTTTTCACCGCGGTCGAGATAGATGATTCGGTCGGCGTGTTCAATAGTGCCCAGCCGATGGGCGATGATAATCTGAGTGATTTGTCCATGAAGCTCGGCAATGGCCATGCGTATTTTGTTCTCGCTGATGGCATCGAGGGAGGATGTCGCTTCATCCAGAACCAGGATTGGTGCATTTTTAACAAGTGCACGGGCTATTGCTAAACGCTGCTGCTGGCCGCCGGAGAGGTTTTGACCGGCCTCCGCCACCATCGAATCGTATGATTTAGGCTGGCGGATGATAAACTCTTCGGCATGCGCTTTGCGGCAGGCGGCGTGGATTTCATCTCTGGAGAAGTTGCGGCCGAAAGCAATGTTGGCGGCAATAGTGTCCGAGAAAAGGAACGGCTTTTGCGAGACAAATCCCATCCGCTCTCTGAGAGATTTTTGTGTGTAGGCATTGATCGGCTTGCCGTCGATGCAGATCTCCCCCTGCTGAACTTCATAAAGGCGCGGCAACAGTTGAACGATGGTTGATTTACCCGATCCTGTAGGGCCGACGATCGCGACCGTCTCCCCTTTCTTGACGGTGAAACTGACGTCTTTAAGAACCCATTCTTGAGCTTGGGCTCCTTGATCCAGGGTTTGATAGCGGAACCAGACATTTTTGAATTCGATTTTATCTTCAAACCCGGCAAGAGGTATGGCGTTAGCGTGGTCTTCAATTTCAGGCTTTAAATCGAGGACTTCAAACATTCTCTCCGCTGCGACAACTCCCCTTTGGATATTGGAATTTTCATCGCCGAATTTTTTAATTGTCTCATACGACATTTGCAAAAAGCCGCAGAAGACGATCAGCTGAGACACTGTTAGATGAAGGGAAAGAAGTCCATAGAGAACCACTCCGGCAAGGCAGAGCGTCGTCATGAAGTGCAAAATCGGACGCGTAAGAAGTCCATATTTAGCTGTTTTTCCCTCAAGAACCGCCATCCGGTCGTTTTGCTCTTTGTATTTTTTGAATGAAAACGACTCCATCGCAAAAATCTTGACGGTCTGGATGCCTGCCAAAAAGTCGATGAGGACGGAGGCAAATTTTTCCTGGTTGGACTGCAGCTGGCGGGTGACTCTTTTTACACGCTTCGCGAGGGTGATAATGGGAATCGCTACCATCGGAATGCCTAAAAAGATGACCATGGAGAGCTGCCAAGAGCTGTAAAAACAGGCGATCAGCGTTAAAAGAACTGTAAATGGAGTATGGAGATAGTTGGTTAGCGCCGAGTTGATCGACATGGCGATTTGACCGGCATCGCCGACAACCCTGGAAGATAAACTTCCTATATTATGTTTTTGATAAAAGCTCATCGGGAGGGCTTGAATGTGTTCAAAATATTGCATGCGAAGATCTCTGCTGACCCGAATAGCCATGAGCTGCGTCATATAGCGGCTCCAGAAAAGAGTGATGGCCTTAAAGAGCGCAACGCTGATCAGAACTGTAATGAGCACTCTGAAACTGGAGACATTGCCGAGAGCTCCTTGCAACTTGCCAATCACCCATTGAAGCGGATTTTTATCGGTATTGTTTCCAATCGCTTCGAGGGTGGAAGAGGAAGCTGCTTTTCCTGACATCAGCTGCGAGAGCGTGTCGGATTTCATCAAAACGCCAAGGGCGGAAATTTCTAAAAAGTTGGCAATGGTAAGAAATATCAGCGTTAAAAAACTGATAAGAAGAAGAACCAAATGCTTGGAGTTTCTGAGAGCGGCTTTAAATAAAAGAAGCATAGAGAGCATTTTATCGGGAATACGACTTTAATGCTACCTGGGAGATAGAAATTAAATATTTTCTTCAGCGATTGCGACTCTGCCCATGTGACGGAATTTTTGATACCGCTGTTCGATGAGAGTTTCAATCGGGATGGCCTTGAGGCCGTTCCACTGATCTAAAACATATTTTTTAACATTTGCGTAAACAAATTCAGGGTCGTGGTGGGCCCCGCCTAAAGGTTCTTTGATGATCTCATCAATGACTTCGAGTTCAATCAAATTTTCTGCATGCATCTTCAAAGCATCCGCCGCGGTCTCTTTTTTCGAGGGGTCTTTCCATAGAATGGAGGCGCATCCCTCGGGGGAGATCACCGAATAATAGCCATGCTCGAGCATTCCGACGACATCGCCGACAGCGATCCCGAGCGCTCCGCCGGAGCATCCTTCCCCTATCAGAACAACAATAATCGGCGTTGGAAGGCGGGCCATTTCAAATAGATTTTGAGCTATCGCCCACCCCTGCCCTCTCTCTTCGGCAACAAGGCCAGGATAAGCGCCCGGCGTATCCACGAGACATAAAACGGGTAAATTAAATTTTGCAGCCATGCGCATACAGCGCATTGCTTTTCGATATCCTTCCGGATGAGGCATGCCGAAATTCCGCTTCAAGCGTGATTCCGTGTCACTGCCCTTCTCTTGGGCTATCACCATGAATTTGACGCCGCCGATCTTGGCCAGACCGCAAATGACCGCAGGATCGTCTCTAAAAAGCCGATCGCCGCTAAGCTCTTGAAACTCTTCGCACAGATTTTTGATGTAATCGACAGCTTTCGGCCTTGCAGGGTCGCGGCAGATTCCGACACGTTCCCAGGGAGACAGGTTGGAGTAGACTTTTTTCTTCAGATCACCCAGTTTTTTCTCAAGTTTGAGAAGCTCGGTTTCTGAGAGCAGCGGATTTTCTTTATGCTGCTTCTTAAGCTTAGCGATAGTCTCTTCATACTCGTAGATCTTTTTCTCGTGCGGTAACATGAGGTCCTTACTGTTTGGGGCTCACGACTTCCACTCCGGGAAGCTGCGCCTCTTTAAAATTTCTGACAATATCCACAATCGTGGGCTTTGTAATTACAATGGAAAAAAGCTCTTCAATATCTTCAAACGCCATTCGAATGCAGCCGTCGCTCTCATACGATCCAACAGCCTGCCGCTGTTCAACCCATTTGCCCTCTTTCTGATTCAAATCCCATGGAGCCCCATGAATTCCTAGGCCTTTGGAAGGTGCTGTCCCTTTCCCTAATTCCTTTCCGAAAGGAAGCCATCTTGTACCAAAGACACGGATGAGCTCGACTTGTTTGTCATGGAAAAGACCCATGATCCCCGGCTTATAAACAGCAATCTTGTCGCCCAGCTGATATCTGCCGATCGGCGTTAAACTGCCGGACGGCGATTCGGCCTTTTTTCCAACCCCGATTTTGTAGGTCTTTAATAACACTCTTTCATTGGCATCAAGGTCGATGTAGTAAAATGCCATCTTGCAGCGTGAAAGATCGGCCAGCAGGTAAAATTGGAAGTTCTTGTCTTTTCTAAAAACGTTGAACAGCTTGCCGGGAGAGATCTTCTGGGTAAAATAATCGGCTTTTCCGTTCAAGCTCCGGGCGATGAAGTGGCGCGAGGTCGAGTAATAAGAGGCATAATCGCCAATCCACGCCGGACGCCCTTTAAGCCAGGGAACCGTGCTTTCGTAAGAGATCGTCTCAACGATCGGCAGCTTCTTGTCTCCTGTAGTAAACAGCTGGCCGATGCGATTGACCGCAGGCAGCTCCCCGCTCTCTTGAATGGTCGGCCTGGAGACCGTGAGAGGCTTAGGAGGGGCAAAGGCAACCTTCTTCTCTACAGCTTTAGGCTTGGACGCGGAAAACTTCTTGATGCCCGCCGAGGCGCCAATAATGACAAAAAGAGCTAAAGACCCTAGTAAAAGAATTCTTGGAAACTTCAATGCACCTCTCCTCTTCATCCAAAATAGACATCATTGTACCTGATGAAATTGTTTGTTTCAACATATTAAAGATTTTAATATGTAGTAGTTATTATTTGAATTCTATCCTAAACGACTTATGCAGAGGAAAAGCGACCAGAAACTGGGCTCCCCAGAAATGATCGCCCCCTGCCAGCGGAATTACTTTCATGGATAGAGCTGGATCAGGATGGAGCGCCATTTTTTCGGTCGGGCCTTGAAGCTCTAAAGTGAGGGCTTTGCCGTCATAAGTCTCCAAAGTGCCTGTTTCCAAATGGTGTTTGCCCCCTAAAATCAGCTTGTTGCACTTCAGAAACAGAACAATGCTAAGCGGAGCTTCCACCGTTTTATCTTGAATAGCGACCTCTATCGACGCTTGCCCCGCCTGCAATCTGGCATCCATCTCAATCCATAGAGGAAGCGCGGAAAGCTGCGTCCATCCCTTCAAGTGGCAATGATAGGCCGTCTTCTCCCAGGTGATTTCCTGAAATGCGCGGTTTTTGGCAGGGAGTGTTCTGCAAATTCCGAATTTACCCACGTCATCATAAGAGCCGACTTGCGGTCCTGCATTTGCAATAGAAACTTCATTTTTATGGAATGAAAAAAGGCCGGAGTTCCATCCACTGAGCTGCGCCATGAGGCTCATGTCGGCATTTGCAAATTTCATGATCCCGACGGTGATCTCTTCTGCAAAAGGATGGTAGGGGCTGGGAAGCGTCGGTTGCATGGTGGAAGGAGCGAGCACCATCAGTTTAATCGGAAATGCCTCTGGATCCCATGCCTGCTCTTTCGCCAGCTGCGAAAGGGTAAAAAAACCTCTCTCACCCGTGAGCCGATAGGCGATCGTAAATAACGCATGATGCCACAGCGATAATGTCGAGGGGCGGAATGACCGTGCCCTTGACCAGGTTGATAAATGCGGCCGGCCCTGGGCATCCAGCAGGTGGACATTCCAGATCGCAATTTTAAGGCCTGCTCTTTGGAGCACTTCGTTTTTGAGGCGCACTCCCAAGATCATCCACAAAACGCCGAGCTGTGCAAGCTCGATCGGCTCCGGAATTTCGCGCGACTGGCACCAGCCCAAGGTGTCGAGAAGCGCGGTGCCATTGGGAAATTGCTGAGGCTGGATTTGCAAAGGATCGAGATGAAGGAGGTGTGCAATTAAAGATAAATAGGCTTTAGGAAGCTGAAGCTGGTCCGGATATCCTTGCTTGAAAAGATCGCCAAAACGTTTCTTCAGCGAAGAAAACGGCTCAGCGTCTTGAAGAATTCTCCACACTAAATCTTGCAGAAGAAATAGATGGTGATCAATTTCTTCCGCCTGAGTTGTAGACTCAATATGTATCACTAGGGTCTCTTAAACAGCCTTATGAGGAACTGGCAGTTTCTCGATCATCTTCTTCATTTTTTTGCCTGGTGTGAACTTCACAGCAGGACGGGCAGGGATGACGATAGCAACTGACGCGTTCTTCGGATTACGGCCGATTTTTTGTTTACGTTCTACGATCTCAAAAACACCGAAATCACGAAATTCTAAACGATCGCCTTTTGAGAGGCAATCAGTCATTTCATCCAAAAACGATTGGATCACATTACGCACCTCGTTGGGATGAACCCCTTGCGCCTGTGAAATTTTTACAACAAGTTCTTTCTTAGTGATCGTTGCCATACCCTAATATCTCCGCTAGGTTAAACTTAAAACGGCTTCCATTCCCATAGAGCTCTCTCCTGAGAAGGTCGGCCTCCTTGTGCCCCATTGTTGTATCCTGTTGATTTTCAGGCAAGTGTTTTCTTAAAAAAATTTATTTCGGAAGATAAATAAGAATTTTTTTCTTCTTTCCCGCTGCAAAAAGCATGAACTCTCCGCCGATCAAATGAGAGTCGTTGAACTTAAGTTGAGGATCCTCAACCCGGTCATTATTAAGATAGGCGCCGCCTTGAGCCACAAGCCTTGTCGCCTCGCCCTTGCTGAGTACAAGACCGCATAAAACAGCAATATCGGCATATTTTTTATCGATCACGTCAGATTTGGAAAGCTCAACGAACGGAAGATCTTTCATCATTTGGCGAAAAACTTCCACGCTCAGCTCGGTCTGATGCCCCGGCGCTACAGATACAGTGGCACGCTGCGCAGACGCCAAAGCTTCCGGCCCATGCAGCAAGGTGACAAGCTCCTCTGCCAGCCGTTTTTGCGCGCTGTTCGGCACATAGCCGGACTCTTTCATAGCTTTTTCCCATTTCCTGATCTCTTCCATCTCTATCATCGTGAGCATGCGCATCAGTTTGATCACATCGGCATCCGGCATCCGATAGAGATATTGATACAGATCGTAAGGCGAGGTCCGATCCGCTGAAAGCCAGATCGCTCCCCCTTCCGTCTTTCCAAACTTTTTCCCGTCGCTGCGTGTTAGTAGCGGATAGGTAATTCCATAGGCCGTTTGACCCAGAAGCTTGCGCACGAGCTCTACGCCAGCCGTGATATTGCCCCACTGGTCGCTGCCGCCGCCCTCTAAAACAACCCCTTCCTGATACAGGTGATAAAAATCGTACGCCTGCAAAAGCTGGTAGCTGAATTCCGTAAATGAAATCCCCTCATCCGACTCCAGTCGCGTTTTAACCATCTCTTTTGTGAGCATGATATTGACGCGAAAATGTTTGCCGATGTCTCGTAAGAAATCGACAAATGAATATTTGGCAAACCACGAATCGTTATTCACAATCGTTGGGTTATGAAGAATTCTATGAAAGTGCTTGGCAATACCCGCAATGTTTTTTTCAATGGTTTCTGCATCAAGCAAAACTCGTTCGGTGCTTTTCCCCGAGGGATCGCCAATACGACCCGTTGCCCCGCCGAGCACCACAACAGGCGTGTGCCCAAACTTCTGAAACCACTTGAGCACCATGATGCCGACCAAGCTTCCCAAGTGAAGAGAGTCCGCCGTCGGATCAAATCCAATATAAAGCTTGATCGGCTTTTCGCAGACAGTTTTTAACTCTTCGCTGGTAACGGCTTCAACAAGCCCCCGCTCTTTCAGACAATCGATGATATTCATTTTTTCTCTAAATCTTTGGCCAGCTCTTCAGCCAGTTTTTCAATACTCCGACTCATTTTGGCTGAATTCCGATTTTGATCGAAGAGAGAAATTTCTTTTTCGACAGAAATCCGATCGGATGCATGTCTTTCAATCCATCCGGCGATCTCCTGAGATTTGTCCTGAAGCGCTTTTTCCGTCAGCTTTTTATCCGACTTGTCAAGCTTTTGCTTGAGCTTTAAGCGCGCTTTTTTTGTTTTGTCACTTTCTTCCGCAATGATTTTCAGCAGTAAGCTTTTTCTTAAGTGTGATGGCATGTGTAACTCCTGTCGTCCTGGAATATAGGTGCCTCCGATATTTCACTCAAGCGATTGTAAAGGCTTCTTTACAGAACAAAGGCCTTAGAAATCCGCAGAGCACCCGCGCCGTGGCGCTTGCGCACAACGAGGCGCTCGAAGTAAACGAAGAGTTCGCCTCGGACAAAAGCACCAGCATAGATTGGATGCTCATGACCCTGCTCGTTTATTGTCTCGATAGTTTGACTATGGGTCAATGGACTTCGTCCATAACCGCACTTTTTCCCTGCCTGATATAGTAAAAAGGTAAAGATCATATGTTCAATAATCATCGGCAATCGGTAAAGCCCTTGCCCTTTCTCATGAATCATTTGCACTCTGACTTGTGGCTCCTGTTTACGAGTTCCCTCTACAACAGTGATCGTGTACCTGGCCCAATATGATTCTCCTATTGGAATATCTCCGTATTTTGCTAAAAAGTCAGAATTGAAAAATTGACATTGGGTTGGCAGACGAGCCCTCGTAAAAACCTCCAATACACGCCGTATAGTAGTCGGCTGTCCATCGAGGGTTGCAGGAACCAAAAAGTCGATTTCCATCTCCTCTACTCTTTTGGCTGCATTAAACAAAGAAGGGCTTTTGTGCATTGCATAGACCGCTTTCCAAGGCACCGGCTGACCGCCTACTCTATAACAAGGCACATCACCAACGTTTACGTAAACTGATTCTTTCCATATGTTTTCACCGAGGGCATTTCTGAGGGCTATGGGTTTCCAAAGAACGTCATGTTTGTCTATCACTGCTTTCCACTCTTTACAGGTCAAATAACACATTCCCATTTCCTTACCGGTCGTCAGTTTAGAAAAAATGACAAGGAGAATGTCTTTAGAAAATTTAGGATAAGCAGCGGCCTCTTTAGAAGGAATAGCGGGATCTTTCGTCTCTTGGACTTGGCTCTTCATGTAAGACATGACCCCGTAAACTCCCAACCCAATAACACCTAGTGCCAACACACCAAGAGCGACCTTAGTTGCTTTGGGTTGATTGCTAATGAAATTCGTAAACCGAGAAATGCATGAATTTGAAACTGGTGTTACCATAGTAGATAAGTTATAACATAATATATTCTATTTTAATAGGTTATAATCGACTAAAGAGCCACCCATGAATTTATAGTATTTTTTGAAATGTCAATTTGAGACTCAAAATGACATTTGCGATGTCATTTTGCAGGCTTATAACTGAAAAAGCTTGCAAAATGACATTTGAAATGTCATATTGAGACTCAGAATGACATTTGAGCACATAAAGAGACTTTTTGAAGAGCCGAAGAAAAGCTACTTTTTATTCGGCCCCAGAGGAACCGGGAAGTCGACGATGACCCAGCTCCGGCACCCCGGCGCCCTCATCATTGACCTCCGTTTGTCGGATGTAAAACTTAAGCTCGCCAGCAATCCCCAGCATTTATTAGAGCTTGTCCATGCCCAACCCAAAGGGCAGATTGTGATTATTGACGAGATCCAAAAAATACCCGAGCTCCTGTCACTGGTGCATGTACTCATAGAAGAAAAGCAAGGTTGGATTTTTATCCTGACGGGTTCTAGTTCGCGTAAGCTGAAAAGAGCAGGTGTAGACCTTCTTGCAGGTAGAGCGCTTAAAAAGCATTTACACCCCTTTATGGCAACCGAGCTGGGAGAGAGATTTAATCTGGAAGAAGCGCTTAAATATGGACTGCTCCCGCTCCGCTTTGATGATGCAAGCCCGCTAGACACCCTTAAAACATATGTCGCTCTGTACCTGGAAGAAGAAGTGAAAGCGGAGGGTATTGTCAGGAATATCGAACCTTTTGCACGCTTTTTAGAGGCGATCAGCTTTTCCCATGGGTCTCAATTAAACCTCACGAATGTCGCGCGTGAGTGTATGGTGAAACGCACAACCGTCGCGAGTTGGATTTCAATTTTAGAAGATTTGCTGATCGCCTTTCAACTTCAGATGTTTACAAAACGGGCCAAAAGAGAGCTGAGCGCTCATCCCAAGTTTTATTATTTCGATGCAGGTGTTTTTCGTGCAATTCGGCCGCAATCAATCGAAGATCCTACGACGGAACTTGAAGGTCCTGCTCTAGAAGGTCTTGTTGCACAGCATTTAAAAGCCTGGTGCGATTACACAGCAGGAGAAAATACCCTATCGTTTTGGCGCACTCGATCGGGCGTCGAAGTCGACTTTGTGCTTCATAGTCCTTTAGGTTTTTGGGCCATCGAAGTCAAAAACACACGTAATATCTCTCTAGATGACCTGCGGCATTTAAAAATTTTTCAAGAAGACTATCCCGAAGCCAAAGCCATTTTTCTCCATCGCGGAACAGACAGACTCATGAAAGGCAATATTCTTTGCATGCCCTGCTCAGAATTTCTTTCAAACTTAAAGCCAAATCAAAGTATCCTAAAATTATGATCGAAGCGTGTAAAAAAGCGGCGGCTGAAAAGGCTGCCACCCTCGTCGAGGACGGCATGATTGTAGGCCTAGGAACAGGATCGACGGCGGCCTATTTTATAGAGGCGCTTGCCAAGCGGCATAAAAGCGGGCTCAAGATCCAGACCGTGGCAAGCTCCTCCACTTCACTGCGTCTTGCCCAGCAAGGAGGGCTTCCCCTCATCGACCTGAACTCACTCAAATCAATCGACCTCTACGTCGACGGAGCCGATGAGATCGACCCCTCCAAGCAAATGATCAAAGGCGCCGGCGGCGCTCTCCTGCGAGAAAAAATACTCGCCCATATGAGCAGCGAGATGACCGTCATCGTCGATGAAACCAAACTCGTCCAGGCGCTCGGCACCCGCCCCCTTCCCGTTGAAATTATCCCCTTCGGTCTGCACGCTACCCTCCACCATCTTCATCAACTCGGATACCGAGGCCAGATTCGAAAAGGCCCTGACGGCCAGCCGTGGATGACGGAGAATAGCAACTATATCTTCGACGTAAAGCTCTCCCCTCCCTGCCGCATCAAAGATGACCACGACCGTATCTGCTCCATCCCCGGCGTCATAGAGACCGGATTCTTTCAAAACCAGGCCGGCCGTGTCATCATCGGCTTCAAAGACGGCTCCGTAGTTGTACAATAGCTCCTCTGTGCTCTCTATATCTCTTCCTTCTCTGTGTAAATATCCTAATTCAAAGATTTTTACACAGAGAAGGAAGAGATATAGAGAGCACAGAGTTGTTAGTAATGGTTAATTGCGGTAAATAGAGGAAATGAGCGAGCTTGTCCCACTAACCTTCCACAAAATCCTGCAATCACGATCGTATACGGTGATGATTTTAGGCACCGATGAGAAAAAGTTTGCCATCTACGCTGAGCCGCAAGTCGGCCATCACCTGCAAATTCAAATCGCCCAAAGCCATCCCACGCGCCCGAACACTTTTGATCTCTTTGAAGAGACGCTCGAAGGACTCGGCGCCAAAATCCTCCAGGTTGTCATCAATGACGTGCAAGACACAACTTACTTTGCCCGTCTATTTCTGGAACAATCGATTGGTGATCAGAAACAAATCCTAGAAATCGACGCACGTCCCAGCGACTGCGTCATCCTGGCCCTAACGCACAAAATCCCCATCTACTGCACCCGCGAAGTCCTCTCAAAGGCCGTCGCCGTGGAAGATGGGAATTCCTAAATAAAAAGGTCATCCATTGTTAGTACGACATCAGCGGTGCCGAAGTAGCCGGCGTTTTTCTTGACGCCATAGGGAGCAATCAGTGTAAGAAACACGCTCTTTCGTGTGCCGGTATATTCTCTGAAAAGCTCTTTTTTTTCTCGCAGCTCTTTATCGCATTCCTTATCGATGGTGAATTCTTTGTTGCTGTACTTGATCTCGCAAAGGTTGATGCAATTGTCGGCACGATCTATAAGAAGATCGATTTGCACTCCCCTTCTGCTTTTTGATGGCTTGTGCATCCATCCTGAAGCGCTTGTAAGAACACCTGAGATGCCAAGCGCCGTCTTGATGCTTTGAAGATGCTTCATGCAGAGCATTTCAAACGCATAGCCCGCCCAAACTTTGCCAGCAGCGGTGTTAGAGGCATTGATCCAGAACTTGTCCTCGATAGTGCGTAGATTTGCCTCTCGTGCAACAGATGACCATCTGAGATGAAATAGAGAGAATTCGTCAATGAGTATGTAACGTTTGTCTTTCTTCAACTTGCCAAAATCTCGAATGGAAAGAATAAAACCGGATTGTTCTAATTCTTCCAGTACGATATTCATTCCGCCCCCAAGCGTTAAACCAGCGGCTCCGGCAATTTCAGCTTTTGCCATTCCTCCCGGATGCTTTGCCAACGCCTTCACAATGCTGACATGACGATCATGATGTTCAAAAAGAGATGAATAAAGCTCCTCAAACTCTTCTTCTAGCGGCCCGCCAAAGTAGAGATGATTCACAATTTGAAGTGCGGAATGTCCTTGCTGAATATAGCTTAAGTATTTAGGAATGCCCCCGATGGCCATATAAATATCGATGATCTCTTTTCGGTTAAGCATAATGTTTTTCTGGCGCAAAAAGTCTTCGGTTTCTTTTAAGTTAAACGGAAGAAGACGCATTTCGGCAGTTAACCTGCCATGAAGCCCACCTTTATTTTTGACGATTTTCTTGATCATCCAGGATGCAGCTGATCCACAAACAATCATGACTACGCGATTATTTGCAGACATATGGCGATTCCAAAAATGGTCCAGGTCTTCCAAAAATTCAGAGCGCGGACCTGCAAGCCACGGAAGCTCGTCGAAGAATAGAATAATGCGCTCAGTTCCTTTCAAAGCTTCAATCGCTTGTGTAAGCTGCGAAAAAGCTTCAAGCCAATCTTTTGGAGGGGTGTATTTTTTGGGCTTGAATACCTTGCGGAATTCTTCTGCAAAATTCTTAAGCTGTTTATCCCTGCTCGCTTTTTTCACACCCGTCAGAGTAAAATAAATGCCTTTGTCTTTAAAATATTCCCGTATCAGAAAGGTTTTACCCACGCGCCTTCGACCGTAAACAGCTAAAAACTCAGGCTGCTTTGAGTGATAAATACGCTCTAATACTTTAAGTTCTTTTGCCCGTGCAAAAATGTGACTCATTTTACCCTTCTTTCAGTTCAATGTAGCAGAATCTGACAAAAAAGGCAAGATTCTGCAGTTTTGCGCCCAAAACTGCAGAATCGGCCTAAAAAACTGAGATTCTGCGACTTTAACTTGGTTCAAAATGACTTAAGTTGTTGATTTAGAAAGATTTACTGTTTTTATTCTAATGATTCAAAACACCCATCAGAGCGGAGGGTTTCTTCAATCCACCCTTTGACTTTATGAATTGGAAGTGACGTGCACATTCCAACTTCAAATCCATCCAGTGATGCTAACCATGTTAATATTCCAATGACTTTTCCCTCGAGATTTAGAACCGGCGATCCAGAATTCCCTTGAGTGCCATTCATACTTAACACATCGCCCTCAATCATTATCTTCCCTAGCGAAGGAAGCGCAAATAGTTGCAATTGTGAATCCGAAACTTGCCACACAGCTCTACCGCGCAGCGAAAATACCCAATTTCCAACTTCTTCACGAACGCCGGATATTTGATAGTAAGAAAGATTGCTATCAGCCGGCTTTTCAATTTTTAAAATAGCAATATCTTCGGTTGGATGCACCGCAACAATAGAAGCCTTTACCCATTGATTTGTAAGACCAAGAAATGCAATTGGATTTGATAGTTTTTCAACGACGTGTCTATTGGTAATAAAGTGGCCTTCCGAGGTAATGAAGAAACCTGTTGCCCCAGCATCGCCAATTTCATACCACCAGCGCCATAGCTTATCGCTCAAATCTGTTGCTTCTCCACTCCCCACCATGCAAATGCTGGAGAGCCCTTTTTCAACAAATGTATCCAGCAGCTCAGTAGAAATATCGATCGGGGGTTTATGATCAGTGAGGAGGCTTCCACCTACGTCATGATGAAGCGCTTCCATTCTTAAAGAAGCGAGAAAAAACAAGAGGAATGAAAAAAACCGACTTTTATTGTTATTCATGATGGAAATATTAGCAACTATCCATTTTTTTTCACAAGGCTAATACTTGATGTAGAACTTATTGCTGGCCAGCTCGAGAATGGAGCGTACGGCATCTTCAGCGTCATCTCCTTCGGCCTCGACAGTCACTTTAGCGCCGCGCACCGCCGCCAGCATCAGGATGCCAAGCAGACACTTGGCATTCACGCTTAAGCCTCCGTAATGAAGCTTCACATGGGATTTGAAGGACGTCGCGCATTTCACAAGCTCCGTTGAAGGACGCGTGTGCAGACCTTTGTCATTGATCACTGTGAACGTATCTACAAACTTTTTAACCATGTTTTCCTAATTTGTTCACAACTCAATACCTTGAATCGATTTTCCATGCAACTTCTTTTTTATTACTCCGCTAGGCAAACAGATGACAGAGAGCGCTAGCGAAGCAAAGCACAATTAATTCTCCGCATGCCAGACAGTGTTCATGAACACGGCAGGCATGCGGAGAATTGATTGAGCAAAGCCGCAGCCAGCTCTCTGTCATCTGTTTGCCTAGCGGAGTAATTAAGTTGACTGGAGCGCGGGAGCTTTATCAGAGGTCGCAACCTCCAGCTGCCGCGTTAAATCTTCAAAGTGCTTCAACGTCTCCCGGATCGGATGGGAGGACGTCATATCAACGCCTGCCGATTTCAGAATGTCCAGCGGGAAACGGCTTCCACCCGACGAGAGGAAATGCAAATGCGCCTCAGGCCCTTCCTTAAGCACCTTCTGCACCAGCGCATGCGCCGCCGATATCCCCGTCGCATATTGGTAAACGTAGAAGTTGTAGTAGAAGTGGGGAATGCGCGCCCACTCATGCTGGATCTCTTCATCGACGACAACCGACGGACCAAAATATTCGCGGTTGAGCTGCAGATATTCTTTGTTCAGGTAATCGGGCGTCAGCGGTATCCCCTGTTCAACACTTTCGTGGATTTTGAGTTCAAACTCAGCAAACATCACTTGCCTAAAGAACGTGTTTCTTAAATCTTCGATCTGCTGATTGATGATATAAGCCTTTTTACGCGGGTCGGGAAGCTTTTTAAGAAGATGCAGGATCGTCAGCTCCTCATGGAACGTCGACGCCACCTCCGCCACAAAGATCGCGTACGACGCATCGTGGTACGGCTGGTGTTTATGCGACATGTACGAGTGCATGCTATGTCCCGCCTCGTGCGAGAGTGTCATAACATCCTGAAAACGGCCGTGGTAGTTCATTAAAATGTAAGGGAAGCTGTCGTAGCAGCCGCTCGAGTAGGCTCCCGATCTCTTCCGCTCATTTTCATACCGGTCGACCCAACGGTCATCGAAAAATCCTTTCCTCAAAATCTCCTGATACGGCGCTTTTAAGGGATCTACCGAATCGACGATCATTTGCGCCGCTTCATCAAAATCCATCTTGATCTCGACATCCGAAATCACCGGCACCCTCATATCATAAAGGTGGAGCTCATCGAGATTGAGCAGTTTTTTTCTCAGCGCCATGTAGTTATGAACGATCGGAAGATGGGCTCTTACCGTTTCAATGAGCCCTCGATATACTTTTGGATTGATGTTGTGAGGAAACAGCGCAGCTTCAAGGCACGATCCGAACTTGCGCGCTTTAGCATAAAAGAGATGTTTTTGCGCCTGTCCATGGATCAGCTCGCAGAGTGTATTTTCCCAGCTCCCAAACGTTTTATGAAGCGTCATGAATGTCTCTTTTCGTAGCGTCCGATCGCGGCTGGCCATGTAGGTTAAATACGAACCGTGCGTCAGCTCATGGAGCTCCCCTTTCTCATCCATCACCTTCGGGAATTTTAGATCTCCGTTATTAAATGCGCCGAATACCCGCTCCGATGAATCAAGCGCAAGCGCCGCACGCGCCAGCAGCTCTTCCTGATCCGCATCCAGCGTGTGAGGCTTTAAACGAACAATTTTCTCCAGGAAGAACTGATACGGCTTTAAAAGCGGATCTTTCAAAATCGCCTCGAGCTCTTTCTCCGACATCTGAAGAAGCTCTGGCTCAATCCACGACATCACCTGTTTGAATTCATGAAAAAGAGCCGTCGCCTTGAAATGCGCCTCTTTGTTTTCAGTATTTCCTACATCTTCGTCATGTCTTAAATGGGAATAGACGTAGAGATTTGTGAGATGGCGGTCGAGCTCCAGATATTTTTCCAGCAGCTGCAGGACAACTTTCGCGCCCTCCCTCAACCGACCTTTAAAATTTTTTATATCATCCCAAACCGTGCCCTCCCCTTGCTCCTTCCACTTATTAAAATCTTTATTCCACATTTCAAGCGAGGGGTAAAAAGCCTCTACATTCCAGCGGTCTTGGGCAGGGATCTCAGCGCGTTTCATCGCAACTCCTTTAAAGATAATTGTTTTTCCATCATGCAGATTTTGCTTCTCCCCGTCAACCCCCTCTATTTTAGCACTTGAGCTTGACAATTGCTAACCCACTTGTTATAAATGCCGTTATCACTTAGAATAGACCAACCCTCAAAAGGAGATAATGTATGACTCAAACGCAAAAGAAATTATCTATAAAGCCTCTCGGCAGCCGTGTTGTAGCACAGCGCCTGGAGCAAGAAGAAACTTTAAAAGGCGGGATTATCCTTCCTGATTCTGCAAAGAAAAAACAAGAATCTGCCAAAGTCGTAGCCGTTGGCCCCGGACAACTCACAGAAGAAGGAAAACTCCTTCCGATGCCAGTTAGCGTCGGCGACGTGATTTTGATGGATAAATATGCCGGCCAAGAAGTGACGATTGATGACGAAGATTATGTCATCGTCAAGGCTGACGACATTGTAGCAATTGTAAACTAAACCTTAGGAGTAAAATAGAATGGCACCGAAAGATATCAAGTTCAGAGAAGATGCACGGCAAAAAATACTTCAAGGCGTTAAAACCCTGGCTTCTGCCGTTAAAGTGACGCTCGGTCCTAAAGGCCGCAATGTCATCATCGACAAAAAATATGGCGCACCCCACATCACCAAAGACGGTGTGACAGTTGCAAAAGAAATCGAGCTCGAAGACAGACACGAGAATATGGGCGCTCAGATGGTCAAAGAAGTGGCCAACAAGACCGCCGATAAAGCCGGAGACGGAACCACAACTGCAACGCTTCTTGCCGAAGCGATCTACAGCGAAGGCCTCCGCAACGTAACTGCCGGAGCAAACCCCATCGAAGTGAAGCGCGGCGTTGAAAAAGCTGTGAAACTCATCACCGAAGAAATCAAAAAGCTCAGCAAGCCGATCCAAAACAAAATAGAGATCGCGCAAGTAGCGACTATTTCTGCCAACGGCGACACTGAAATCGGCAATATCATTGCCGATGCAATGGAGCGCGTCGGTAAAGACGGGACCATCACCGTTGAAGAAGGCAAAGGCTTTGAGACAACCCTTGACGTCGTTGAAGGCATGAACTTCGACCGCGGCTACCTCTCAGCTTACTTCGTCACAAACGCAGAAGCTCAAGAAGCCGTCCTCGAAGACGCCTTCGTCCTTATCTACGAGAAGAAGATCAACGGAATGAAAGAGTTCCTCCCTGTTCTTCAAGCCGTAGCAGAAACCGGAAAACCGCTCCTCATCATCGCTGAAGACATCGAAGGCGAAGCGCTCGCAACTCTTGTTATTAACAAGGTGCGCGGCGGCCTGAAAGTCTGTGCTGTTAAAGCTCCTGGCTTTGGCGACAGACGCAAAGCGGTCCTCGAAGACATCGCGATCCTCACTGGCGGCAAGTTCATCAGCGAAGAGCTCGGACATAAACTCGAGAATACAACGATTGACATGCTCGGTAAAGTGAAGAAAGCCGTCATCAAAAAAGACGACACAACGCTTGTTGAAGGCGCTGGCAAAAAAGCCGATATCCAAGATCGCATTGCCCAGCTCAAAAACGAGATCGAGAAGAGCACATCCGACTACGATAAAGAGAAACTCCAAGAACGGCTTGCAAAACTCGCCGGCGGCGTTGCAGTTCTGCGCGTCGGAGCTCATACCGAAGTCGAGATGAAAGAGATCAAAGACCGCGTCGACGATGCAGTCCATGCCACAAAAGCAGCCGTAGAAGAAGGAATTCTCCCCGGCGGCGGCGTGGCCCTCATCCGATGCCTCCCTGCTCTTGAGAAACTCGCAGCCTCATTAACCGGCGACCTCAAAGTCGGCGTTGAGATCATCATGAAAGCGATCCTCTGGCCCCTTCGTCAAATTGCCGAAAACGCCGGCAAGGAAGGATCCATCATCGTTCAAAAAGTAACCGGAATGGGTACCTATGAAGGATGGGATGCGCAGAACGATGAGTTCGGCAACCTGATGCAAAAAGGGATTGTCGATCCTACGAAAGTCGTTCGTCTCTCTATTGAGCTTTCAGCTTCCATTGCTTCACTCCTTCTGACCACAGAAGCGATCATCACCGAAGAAGAGGAAGAAAAGCCCGCAATGAACCATCCTGGAATGGGCGGCGGCGCAGATTATTAATCTGTAGCCTCTCCCTTCTAATAAAGGCGCTTCTCTTGCGAGAAGCGCCTTTTTCT
>CAVTNO010000010.1:0-191101 GCA_963736155.1 uncultured Rhabdochlamydiaceae bacterium | reverse complement strand
GATCCGTCCGGAACTTGTACGCTTTCGCGGCCGATCCGGGCCCGAATGAGCCCGCCACGGTGACGTTGTCATCGAACGTTTTAGAGCCCAATAGCGGAGCCTCTCCCGGAAATCCCCTTGATCTATTAACCATTTCCCTCGGTGACGGAACCACGATGGTCTGGGATGGCAGAAGCGACGCGGGGTTGGTGGTCACCCCGGGCCAGTATTTGATCGAGGTATACACGCAGGACGGAAAAGGTCGCGAGACGGTAATCACGAAGAGCGTGATGGTGATCCCCGAGGTCACCCAGGGGAAGGGTGGCATCACGGCCAGGCCCAACCGGGTGACCCCGGCCACGGGTTACGCCATTAACTTTGTTTCGATTCCGCGCAAAACCTGACCCTGTCGGTAAAGATCAATACCGTGGCGGGAGAACTGGTTTGCGGGAGCAGGGGGGAACCGGGGTTCAACAGCGTGGCGTGGGATGCTTCCGAGGCCGCCAGCGGGCTTTATTTTGCGGTGGTGGACGGCTTGAATTCCCAAGGGGGGGTCGTGGATCGGAAAAACCTCAAACTGGTTGTAGTCCGTTAATATGGCCATAAATGTTCTTGCGAAAAACGGAAAAATGAGATGGACGCGTTTGTTTGCTAGACAAAACTGGATCGAGGAAGAATGAAAATCCCGATGACCGCCCTTTTGGGGCGGCTTCTTTCAATTGTCCGCCCCTCCCCGGCCACGGAGGTCAATAAAACAGGAGCCTTTGGCTTTTGGAAAAGGTCCTTCGTCGTAAGGCTGATCTTCATTAATACAGGACTTTGGTTTATCCTCTCCCTCGCCACGGGAATTGTTGTCTTCCAAGTGGTCTCCCAAAGCCTGGAAAATAAAATGGAGAAGAGCTTTTGGCAATGGGTAGGCTGGTAGAACGGCAATTGTCAAACCGGCTTTCTGAGATCCATCAGCCCAGTCTGCCCGATTCCTCAGCTGTTTCCATATCCCTTTTCTTAAAAGGGTTCTCGGATACTGGATGCTACAGAATTTAACGCTTTTGAATTCCCAGGGCACCGTTTTGGTGGATGCCACGGGTGAGTGGTTTCCTCGGTTCTCGCCGCGGCCAAAGCGGCGGAACTTTCGGCGCTCGTCACGTATCGGAGCGCACGTATCAATCTGGATCTGACAACTGGCGCCACACTGGAAGCGAATCACATTTCACTGGGCGAAGCGCAGGCGGGCAAAGTAGCGCGGGTTTCGACACCTTCGAATCCCAATTAGATACGCGCTTGAAGTTTTTTCGTCCCGTTTCTGAACAGCCACGCGGCGGCGACGTGCGCGGTCCTGAAAATGAATCACTTGCGGCGTTGCAGGATTTGGCGAGCAACTTGCTTTAGACAGGCACGTGAACAATGACCCAAGGGCTCGAGAGCGTCGGAAAACCCCTCTTTGTGAAATCCTCCAGTAGTTGACCCTTTCAGCAGACCATAAGAACCCTTCCAGGACCCCCACGCCGCTCTCGATGCCCGGTTTTTTTCGCCGGGCTCGTTTTCCGATCGGTACTTGCCAAGGTACAATCCTCAGTTATGGCGAAACTTGGATTTCTTGGACTGGGCCTGATGGGATACCCGATGGCCCGCAACCTGATCACAGCCCGACACGACGTGGCACTCTGGTCGAACACACGCGCCAATGCCGAAAAGCTGGCGGCGGAAGCTGGCGGCAAAGTCTGTGCGACGCCGGCTGAAGTTGCCAAACACGCCGACTGCGTGTTCCTTTGCGTGGGCACCCCGGAGATGTCGGAGGCGGTCATCCTCGGACCGGGCGGACTCAGGGAAGGGGGCAAGAAGGGCCTGGTGGTTGTCGATACCAGTACGGTCAGCCCGACTTCCAGTCGTCACATTCATAAAGAACTCGCTCAGGCCGGAATGGATTTCCTCGGCGCCCCCTGCACCGGTTCCACCCCCGGAGCCACCAAGGGCACTTTGCTCTTCATGATTGGTGGCGACGAAAAGGTCTTCGAGCGCGTGCGCCCGTACTTCGAGCCGATGGGCAAGAAGCTCTACTATTGTGGTGGGCCGGGCATGGGACTGCATGCCAAACTCACCCAGAATCTGGTGCTGGCCAACATTCTCCAGGCGTTCAATGAAGGAATCGTGCTGAGCACGAAGGCCGGCATCAATCCCAAGCTGATGGTGGACATCCTTTCGGACAGCGCGGCTAAGTCGGGTCTGATCGAATACAAAGCGCCGTTCGTGTTCCGGCGCGATTTCGGCGTGAATTTTTCCGTAAAATGGATGTTGAAAGACATAAGGCTCATGCTGGAAACGGCAGAAGAGCTTTCCGTGCCGCTGATGATGACCTCTTTATGCGCCCAAATCGCGCAAGTCGCCGTCAACGAGGGCTATGGCGATGAGGATATCTGCTCTACAATCAAAGTTTTGGAGGGATGGACTGGGGTTGAGGTCAAAGCCTGAGGGTGCTTAATCGAACGCATCCAAAATTTGGATACAAAAAACTGTTGCTTCAAAAGCCGATCTATTCTATTATTGGAATCAAGCCGGGGAGGAAATTAAAACTCCCACCAAAGCGAGACTAACCTCTAAACTGAAAGACCCCTGAAGCAACCTCCCCGGCGCCCGCAAGGGTCAGGTCTTTCAAAGCTCAAGTCTCTCAAACCTAAGGGCCAATTACTCCGCGACGCATGTTATGATCGAGTGAAGCTTTCCTTGCTTTCATGCCTTTTCGAAGCCTGACAATCCTCGGCTCAACCGGTTCGATCGGCACCAACACCCTGGATGTCGTGCGGCGCAAAGCCGACCGGTTTCGCATATTCGCCTTGGCCGCCGGACGCAATATCGATCTCTTAGCCAAACAAATAAAGGAGTTTACGCCGGAAGTCGTGGTTCTGCAGGAAGCTGCGGATATTGAGTCGCTGCGTGCGCTTCTTACCAATTCTGGAATTCTGGCCAACCGCATTCCCGAACTACTGAGTGGTCCCGAAGCGCTGGTACGCATCGCAATCGCATCCGAAACCGACACCGTGATGTCCTCGATTGTCGGCGTCGCCGGGCTCGAAGCCACCTACGAGGCGGTTTCGCGCGGCAAGCGGGTGGGACTGGCGAATAAAGAGGTGCTCGTTTCGGGGGGAAACTGGTGATGGGAGCGGCCCGCCGCAGCGGCGCCGAGCTGATTCCGGTCGATTCCGAGCATAATGGCGCGCATCAGTGTCTCCGCGCCGGCGCGCGCGGCGAAGCTACCAAACTGATCCTGACCGCTTCGGGCGGTCCTTTCCGGACGGCTGCGAGGGAATCGCTGGAGTGGATGACACCCGCCGACGCTCTGCGGCATCCAACATGGAAGATGGGGAACCGGATCACGATCGATTCGGCGACGCTGATGAACAAGGGATTTGAAGTGATCGAGGCTTGCTGGCTGTTCGACTTCGCGCCGGACGACGTCGAGGTAGTGGTGCACCCGCAGTCCACCGTGCACGCCATGGTCGAGTACAACGACGGCAGCGTCATCGCCCAGATCTCGGCGACCGATATGCGCATGCCGATTCAGTACGCTCTCACCTGGCCCGAACGCGCCGAAGCCCCGGTCGCGAAGATCGACTGGAGCGAAACGCGGAAGTGGGACTTCCACGCGCCGGACCATGCGAAATTTCCGTTGCTCGGTCTGGCCTATGAAACGCAGCGCAACGGCGGGGCGGCCACGTGCATCCTGAACGCTGCCGACGAGATTGCGGTCGAGGCGTTTCTGAACGGTAAAATCGCTTTCACGGCAATTGCTCGTGTCGTGGAAGAAACGCTGCGGAGGGTGCCGGGCCGCGAACCGTCCACGGTAGGTGAAATTCTGGAAATCGATCGCGCCGCCCGCGAGGTGGCTCGTGATGTGATCGGCCTGGGGCAGGTGGTTTTCGCGCCGCGCGCTCTACCGGCCCCGGCGGCTGTGCCGGCGGCGAAGGCATAATTAAGGACGTATTCATGGCTCTTTCATTTCTGCTGAATATCTGGTGGCTGCTGGTGCTGATCGGGGTCATGATCCTGATCCACGAGCTGGGGCATTTTTGGGCCGCGCGTGCATTCGACGTCAAAGTCGAGGTCTTCAGTTTTGGCTTTGGTCCCCGGCTGTTCGGCTTCCGGCGCGGTGAAACGGATTATCGTTTTTCCCTGATTCTGTTTGGCGGCTACGTCAAGATGACCGGCGAACAACCGGGCGATCCGGCGTCGGACGATCCGCGCGCCATGCAGCACAAACCGCGCTGGCAGCGTTTGATCATCGGTGCGGCGGGTCCGTTCATGAACATCGTGCTCGCGGTCGGCGTGCTGACGGGCCTCTACATGGTCAATTATGAAAAGGTCATCGATGACGGTGGCGCTGTCATTGGCCACGTGATGCCGGATTCTCCCGCCGCTAAAGCCGGTATTCAGGCAGGCGATAAAATTGTCCGCCTCGACGGCAAAGACAATCCGGACTGGGAAGAGATCATCACCCGGGAGATTGAAAGCGCGCAGCGGCCCCTGCCGATCGCGATCGAGCGCAATGGCCAGCGCATTCCGCTCACAGTCACGCCCGTTCTGGACGATAAGGAAGGCGTCGGCTCGGCTGGATGGGAAGGGCAGAACCAGATTCAGGTGGGTGCGGTCACCGAGGGCATGCCCGCCGCCGCAGCCGGCTTCAAAAAAGGCGATCTGCTGGTCAAGATCAATAACCTCCCGATCCATTCGCGCTATACGCTGCCTGAAATCATCCGCAAGAGCGACGGCAAGCCGGTGACCATCGAGTACGTGCGGGACGGTGTGCACCGCACGACGACCCTGACCCCCGTGTTCAAGAATCCCGACGGCACGGCGCGCTGGATGATTGGCGTGCAATCCGACGTGAAGTGGCACATCCAGAAAATGAAGCTTTCATTCCCGGCGGCGGTGCACGAATCGCTGGTGCAGAACGGCAAAAATGCGAGTCTGATTGTGCAGTTTCTGCGCGGCATCGTCGAGCGCCGGATGTCGGCGAAGAATCTGGAAGGGCCGATCGGCATTGCGCAGCATGCGACGGAAGCGGCGCAGGAGGGTCCGGGCGCGTTTCTTTCGCTGATGAGCGTGGTGAGTCTGAATCTGGCGATCTTCAATCTGCTGCCGATTCCCATTCTCGATGGCGGGCTGATTCTGACCCTGTTGATTGAGATGGTGATGGGCCGCGACCTGAGCCTGAACTTCAAGGAAGGCATGCTGAAGGTAGGCTTCGTCTTTCTGATGATGCTGGTGGTCTTCGTGCTTTACAACGACATCGCGCGGCGTTTTACGCCGGGGATGATTGTGATGCACACGGTAGCGGCAGTTCCTCGTAAATAAGGGAACATGAGTAAGGGCGAATTGCCTGCCGCCGAGGTCTTCCGCCTTGCAGACCTTGTGAATTACCAGGAAGGGTCCGTTGTCAGCCGGACGATTGTCAAACGCGCGACCGGAACCGTCACAGTGTTCGCTTTCGATGAGGGCCAGGGTTTAAGCGAGCATACAGCTGCGTTCGATGCAGTGGCTCATGTGCTGGAAGGCGAGGCCGAAATTACGGTCTCGGGCAAGGCGCTGAGGGCGATGGCAGGCGAAGCGGTTCTCCTGCCGGCAAACCAACCTCACTCTCTTCGGGCCCTCAGCAGATTCAAGATGCTGTTGACGATGATCCGTTCGTAAGCGCTTTCAATAACCAGAGGCCTTCCTCTGTCGCTCAAGATTACGCTGGGCGTCCCCAGCTATGCGTTCTTACAGAAGCCCCTGGGCGTACATGGCTTTTGCGATGGCGGTAGCGTTGCAGTCCGTCGGAACGTTTGCCGGCCTTCCGGCATTCGATTGGACATGGAGTGACAGGTCACCGTGATTCTCCTTGAGAACCACGGCCAGATGCCGCCGCCACCAGTCATCCACATCGCGTAGCAGTCAGCAACGACGCGGTAGAGCACTTGTTTTCGCAGGCTACGATTTCGTAGAGAGCGGGGAACCAATTTGGCGCGGTTACATTTACCCATGCTCCGGAGGCATCCACAGATCGCCCTCGATCCCGATGGCAATGCGCTTGCCGATGCGGCGAAGCTCGCGCACCTTGCGGCCCGCGGCATCGGCAAGGGGCGAATTCGTGGTGCGCAGCGGAACGGGACTGGCCACGCGGACGCGCCCGAGTGGATGGGCGAGGATGCGCGGTTCGAGCGCGGCGACGTCCGGCAGTTCAGGCATTCGTTCCGCCGGGACCTAGTTCGCGGGAGGCGGAAGCGCTTCGGGCGGGGAAGGCAGGTCGGCCGGCTCGGGAGTCGCGGGATGAGATCCCTGCGGTGACGGCGGGTTTGGAACTACTGCCGGCGCATCCGGCGGTTTCGGTCCGAGGCCGAGGTCGATCAGCGAAAGCGCGCTGATCTTTCCCGTGGGCGACAGATGCTGGTCGGTCTGGAACTGCTTCAGGGCTTCGGCCGACTGATCGTCCCAGATGCCGTTCGGCTCGGACTTGAGATAGCCCTTGTCGGCGAGGGCCTGCTGGATTTCACGATAGCGGTCGGCAGTCGGCGCTAACTGGCGAGGAGGGCCGGCGACGGCTTTCTTTCTGGCCGCCGTCTTTTTCTTCGCGCTCGAGTTCTTCGCGTCTGCATTCGATGTGGCCGCCGTCTTCTTCTTAACGGACGTGGTTTTCTTTTTCGTCGCCGTGGCGGGAGCGGCTGTCTGGGACAGCGCAAGCGATCCGGCGAACACGGCGATCAGGAAACAAAACAGCGCGGTCTTCATGAGCAAAAAGAAAGGGGGCAACCTCCGCCCCCCTTGCATTGTACGAAATTGAAACGGAATCGTATTACTGGTTGTTAGCCGGCACGGCGCCCGCGAGGAAGAGCGACTGCCACTCCCCGCTGCCGCCGGTCCGCTGCTGTGCCTGCCGCATGACGTGGAAGGCAACCGGATCGCCGGGTTTCAGCGAGTTCTGAATCCGGCGGATATCCTCGGGGCCGTTGACCGGCTGGCGGTTCAGTTCGACGATGACATCGCCCTTCTGGAGGCCGATGTCGTCGGCGAACGATCCGGCTTCGGTCGAAGCGATGAGGACGCCGGTCGAGCCTTTGAAGTTCATGGACTGGCGATCGGCGGGCCGCAGCGCCTGCACCGACATGCCGAACTTCATCTGCGCGCTCTCGGGCGAGTTGTCCGGGGCGCCGGCACCGCCACCGCCAAACTCTTTGGCGAAGACTTTGTTGCGGTCGCCGACCACCACATCGAGCGTGATGTTCTTCTTGTCGCGCACCACGCCAAGTTTCAGCGTGCTGCCGACTTCGCTGTCGGCCACCATATCGATGAGGTCCTGACCTTTATTGACGGGCCTGCCATTGATCGAAGTGACAACGTCTTCGGACTTGACGCCGCCTTTGTCGGCCGGGCCGCCTGGCTCGACTTCCTGAACCAGGATGCCGTGGCTGGCGCCGTAGACCTTCACGAGGTCCCCGTTGTTCGGACCTTCGCTGAAGCGGATGCCGACGGAGCCGCGGGTAACATGGCCGACCTTGATGATCTGGTTGTACACCTTGACCGCCGTGTTGATCGGCATGGCGAACCCGATGCCCTGATAGCCACCGCTGCGGCTGGCGATCATGGTATTGATGCCGATTACTTCGCCGTTGATATTGGCCAGCGGTCCGCCGCTGTTACCCGGGTTGATGGCGGCGTCGGTCTGAATGAAGTGCTGGAAGCTGGTCGAATCGTTTTGACCGAGGTCGCGCGAGACCGCGCTGACGATGCCGGCGGTCACGGTCGATTCGAAGCTGAACGGCGAGCCGATCGCGATGGCCCAGTCGCCGGGCTGGATGGCGTCGGAGTTGCCGATGTGCGCCGCGGGCAGACCTTTCCGGTCGACATGGACGACGGCCAGGTCGGTTTGCGTATCGGTGCCGATCACAGTCGCCGGATATTCGGTGGTGTCGTTGTGGAACTTCACCTTGATGCGCGTGGCGTTCTCGACGACGTGGTTATTGGTCAGGATGTAGCCGTTGGGGTCGACCACGACGCCCGAGCCGAGACTGGCGCTCCGCTGATCCTGCGGCTGGCCAAACTGGAAACCCTGGCCGCCACCGCCGCCGCCCTGGCCGAAGAAACGCTGGAAGAGGTCGGGCAACCCGCCGTTGTCATCCTGATCGTCGTCCGGCTGCTGTTGCTGGCGGCGACGGGCATTGGGAACACTGTTGCGCGTTTGCGTATTGGTTTTCGGGATGTACTCGGTCTCAATGTTGACGACCGAAGGCTCGAGCGTCTTGGCTACTTTGGTGAACTCGTTCTCAATGACGTTCGCCTTCGGAATGGTGAGTGGCGTCGCATCGGGGGCCGCAACCTGCTCCTTCGCGGCTTTGGCGCCGGTCTGCGCGATCGTGCCGATCAGAATACCGACCGCCAGCGTAAACAGCATCAGCGTGAACGACAGGAATTTCTGTCCTCGCACTTTGTCGTAGAAACTCATTTTTTCCTTACTCCTAATAAGTGCCGCGTTTGCTTTGGATTATACCAAAGAGACGGCCCCTTTTCTTTTGATGTTCTTCCGGTTTGGTACGTTTCAATTCCACCAGCAGAATGCCGGACAAAATCAGCCCGGCTCCCGCCATTCCTCGACCGGCCAGCGTTTCGCCGGTCAGAAGCCACGAAGTCGCCCAGGCGACCACGGGCTCCAGCGCAAAGATCAGTGCGGCTCTGGACGCCGACGTGTACTGCTGCGCCCAGGCCTGCGTTGTAAAAGCCAGCGCTGTTGCCAGCAATCCGGTTAAGAGCACGGCACCTGCCACAGCCGGAGTGGCATGGAACCGAACGGGTTCCGCGAACCAGACCGCCAGCAGACTGAGCGCCGCCGCTGTCCCGAGCTGGACGACAGCGAGCGGTTCGAACCCGATAACCCTTGAATAATGACCTATCACCACGATATGCAGCGCAAAAGTAACCGCGCACAGAAGGCTGAGGAAATCGCCCCGTCCCATCCCGAATCCGGACGATACCGACGGCAGAGTCATCAGCACCATTCCGAACGACGCGATCAGGATTCCGGCGACCTCCCGGAAGCGCGGCCTGTCCCTGTAGACGAGCGAACTCGCCAAAGGTACCATCGGAATCGACAATCCCGTCAGAAAGGCCGATTGCGAAGGTGTGGTGAGCTGGAGACCGAGGGTCTGGAAGACGTAGGCTGCGAAAAGCAAGCCGCCTGCCAGCAGGCCGGGCCACAGGCGCCGGATTCGAAAACGCGCGCCCGAAAACGCGTGGCGACAGATGGCGCCCAACACCAGCGCCGCGAGGCAAAAACGCAGAGTCAGAAACAGGAATGGCGAAATATCGACAAGGGCGGACTTGACGACGACAAAAGTCGTGCCCCAGATGACAGTCACGGCGGCCAGGGCGAGGTCGGCGCACGTGCGATTCATGGGGCGGAAGCGAGATCGCGCAGTAGCAGCGCGGCGGTGAGCAGGATGCGCTTCAGGCCGAGGTCGCGGCCCTCCGAGCGATACCACTCCGACATCGTGTGCGCGCCGCCGCCCTGGCCGCCGGCGCCGATCGAGATGGCGGGAATACCGAGAGAGAGAGGAATGTTGGCGTCGGTTGAAGCGCAATCGAGCCGGGAACGGATTCCCAGGTAGGCCTCGACGGCGCGGATCTTCGCGATGATGGGGGCATGGTCGGGGAGCTTGGCGGCGGGGCGGTTGCCGATCTCGCGCACGGTAGCGGTCACCTTCTGGCCGAGAGCGCGGCCGTTCTCGATGTCTTCGGCGCGGGCCACCGCGCTTTGCAGCGCCGCGACGAGCTGCGCGATTTTTTCATTGCTCTCGGAACGGATATCGACCTTGGCGCGCGCGCTGGCCGGAATCGCATTGATGCTGGCGCCCCCCTCAATAAGGCCGACGTTCACCGAAACCTTCGGCGAGGCGCGCGGATCGAGCGGCTTCTGATCCACGAACAGCGAGATGGCGCGGCTCAGCGCGTGGACCGGATTGCCGATGCCGAAATCGCTCCAGCTGTGACCGCCCGAGCCGGCGAAGCTGACCAGGAAGCGGCGGCTGCCGAGCGCTTGGGTGGTGATGTGCGCCGTCGCCGCGCCGTCCAGCACGAGGAACGCGCCGATCCTCCGGATGAGTTCAGGCTGACCGCATATATGACGGATGCCGCGCAGGTCTCCTTCACCTTCCTCGCCGACATTGGCGATCAGCAGCAGTCTGCGCCAGACATCGGCCGGATGGGGAGTGGAGTGGACGGCTTTGGCGATGGCGAGCAGAGCCGCGAGTCCGGCGCCGTTGTCGGAGACGCCGGGACCGCGCATGTCGCCCTGGTTGTCGATGGAGACATCTTCATTCGAGCGGGGCGTGAGGACGGTATCCAGATGAGCGGTGACGGCGACGAGGGGCTGGGTGTCGTCGGGCAACGCATCTTTGTCGGACAACCCAGCTTTGTTGGGTAACCCATCGAGAGAAGCCAGAACGTTGCCCGCCTGGTCGATCGAGACGTGCCATCCGAGCGAACGAAACTGCGTGGCGATCCACAGGGCGCGCTCCTGTTCCAGAAAGGTGGGCGCGGGGATGCGGCAGAGCTGCAGATGAATTTCATTCACCCACTGCTTCTCGCGCGTAAACCACTGCAGAGCTTCGCGAATACCGGGCTGTTCCGCCAGGTCGCCGGCAGCCGCAGCCGCGGGCAGAGTATGGGCCGCCACACTTCGAGTGTACTTGGTAGCGCCGGCGGTCGCTGTCTGCCGCCGGTCTGTCATTCTCAGGGAAGCGGCGAGGAAGCCGATGCCTGTCGCGAATGCGCGCGTTCCATATGCGCAGTGAGGGCATCGCGCAGAGCACGCCGGCAGCCCGCAATCGCGCTCAGTTCGGCCACGATGCGCGCCGAGGCTTCATCGTCGCCGGAATACTCGACCACGCGGAGCTGGCCTTGTACACGGAACCAGTCCATGGTGACCGCCTCATACTCCCGTAACAGGCGCCGGCAATCGGGACACCGTTCCGTAAGATCCGATTCGGAATTCAATCCCCACCCCGCTTTCATCGTAAGCCTAATACGGCCCGGCGGCGAAGGTTGTTGTATCCAACGGTACCAGGACTGCGTATACAATTTGAACGAGGACGTAAGGGATGGTGTTTGGGAGGAGGCCTTTTGAAGCGTTGCCGATTCGAACTTTGCGTAGTTGCCGGATTCATGAGTCTGTGGCTGCCGGCGCCCGCCGTCATGGCGCAGAATCCGCAGAACCGGCCAGCTCAGGCACCCCCGCCGCCGCAGGTAAACCCCTCCACACAAGCGGCGATCGCGGCCCAGGCAGCGCAGGCAACGCCCAAACCGGCGGCCAGTACGGCGCCCGACTATCCCGACCCGCGGGACCTTACCATCGGGGCTTTCTATTTCGTTCCGTTTGGCCAGGCGGAGCCGAGCATCTTCGGCGGAAGCCAGACGATCAACAATAACGGCACCATCGAGGCGGCGCCCTATGAAACTTTGACCAATCTGGGGAAGCCGAGAAAATCGCCCGGCATAGAAATCAGCGCGCCGATTACACGGACCGGGTCGCTCCATATCGAGGCTTTCCGGGTGTCGGGCACGAGTAACGAGTATGCTCCGGCCACTACCATGATTTACGGGCAAACGATCAATCAGGGCGATTATCTGGCCATATCCAACAAGGTTTCGAACGTGAAGTTTTATCTGGACGATTTGCTTTTTCCGCACAAGTTCCCGGTGGCGCGCTTCCGCCTGAAGTCGCTTTGGGCATTCCAGTACGCAAGCATGAGCACCAATGCCAACGCGCCGCTCGTGCCCGTCAATACGACCACCGGTGTGGGCGAGGATGCCAGCGGCAGCCGGAGCGTCTATCTGCCCACCTTCGGGCTGGCGGCGGAGTATGCGATTGCGCCGCACGTTCTGCTGCGAGCCGACGCTTCGGGCTTCGGGTTACCGCATCACTCGGATATCTGGGATGCCAAGGCAACCGTCGCCTGGCGGATCGGTTTCATTGAGGTGCAGGCCGGCTTCAAAACGTTCCACATGAAGAGCTCGCCGCACAACGCGGAGTACGCGGTCGCCACTTTTCGGGGAGCGTTCGTCGGCCTGGAGTGGCACTCGCCGTTCCTCGAGAGACAAAGATAGGGAACGACAGGGAAAGACAGGCACACAGGGAGGATTCTCCTGAGAACGCTGGATGTCGGCTGCGGCATTCGCAAGCACGAGGGCGCCATTGGTATCGACGTCAACCCGGCCAGCACGGCCGACGTCATCTGCGATCTCGACCGGTTCCCCTATCCGTTCGCCGACCGCTCCTTCGACCGCCTGCGTGCGGTCCACGTAATCGAGCATCTGAGCGATGTCATCCGGACCATGGAGGAATTCCACCGGCTGGTGAAGCCCGGCGGCCGCATCCGCATCGAAACGCCGCACTACACCGATTACAGCTCGTTCTGCGACCCTACGCACAAACAGCACCTCAACAGTTTTTCGTTCCGCACCTTCGGCGAAAACCACGGCGGCTTCGGTTATTACTCGACAGCGAAATTCCGTGAGATTTCCGTGCGCGTCACCCTACTAGCATTCTGGAAATGGCTGGGCTTCGAATTTCTGGTGAACAGGTTTCCGCGCTTCCGCCGGTTCTGGGAGTTCTATCTCTGCTATGTCGTGCGCGGCAAAGCCATGGAGTTCGAATTTGAACCCGTTGGCCCCGCTCTACCGCCTCGGCGACCGAATCCGATACCGCAGGCACGGTAACCTCGGCGCGCACGGCGAGGATCGGGCGCACCGCTGGCTGCGCCGCCACGGATTCACGGTGGCCGCGCGCAACTGGCAGCCTCCGCAGGGCGGCGGCGAGATCGATATCGTCGCGTGGGAAGGCGATGTTCTGGTATTCGTCGAAGTCAAATCGAGGTCGTCGGCGGACTGGAGCGCGCCCGAGCGGGCCATCGACGACGACAAAATGTGGGCGCTCAGGCGAGCGGCGCGCGATTACGTTCTGCGCTCGGGAGCGGACCCGTCGCTTACGCGCTTCGACGTCATATCCATCACCATGCCGGCCACGATATCGGCCGCCGGCGAGAAGCTTGAGCACTTCCGCGATGCGTTCGCCACCGAGTTGTCGGTATAGTGGTTTTCACCAATGCCGGAATTGCGAAAAGACCCGATCACCGAAGGATGGGTAATCATCTCGACCGAACGCGCGCGCAGGCCCTCGGATTTTTTGCGCGATTCTCTTCCCGCGGCGCCATCGGGGCGATTCTGCCCGTTCTGCCCCGGAAACGAATCCAAGACGCCGCCCGAAGTGCTTGCCTACAGAAACGGCTCCGGCGCTAACCAGCCAGGCTGGTCGCTGCGCGTCATCCCGAACAAGTTTCCGGTGCTCGGCATCGAAGGCGAACTGGACCGCGAAGGGGAAGGCATCTTCGACAAGATGCAGGGCATCGGCGCGCACGAAGTCGTCGTCGAGACGTCGGAGCACGCGCTGAGCATGACCGCGCTTCCGGAGAAAGCCATCGAGCAGGTGCTCTGGGCATTTCGCGCGCGCGTTCTCGATCTGAAGAACGACCGGCGGCTGCGCTACGTGCTGCTGTTCAAGAACCAGGGCGAGGCCGCGGGGGCGACGCTGGAACACACGCATTCGCAACTGATCGCGCTGCCCGTCGTTCCCATCCGCGTGCTGGAAGAGATGCATGGCGCGCGGCATTATTACCAGATGAAAGAGCGGTGCGTCTTCTGCGATCTGATCCGGCAGGAGTCGAAGCACGCCGGGCGCGTGGTGACCGAGACGGACCGTTTTATCGTTCTCGAACCCTACGCGGCGCGATTCCCGTTTGAAACCTGGATCCTGCCGAAGCAGCACCGGTCGCATTACGAGGAGATCGACGGGGCCGAGGTCGAGAATCTGGCGTGGGTTTTGCGATCCACGCTGCGCCGGATCGAGAAGGTGCTGGAGAGGCCGCCGTACAATTTTCTGATCCACACGGCGCCGCCGCAGGAAACGGCGAACCCTTACTATCACTGGCACATCGAGGTCATTCCGAAACTGACCCGCGTGGCCGGCTTCGAATGGGGCACGGGTTTTTACATCAATCCGACGCCGCCGGAAGAATCCGCGCAGTTCCTGCGGGACGCCGGGTTAGGGTAGCGCGCCGAGCGGGGAACTAACCGCCCAGCCCTTTTTCGTCAGTCTTCCCACGTGCTTTCGTCTGCGGCCCACACCAGGGCCATCTGCACAAAACTGATGTGGTTTCGGCTCATGTGCTCTAACCGACCATCACTTCAGCTACGTCGGAGCCTTTTGGATCGCTCAGCAGTCTTCGGGCGCATTGCTCCACCCGAAAAGATTCTTCGTAGATCTCGGGCAGATGCAATCGAAAAGCGCTGATGTAATCCTCTGATGTGCGGAGGCCGGTAAGAACCGAGAAAGCCAAGTCGGGTCGAAAAAATGACCAGCCGGGCAACGAGCGTAGTTTCGCATCGAATTGTTCTCTGACGCGTTGTTCTCTCCTGACGTCCGTGCGAACAGGCTGTCGTCGCCGTCTGCCTGCAGGTGCGTCCATGCGAGACAGTTTGTCGATCAGGGCTACTGGAAATATCGCCGGCACTCAGCCCTTCTGACATCGTTTCGGAGAACACACGGTCCGTCGCTTTGCGATAAGCGAGGAGGTGAGTAATCAGCGTCGTAAGGCCTTTAGGTGGCATCACCTCAGAGGGTTGCGCCATCGTAAGTCCCTGAACCTTTCGAAGTCGGTGTCGGAGGAGCAGAGTTCGGCTCCGTGCTCGATAGCCAGAGCAGCCAAATGAGCGTCGGACGTGAGATTTCCTCCGGTGCCCAGCGGCATGAGTAGTTCGCGGAGAACCGCTAAGTGGCGCGGACCGGGATGCACGATCGTCGCAGACGGCTGATCCAGCCAGGAAGCCACCAGATCGAAGGCTGTTTCCGGGCTTAGCGGACGCCGAAACAAACCCGGCCGAGTGGTCAGCCGCAGGAATGCGAGGAGTACGTTCCACGGAAATCCGACCGTCTCCCGCCCGTACAAAATCGATTCCAGCAGGCCTTTGCTTTTCGGTTCGATGGAGCGTCCGCATTGACCGCGTAGATCAGGATGTTGGCATCGAGAAGGATCATCTGCGCAGCGTCAGCTTCCGGCTGAGTTCTTCGTCCTCTTACCGCGTCGGCGACTGCCAGCGCTTTGTCCCGGTGGACCTGCCACGCCTCACCCATCCGGTACGATTTCTGAGTGAACTTGCCGGCTCGGGTGCGCGCGTTGCCGCGAAGTCCACTTCGTGCGGCTTCATTCAGGGCTTCCTTGAAAGAGATTCCGCGCACCCGCATCGCGTCGCGGATCAGCCGATCAACGTCCGGATCCAAAGTATCCGTGGCCCTCATACTGCTGGCATCGCATCATTTCCGCCGCTTGTCATGATGCCTATACGCGATACGTATACATTTAGTGATATTATACGTATATGGCGAAACTCACCCTGAGTGTGGACAACCGCGTGATCTCGCGCGCGAAGCAGTATGCGAAACTGCGGGGCGTCTCCGTATCGGAGATGGTGGAAGCCTACCTCGCGGCAGTCGCCGAGCCTCCGTCGGCGGCCACCCGCGCTGCTCCGATTCTGCGTTCTCTTCGGGGAATTCTCAAGAATGCGGACATTGAGGAATACCACCGGCATCTGGCGGCGAAGTACAGATGAAGAGAATTCTCTTCGATACCAATGTCGTCCTGGACGTTCTGCTCGATCGGCAACCGCATGTGGAGGCGAGCGCGTCGGTCTGGGCGGTCGTCGAGACAGGCATTTCGGAAGGGATGCTGGCCGCTCACGCGGTGACGACAATCCACTACCTGGTCCGAAGAGAGAGGGGCGACGTCAAAGCCAGGCGGATTATGTCGGCGATTCTGAGAGTCTTTGGAGTAGCTGCCGTGAATGGGGCGGTGGTTCAGGAAGCGTTGCAAATGCACTTATCCGATTTTGAAGATGCGGTAACCGCTGCAGCTGCGCGATCGGCGGGTTGTGAGTTCATCGTGACGCGGGATCCGAAAGGGTTTCGCGGATCTCCCGTCCGCGCCCTTGCTCCGGAAGCGGTAATGCCGCTTTTACACACAGAGTAAGATCAGTCAGTCATCAGCCGCCCGCCCCATCAGCATCCGCCGCACTGCCGCATAGATCCGCTCGACGGCCGGACGCCGGTAAGCCCATTTTTCGTCCGGCTCCGGCGGATTGACCACCATCGTGGCATTCGCCTCGAACAGCAGAAGTTCGCCGCCCGCGCTCAACCCGAAGTCGATGCCCGCATAGTCGAGCCCGAGCCGCGATTGGATCTCCGCCAGCGCCGCCATGGCGCGCGGTCCCAGTACACCCGGCATGTTTTCGAGGAACTCCGCGTCTTCGGCGCGATGCTCGGGATTGTCCGCCATGTCCGCCGTGAAGTAGTGAATCTTCCAGTGGCTTGAGATGGCGACGTGCAGCGGATACAACCCGCCGTCGATCATCATGACGCGGTACTTACGCGCCTTGCCGTCCGGCCCTCGCGCGTCGAGGTAGCGGAGCACCGTAAGCTCGTCGCCCGGCAGTTCGGCCAGTGCCGCGGGCAAATCCGCCATGGCCTCGACGCGCAGGAAGTGACGCCCGGTGTGGAATCCGGGTGTCCGCACGAGCAGCGGAAATTCGAAGCCGTGCCGGGCCAGCGTGGTGGCCACGTCCGGGCCGGCCAGCAGCGCGCGCGGCAGCGTGACCGCCCCCGGCGTGACCACTCCCGGAATGCCGGCGAGGCGCTGCGCGGTGTCACTGCGACCTGTAGCGATGACGGCCGCGGGAGCATTGATCGCCGGCGCAGTCGTCAGAGCCAGAACGGACTGGGCCGCGGCCAGCGCCGGCGCCGCCAGATCGGCATCGCCGATCGCATTGAAGACGAGCCGGTGCGGCGGCAGCGGAACAGCGGGGTCATAAAACTCCACGAAAACGATAAAGGTCTGAAAGACCCGGTCGTCGAGAAAATGGCGCAGGGGAATGTTGCCACCGGCGGACGCCGCCAGCAGCAGCAGCGATACCGGCGGCCGCTCACCGCGATAAGGCAGCGCCGCCACCGGCCGGCTCGCAAACCCCAGTTGCCGATGGCGCGCCGCGCCGGGTCGATCGCCAAGTTCCGCTAGAACCCCGGCGAGGCCCTGATGCGCCTCGGCATGATCCGGCTGAACGCGCAGCGCTGCTTCGAAATGCGCGCGCGCCTCCATCAGCGCGCCGTTCTCAACCAGCACATTGGCCAGATTGACCTGGCTCATCGGGTCGCCGGGATGCTTCGCCACAGCCTGGGCGTACGCAGTGCGCGCGGCGGTGCGGTATCCCGTTTCATGCAGCAGCGTGCCGAGGTTGTTCAGCGCGGCGCGGTGCGATGGTTCCATCGAAAGCAATTCGATGTACGCATCTCTGGCATCGGTAGTGCGGCCGACTTCGGCCAGCAAACAGGCTCGCTCAAACCGAAGCGGAACAGCCGCGGAATTCGTAGCGATTTGCGCCTCGAGTTCCTTCAGACGGGATTCCCGCAGCCTGCGCGGCGCCCAGTCCTGCGCTTCCGTTGCCTGCGCCTGACGGCTCCGAAGCGCGCTCTGTCGCATCGCGCGCCCCGCCGCCAGAACTTTTTCAACCAGCGTATCGATCTCCGCCCGGCTTGTCCGGTGATTCACGATGGCGGCGCGAATCGCGAGGCGTCCGTCGATGACCGTGGTCGACGGCGCGACCTCTCCGGCTTCATGCAGATCGGCCACGATACGGGCGTTGACACGATGCGCGTCATCGCCGGCACGATAGCGGAAGCACACGATGTTCAGCTCCACCGGGGCGAGAAGTTCCAGCTCCGGCGTTTCTTTGATGCGGTTTTCGAGATAACGCGCCAGGGCACACGTGTGCGAGATCGCCGCGCCCAGCGCATCGGCGCCGTAAACTTTCAGCGTGAACCACGTCTTGAGTGCGCGGAAGCCGCGGGAAAGATCGGGTCCGAAATCGCAGGGCCACGGCGATCCGCCCGCCAGTCCCCGTTCTTCGCGGCGCAGGTAAGCGGCGGAGGTGGCGAAGGCTTTGCGGTGCAGCAAGCCGTCGCGCACCAGAATGAATCCGGCATCATAAGGCACCTGGCCCCATTTGTGGAAGTCGAACGCGAGCGAATCGGCGCGCTCGATTCCGCGCAGACGAGGCGCCAGATCGGGCGCCAGTACAGCAAGTGCCCCGAAGGCGCCGTCCACGTGAAACCAGAGATGCTCGCGCCGTGACAGATCGGCCAGCGCGCTGAGGTCGTCAATGGCGCCGGTATCCACGCTTCCGGCCGTGCCGATCAGCAGGAACGGCGTAAACCCGGCGCGCCGGTCCGCTTCGATCGCCTTTTCGAGTTCCGCCAGGTCCATGCCGCCGCCGGGTTGCGCGGAAATCAAACGGAGCGCATCGCTGCCGACGCCGCACACGTCCATCGCCCGGCCCACGCAAGCGTGAACGGCCGCCGAGGCATAGGCGGTCAGCCGTCGGGGACTCGCGGCCACACCCTCGCAGCGCACTTCGAAGCCCAACGCCACGTCGCGGGCGATCAGCACGCCGATCAGATTCGCCATCGACGTGCCCGTCACAAACAACCCGGTGGCGCTCTCGGGGAAGCCGAAAATCGCCTGCATCCAGCGCACAATCTGGCGCTCGACTTCGATCGGGATGTGATCGCGGCCGCCGCAGTTCGCGTTGAGGCTGGCGGCCAGCATCTCGGCCAGCATGCCGACGGGAGTGCCGCCGCCATGCACCCATCCCATGAAGCCGGGGTGCGTGTTGCCGGTTGTAAAGGGCAGAATGTCGTTCAGAAACCTGCCGTGCACCTCGGCCAGCCCGGAGGGCGCGCGCGGAACCGTTTCGCGAAAACGATCCCGCACCTCACCGGGGATGGGCTGCCAGACGGGACACTCGCGGATGTGCTCGATATAGTCGAGGGCGTCGTCGAGCATCTGGTGCGCCTGCGTCCGGAATGCGGGCCAGTCGGCGGGGTCGAGATCGGTCGCCATATTCTCCTATCTTCACTTATGATCGGAACGTGACCGAAGCCCTCAGCCTCTGCATGATTGTGAAGAACGAAGAGCGCAGTCTTTCGCGGAGTCTCGATTCGGTGCGGGGTCTGGCGGGCGAGATCGTTATTGTCGACACCGGTTCGACGGACGCAACGCCGCGGATCGCGGCGCAGTACGGGGCGAAAGCGATTTCGTTCGATTTCGCGGTCGTGGATTTCGCAGCCGCACGGAACCGCGCCCTCGCGAGCGCTACTGGCCGTTGGATTCTGATGCTCGACGCGGACGAGACTCTTGACGCGGCGAGCGCGCCCGAGATCGAACGGCTGATCGCTCTCAACGAAAACGCGGGATATTTTCTGGAGCGCCACAATCGCTCATCGGATTCCGAAACGTCAACCAAGGATTACGTTGTCCGGCTCTTTCCCAACCGGCCGGACTACCGGTATCGCGGCCGCGTGCATGAAACGATCGATGCCTCGATTCTGGCCGGCGGCGGGCGGCTGCAAAAAACCGGCATCCGCATCGAACACAATTTTTCCTCGGACCGGGAAGCGCGCCGCCGCAAGAACCACTGGTACATCGAGATTCTGAAGGAGGAGATCGCCACCGACCCGAGCGACGACACGCGTCTGGATTTTCTCGCCGCGGAATATCATCAGCTCGAAATGTTCGACGAAGCCACCGAAATCGCCGAACGCATCGTGCGTGCGCGGCCGCTGGACGCGAGGGCACATTTGTTTCTGGGCATTTATCATTTGATGTACAAGTCCGATCTGGCGCGGGCGCGAGCCGATTTCAACCAGGCGCTGAAGCTCCGCCCGGGCTATGCCGAAGCCGAGTCTTTCCTGCAGCTCGTCGACGAGCGGGAACGCGCGGAAGGATAAGACACAGCGTCAGCGCTCACGGCTTCGTCATGCCGCGAAGTCACTCAGCCCTGCCGGATATCGCGCAGGCGCCAGCCAGCCATACAGACAGCTGAACGATTCCTTCTGGCACTCGGAATGCCTGTTCATGGTTGAAACATGGCACGATCCCGAGTTGCGGTACTCAAAGCGACGCCCGCCACCGTCATCGACGACTACAAGACGCCTGATGCGCCTGGCATGTTACCAGCAATTCCTGCCCCGCGACAAAGAAACCGCGCTCAAGATCAACGTCAGTTGGCAGTACTTCTATCCTGCCTGTTCGACTACGCCGTGGCAACTCGACGGCGTCATCGCAACGCTCCTCGAAGACGGCTACTGCAAAGAGAAGCTCTACGGCTGCCACAACCGCACCGTCGTCGTCGACGCCAGACGCGGCGAGGTGGCCAACAAACACAAGCAGGTTCTGGAAAAGTACGGCCTGCGCAATATCCATCTGTACGAAGAAGGCGAGGAGTGGATTCACTACGAGCCGAAGGCGAAAATGCTGGTACTTGACGGCATCTATCCCGAAGGCATCCGCATCCCGAAGCGGCTCGTCGGATCCAACATCATCCATCTGCCCACCATGAAGACGCACGTCTTCACGCAGATGACCGGCGCCATGAAGAACGCTTTCGGCGGTCTGCTGTTTGAAAAACGCCACTGGACCCACGGAGTCATCCACGAAACGCTGGTGGACCTGCTCGCCATCCAGAAGGAGATCCACCCCGGCCTCTTTGCCGTCATGGACGGAACTTTTGCCGGCGACGGGCCGGGTCCGCGATGCATGGTGCCGCACGTTAAGAACTACATCCTCGCCAGCGGGGACATGGTCGCCATCGACGCCATCGCCGCGAAGATGATGGGCTTCGATCCGCTCTCGATCAAGTTCATCCGTCTGGCTCACGAACGCGGTTTGGGCTGCGGCGACGTGCGCGAGATCGAAGTGGTGGGCGAGGACATTGCGGATGTCAATTTTCACTTCGATGCCCACGCCGATACGCTCGCCAGCCGCGGCCAGAAGATGATCTACTGGGGCGCGCTCAAACCTCTCGAACATCTGCTGCTGCGCACGCCGCTCGCCCCGTGGTCTTACATTGCCTCGCGGCTCTACCACGACGCTTACTGGTACAACTTCATCGGTCGCCGCAGGGTTCGCGATGCCCTCCAGACCGACTGGGGTAAGCTTTTCGCCGCATATTAAGTGGTATACTTCATTCATTGCGTTTCTTTAATCTTTCCCGCGCGACGGTTTGCGGCTTTCTCACGCTGTCGTGCCTTGCAGCCCAGACGCGCACTGGATCGCAGTTCGCGAAATACGTCTCCGGGATGGACTCGCGCCAGCGCGAGCATGCCATTCTCACTGAACTTCTGGGCGGGAATCTGCCCGGTTTCCTCAAGAACCTGGTTCCCGTAAAGCTCAGCTATCAGCCGGCTGCCGGCAAAGCCGTTACAGCGACCATCTTTGTCATGCCCGAGTACCTCGCCATCGGTTCGGACAAAGATTTCCTTCGCATTCCCATGAATCTCCACACCGCCTTCACAGTGGCCAGCCACATGGGTTTCATCCTGCCGACGAGGAAGATCGTTAACGCCATTTACGCGCAGTCGGCATTTCATTTCTCGCCGGAGCCGATGACGCCCGGTCCGCAGATGAGTTCCACCGAATACTACCGGATTCATAACGAAAAGATCGAGGCGCAGTCGCAGACTCTTGGAATCGACGCCGGGCGCGCTGGTTTCCGGACACAAGAAGGATGTTGTTCTGACCAATCTGCTGGCCAGCTAATCCAGGCCGGATTGCGATCTACGGATGGCACCGCCTCAACGGCATGCCCATTCAGCCACTAAGCACGGTTCACGGCGCCTGTTACGCCGACTACAGCCACGGGGTTCGCCTGGTAAGTGAAAACGTCCTTGTGGACGGCGGGACCCGATCGATTTACGATGTGCTGCAGGATCCCGTTCTCTCCAAAGTTCTCAGCGATGAGGGCCCGATTCGCAATCTTCGCGCGTTGACGACGCCAGCCGCCGATCTGCCCTGCGATCAGCCTCTATTTCCACCACCGTTTCAGCCCCTTTTCACGTCCTTGACGCAGCGAAATCCCAGATGATAGTTGGCGTGGCTGTGCTCGTCCATCACGCGGGTTCCGTGCCAGAAAGGCGCGCGCCAGCGGCACCAGTCTTCATGCGCCCGGTAAGTGTCGAAGATGAACCAGCTCCCCTTCATCTCCGTATAGCCTAATTCGCGGCTGCCGCGGCTGGACATCTGGCTCTCATTGAGCGGCAGATTCATGTGTTCCGCCGCGTTGCCGTTCAGGTCGTAGACCTCGAGCGGGCTGTGGCAGGCCGGAAAGTCGCCGGCGGGAAACGTGTTGGAACCGCAGCCGGTCCAGCTGCCGCCATTGCAGCCCGGCGGTCTTCACGCTCGAAGTGGCGCAGATGCCTTTCTGGTATTCGGGGCCATAGCTCCAGCGTTTGGTCGGCGCTGTCCGCCTGATTGTGGACTGCGCGCATACGGGCGATCGCATCGCGAGGGCTCAGCCCGCGCGTGAGATCGAAGCGGTAATCCGGCGGCTGGAGATCGCCCTCGCAGGCGCCTTCCCATTCGTGCGCGTCGGCCATGCGCTCGCCCTCGGCCCAGCAGATCTCCGCCGCTTCACGCGCTTTCACCCAGACCACGGGATACGCGCAGGGGATGTCGGGAAACTCGAACTGGTCGATGCAGACCTGGGCGTCTTCCGGCTTCTGCGTGGCCGGGTCGTAGAGAGGCGCCAGATACTTTCCGCCGCAGATCTTTTCGAAACGGGCATTCTCGTAGTGAATGCCGACTGCTGCTTCAGCTTCGCCTGCGCATTGTTCGGGCGTCACAGGATGCCTAGTGACCGCCGGATTCCCCTGGCCGATATAGCCCGACGTTTCGAATATCTTCCGCACGGCATTGATCTGATCGTCGGATAATCCCCGCACCTGCTTCAGTTGCCGGAACAGAATCTCGTTCTGATCCCGAAGCGATGGGTTGGACGCGCGGAAAGGCCGAGACATCGCCAGTAAACAGGACAGTTAGAAATCTCACGGCTTGACCTCTTTCATACTCGCGCCGCATGACATAGAAAAAATCGCGGTTATCGGGATAACCCAGAAACCGCGGAATAACTTCGCCGCCGGCCGACTTATCCAGCACACTCATGCCTTTCAACAGGTGGTCCACAAACAACTGCGATCCGGCACTGTCGATAGACCGCGAGGTAAGTGTGCTCCAGCGCGTTCATGTCGAGTCAGCATGGCGTAAGTGCATCCGTAGGCCTGAAAAACGCGCGCCATGGCGGAAGGCGTCGCATCCGAAAACACGGCGTAAATCAGAAAGCTCCTGCCCGCACTCTTCTGCAAGGCGATGCCCGCGCGCATGGTGCGCAGCCGCTCATCTTCCGAGCCGGACCAGTTGCCCGGGCCCCATTGGTTCACCAGGCGTCCCGGTGCGCCGGCTTCCATAATCGGCACTCCATTCTGGCGGGCATGTTTGATGTGTGCGAGGAGTCCGTCGTCCGCTTCCGTCCAGGTTTTCATCTGCAGCGAGCCGTCGTCGAGCATGAAGACCGTCGCCAGCCCCGGCTGGAGTTTGCTGAACACCACGCCGTTCTCGATGAAGCCGTAGTGGCTGCCGTGATTCCGCAGCGCGAGGTCTCCGTATCTGAACGCTCCGTGCGTGCGCTTGAAGCCGCCCGTGAACGTGGCGACGGTTCTGCGGCCGTCTTCCGGTCTCGATCAGCGCCGGTCGAAACCAGCGGGGCGATGCTGCCGATGCCGTCGGGACCCGGCAGCGCCGGGTCTCTCATCTGCGGGAGCGTGCGATCGGACCAGTCCACGCGCGGGATGCTCCGTGCCCAGCGCGTATCCAAGTTCGTACCGATCCAGATCGAACGCGATCAGGTAACAGAGCGACGACGCCTCCACGTTGTCCAGATTGTTGACCAGATTCTTGTAACTGTGCAGAATCGCCGGAGCGATGAAATTCGGCTGCATGACGCTTACATAGATCCCCGGGTTGTCCGCCGCCGCATACCACGCTCCCGGCGTCATGGCAGTGCTTCTCCGCCTGCAGCGCGATTCCCAGGTTTTCGGGCATAAAGAATCGATCGGCGTATTGCGGATCGATCGACGCGGCGAGCGGAGAATCGCCTGGTCTTGCGCGGAGTCTTCCCGCCCGATTAAGTCTCCGCCGTATCGCGATGGCTGTCCGCCATCAGATGATGAAACAGAACAATTACTCTTCTCGCCGCCCCAGACCTGATCGCGCAGAAACTCTGTCGCGGCTTCCAGCGCGGTACGACTCCCCTTCGCGGGATTTCGCAGATACAGGCGTCCGTCGCAGAGCGGGTAATAAATCAGCCGCGAGCCTCTGCCTCTGCTCGAGGGCGTCGAAGAGATCGCAGGAGTGACGGTTGTTTCCTTCGGCGATCACAAGTCCCTTCGCGCCGAGAGAAAGCTTCGAGCCATGCGGGTTTGCGTTCTCCAGATGGTAAGTAAATTCCGGCGCGCCGCTCCGGGATACGCTCAGTACATACCATGCGTTGATCGCAGGATTCAGATTTACAAGAGTCGTCGTACCTTGTGTTTCAGTCTTGGCAAACGGCTGCAGGTCAAGAATGTTTTCAGGGGCAACGGCGCTGATTAGAAGGAACGGAAACGCGACCGTGAGGGGGCGGAATCTCATCTCATTGCGCCAGAATAACCGTACCCACCATCAGCAGTATCAGAATCCGGCTGGTGCGGTCGCTGGCGGCGAATACGAGCGGGTCGTCGCGCATCTTCCCGCGGTGCGCGGTTAACCAGACCTGGCTGATCCAATAAAACATCAGCGGGCACAGGAACCACAGAAGATCGCGCCGCGCGTACAGGACATGAGCCGTGTCGCTGGAGACATAGAGAGCGAGCACCAGGACTGCAAGATAGCCGCTCGCCGTTCCCATCGCGGAAAGCAGTTCCGCGTCCCCGAGTTCATAGGCGCGCGCGTGTGCGTTGCCGCCGTCAACACCCCGCATGACGACAAGCTCGCTGTAGCGTTTCACCAGCGCCAGACTGAAAAAGAGGAACGTTGAGAACGCCAGCAGCCAGTGCGACAGCCCGACGCCCACCGCCGCCGACCCCGCCAGAATCCGCACGCTGTGAAGACCGGCAAGGACGAGCACGTCAAGAATGACGATCTTCTTCAGGAACAGAGAGTAAGTTACCGAGAGAACATCTTGCCATTGCAGCTGTTATTTTTCCGTCTCCACATCCGACATCAAGAATCGAGCCGATGCCTTGGAATTGCATCCCCTGCAAAAAATCATCGGCAGATGATTTTTGAGACTCGGATTTCCTAGCATAGTCATCGCCCTTCCATGGATCTTTATTTGCATAAAGATCCTTATACCAAAAAAATAGGTGGTGGTCGCTCTTCTCGAGGTCGCCGACATCTTTCCAAGCATCCGTCGTGTAAAGCTGCGGCTGCTTGGTAAATCCTCTGTTTGCCCAAAGAACCTCTGAAGAGAGGGCGCTTACGGGTTTTTTGGTGTCTTCAGGGCTTCTTTCGATCTCGCAAACAGCAAGTAGACTATATCTTTCCAATCCTTTAACGGCGTTTTCAAGCTGTAGATACAGCCTTTCTAGAAGGTCGCTCTTTTGATAGTCCTGGGATAGGACAAGCTCGCCTAAGTAGAATATATGCTCAGCAGGAATTTGTTTTTGCGCATAGAGTTGTTTGTTTTCTTCTTTCGATTCAAGCATGGGAATGCCTGTTACAGCGCCCACAATCTCATCACCATTTTTAGCAATGACCAGCAGGGAATCTTTTGATTTTGCGTACATGTTCAAATAAGTCTCTTCATCGGTTATGTTGCCTTCATAGAGATAAGGGTAATTCCGATAGAATTCGATCCTTAATTCCGCGAGCTTCTGCAGGTAAGGAATCACCTCGGGGCCTTTGAGCACCTCGATGCTTATTGAGGGTTCTAATGCGTTGAGGCAGAGATTAAGCTGCATGAATAGGACTAGGAAAATAACTTTGAGTCTGCGCATGTTTATTCCTTTTTTAGACTTGCTATCGGGAGCCATCTTATACTTTACTTTATTTCAAGGCAAAGAGGTGTCCGCCAAAACGCAACACGCTGGTTATTGGCGGAATCTGAAGAATTTAAAAATAATGATTATGAGTACAACTTAATCAGAGAGGCAAATATAATCGTTGTTAACTCTAAATTTTTATAAAAACGGGGGCTAAATTGTACGTTTTGCAAGCTTCGCTTTTGATTTATAAGCTCTTGGCATTAACTGTGTTTTCAAAAATTCCTTTATGGGGATTTGTTGAACCTTACGTCAACATCAGTTGGTGGATTATCTTGGTTCCAAGCTACTTCATTGTGGGCAAAGCGCTCGTAGGTTTAATCATGAAAATAATTTGGTTTAGAGCCAAAAAAAAGAAACATAACTAATAATCCCAACCTCATCTCTTTGCATTGCCTATCTTTGGGCCAGTCGAGAAATGCTTCAAGGCAATCCACGATGTTGCTGGCTGATCTCTAGGAGTTCTCCATTTTGACGTTGATTATAGGCATCAATTTCAGAAGGCGTAAGATAAACTGCTTGATGTGTCAGGGGGAAATCCGGCATCAGGGTTAAGATATGCTCATCAGGCGATATGACTTTAGATGAATGGATGATCTGCTCTTTCCATTGATACCAACGCTCTTTTACCCATTGATAGAGTTCCAGGTCCCACGCGTGTTTCTTCATTAATGCTTCAGTAAGAGCCGGATTGAGCTCTTCTACTGCCTTTTCTCTAGTAATCTGCAAAGGGGCATAGGCAATGATTCCCCATCCTTGGATACTTGCCAGGATTTGAATGAAGCTGTTCACATCTTCATGAGGTGCCACTAGTAAAAAATCCCTTTCAATGTTTTCTTTAGCCTTAGCCAGGGTTTCAGCGCTGCAAACACCGGTCATGTATTCCGTGCCGGCAATTAAGCGTACCTGTGGATTGTCTATCATTTCGTCCATGAGATAAAATTCAAGCTGCTCTGCCTCTATATACTTACGTTGATAATCAAAATTGGCAGAGGAAAGCTCTCTTTCAAGAGGATGACGAAAGAGCGCGACATATTTGGATGGGCTTGAAAAATGACGATGCAGTCCATAGGGAAAATGTCCGCTTAGAAAAAAATTATCCTCAATATTTTCAAGCAAATTAGGTTTGTTGACTAATTGTTGCAGTCCTCCTAGCCACGTTGCTGTAATGAGGATCGGCGATCTTCCAGGAACTCGAGGAACGGCAAGCCGTTGATAATGGAATTTGCCTGTTTTCTGACTCATCGCACTGGCAATTGCATCGAGATTGGTTCCTGCGGTCTTAGGGATGTGCAAAAAGATAATCTGCCCCTGAGGCGCGATATTCTCGGTTAGCACGAGTTCTGGCAATAATTCAATGTGCTTTCGTGAACAGGAAAGAGCCGCATGACGCTCGCTGGAAGAAATCGCCCAGGCGGGACACAATGTGAAAATTAAAATAACTAATGAGAATAGGTAGGTCATTTTTTATCTTTGGAAAGAGTTCTTAAGACATACATAATAGCTGTCATTGAGAATTTCTTCCAGGCGTTTCCCAAGCTGGAATCTTATTACCAAGACGACAAAAGAGTTTAAATTACTCGATTTCATTTTCCACAGAAAAAGATGAACTACTCATGATCTTTGTCCTTGGGCATCGAGTTTTGAAATGTTCATCTGCATGATCGTCACCGTATGGCCGCGAAAGGCTCGTGTTTCAACAACTTCCGCTCCTTTTTTGATGTATCTAGGGACGTTATCGGGATTTGAGGTATAAAAATGAACCTTCGTATATCCCAAGAGCTGTGCAATGGAGAGGAGTGTATTTGCCATTGTCTGTCCTAGCCCTTTGTTTCTTTCTTCAGGAGCAACATGAAAGCTGCTAAGCCAAGGATTGTTGTCGAATAAGTCTACAAACTCCGGCTCTCCCAATGCTTTTAATGATATCATTCCGATGGGTCTGCCTTCTTTTAGAGCGACGATTAAAAATGGCATGAAATCGTCGTTTAAATATTTATTAAATCCGCTATGAGCTTTTTCAAGAGTTAACGTTGTATCATACGTATGCCACTCATCATAGATCCATTGTGCAAGTACGGGGATCGTTTCCTGACAATCTTGGAGTAGCTTAACTTCGATGGAGTTGGGCAAAAATAACTGATTGTTTGCAACCTTCAGGGTCTCATGGATGATCGTGGTTGCATCTCCTGCAAAACCTTTCGAACAAATGATCAGAATGAAGGGAATTATAATTTTGTAGAGCTTCAGCATAATATTCCTTCTAAAGGTTATTCAATTCCATGTTTCATGAGTAAACTGGCAGCTTCATTGCTCATAATCGTATTGATGTATTTTCTTTGGAATTCTGCGACTTCAGGATCGTAGACTTTTTCTACATGCTGGGTTGCCGTATAGTGAAACCCGATGTAATCGATGCCGTGTTTGCTAAGCGCTGTTTTTACTTCTTCAACATGACTTCTTTTATCATCAATGAAAACGACTTTTTTAGGTCTATGGTTGATGATCGACAAGAAATAAACAAAAATCTCTCCCTTTTTGTTGAACTCTCCCGTGAACAGCACGCCTTGTGTATAAAGCGTTGGCGTCTCGGAAGGAACAGAAAACGAATGTTTTGCAGGAGCGCTGTCATGGAAGTCGAGCCCAAGAGAATTCAGTTGGCGGAGCGTGGCTTCTGCAAGCGAAGGCTGCCTATGAGTCAATGCCATGACGACGATACCGCGTTTCTGCAGTTCGATTAATGAGGAAATGAAAGCCTCTTCGAGATGTTTTACCGGGCATATTTTTTGTATTTCGATCCACTCTGGATAACACTTGCGGGTCGCTTCATCGAGCGTTATTCCATCTTCTCTCATCATTGCATAGGCTTTGTCATAGAACCATTCGGTATGTCCCAGCGCTTGCTTTCCTTCAAAGGTAGTATTGTCAAGATCGACTACAACCCATGTATCCTCATCAATGACAGGAAGAATATGTTCTATCGTGCGGGTTTCAATAATGGTTGCTTCACTAAAGATCGGCAGCAAGCCTAAACACGCAGCAATGATAAATTTCATAGGTCTCCAAATGATTTTTTGAGGATCATAGGAGAGATTGAGAATTTTTACTAGTTTTTTCATTGAATCAAACCTTCTCAATAAGTTAGATTGTTTTAATGGCTGTCTAATAATTCTTGCGTCTTTTCAATTTTTGAAGTGTTGGACGAAGGAAAATGCAAGGATTGCAACGATTTTGTTTTTAGAGCAGTTTTTATCAGAGGGCAATCGATGGTATTTTGCTGCGCGCCAAGCTCAATCAAGCGATCCTTCAGCGCGTCCCCTGAAATATTCTGATGAGAGCTAAATTCTTGGATTCTTGATGTTAAAAAATCAACCTCTTCTCTATTTCCTCCAACCTTGTACATCTCATTGTTGATTTTTACGGCTTTCTCAAAAGATTTGCTGTCTGTTTTTTGGAGCGTTAAATCGTAGGTCTTTCCATCTCTGACATAGTGAAGAAAAACAATGTTTGCCACAAACACCTCTCTACTTGATGTTTCTAGATTTTTGTACGATTGTTTTCAAGAACCGTAAATCTATTTTTAATCGTGACAGAGCACTAGACGAGAACTCTCGCGTCTGCTAACTTTTCTGCCCGTTCTTGTTTTGAACCTAAAATCAAAAATGCCTGTTCATTGGAGAGTTTATGGTTACAGCAATCAAAATTGATAAGCTTTCAAAGACTTTTACTGCCACCGAGACGTTTCCAGGGGTGTGGGGTGCGCTCAAAGGGCTTTTTTGTGCGCGGAAATATGAGATCCCTGCCATTAAAGAGCTATCGTTTGAGATTATGGCTGGGGAGCGCGTGGCTTTTATCGGGCCTAACGGCGCCGGAAAATCGACGACGATTAAAATGCTGACGGGCATTTTGCATCCGACTTCGGGCAGCATCGAGGTTTTGGGACTTGTGCCATGGAAAGATCGGCATGCTCTGGGCTACCAGATCGGGACTGTTTTCGGGCAGAGAACCCAGCTGTGGTATCATCTTCCTCCCTCCGATACGTTTGTGCTGCTATCAAAAATCTATGAGATCGATCCCAAAACATATCAGCAGCGTCTTCAGGAGCTGGTGAGTTTATTTGAGATTGAACATTTGCTTTATAAACCTGTGAGGCAGCTTTCTCTGGGGGAGAGAATGCGGTGCGAACTCGTTGCCAGCCTGCTTCATAAGCCTAAAATTTTATTTCTCGATGAGCCTACGATCGGGCTCGATATTAACGCGAAGCTCATGATCCGCGGTCTTCTGAATAAACTCTCTAAAGACCACGGGACAACTCTTTTTTTGACTTCACACGATACGGCGGACATCGAGCAGGTATGCGACCGGGTGATTGTTTTGGACAAGGGATCGATTATTACGGACAGCTCGCTCAGAGATTTGAAAAAAACCTACATGAAGAAAAAAATCCTATCTTTGGTCACAGAGGAAGAAAGCCTTGAGTTGAACCTTCCGGGAATGAGGGTAATAGAAAACGCCCATCATCAGTTTGTCTGCGAAATCGACACGGCGGCGGTACCGATTGATCGGGTGATCCAGGAGGCGTTAAAATTGACAGGATTAAAAGATGTCACGATCGAAGATCCCTCGATGGAAGAGGTGATCCGCATTTTATACGGGAAGGGTATTAACCCGAGTCCTAAACAGGTGATAAAAGGCGCTAGCGAGGCAAAGTCAAATTGATTTCTAAATCGCAGGGCAGTATTCTCGCACTACGACCTGCGATTTAGAAATCGATTTGACAAAGCCGCAGCAAGCATTTTGTCACCTGTTTAGGACTCGGGTTAATAATGGAAAAGTACCTGGCGATCTATCGTCTATCGTTTGTCCGCGCTCTCAAAAATTACAAGGCGCTGATTGGGCTGAGCATTTTCTTAATGACCTGTCTGATCATTTTTGCGCATCTTTGGAAAATTGCTGCAGCGAAGAGAGGGATTGTGAGTTTTTCGCCGGAGCAGCTTCTCTGGTATATCGCGTTCAATGAGTGGATCTTGATCTCGATTCCTGATGTACAGGACGACATGGAGCACGATCTGCGCAGCGGGACTCTGGCTTACCTGCTTCCAAGGCCTATTTCCTATCTGGGATCGGTTTTTGCAGAAGCTGCCGGTACGCTGACCGTCAATGTGCTCCTTCTTGGAGCCGTCACGTGCTGCTTTGCTTTTCTGCAGGTGGGAGCGCTGCCGTTCCATCCCCTAGGGCTGCTTCCGACACTGCTTTTTGGTTTTGCGGCAGGAGTCGTTGGTATTCTGTTTAGAATGATGATCGGTCTTTCTGCGTTTTGGCTGCAAACGGTCGATCCGCTTTTCTGGATTTGGGAAAAGATGCTTTTCATGCTGGGAGGATTGATGCTTCCTCTTACAATCTATCCCCAGTGGATACAGACGGTTGCCTATGCGACTCCTTTCCCTGTGATTTTAGGAGAGAGAAGCGCGTTGGCGCTCGATTTTAACCTGCATCATATTTTGACCTTAAGCTGTGCGCTCATGGCCTGGGGCGTTTTCGGGTTCATCGGCTTATGGTGGCTCTACCGCAAGGGACTGCGCATTTTAAATATTGAAGGAGGGTAAGATTGTGCTGAAAACTCTCATCTTTTTCATTTATCTGGTTCGTACTGGCATTAAAGCCTCGATCAGCAAGAGAGGCGCTTTTCTCATCGAGTGCGGTTTGATGATTGCCAACAACCTGATATTCCTCTCCATTTGGTGGATTTTTTTTCGTCAGTTCAATCACGTGGCCGGCTGGGATTTTAATGACATGATTATTCTGATGGCGGTTGTGACGGGCGGCTACGGACTCATGCAAATTTGCTTTGGGGGCGTCAGAGAATTATCAAAAATGATTACGAGCGGCGATCTCGATCCGTTCATGACGCAGCCGAAGAATTTGCTCCTGCATGTGGCCGGCTGTAAATCGTTTTCAAAAGGGTGGGGTAATTTGTTGACGGCCATCACTCTCATCATTCTGGGCGGCATCACCGCGCCCTCTACGATTTGCATGATTTTACTAAGCATTTTGTGCAGCTGCGTGGTCTTTACGTCTTTCAGCGTCATTGCTCACAGCTTGCCTTTCTGGATGGGGTCTGTCGAGGGGCTGGCTAAAAAATATTGCGACGCCCTTTTTCTGTTTGCGGTGTACCCTACAAATATTTACTCAGGGGTGCTGCAAGTTGTCATGTTCACGTTGATTCCTGCCGGCGTGATCAGCTATCTTCCTGTGGAGCTCGCCCGTCAGTTTTCGTGGCTGCAGCTTTTTCTCCTAGTGGGAAGTTCGCTGGGTTTTTTAGCCCTTGCATTTTTCGTGTTTTACGCAGGACTCAAACGGTATGAATCGGGAAACAGGTTCGGGATGCGTCTATGAATATTCAGCTTTGTGCTATAAGAATTAAAAAGAGCATTATGAAAGAAAAATTTGATAGCGAGGAAGCAAAAAAACACCTCCTTGCCAAAGAAAAATTTGAAAGTCAGCAAAAAGAAGAAGAGAGAAAGACTTTGCTCCAAAACGTTATTGCAATTTTGCAAAAAGAGTTTAAAGGGTCTTCAGTCGAAGTCTATTTAATTGGATCAATCATACAGCCGTTTCGTTTTTCTTCGCGTTCTGATGTCGATATTGTCCTCAAAAACTACAAAGGTAATCGATTTGAATTATGGGCTCAGCTGGAAAGGAAAATTGGAAGAAAAATCGAAATTATTCCTTTCGAGACATCTCGTTTACAAGAGTTTGTTTTAAAAGAAGGTCTTAAGGTAGTCTAATCCTCATGGAAAAATACGCAATCCTGCTCGGTTATTTTGATAAACAGTTGGAATTTATTAACAGAATTCACGATGAGATCATAGCAGTCGATACTTCAGTCTATGCAAATCGTTTTGTTTTTGCTATGAGAGTGCAGCAATTCTATACAGCAATTGAGGATCTATTAAAACAGACTGCGAAGTCATTCGAAAATCACATTGATACCATGAGCAATTTTCATAAAGAGCTTCTTGCTCGAATGAATACCGAAGTACCAAAAATTCGCCCTGCTGTCATTTCACATCAAAGTTTTGTTTTTCTGGATAAACTACGTGCTTTTCGTCATTTTATTCGACATGCTTATGATTGTGAGCTTGATGAACAAGAATTGTTGCTTATTCAGAAAAAAATTGAACAAGAGTTTTCGCAGCTGGGAAGCGATTTACACCATTTCAGATCATACGTTCAAAGTTTATCCAATTAATTGCTCTCCGGCAGGAAGCCGCCGGCTTGCATCTGCCACATCTTGGCATAATGGCCGCCTTTCTCAAGGAGCGCCGTGTGGGAGCCTTGCTCGACGATTTTTCCTTGATCGAAGACGAGAATGCGGTCCATCTTGGCAAGCGTTGAGAGGCGGTGCGCAATCACAAGCGTTGTGCGGTTTTGCATAAGCTTTTCCAAACTGTCCTGAATATACTTTTCTGTAACAGAGTCGAGAGCCGATGTCGCTTCATCAAGAATCAAAATAGGAGCCGCCGTGAGCATCGCGCGGGCAATGGCAATCCGCTGTCTTTCTCCGCCGGAGAGCTTGGTGCCGCGCTCTCCAACGAGCGATGCGTAGCCATCAGGACACTTTCTGATAAACTCATCGCAGTGGGCTAGCTTTGCAGCCTCTATCACATCGTCATTAGACGCGTCGATGCGGCCGTAGCGGATGTTGTCCTCTAAAGTCCTGTGGAATAAAGTGGAATCTTGCGGAATCAGCGCGACTTGTGTTCTTAAAGACTCCAAAGTGACTTCAGCGATGTTTTGGCCATCAATCAAGATTTTACCTTTCTCGACAGGATAAAAACGTAAAATCAGATTGACAAAGGTCGATTTTCCCGCGCCGGAATAGCCGACAAGCCCTACTTTTTCACCTGCTTTTATATGAACGGCTTTATTGTGAAAAAGCTGCTTTACGCCATAGTGAAACGATACATTTTCGAAGACAATTTCCCCTTTTGCGACCTTGAGCGGCTTTGCCCCTGGAGGGTCAAGCACGTCTTGAGGGTCTTCCATGACAGAGAGCGCCTGAGAGGCAATACCGACCGATTGGAAAAATTGCGGGATCATCTCTCCTGCAAACCACAGCGCCATGATGACATTAAACGTCGTATTGAAAACCTGGATGACTTCTCCGGTGGAGATCTTTTCTTGAAACCAACGCATGATCATGAAAGCATTAAGAGTAAACATTCCTATAAGAAAAAGAACAGAGAGCCATAGAAACATCCATGTCGCATACCGCCTAGACTTGAAGTTTTTATTCTGCTCATCGTTTTGGTAGGTTGCGATTTGACTTTTTTCAAATCGAAAACGGAAAAAGAGGTTCACAGTGAAATTATTCGTCAAACTATCAACCATTTTTCCTGCTAAGCTGCTGCGAGCTTCTCCATGGATATTGGAGTACTCCGCACATTTTTTAGTAAAGGCCAAACAAATGGATAAATGAATAATAATAAATCCTCCCAGAATCATCGCAAAAAGGGGATTCACTTCATAAAAAAATATAACTGATAGGATGCAGGTGACTAGTACTGGAATAAAAAGTCTAAGCACCTGATCCAACATGAGCGATACATGAGTTATCATGTCACTGATTTTGTTGGACAAGCTTCCTGCAAAATGCTCATTGAAATACCTTGGAGAGTGATGCTGGATGTGATCGAACATTGCCATGCGGATATCCGCTTCCAATTTCGGGAAAGCCTTAGATGTAATAAAGTCTCTCCCACGAAAACCACACTCAACAATAACCCAAAGAGAACCTCCCCATACTATGAGCCACTTTAAAGTGGGCCAGGCAGCGGTTCGTTCTGCATCATGCAGGGTAAAAGTATCTACAACCTGTCTTAAAATATACGGCCATAGTGTTGCATCGAGCGCCCAAACAAGTCCCAGTACTAAAATAAAAAAAAACTTCCACTTTTGGAGTCGGACATAGTGCCAAATAAATAGAAATAGTTTCTTTGTGTTGGTATCCATAAAATTAACGAGATTATAGCACTTTATTTAGGAAATGTAAACTATCATCGATTCAACTAATCAGTTTACATTGGTTGTTGAGACCTTGCCGAATGCATATTTTAACCTGCTCAGGGAGATGATGTAACGATCTCATCGATCATGTAAGTAGCAGTCCATTCCTTAACATCAACCTTCTCAAATTCAATGCCGCCTAAATCGCAAATCAAATTAGCGGCGGAGATCATTTCAAACCATTTTGCAAAGGTGAGCGGGGTGGAATTCTTGGGAAAAGTCGCAAAACTTTTTATTCGTGAAAGATAGGATTTAGGCTGTTTTTCAACATTGATCATCTGATTGGTTTTGGCATTGATATCGGCCCCTCTTTCTACCAGGAAAGCTATCATGGCGCTGCATCCATTCAGGGCAGCCCAAAAAATAGGAGTGCCGCCAAGGGAATCATACTTATTTACATCGGCTTTTAACTCTTCTATGATCAGCTTTGCCATAGCCACATTCCCTTCAGCAGCAGCAATACCCAAGGGGGAAAGGCCTTTACAATCCATTGTAGCATCTGCACCACGATTCAGCAGAAATCTAAATGCGTTGACATTGGTGTATCGAATTGCAAGAGAAAAAGCAGTATTTTCATCACTGGCTTTAACATCAATCAAAGCGCCTTGGGCAAGAAGCATATCCATGAGATCGATGCAGCGTGTGTATTTGCAGGCGTTCATGAGCGGAGTATAGCCTCCTTCGCCTGCACAATTTATATCAGCGCCGGAATCGATGAAAAAACGGGTCAATTCGATCAGCTGCTGACATGACAATTTTGAGCTGCCTGATTGGATAAGTTTTGTCAATGGAGTGCTTTTTTTTCCGGCAAGCCCGTTGACGGAAGCTCCTTTTTCGATGAGATATTTTATGATTGGGACCTTGCCGTGGACGGCAGCTTCCACTAAAGGCGTTATGCCTTCATGGTCATTTTCAGAAACCTCTTCGATCCCCACCTTCTCAGATTCCATGATCGATTGGACAATCCGAAGATCTCCCTTAATAATTGCGTTGGTCAGAGCCCTTCTTTGATTTTTTTCTTCAGTGTAAGCAGGGGTCATGATTAGAACAGACAAAATTAAAAACAGATGCCAGGAGAATCGTTTCATTAGCAAAACCTCTGTAAATTTTTAGTGGACGAAGTTCAGCCAGTTTTTCATATCTAAATATTTTTTTTTGATTGGCGGGGTGAAGCTGATGGGCACGACGAACTCAATTCTGCTGACAATTTTTTCAAGCTTCTCATAGGAAACGGTTCCTATAAGAGTAAGGCCCATGACGACTAAAGTACTGTTTGGCGGCTCTGACTGTTCGTCGACAGTGACAGCAACGTTGAAGTTGATGTCATGGTATTCATCTTTTTCAGGAAAGCTGGGTTTCTTTTTCATGAATTGAATGGGATTGTCACAATCTGCAAAGTCTTCATAGGCATCATTGATACCCCAAATAATCTCACAGAGCGAAATTCTAATAAATTTTCTTAATTCCAAATTGACCTCTAATTCTAGCCATACAGTTTATAAATTATGCATTTTTTTGAAAATCAAATTCTGTTTTGCCCAGAAATAGATCGCAGTGCTGGTAGCCATTGCTGCGGCAACGATCAGGATGATTTTAGGAGACAGTAGCAGTAATACGCCGCCAAACAAACAGATAACGGCATCCCCTAAGACACGCAGAGATAGCTGCACGCCCATTACTTCTCCCTGAATTGCATCTGACGCTGTATCTGATATTTTCACAGTAATCAAGGTCACAGCAAGACCGATAACAAGACCGCAGAGACCGAACAGCACCGTCATCAAGAACGTAGAATTCGCTAGTACGATTCCAGTTAAAAAAAGAGCAAGCCCTGCGATGGAACTCATAATTGCCCAGCGATTAGAGACACGGGAGGAAAGGAACCCGGGCAGCCATCCGTTGCCGGCTGCAAGCGCAAGACATAGCACACCGTTATAGAGAACGAGCTGCGCAGGACCAAGCTCCCACTTGACTGTAAGGTAAACAGGAGCAAACTCATAGAAAATGTCGACCGCCAAGGTGAAAGTTGTAGAAATGAGCAAAAGGAATTTTAACTGTTTATTGGCAAACAGCAGCGACATCCTCTTAATGAAATTGATGCGCTGCCAAAAAGTTCGTCCTGCGATGGGGCTTGCAGCTGATTTATCGAGCACAATTACTGAAAGAGCCGCAAGGCAGACAAAGAGGATTGAAATGCAGTAGAAGGGTACAGTCGCCGTCAAACTTTTGAATAGGTTTTTATCCGCCATCAAGCCTCCCAATAGAGGTCCGAGGAGATAGGCAATGGAGGTCGCGGCGTTAATTCTTCCAAAAGTCGCATGTTTGGAGATCGATTTGAGATCTGCCGCCATGGCGCGCGCAATGGCGATATTGCCCTCCATAAGACCTGCAAGGAAACGACTCAAAATGAGCAGCCCCAGATGCTGCCATGCTATAGCAAACCCTGTGAAAAGATAGCAGACAGCTGCAAGCAGCAAGCTTCCTGAGAGCAGCTGTTTACGGCCGTACTCATCGGATAGGGCGCCGAGAATTGGAGAGCCGATAAATTGACCCAATGGATAGGCTGCCAGTGTAATTCCAAGAAAGATAGCGTGGCTGGAAGGACTCCAACCTGCCGGTAGAATGGAGTATTCTGGATTAAGAAACAGGGCAGGAAAAATCAGGTAAGGCATAGAAATGCCTATGAACCCTAAAAATACAATGATCAGGATCACCCGAAATTTTCGTCTTTGTTTCTTCTGCTCTGTCACTATCCTTCCTCAGCATCTATCTTTTTATATTTTCTTTTTTAACACTAAAAAATGCATACCAGGAGAATTCCAAGCATTTTCGTCAGCAAGATAATCTCGGAGTTCATCGTATGCTCCACTTAAATCGACCGGAATATGATAGGTACGATGCAAGAGATTCAAAAACAAAAGGCTATGATTGAAACAAAGCGTTCGATTCTGTTCTCCCTCAAGACGAACACTATCAATTACGATATTACCATGTTTATCAAGATTGCTAGAGACAACTTCGTAGAGCTCACTCAATGGCGATTTTTCGGTTTCTAATGTTTGTAATAATTCAAGAGTCGCTTTGCGATTTCCCTTTCCCTCTTTCTTTTGAATTTCAGCAACTAATTGCAGGGATTCTTCAACGGCATGAATTGGATGCGAAGTTCTTTTTGCTGTATCGCATGCATCGATAATCAATACATATCCATTGGATGAAAGGTACTGCGCAGCGTTTTGAAGAGCAGCAGCAGGATCTGTAAGATGTTGCAGGGTCAAACGAAATAAAATAATATCGGCAGAGCCCATCAGTTGGTCGTCAAAAATCTCTGCATCGCCTTCTTGAAACACCAAATTAGTTCCTGCATATTGTTCATTTGCTTGTTTTACAGGTTGTGAGAGTTTTTCAATTCCTTTAAAAGTCTTATCATAAAATTGACGGGAAAGCCTATAAAGATAAGCGCCATTGCCGCTACCGATTTCAAGGATATTTTTAGCTCCTTGCCACCAGACTCCTTTTGCTATCCATATGAATTCAGAATCAAAAAAAAGTTTAGCCTGCCCTTCAAGAAAATTATCCCAAAGCTGAGAATCAGTAGCCTTTTCCAGTTCTTCCAAACAGGTTGCTTTATCACACTCTACGAGATTACTTAATGACACATTAGCCTCCACACATGACAATGATAAAAAGCATGTGATGGTAAATATTTTTTTCACAATGACCTGCCTTAGATTATGGTATTTTACTAATTTCGACTCAACAACGGCTCAACGGTGCAATCATAATTGGCTTAACATTGGGCCAATCTCCATGCACCATGAGATGGCCATGATCGTAAAGATGAGGCTCAGCTACGGCAGCATCGGTGAAGTAATCAGGCGAAAAATAAAAGTAGATATCGTCGATTGCAGACGGCAGATGGTCGAGAATTAAATCAAGAGTTGGAATCTTGTCTGCAATGACATCAAACAGATGTAGCGTTTTATCTTTTATAAGAAACGAGATGATGCCGTTTATAGAGGGACTATAATGAAGCGACCAGTAGATGGGAAAAGTCGCAAAAAGTGTATTGAAAGCAGCGAGAATTCCATTGTCTTTAACCCACAAGCGATTGGATACGGGTGCTCTGCTTTTAACAGAATGAAGAAAAAGAGCATTGTCTTCGGGGAAAATAACCGGTCTTAAAGATTGTGATCCTTTTGGGCGCTCACAGGTTAAATGAAACCGATGTTCCTGAACGCGCTGAAATGAGAGTCTCTCATAAAAATGGGGGATTTCAGTAAATAAAATCGTAGCTTCATAGCGGTCTTTGGCCCACTCCAGCGCTTCTTGTATCAATTCCGATGCGTATCCTTGATTGCGATTGGCGGCTTTAGTGCAGATTGCGTGTATAGCGCATGCTTTAAATGGCCGCCCTTCAATAAGCATCGGGTATTCAATAAAACCGACATGAGAAACAATCTCTCCATTGACTTCTTTTAGAAACGGCTTGCTAGGCCAAGGGAATCCAAGCCTTTCGCAATGTGCAATGTTGGTCTTGATGCCTGGGAATGATTCTTCAAGCAAGTTTAAATGGGGTCTTTTTTCAAGCATAAGACGATATTCTAGAATAAAAACCCATAAAAGGTGTAATTTTTGTGCTTCACAAAGGAAGTTTATGAAAAAATGTGTTTTTGCGTTATGCGCTGTTTTTCTTTTCAGTTTTGAGGCAGCTGTGCCTGCCAAATTTCAGCACAATGCTTTGGTTACTTTGATCAAGAATGATGCTAAGCAGGCTGAATACTTAGTGCGGTTCAAGATCGATAAAGTGGGTGATGAAGGCACTGGTCTTATCGAATTCACAGCGCCACAGGTATTTTGTGTTGAAGGTCAAGAATCTGTGGTCTCAAAATTCATCAAAGAAAACGGTTACACCGTTAAAGCTTTGGTCTATAAGCAAGATGAAAAGACCAGGGCAAAAACTTCAGTGGAAGTCCAAGAAAATAATGAGGTTGTTTACACGGCTAATGATGACTTTGAGATCAATTACTAAATTTCTTTAATGATCTCTTGGATCACGTGCCGTGCGTTACTGGCGAGCACAGGATTTGTATCTTTGTAGTAGGGAAGTGCGATAAGGGCATTGGATAGTGCCCAGCCGCGGCCGCGCTCCCATGTCGCGTCATCAACTCCCAATTGTGCACGAAAAGCATCTCTCATAGAGGCTGGTAAAAGGTTCCAGGCAACTATCAAGTCGCAGGCGGGATCTCCGATGCCTAAAATCCCAAAGTCAATAACGGCGGAAAGCCTGCCATTTTTGATGAGGAGATTGCCAGGCGATAAGTCGCCGTGGATCCAAACAGGTGGTTTTGACCATTTAGGAACTTGCAAGGCTGATTCCCATCGTTTAGTCACGGTCTGGACATCAATCATTCCATCCAATTGTTTTAAAGCCTTGCGAGTCTCGGTGTCTTGTTTCGCCAGCGGCACTCCGCGGCTCGAAATAGGTCCATTGGGCAGATCAATTTTGTGCAGCGCCTCAATAAACGCGGCCAGATCATGAGTCAGCAGCTCAGGGTCGGAGATTTGACCGACAATTGGATTACTGCCATCCAGCCACTGATACACAGACCACGGCCATGGATACTCTTCTGTGGGAACTCCTTTGACGAGTGGAACAGGAATAGAAATAGGCAGAAAGGGCGCGAGCTTGGGAAGCCATTTAAATTCTTTATCTACATTTTCCACGGCCCAATCGATGCGGGGAAGACGCACGACTTTATCGCTTCCAAGTCGATAGAGGGCATTATCTGTGCCCGCAGAAGGAACGGGTTTCAGCGGCAGATCCGCCCACTGTGGGAATTGTTTTGCGAGCAATCGGTGCACGAGTGAGATATCGATATGAAACTCATCTGCATGCATCTTAGTCATTGAAAGCGCCTTAAGTCCTCTTATTGGAATGAGCACCACTATTGAAGCTTCAGTTTAGCATGTCGATTCATTGATTATCAGTTGTAAATATTTTTCTTGGCTCATAAAAAAAATTAACGCCCGAATTTCGGCGGCAGCTTTAGATCGAATCATTATAATTGGGACAATCTAAGGGGCAAAGGATGATAACAGTCGAACAAAAGAAAGAGTATTACAGAGCCTTGATCGAGAAAAAATCAGCCTATGAAGGCATATTTTTTGTTGGCGTTAAGACGACGGGTGTATTTTGCCGTCCTACGTGTCCGGCAAGAAAGCCTAAATTTGAAAATTGCGAGTTCTATGAAACCGCTGAGCAGGCGCTTTTGGCTTCGTTTCGGCCTTGTAAGCGGTGCCGGCCTCTTTCACATCCAAATGCTGTCTCAAAACTTATCCGAGCACTTGTGGAAGCGGTTGAAAGGAACCCTGAGAAACGGTGGAAAGATAAAGATTTTCGAGAATTGTCGGTTGATGTGTCAACAGCTCGCCGTCAATTTAAAAAGCGGTTTGGGATGACATTTGTCCAATACGCAAGAGCGCGGCGGATGGGGCTTGCAATGAAACAAATCAGAAAGGGCGAGAGTATCATCGATGCACAGCTTTCTACAGGTTACGAATCCAGCAGCGGTTTTAGAGATGCATTTTCCCGGATTATGGGATCTGCTCCTACAAAGTTAGGGCATGGTGGTATTTTAAAGGCAGCGTGGCTTGATACGCCTCTTGGCCCCATGGTTGCAATTGCCGATGATGAAGCCCTTTATCTTTTAGAGTTTGTAGAGCGGCGCGGTTTAGAGCGTGAGGTTGAACGTCTAAGACAAAGAACAAAGTCAGCGATTATTCCAGGTCGCAGTGGGCCGATTGACTCGATAGAAAATGAGTTGAGGGATTATTTTGATGGGAGATTAAGAGAATTCAAAACACCTCTGTTATTTCTGGGATCGCCTTTTCAAAAGCGTGTTTGGGAGGAGCTGAGAAAAATCCCTTGTGGTGAGACTAGGTCGTATTCTGACATTGCTATTGCGATTGGGAAACGAGCTGCCTGTCGCGCTGTTGCTCAAGCAAATGGCGCAAATCAGCTCGCGATCGTCATCCCATGCCACCGGGTCATCAATATAAACGGAACTATAGGCGGCTACGGCGGTGGTGTAACACGGAAAACATGGTTGCTAAAACACGAAAAAACAATAGGTGTTACATGAAGACTCAGCAAGAGCGTACGAATTTACTAAAAACACTTCATATTCCGGGTGATCCTTTAATCCTGTTTAACATCTGGGATGCTGGAAGCGCAAAGGCCTTACAAGAGACTGGGGCAAAAGCAATAGCCACGAGTAGCTGGTCCGTAGCAGCCGCGCATGGATGCGAGGATGGTGAAAAACTGCCTTTCGAATTGGCACTAGCAACCCTCAAGCGGATTATTGCAACTGTTGATCTTCCCGTGACATTTGATTTGGAGGGTGGGTACGGTCAAAGTTCTTATGAAGTTCAAGAGAATGTAACAAAAGTTATTGAGGCTGGTGCAACGGGAATAAATTTTGAGGATCAGATTATTGGTGGAGAAGGGTTATATTCAATTGATGATCAATGCATGCGCCTAAAGGCTATCCGTAAAGGAGCAGATCTTGCATCGATTCCCATTTTTATCAACGCGCGGACTGATATTTTTTTTAAAGCTGATTCCGCAAATCATAATGACAGTCTTTTGGAAGAAGCGATTCAACGCGCCTCTATTTATGCAGAATCAGGGGCAAGCGGATTTTTTGCTCCTGGTTTGAAGAATGCCAAACATATTGCAAAATTGTGTCAGCTTTCTCCCATACCCGTTAACATTATGGTGATGTCTGATACGCCTTCGCCTAAGCAACTTGCAGAATTAGGGGTTGCACGTATTAGTTACGGCCCTGGCCCGTATTGTCTTATTATGAATGTCTTAAAAGAAGCTGGAAGGAAAGCGCTTTCATTGAGCTAGCGTTTGTCAAAAAAGTCTTATTTTTTTATAGGATCATTTATAAGCTCATTTAAAGGATCATTTATAGGATCATTGCAGTCAATATCGATAGAGAGCATTGTCTGTTTAGTCAGTGAAAACGCCTTAAGACCTCTTATTTTTTCCAGGTTCATTTCTAGGTTCATTTGTAAGTTCATTTCTAGGTTCATAGCAGTCAATTTTCAGTTTTTACCATCTAATATTCGCTGATTGATACCTTGCAAAGATAGTAAATCGGAAATCATGAAATCGGGCTGCCAGTCTCGGGTGTTTTGCGCTTGCTCGGGGTTATACCAACAAAAGGGCATCCCTAGTCTTCTTGCGCCTTCTCCATCGCTGGATAGTGAGTCTCCGACCATGAGGGTATTTGCGATTTCTGTATTTGTTAATTTAAGTGCGTGCAGGAAGATTTGAGGATGTGGTTTTGAGAATCCTAGCTCTTCAGAAATCACAAGGATATCAGAATAGCGGGCCAAATTCAGTTTTTTGTATTTGCTCTTTTGAATGTGAGAAAAACCATTTGTGACAAAGCCAATTTTGATGTTGTGCTCTTTAATGGCTGTTAAGAGCTCAGGAGCCCCCTTGATCCAAGTTGAATTCTGAATCAGCTGCTCTTCATAATAGGATGGAATTTCTGCGTTGATGGGAAGGCCGTAATGGTCTGAAATCTGTCTGAACCGTTCTGCTCCAATGATGGCTGGGGATATTTTATTCTCTTCGGCGAGCTTCCAGAGGGAATGGTTGATTCGAGAATAATCGGTGTAAAACTGCTGCAAATCTACATGGTTTTTAAAAAAATAGTCATGGCATTGATTCAAGCTGAGGGTTTCGCTTTTCTTAAAGTCGATAAGCGTGTCATCGATATCAAAGAAAATTGCATGGAATGTTTTCATAATGTTTTGCTGTTTAACAAAAGTGCTTCATGAGTTTTTTAAGTTCCATGGCGGTGGCTTTTTCAAAGCCGCACTTGCGATAAAACTCTGAAGCATTCTCGTTGCCTTCCCACACGAATAAACCAATGGAGAGATATTCTTTGTCCTTAATTTTATCAATGAGGTGATTCATGATTTTGGAGCCAAGACCTTTGTTTTGATAGTCAGGGTGAACGCAAATATCGTAGAACATGCACATGATGCCGTCTTCTAAAATTCTTCCAAAAGCGATCAGTTTTCCATGTTCTTTGATGTAGGCGATGTAGGTTGAGACTGCAAGGACGTGTTTCCACTTCTCTTTGGATTTATGAAACTTCTTTCCCCAGCCGACGCTTTCGGTAAGGGAACAAATTTCATCGAATGATATGTGGTCTTTAGATTCTAAGATCATTTAGAGGCTCTTTGAGAGGCGTCAATATGCGACAAAATTTGTTTGGCGCGGTTTTCGATGGTGTCGCGGGTGATGTGGACTACTTTATAGCCGAGGGCCTGGTAGCTTTGCTTTAGGTGGCGCTCGATCGATTGAAGCTGTTTTAGATTTTCATGCCGGATCTCGGTGTTTTCGCATCCGTTCAAGTTATCGATGAAGAAGACGGTGGTATTATAATAATGGTTGTCGATAACGGATTGAACTTTGTCGGTCATGGTTTTGAGCGATTTTGTTCCTCCCATTGGGATGAGGGCGTAGGTGAGCGTGTCGATCATGGATCGGTCGAAAAATACAAGCCCGGTATCCGGCACTTCATTTTGTCTGCGATATTGCAGCTCAAGGATCTCATCGTTAAAATCTGATTTATGGTCTTTGTCCCAGGGTTTTTCAATGCCGCGGTCTAAGGCATTACGGATCACATCGGTCGCAGCTTCACCGACAACATGATACCCTTGGTTTTGCAGGCATCGGATGATAGAGGTTTTACCCACGCCGGGACCTCCTGTAATCACATACCGGTGCTGCTTTTGAGCGGAGGATGGCGGCGGTCGAAGGTGTTGTAAAATCGGTGATGATGGGGTTTGATGGATAAATACAGAAAAGATGCCCCCAAGCAACGCGAGGGTAAGTATGAACCATGATCTACGAAAGATGGGTTTCAGAATGCGTGTAATAGCCATCTCCAATTTATAGATAGTTTCAGGTATTTTTGGCTACAGGATTTCGCCGGTGGAGAGGGTTAGGGACTTGCCGGAGGGGAGGAGGAGTTTGAGGCAGCCATCGGGGGTGATGGTGTCGCAGATGCCTTCAATTTTTTTCGTAGGGAGGTGGACGGTGATGGGTTGGCCTTTGTAGGCCAGGAGGTCGTTGAATTGTTTTTGGAAGGGGGCGAAGCCTTGCAGTTGGAGCTGGGTGAGGTGGAGGATAAAGAGTTTGATGAGGGGGTGGAGGAGAGTGGAAGGGTCTAAGTTTTTATGAAGGGCGAGGTGGAGCGAGGTGGCGGGCTTGTCAATGGTTTGCAGAATCGTTTCGGGCATGTTGACGTTGAGGCCAAGGCCGATGATGACGGCGATCGATTTTTTATGGGGGATTGTTTCGGTGAGGACGCCGCCGATTTTTTTAGTGTGGACGAGGATGTCGTTGGGCCACTTGATTTGGGTGGGGACGTGCAGGGAGATAAGGATCTTTGCGCAGGCGAGCGCCATGATCTGGCCGAGGTTGGGAAGGTAGGTGGCGTTTTCGGGGACTGTGAAGTAGACGGTGGTGTAGAGGTTGGAGGCTTTGGGGGAGATCCATTTTTTTTCTTGCCGGCCTCTGCCTGCGGTTTGCTCGAGGGCTGTGATGCAGGTGAGATGGCCAGGATTGAATTGGGGGGCGTTTTCTTTGGCCCAGGTATTGGTAGAGGAGACTGTTTCGAGGTTTATGAAATCAATTTTCATGCCCTTAGAATATCCAATTTCAAGTATTCTCCAAAACATTATGTGGGATTATCGGTACCTGTCTCGTATTGACTTGAGAGTTATTCCTCTGATACTGGCGTTGATGTGGATCAGCGTTCTTGTCATTTCTTCGATGACGGGCGGGGGTGATTCGGAGAGTTTTTTTACAGAGTCTGTCAAATCGCAGATCCAGTGGTTCATGGTGGGCGGTCTGGTTTTTGCTTTTTTTGTCGGGATGGATTATCGCAAGCTGCGTACGTGGTCGTGGCTGCTTTATATTGTGGTGGTTCTTTTGCTCATCGGGCTGTTTTTTACGACGCCGATTCACAATGTGCAGAGGTGGTACCGGCTTTCTTTTCTGGGGCGGGACTTTCAGCCTTCGGAGTATGCAAAGCTGACGATGGTGGTGGCCTTGAGCGCCTTTTTGGAGATGAAGGGGCGTAATACGGGAAGTTTACGGACGGCGTTTCAGGCTCTGATGATTTTTTTGATTCCGTTTATTCTGATTCTAAAGCAGCCGGATTTGGGGACGGCGCTTGTTTTTTACCCGATGGCCCTGGTGATGTTCTACTTGGGGGGGATCCATAAGACGGTTGTCAAGACGATGCTGGTTTTAGGAGCTGTCAGCTTCACGTTTGTGGCGCTGATGTTTACGGGTGTTTTGGATCATGAGGAGATGAAGCCGTTTGCAACTAAATTTTTGAAAGAGTATCAATATGAGAGGCTCAATCCGAATACCTATCATCAGCGGGCGGCCCAGACGGCGATTGGACTCGGGGGGGTCACAGGCAGCGGATGGCGGCTGGGAGAATTTTCAGGCAGGCAGTGGCTGCCGGCTGCCCATACCGATTCGGTCTATGCGGCGTATGCCGAGGAATTCGGGCTGATAGGGGTTATTTTAATGCTGCTTTTCTTTTTCGGTTTGATTTATTTTAGTTTTCAAGTTACAGCTGGAGCCAAGGATACGTTTGGCAGGCTGCTGTCGGCGGGCATTACGGTCTACCTGGCGATGCATGTGATCGTCAATATTGGGATGATGGTCGGGTTTTTGCCGATAACCGGGGTGCCGTTGATCTTAGTTACATATGGAGGGTCATCTGTGGTATCATCTATGATGGCTTTAGGGATTTTACAAAGTATTTATAGCCGAAGGTTTATGTTTTGATGAATAAACATCTTTTTATTTTTAGTCCCAGCACCTGGCTCGGAGAGGGAAAAATTCAGCTGAATATGGTGGAGGAAGAGCTTCCTTTCTATACGAAGTGGAATATTACCCAGAAAGATCCAGAGGGCAAAATTGAGTGCATTCAGCAGATCCAGGTCAAAGGGCTCTCTGAAATGATGCATAATCAGCTGATGTTCTCCGACTTTGCAACAGGAAATTTTTTAATTGAGCTGGATAATCCCTCGATTGGCAGAGTGACGGGAAAAGGGCTTATTACTGACAAAATGATTGCCTGGGAGTTCCGGGTTCCGCAGATCGGCTTTGAAGGATTTGAGACGTATGAGAAGCAGGCGGATGATTCGTATATCATGCATGCGGAGTACGCAACAGCAGACCAACTCAGAACAGTGATTAAGGGAAAAGTATGGCAAGAGAGTACTTCAAAAAAACAGTCTTAATGACCTCGCTCGCTTTGCTTGCGGCGTGCGGCAGCTCCAAAGTGATGACGCGTCAAGATTATTATACGATTGAAACGGGAACGAAGACGGAAACGATTATTAATAAGTATGGAGAGCCTTATTCCATTACAACGAAGAAAGACGGCACGCAGGAATATCTCTATATCGAAAGAATCTATGCAGCAGATGTGACTGCAGAGCAAAACAACTATGTTCTAGTGGTGAAAAACGGAGTCGTAGTCTCGAAGAGATACAATTACACGAACCCGCCAGCCTACGACGAGATCTACGACGAAGATCCTAACGACGTCCCTAATTAAGCAGCGCTGATTTTGATGTCCACGCCGGCAGCGACGGGAAGCACTTTAAGCTTGTCGATGGTGTCAGGTGTGGGGCTCAAAATGTCGAGCATGCGGATGTGGGTGCGTTGTTCGAACTGCTCGCGCGACTTGCGGTCGACGTGAGGAGAGCGAAGCACGGTGAATCTTTCTATCCTTGTTGGAAGAGGAATAGGTCCTGCAATCCGGGCGCCGGTACGCTTAGCTGTCTCGACGATATCGGCTGTTGCCCGATCGAGAACGCGCTGATCATAACCTTTGAGGCGGATGCGGATCTTTTGGCGAGATTGTTTTGCCATGGTTAAATATCCTTATTTTTTTGTAACTTCTTCTAAAATTTTTGCTGGTGCTTTCTCGAAATGGCTTGGTTCCATGACGTAGGTTCCTCGGCCTGAGGTAATCGAGCGGAGTTGAGTTGAATATCCGAACATTTCCCCGAGAGGAATTTCAGATTCGATTTCAACAAGCCCCTTGTTGGAGTTTTGGTTCATGATCCGTCCTCTGCGACGGTTGATGTCGCCGATCACATCGCCGATAAATTGGTCAGGCGTTGTAACGACCACTTTCATGATAGGTTCCAAGAGAACTGGATGAGCTTTGCGTGCGCCGTCTTTTACAGCCATCGATCCGCAAATCTTAAACGCCATCTCGTTAGAGTCGACATCATGGTACGATCCATAAACGATCGCAACTTTCACGTCGACCAGCGGATAGCCTGCCAGTACTCCGGTTGTAAGACCTTCCGTAACCCCTTTGATAACAGCAGGGATGTATTCTTTAGGAATAACACCGCCGACGATTTCGTTCTCAACGATGTTGCCTTTGCCTTTTTCATTAGGCTCGATCTCGAGGCATACGTGCGCGTATTGACCTCTACCGCCTGACTGCTTGACGTATTTCATCTCCACTTTGCTTGGAGACGTAATCGTCTCTTTATAGGCAACTTCGGGCTTCCCGACGTTGGCTTCAACAGCGAACTCGCGGAACATGCGGTCTCTCAAAATCTCTAAGTGAAGCTCTCCCATCCCTGCGATAATCGTCTGACCGGTCTCTTCGTTGGTATTGACGCGGAAGGTTGGATCTTCTTCAGAAAGTGAGGAGAGGGCTTGCGCGAGTTTTTCGCGGTCTGCCTTCGACTTAGGTTCGATCGCCATCGAGATAACAGGATCAGGGAATACCATTTTCTCCAGGAGGAGTTCATGATCTTCCGTGCAAAGCGTATCTCCGGTCGATGTATACTTAAGGCCGATGCAAGCAGCGATGTCGCCGGTATAAAACTCATCACGGTCTTTACGTTGGTTGGCGTGCATCTCAAGAAGTCTGGAGACGCGTTCGCGCTTGTCTTTTGTTGTATTGATCAGGGCGGTTCCTTTTGTGAGGGTTCCTGAATAAATACGAACGAAGGTAAGGCGGCCCACGTAAGGGTCGGACATGATTTTGAAAGCGAGGGCAGCAAGCGGGCTGTTATCATCCGGCTGGAGTTCTTCAGGCTCGCCCGTCTTGATGTTGATGCCTTTGATGACTCCACGGTCTAGAGGAGACGGCATCCAATTAACAATAGCGTCAAGAAGCGGCTGAATCCCTTTGTTTTTGAAAGCGGTTCCGCAAAGTGCAGGATTGATCTTAAGGCTAATCACGCCTTTTCGGATCGCAGCATGAATTTCAGCTTCCGTCAGGCTCTTTGGATCTTCAAGCACCTTCATCATGAAGTCTTCGTTCGTCTCGTCGACGGTGGCAAGCTCTTCAAGCATTTTTTGCCGCAGTTCTTGGCACTTCGTGAGGAGATCAGCAGGAATTTCTGCTTCTTCGTATTTAGCACCGAGAGTTTCATCGAGGAACAGGTACGCCTTCATCGTGATGAGGTCGACCATTCCTTTAAACTGCTGCTCGGATCCGATAGGGCAATGAACAATCAAAACATTTGCGCCCAGCTTTTCTTCCATCGACTTGACAGCGTTGAAGTAGTCGGCTCCTGTGCGGTCCATCTTGTTGACGAACGCAATGCGCGGAACTCCGTACTTGTTAGCTTGACGCCAAACGGTTTCAGATTGGGGTTGAACACCAGCAACGGCATCAAAAACGGCAACGGCACCATCAAGAACACGGAGGGATCGTTCGACTTCAATCGTGAAGTCAACGTGGCCCGGGGTGTCGATGATGTTGATCTTGCTGCCTTTCCAATAGACAGTCGTTGAAGCGGATGTGATCGTGATTCCACGTTCACGCTCTTGCTCCATGAAGTCCATCGTCGCAGCGCCTTCATGCACTTCACCCATGCGGTGAACACGGCCGGAATAGTAAAGGATACGTTCAGTTGTTGTCGTTTTCCCGGCATCGATGTGTGCCATGATCCCGATATTACGGACATCTTTGAGAGTATCGGTTTCAGGTCGTTTGCTTGTTTGATTGCTCATTCGCTTCTAACTCCTACCATTTGTAGTGAGCAAAAGCTTTATTCGCCTCTGCCATTTTGTGTGTTTCGTCTTTTTTCTTGATCGCGGAGCCTTGATTGTTGAAAGCATCTGCAAGTTCTTGCGCGAGGCCGTCTTCCATTGATCGTCCCACTTTATCTTGAGCGTATTGGATGATCCATTTCATGGCCATAGATGCACGTCTTTCAGGAGGAATCTCAATAGGCACTTGGTACGTTGCGCCTCCGATACGGCGGGATTTAACTTCGAGGGTCGGTTTTGCGTTTTCAAGCGCCTGCTCAAATGCAGCGAGTGGATCTTCGGCTTTTACTTTTTTAGAGAATTGCTCTATCGCGTTGTAAACGATTCGGCGGGCAGTCGATTTTTTGCCGCCAATCATAAGCTTGTTAATAAATTTCGCTAGCACAAGGCTCTTATAAAACGGATCCGGATCAATAATGCGCTTAACTGCGCGTCTTCTTCTTGACATGATACTTCCTTAAATTTTTTCTATTTCTTCACTGTGCTCTACTTTGAGAGCGAGCTTAATTTCTTAAGCTGGAATGACCTTGAGAGATCATTCCCAATTACTGTATGAGCAAAGACCTACTTAGGTCTTTTTGCTCCATATTTGGATCGGCTCTGTTTGCGATCTTTGACCGCGGCGCAATCCAATGATCCTCTAACGATATGGTAACGAACCCCTGGGAGGTCTTTTACCCGTCCGCCACGTACAAGAACAATGCTATGTTCTTGAAGGTTGTGTCCTTCTCCACCAATATAGGCGATCACTTCTTGACCGTTGGAGAGGCGGACCCAAGCCACTTTTCGAAGGGCAGAGTTCGGTTTCTTTGGCGTTTTAGTCTTCACTTGCAGGCAAACGCCCCGTTTTTGAGGGCATTGTTGAAGTGCAGGAGATTTACGACGCTTTGCTTTACGTCCACGTCCTGTTTTGACTAATTGATTAATTGTCGGCATCAGTTTTCCTTAAATTCAGCTTTGAAAAGACGATTCCCCCGAATAAACATACGAAAGAGCTCTTTTTCAGTGGCAACTATAGCTTAGGGGAAGATTTTTTGCAAACGCACTTAAGATTAAAGATAATGCTTTATATGTAAAGAATATCTTTAATTCATTGCTCCCATAATATTTGGATGCAATTTAATTTTTCCTCTGTATTTTAGTAGGAGAGGAACATATGAAATCCATCGCCCTATTTTTCGTTTTTATTTTTTCGTGCCTCCATGCCGCGACCCATCAGCTCAAGCTCGCCGATGTGCGCAATTCCATGGAGGAAATGTTCACCTACCATGTTGAGATCCGGGAGATGAACCCGGCCGTTGTCAAGCGTGCTTTTAAAAATTATATTGATCAGTTCGATTCTCAAAGAATTTATTTTACGCATGCCGAGGTTAAGCCTTTCTTTGAGATCAACTCCTCCCAGATCGAGCATATCATTGATCATTACTATGCCGACGAATACCCCGAATTCAAGGCCCTCAATAAGTCGATAGGGCAGGCTATCAGCCGGACTAAGGCGTGGCGGCAGGAGTTTTATGCCGACTTTATTAAAAATGGGGATGCGGTCGAAGCTCCCTTTCCCGAAGATCAGGCCGGACAGTATGCCGCCAGCAAGGAAATTCTCCGAAAAAGGGTGAGAGCGCAGCTGCTGCATCTTTTTAAGCTCGAGAACAAAACTAAAGCCGCCGATTTCTGGACCGAGGACCGCCGCAAAAAAATCTGCAACCTTTACGAGCGAAGATTTGCGCATTTCGAAGATAAGTTCAATGGTAGCAACGAACATTTCTTGTCGATGCAAATCTTAAAGGCGATGGCGCGCAGCTTAGACGCCCACACAGCTTATTTCAGCCCTGAAGAAGCCTACGAAATGCGCACCGCTCTGGAAAAGCAGCGCGAGGGAGTAGGAGTTGTTTTCCGCGAGAGTCTTGAAGGGATTGAAGTGGCGGATCTGATCAAAGGCGGCTCTGCTGAAAGATCGGGCCAGGTCCGTATTGGAGATTTTTTAATTGAAGTCGACGGACGCCCTATTACGGGAGGCAATTATCAAGAAGTGCTTGATCTGCTCAAAGCCGACGGCCGCAAACATGTGGAGCTTGGACTCAAGCGTAATGATGGCGCCACAGAGTCAATTGTCAAAGTCGATCTCAAGCGGGAAAAAATCATCCTCGATGATGAACGCGTTCAATTTAAAACCGAGCCTTTTGGCGATGGCGTGATTGGAAAGATCATGCTCCCCTCTTTTTATGAAAGCGAAGGAGCCCCCAGCTGCGAGGCCGATATCCGCGCTGCGCTCCGGCAGATGAAAAAACAGGGCAAAGTGTACGGCCTTGTTTTTGACATGCGCGACAATCTCGGCGGTTTTTTAAGCCAGGCTGTCAAAGTCTCCGGTATTTTCATGACAAGCGGCGTCGTTGTGATTTCCAAATATGCCCAGGGAGAGATCCAATACCTGCGCAACGTCGATCCACGGCTCTACTATGACGGCCCCCTTGTTATCCTTACATCCAAGATGTCGGCCTCCGCCTCAGAGATCGTAGCGCAAGCGCTTCAAGACTATGGCATTGGACTTGTGGTCGGCGATCCCCGCACATATGGCAAAGGCTCAATCCAATATCAAACCATCACCGACCCCTCGGCTTCCTCCTACTTTAAAGTCACTGTAGGACGGTATTACACCGTATCGGGCAGATCCACCCAAATTGAAGGAGTGCAAGCCGATATCCATGTTCCAACCGCTTACGCGCCTTACAACATTGGCGAGAGATATCTAGAGTACGCGCTTAAAAATGATCAGATCGCGCCGGCCTATAATGACCCGCTCTCCGATGTGCAGGGAGCAACCAAACTGTGGTTCCAAAAAAACTATCTTCCCTTCCTTCAGAAAAAACAGTCGCAATGGGTGCAGATGCTGCCCACACTCAAAAAAAGCAGCCAGCATAGGATCTCAAACAATCCTAACTTTCAGCTGTTTTTGAAAAATATGGAGGACGCCTCTCTTGACATCGGAATGAACGATCTCCAAATGCAAGAAGCTGTCAGCATTGTCAAAGACATGATAAGTTTGAGTCATGAGTAAAGAGCCAGTTGCAAAACCCCGATTTGGGTCCAAATCCGCGCTTTTACCGTCGGATGCTTGTTCTTCGCAAATCGCCTACTCTGATTCGAGTATGTCAATTTGCGAAGAAAAAGCCCCGACGGCAAAATCATCGAATTTGGCCTCCAAAGCGAGTTTTGCAACCGGCTCTAAAGAGCAAATCATCCTCGGCATCGATCCCGGTACGATCGTCACCGGCTACGGGATCATCCGATCCAAAGATCGATCGTGGGAGCCCGTTGACTTCGGAGCCATCCGCCCTCCGCGCACTTCTAACCCTGGAGAGCGTTATCTTGTCATCTTTGAGGCCATCGAACATCTAATTGAAGAGTTTAAGCCGGATGCTATTGCAGTTGAAACCCAATTCGTTTATAAAAATGTGCAAGTTGCGCTGAAACTTGGAATGGCAAGAGGATCGGTGCTGATTGCTGCCGCCAGAAACAAGATTGCAGTGTTTGAATATGCTCCGACCAAAGCAAAGCTTGCCGTTGTCGGGCATGGATCTGCCAGTAAACATCAAGTGCAGCAGATGGTTCAAATGCAGCTCAAGCTTGCAAAGCCGCCCGAGCCTCATGATGCGGCCGACGCCCTAGCGCTTGCCATCTGCCACGCCTACTATAAGGATATGAAATGTTTGAGTACTTCCGCGGTAAATTAGTCAATTCAACCCCAACCAAGGCCGTCATCGACATCGGTGGAATAGGGTATGCGATCCAGATTTCCCTAAAAACCTTCCAAAAACTTCCCCAGATAGGCTCCGAGGTTTTTCTTTATGTCGCACCCATCATCCGCGAAGATGAACACACCCTCTGCGGATTTCTGACCATCGATGAGAAAAATCTTTTCCACCAGCTCACCAGCGTCAGCGGCGTCGGCCCCAAAACAGCTGTCGGCATTCTTGGACATGTCGATGTCACCGACTTCCAACTGGCCGTCCTGCAAGGCAACGCAGCGCTGCTCTCCAAGATTCCTGGCATCGGGAAGAAGACCGCCGAGCGGCTCGTGATGGAGCTGAAAGATAAGTTTCAGGGGATAGCACGTACAGAGCTGAATTCAAATATTTCACTGTCGAACGGCTCTATTGTTTCAGACGCCATCTCAGCGCTTATCAATCTCGGATATCATCCGCTGGACGCGCAGAAAAGAGTGAACAAAGTACACGAAAGCTTAAGCGGAACAGCAACGCTAAGCCAGCTCATTACGCACTCACTGCGGTCAGACTAACCGGAGTTCTTTCCAGAACTTTTAAGACAAGGTTTTTTGGTTGTAAATTAATAAAAATGAGTCGTATAACGATATTCATTCATGCATTCACTAAACAGATAAAGGGTTAAATTAATGAGCGCACCATCATTCGATCCATCAAGCTTTTCAGGATATGGGATTTTTTGGCAAGAGGCTGCAAGAAAAATGGCGAGCGCATTGGCATCTCGTTCATTGTCGCTTAAATATGACGAAGGTGATAAAATATTCACCATACTACACTCTTCAGAAATAGATAGTAGAACTCTTGCAAGAATATTATCGAATGCTACTTATGAAGAATGGAGACCACACATTATTGATGGAATTGATGGCTTAGGGAATAGGCTAGTGAGACTAATACGGATACCCAACCTGACTCACGGTGAGGGTTTCATTTGTAAGGTCGATGAAGATGGCTTAGAGTAGGCTAAAAAGTCATGCTTAGCAGGTCTTCATGAAAAAAAGAGAAGCGCAAGAATCACGTGCAAAAACCCCTTTGTTCATCCATCCAGCATTTATCACTAACTTTAGAGACCGTATGTTTCTGTCATCTGTTTACTCAGCGAAGTAATTCAGATGCTAGTTGTTAGGCGGAAGATCAATCTTAATTCTTTCCAGGCCTTTGAACATGCCGTTTTCCAGGACTTTTAAGACAAGGATTTCGCAGTATTTGAGGCCTTTTATAAAGGTCTCTGGAATATCATGGCCCGTTTTTTGCAAGCCTTTCATTGTCGCTACTGTGACAGAGGAATGGGATACTGCAACAGGCAGCTGATGCGAATCTGTCCTTTCTAAGAATTTATAAATGGCTTGAGACATTCTTTGAAATTGTTCATTACTGCTTTCACATTCCGGATAGGGTCTATTGTAAAACTTGTCCTCGGAGCTCATCGCTTTGTGTTCAAGATATTGAGGAAGTTGATGCCTTTCTTTTCTGGGCAGTGGAGAGTTATTTACACGTTCTTTAATTCTTGCATCGATTTCAGGTTTTGAGATGCCAAGAGATTCGGCAATCACAGTAGCTGTCTGCTCAGATCTGATCAAGTCGGAGGCGAGCAAGCAGACTTCCTGCTTCTCATATTTTTGTTTTAAGCCGTCGATGATTGCAGCGGCCTCTTTTGATCGTACAACGCCTTCTGGTAAAATTTGTGATTCATCGCCAAGTTTTTGACGGTCTGCATGGCGCATAACGATGAAGATCTGGCCTACCATTTTCTGAAGCTTTTGAAGATCTTGCCACGATCCATAAGCCCTGTCCAGGTGGAGGCCCACCAAGATGAGTTGAACGATAAAAGGAATTATTTTCCTTTTATCATTCCTTGCCTTTTTCCCGATTTCAATTGCAGAGTAGCCGCAGATAAGAGATTGAAGGGCGGCCTGGGCTAGAGAAACTAAAATGGTATTTTTGCGAGATAGTTTTAAAAAAGGAGCGAAACTTAAGGCTTCTGAGAGAACATACGAAACATTTAAGAAGGTAGGATTTTCAAGAGCGCGCGACGATGCAGCAAAAAGTGTCGTTTATGGGACGACTGAGCGAAGGGCATCCATTAATCTCTCAGTCCCTCGAAACGCATCCGGCTGGAAATACGGCTTTAAACTATTTAGTCTTTGGCTTATCAGCATCATTTTTAATTACTTCAACAATCTCTGCATCATCAGGATCGTTCCACTGCATAACCTTTATCTCAGCATGATCGATTTTTATATCTGGGTTTTCCGTGCTTTCTCGTAGAAATGAGAGGAGCGGTCTTTGGTGGCCCACAGCTACGACCAGCTCATCGCTGTATGATTCCAGTAGATGATCTTGGATAGCGTATCCCACTCTCTCATATTGGTCATACGCCTCTTCTTTAGATGAGTGTGTATTGCCCGACTTCACCGATTCTTGGGAGAGCATATTGAGTCTTGGATCGGTTGTAATCGCTCGAGTATTGACCATCGTTGCAAGCTTTTCAGCTGTTGCGCGGGATCCTTCTTGCTCCGAGACCAAAAAGTTAACAGAGGTTTTCCCACGTTCTGCCATCAATTTTTTGAGATTCTCCGCTATCTGTGGCGCCGTTTCGTCAAGTTTTTTTTGATCTGCCGTACGCATCACGACAAACTCTTCGAACATGTCCCCAAATTTCTGAAGGATCTGGTACGCTATGGATGCGCGGTTGAGGTGGAGGCCCACTAAGATGACTTGAGCAATAAAGGGGAATGCTTTCCATCCATTACTTTCTTCTGCTCCCTGTTTTCCTATTCCATAAGCGGAATAGAGACTACGTGCTGCTTGAAAAATACCCTGTACCAAAGCGACTTTCTGGACATCATTTCGTGAAAGATTGGCGCAAGACAGAAGCGTCAGACCATCTGAAAAAATAGGTACTGCATGACTTGCGGCAGCAGCAGTGAGTTTCTTTCTTAAAGCAATGAGTCTGCCATGATTTATGTTATTTCCCGTATTTGCGTCTCCAGCTGCTGTATTGTCCACTACAGCCTCTACGTTGTTGAATTTCTGAATCATACTAATAAAATTCTGAAGGAGGCTGAAAGCCGTGTGGGCAACAAGGCCGGCCTTAGGATTAATCAAATCGAGGGTCATTTCCGTCACTAGAAACAATCTTTTTTCATTGTCTGCGGTATTCCAAATATTCGAGGCCGATAAAGCGAGATGAGCGGTCCGGCCAACGTTTGTAGGCGCGAAAACGAGCAGAGGAGCAACGGTGTCAAGGGTTGTTTTGAGTTTTCCAGCATTTTCCGTGAGTTTTTCCCAATGGAAGTTATTACATGGGTTATATGGGATGTTTTGAATTAATGACATAATTATTTTCTCCTTAATGTCGTAAATTATATATAATTTTACTATTAAAAACAACATAGCTATAATTTTAATTTATTAAAATCTTTAATTGTCATTCACGATTTTTACCTCTATTTTTAACTCAATAAACACTACAATTGTTCCATGTACTTTATCCATCGGCCCTACATACAAGGTGAAACGATTGCGGCGGTTGCCACTCCTCCTGGGGAAGGCGGAGTTGCGATTATCCGTATATCTGGGGACATGGCTGTCGAGTTGGCGGCCAAGGTGTTTTTAGGGCCTGTCCGGACGTATAAAAGCCATACCCTCCATTTTGGGAAGATTATCGATAAGGCAGGGCAGGTGGTCGATGAGGTCTTGATCGTCGTGATGAAGGCTCCTAATTCCTATACGGGGGAAGAGACGGTGGAGATTCATTGCCATGGCGGCAGTCTGATTGCGCGGCAAGTGCTTAAGGTTGTGCTAGATAGCGGCGCACGAGCAGCGTTGCCGGGCGAATTTACCTTTAAAGCCTATATGAATGGAAAGCTGGACCTGGCGCAGGCGGAAGCCGTGCAGACGTTAATCGGCGCCAAAAATGATCTGGCTTTGAAGGCTGCCGAGAGCCAGCTGCAGGGTGCTTTATCGAAGAAAGTGCAGCAGCTTCAGAAAGAGCTTTTTGATATTGCTGCGATTTTAGAGGCCTGGGTCGACTTCCCGGAAGAGGGGCTGGAATTTGCGTCGCTGGAAGAGGTGATTGAGTCTTTGACGAAAACAAGACAGAAAATGGAGGCGCTGAGCTCTACGTTCGAGGAAGGAAAAATCCTGCATGAGGGGCTCACGCTGTGTCTTTCCGGGGCGCCGAATGTTGGAAAATCATCTTTGATGAACGCTCTGCTTGGAAAAGATCGGGCGATTGTGACGGAGATCGCAGGGACGACGCGCGATCTTTTAGAGGCAGACTTAAGGCTTGGCGGCCTTCATTTTAGGCTGCTGGATACGGCGGGGATTAGAGAGGCGGAAGAAGTTGTAGAGCAGGAAGGGATTCGTCGATCTTTGAGCGCTTTAAAAGAGGCTGATCTGATCATGCTTGTACTCGATGCAACGCGCGGGGTCCAAAAAGAAGATCAAGCAATTTTAAATCAGGCTCCGGAGCATAAGACGGTTGTCATCTGGAATAAAGTCGATCTTCCGTCTGAACATATGCCGCCAGCCGGGGCCATCAGCATCTCTGCAAAAGAGGGGCTGGGTCTTGCTGAGCTGAAAGACGCCATTCAATCTCTTGTCTGGAAAAAGGGAGCGCCGTCCAAAGAAGAAGTCGTGATCACAAATGTTCGCCATCGTGAGGCGCTTGAAGGCGCGATACAAAATGTAAATAAGCTCATCGAAGGGCTGAAATCCGGCATCTCGCCTGAGTTTTTGTCGTCCGATATGCGCGCTGCCCTAAAAGATCTGGGAACCATTATTGGACAAGATATTACAGAAGAAATCTTAAGTGCGATATTCTCTAAGTTCTGTGTAGGCAAATGAAAGCTAAAGAAATTCAAAAGATCTTAGATCAATATTTTCCCGATCCCAAGCCTCCTTTGCTTCATACGGATAATTACACTTTACTTATCGCTGTTGTACTGTCTGCGAGAAATACCGATGCGAAAGTGAATCAGATCACGCCTCATTTGTTTAAGAAGGCAAAAACGCCGGAAGAAATGGTGCTGCTGACGGTGGATGAAATTCGAGAAATTATCAAGCCGTGCGGGCTGTCGCCGACCAAAGCAAAGAACATCCATCGGCTGTCGGAAATCTTGATTGAGAAGTACAACGGAAAAGTCCCGAAATCATTCGAAGCTTTAGAGTCGCTGCCAGGAGTTGGGCACAAAACGGCGTCGGTTGTGATGGCGCAAGCATTTCATGTGCCGGCCTTTCCAGTTGATACTCATATTTTCCGGTGCGCCCACCGGTGGGGCCTCAGCAAGGGTAAAACGGTCGAAAAAGTCGAAGAAGATTTAAAGAAGCAATTTCCGCGAAAAGACTGGATCAAAGTTCATCTGCAGATCATCTATTTTGCCCGCAAATTCTGTCCGGCCAGAGGAAAGCATGAGAATTGTCCAATCTGTCACTGATCTTAAATGGCTTCCTTAAGCTGCTTAGTGTCGACAGGAAAGGGAGGAAGTTTATCATTTTTTGCCTTAGCAAGCATTTCAGGTTTGATTTCTTTATAGAATTTGAGCAGTTCATTGTCTTTTAAACATTCTAAAAAGAACATCCGAATATAGGTTTCTTGGAGAGGGCCGATTTTGGCTTGTTCTTTTTCCCATTTCACGATAGTGGCGTGGGAAACGCCAAGTTTTTCACCAAGTTCCGTGGTGGATATTTCCAAGAACTTTCTCATAAATCTCATTTCTTTTCCTGATAAGGGAGCCATTTTGTGAATCAGACCTTTAAACACGAATAGTTGAAGAGCGTTCATATCGATGTCAATGACCCATTCTCCATACACTTTTTTCATGGGAGTATCGATCAGCTTAATGGGAAATCCCAATCCTTCGTAGATGAATGTTTCTTTTTTTCGTTTCATGAAAAAATTGTAACATATTCACAATTGTATAAACAATATTTTTCACAACATGTTATTATCAAGCATGTTATATATTTTATATCTTGCTGAAGTAACATTCCTCATTTTCTCAGAGCTTTTCCCGATTTTGTAGATTGCTTCATTTGATATTCCCAAAGTTTTTGCTCCTACACAAAAATAATTATAGTCGATTTTAAGTCCTATAAAGTCCAAAATGTTCAATCTAACAAAGAGGTATAAGATGTCTCAGCTTTCAACCTATGTTTACCCAGGCGCCTGGGTATTCGTTACCCAAGAAGCCTTAAGAGCCAGTACCCCAAATGGGCAATTCGAAAAACTTGAACCAAAAGTTAAAGAAGGGCTGATACGTCTTGCTGCAAACTTAGAAAGCAATCGAGAAATTTCCATTATCGAAGGCGAAAGAGAGGATGTCGTTTTTTTTCCAGCTGGAACCATGAGCATTAATAAAGTGAAAGCATTTGTTGAGAGTAGTGATCCGTGGTCTTATACTCGATGCGCAGAAGAATTTGAGGAAAATCCTCTTTCAGGTAGGGTAAGCCATTTTGTTCCCTTAACTAGAGATATTGTTTTATCAAGTTTAATGAAAAATATTTGAGAGAGACTGCAATTTCGAAAGAAAACTACAGAGCTCTTCCTAAAGACTGACCTAATTTTCCAAGCACTTCTATGGAACGGGAGGAGGCATCGATCAAATCTTGGTCGAGCTGGATGGTATTGGGTTTGAAGAGGAGGATGAGGCAGGAGCCGCCGAAGGAAAAATACCCTTTTTCGGCGCCTTTTTTCTGAAAAGTTTCAGGGGTGAAGGTTTGATGGATGGTTCCGACGTAGGTAGCGCCGACTTCAATGTAGAGCACGGTCCCGAAATGGGTTGTTTCAATGCGGGTGATCATCCGTTTATTTTCGGCGAGGATCTCGCTGTGCTTTTTGAGGGCAAGGGGGTTGACGGAATAGAGGGGGCCGGGAATGAGCTGCGGTGTATGCACCAGTCCGTCACAGGGGAAATGATAGCGGTGATAATCAACGGGGGCAAGACGGGCGATTACCATGGTCCCATGGGCAAATTCATCAGCAAGTTTCTGGTCTTTTAGGAGGGAAGATGAGGGAGAATTTCTTTCCTTTGACGAAGAATCCTTGCGAATGATCGATATTGGGGAAAACGAGGTAGCGCGCGTCGGCGGGAAAAATGGCGTCATTTGATGAGAGAGGCCGCGCGGAGGGTTTTAATTTACGGATGAAAAAGTCGTTAAATGATTTGTAGGAGTCAACTGAATCGAGGAAATCAGAGGAGTCGACATTGAAATTATCGATGAACCATTTAACTTTCGAGCGGCTCCAGGGGGCTTTTTGAAGAGCTCCGTAGAGTCTTGAGGGGAATGCAAAGCTTGAGATGAGCGGCAGGATGAGAAAAGCTAGGAGTCGGGACAAAAAATGATCGCTATAGAGGAGTTTAATGAAAAACCCTCCATAAACTTTTTCCTCTTTTTCTTCGCCTGTTTCACGGTCAATGTAACGTATCATGGAGTTGGCGACTTTTTCTTGGTGATGCCTGAGAAAAGTTTCAGTTCTTCCACAAAGAAGGGTGTGAAAAGATGCATCAGATGGTTTTCTTCGGCGGTTTTAAGAATTTTTGAGGCTGTTTGAACCATCTGGATTGCGAGCTCTTTGGTTTGCTGCCCTTCCTGAAACAGGTCTTGCTGCTTTTGGAACTCGGCAATAAGAGAGCGGAGCTCTTTGTGGATCACCAGCTGTCTCTCAGAGGAGGCGATGAGATTGTCGAGTGTTTGGAGTTCCTCTCCATCCTTGGCAACGCCGCAAAGGAGGCTTGGAATTAAAATAATTGATACTATGAAAAAGTTTTTCATGAGTTCTATGCTACCTTAGATCGAAGCTATCTGGCAATATTTTGTACAACGTGTTATCCTTATTGTAACGGTCACTTTTATAATTTTAATTTGAAAGGTAGAGATTCACCCATGTTTGGCATATTAAAGCACATTTTTGGAACACAACAGACCCGCCTCCTGAAGAAATACCACAAGATGGTACGTCTGGTGAACATAGAGGAGCAGAAGCTTGCCGATCTTACCGATCAGCAGCTCAAGGCAAAAACAGCGGAATTTAAAAAGCGTATTGCTCAAGGCGAAACCGTTGACCAGCTGCTTCCCGAGGCATTTGCTGTGGTCAAAGCTGCCTGCCGCCGGATGTGCGGGACCGAAGTGCATGTCTCCGGCTATAGCCAGAAATGGGACATGGTGCCGTATGATGTGCAAATTCTAGGTGGGATAGCACTTCATTATGGTTCGATTGCAGAGATGATGACGGGTGAGGGAAAAACTCTCACGGCGTCGATGCCTCTTTACCTGAACGCTCTCACGGGAAAACCTGTTCACCTTGTTACTGTCAACGATTACCTCGTACAGAGGGACTCTGAATGGATCGGCGCCATTTATAAATGGCTCGGCCTTCGTGTTGAGGCGCTGACGAACAGCACGCCTCATCACAAGCGAAGATCTGTCTATGAAGCCGACATTGTCTATGGAACATCTTCCGAATTCGGTTTTGATTATTTAAGAGACAACTCGATGGCCCAGCGCGCAGAAGACCAATGCCAGCGCGGACACTATTTTGCTATTATCGACGAAGTCGACTCGATTTTGATCGATGAGGCCAGGACGCCGCTGATTATTTCGGTCCAGTCAGCGGCTCTAAACAGATGTATGAAGTGCTTAAAGAGCCTGTCTCCCAGCTCGTCAGATTCCAGCGCGACCTTTGCAATAAACTCGCCACCGATGCACGCAAAATGCTCGAGAGCGCCGGCCGTATTGTCGAAGGAGAGCGCCCCAAGCTTAATAAAGAGCAGGAAACCACAGTCAAAGAAGGCTTCCGCAAGTTTTGGCTTGTCGGGAAAGGAATGCCGAACAACAAAGTGTTAAAGCGGATCAAGGAAGATCCCGAAATGCGCGCGGAGATCGATACATGGGATGTCTTCTATTATGGCGAGCAGAATAAAGAAGATCGTGCAGAAGCTCTCTCGGAGCTCTACATCATCGTCGATGAAAAATCGAGCGAGTATGAGCTGACCGACAAGGGAATTCATCTCTGGGCGGAGATGGGGCATTCAGTCGATGACTTTATGATGCTGGATCTCGGGCATGAATATGCCAAGATCGACCAAGACTCTGCACTTGATGAACAAGGCAGGCTGCAGAAAAAAGTTATTCTTCGCGAAGAAGACTCACAGCGTAAAGAAAAAGCGCACAATTTAAGACAGCTTTTAAGAGCCCAGCTTTTAATGGAAAAAGATGTCGACTATATCATTGCTGAAGGCAAGATTGTCATCATCGACGAAAATACAGGCCGTCCTCAGCCGGGAAGACGTTTTTCCGATGGACTCCACCAATCAATTGAAGCGAAAGAAGGTGTTGAGATCCAAGGCGAGACGCAGACGTACGCGACGATCACGCTCCAAAACTATTTCAGGCTTTATTCGAAACTGGCCGGCATGACAGGAACTGCGATGACGGAGGCCAATGAATTCAAAGAGATCTACAAAATTGAAGTTCTGGCGATTCCAACGCACCGCACCTGCGTTCGTGCTGATGCCGATGATGAAGTCTATATGACCGAGCGTGAAAAATATAACGCGCTCATTAAAGAGATCCAGGATATCCACGGAAAAGGGCGTCCGATCCTGATCGGGACCGAATCGGTCGACATCTCCGAAAAGATTGCACGCATTTTGAAGCAGAATAAGCTTGAGCATACGGTTCTGAATGCGAAGAACCATGCGAGAGAGGCTGAGATCATTGCTCTGGCCGGCCAAAAAGGCGCGATCACTGTTGCGACCAACATGGCAGGAAGGGGAACCGATATTAAGCTGCAGGAAGGCGTTGCAGATATCGGCGGGCTTCATGTCATTGGAACCACGCGCCATCAATCACGGCGCATTGACCGTCAGCTGAGAGGCCGTTGCGCCCGTCAAGGCGATCCGGGAACCTCGAAATTTTTCATCTCGTTTGAAGATTCGCTCTTAAGACTTTTCACATCTCCAAGAATTACATCATTTCTGCAAAGGTTCCGTCCTCCTGAAGGAGAGCCGATTACTGCAAAAGTGCTTAACAAATCGATTGAAACAGCGCAGAAGCGCGTTGAGCAAAGAAACTACCAAATGCGCAAGCATACGCTCGAATATGACGACGTGATGAACAAACAGCGCGGCGAGATCTACACCTTCCGCAATGATGTTCTGCATCATACAAACCCGCTTCAGCTTGCTGAAGAAGTTCTCGAGACCCTCTGCATGCAAAAAGCCCAAAAGTTTTTTGTCAGCAAATCAACTCCTGGCGGCTGGAATCCCGAAGGCTTCCGCCAGTGGCTGCTCCTTAACTTTCCCGTGACTTTTGAAGCGGAAGAGTTCGACAACGATTATCTGCAGCTGCAGGAGATTGAAGATAAAGCGGCCAAAAAAGTAGCCAAAGCGCTCCGAGACAAGATTGCCCATGAACGGGAAACGATTGAGGCCGTGCAGCGAAGAGCGCCAGGCAAGCAAGAGCGCATGGAAGCTTCAGAAATCCTGAGCGAAGTTGTACGAAATATCTTGATCCGCAGCATCGATCGTAAATGGCAGGAGCATCTGCTCCGTATCGATTATTTACGAACTGAAGTCCATCTCCGTGTTGTGGGGCAGAAAGATCCTCTTTTAGAGTTTAAACACGAAGCATTTATTTTATTTGATGCTTTAAGCGAAAGCCTTAAGACCGAGATTGCCCACTCGCTGTTTAAGTTCCAGATGGTCGTTCCTGAAGATGCGCCGAAAAGCGAAGCTCCCGAGCTTGAAGAAGTTTATCCGGAAATCGATTTTAGAACGAACCTATCACTCATGCCTGAGCTTGGGACTCATCAGGAAGGGTGAGGTTATTTCTTTGCGAGGTTCTTAAGGCCGAAGTAGATCAGCGGGGCTGCTACGATAACCATTAGGAACCAGTAGCTTGCGTTCATTTCAAGGCGAAGAATGCCATGATCGGAGAAAAAGAACTGTAAAATTCCCAAGGTGAGCAGGTTGCTGCCCAAAGCAAGCATCAGGATCGACCAGAAAGGAATCGAATCATTAGCCGCTTCTGCGGGGAGGGCCTCTGCCATGCCGGAGGATGTTTTGATGGTTTGCTTGACCTCAGGCGACGAATAAGGGGGCGGGTAAAGGGCCGAAAGCGGGTCGGTTGTGGAAGCGGCAGCAGATTTGGGGAGTGATGAATCGATTTGAAGCTGGGCAAAGCAGTAGGGGCATTGCGCCGATTCCTGGGGAATTCTGCCGTCGCAATTAGGACACATTTTTTGACGCTCTACTGGCTTCATAATCTCACCTTATAACCCATCGTACATCTTTCGGTGTTTTTTTTGCTAACATTTGGTAAAATTCAGAGAAAAGGTTTTTATGACAGAAAAAAAATATTACGATGTGATTGTGATTGGTGCAGGCCCCGGAGGGTATGTAGCCGCTATTAAGGCTTCTCAAACGGGCAAAAAAGTAGCGCTCATTGAGAAAGGCGATCTGGGCGGAACGTGTTTAAACGTCGGATGCATTCCAACTAAAACCCTGATTTCAAATGCGCAGGCGCTGCATACCATTCAACATGCGGCCGATTTTGGAATTCATGTCGGAAGTGTTACAATTGATTTTGCCAAAATGAAAGAACGCAAAGATAGCGTCATTTCAAAAATCCGCAAAAGTTTGGAAGGACTCATTCAGTCCAACAGCATCGAGATCATTCGAGGGCATGCTTCATTTATCGCTCCGTTTGAACTGAAGGTGAAAGGAACTGACAATGTGATTATTCATGGCGAGAAAATCATTATCGCTTCCGGTTCCGAGCCGATTGATGTAGCAGCTTTCCCTTGCGACCATGAGAAAGTTTTCAACTCGACATCGATTTTGGGACTGACAACGCTGCCCAAGACGCTTGCTGTGATCGGCGGCGGATACATCGGCTGCGAATTTGCGTCGCTGTATGCCGAGCTTGGCGTGAAGGTGATTGTTTTGGAAGCATTGCCTGCGCTGGTTGCAACTCAAGGCAAAGGCATCTCGGATGCGCTGACGGCAGCGTTTAAGAAAAAAGGAATTGATGTTCAGACAGGCGTGATGGTTGAAGGAATTGACCGCCATGGAAATGGCGTCTCTATCCGTTTAAAAGACAAACCTGCAATTGCTGCAGATGCGGTCCTTGTTGCTATCGGACGTAAAGTTGTTTCAAAAGATTTGGGCCTTGAAATGGCTGGCGTGATGACGAGTGATCGCGGCGCGATCAGCGTGAATGAGAAAATGGAAACGAATGTTCCCGGCATCTATGCGATCGGCGATGTGACGGGGCTTGTGATGCTGGCGCACGTGGCGTCCCACCAAGGGATCATCGCAGCAACTAATGCAACAGGCGGATCTGCGACGATGCATTACGATGCGGTGCCGGCTGTGATATTTACTCTGCCTGAAATCGCCACCGTGGGTCTTACGCTTGAACAAGCGACAGAAAAAGGGTACGCTCCGTCAGTAGGAAAATTCCCTTTTATGGCGCTTGGCAAGGCGCAGGCCTCGATGGAAACAGACGGATTTGCCCAAGTGATCATCGATCAAAAAACAGGCCAGATTTTAGGCGCGCAAGTAGTTGGCCACGATGCAGCTTCTCTCATTGCTGAAATGGCGCTGGCGATTGCTAATGAGCTGACGGTTGATTGCCTGACAGAGACGATCCATGCCCATCCAACGCTTCCTGAAGCGTGGCTGGAAGCGGGTCTTTTGGCAGAAAATACTCCCATCCACTTTCCTCCTAAAGTTAAAAGATAATGGACGAAAAAATTTTCGATTCTACACCTTCTGTGAAGTTGAAAGTGTTAAACCGGCTGCCTGCCAATCCAGAAGGAGGGCCGGAAGGGGAAGCAGGCCGGTTTCCTTCGTGGCTGCATCGAAAGATTCCTCGGGGGGGCGAGCTTTTTCAGACCAATTCGATTGTAAAAAAATATCGGTTGAACACGGTGTGCGAAGAGGCGAAGTGCCCCAACAGGCTTCATTGCTACTCCAATAAAACAGCAACGTTTTTAGCGCTCGGCAGCGCCTGCACAAGAAACTGCGGCTTCTGCGATATCGATTTTACAAAAAAGCCGCTGGCCCCTGAGGCCGACGAGCCGGAAAGAATTGCCTTTTCCGTTCAAGAGCTGGGGCTGAAGCATGTCGTGGTGACGATGGTTGCAAGAGATGATCTACCCGATGGAGGCGCAGATCACATGGGCGAGATCATCAAGGCCATCCGAGAGAAAAATCCCGGGTGCGGCGTTGAAGTGCTCACCTCCGATTTCAATGGAAACATGGACGCTCTTGCCGCGGTATTAAAACATCATCCCGAAGTCTTTAATCACAATATTGAAACGGTTCGATCTATGACGCCGCGCGTGCGGCACAAAGCGACCTATGATCGGACGCTGCAGGTGCTTCGATTTGCCCGGCAGTCGGGTGATGTAGAATTTGTAAAGTCGGGGCTTATGGTGGGGCTTGGCGAGACGGAAGACGAAGTTTTTGAGACGCTGCGCGATCTTAAGGAAGCGGGATGTCAAATTGTGACCATTGGCCACTATCTGCAGGCAAACAAGAAAAAGCTGCTCGTTAAATCGTTTGTGACGCCTGAGCAGTTCAAGCGGTATGAAGAATACGGCTACTCGATTGGGATCACTCAGATGTACTCAGGGCCGTTTGTCCGCTCTTCCTTCAATGCTGGAGAGCTTCAGATGCTGGCTCTATCGAAGCCCGGTCAAAGTCGATCTGGAATAGAGAGTTGACCCAGACGCCTTTCACATAAGGATGCTGCACGTACGAGGCGACAAAATCATTCACAGGAATCGATGGCATTTCATCAAAGAATATTTTTTCAGCAGCTTCAACATGCTCCCATCTTTCACTTTCAGAGGCGGAACTGAGTGAGGCGGTTGCATGCTGAATATAGTCGGCATTTTCCCAGCCTGTAAAATTGGGCTGAACATTTTTGTACTTGAAGATTTCGAGCATATTGGCCGGATCATTATATTGAAGAACCCAGCCCAGCCAGGAAATTTCAAAGTCGGATTCATAAAGCTTGCTATAGAGAACAGGTCCATCCATCTGCTGGGTTTTTACATCGATGCCAAGATTTTTTCTCCACATCTCTTGAATGGCCAAAACCGGCTTATCATTCGCTGAAGACGGGTAAGAGACGGTAATCGTAGGAAACTGATCTGCAGTCAGCCCGAGTTCAATAAGCCCTTTCTCGAAGAAGATTTTTGCCTCTTTTATGTCATTATCCTTAAACCAAGGGTGCCATCTCTCTTTTTTGAGGATTTTGGGAATAAGGCCGAGCGTCGGATTCATTCCGCTTAAATGCATAACCTCTTGCATGATCATTTGACGGTCGATGGCATAGGATAAAGCTTTTCGAATGTTTGCATTATTGACTGGAGCTTTATTCGTATTAATAAAAAGCCATTGCAGCCCTGTCGTTGTAAAACTATTGAGCTGACCTTTGGCCTTCAGCTTTGGAAGGGAATCTGCAACAATTTTTGAGAGCGGATCGCCGAGCCAATCAAGCTCTTTTTTCTCGAACATCAAAAGCGCTGTGGTGGCGTCTTTGACAATATAATAGTGGAGCTCATCAAGTTTGACGTTTTTGGAGTTCCAATAATGCGTGTTTTTTTCGAGGAGGATTTGATCTTGAAAGGCATATTTTTTCAGACGGAAGGGACCCGAACAAATCAAGTTCGAAGGATCTGGAGGGGTGCTGCGAATACTTTTATGGACAGGAGAGAAAATCGAGTTGATCAAGACGTTCAAAAAGTTGGGGTTAGGAGTTTCAAGCTCTATCATGAGAGTTTTATCGTCGAGAGCTTTGACGCCAATCTGATCCACCGGAATTTGCCCTAGAAAGGCTTTTCTTGCATCCTTAAGTTGGAAAAACAGGTTGGTGCAGGTCGAAGAGTAGGCCGGCGTGAGGGCCGTTTTCCAGGTTTGTTCAAAATCGTAGGCGGTAATGGGAGAGCCGTCGGACCAGCAGCTGTCTTTGAGGGTAAAGACATACGTTTTAAAGTCGCTCGAGATCCGGTAAGACTCAGCGAGCTCAAGACGCGGGTTCATGCTTTCATCAAGACGGACAAGGCCCATGAAGAGCATGCGGACGACTCCCTGGCTGTTCATGTTGGTCCCTTTGCGGGGATCTAATGAAAGAACATCGCAGCTCATGCTTGTTCGGAGGATTTGAGGTTTGTGTTTTAACTTGGAATCGGAAGATTTGCAACCGGATAGTAGAACTAAACTTAGTACTAGAAACCAATATTTTATTCCCATTAACCAAACATTGTTGATCAACTAAATTTTGTTTGCAAGAACTTATTCAGTTTCTAAGCGAGCCCATTTAAAATCCATCAGAGGATGATTGGGGGTCATTTGCAGGCATTTCTTTTTCAGAGACTGACTATAGATGTTAAAAAGAGGAATGATCGGTTGTTCATCGATGAGTTGCAATTCAATTTGTTTGACGGAAGCATTTCTCTTAAGATCATCTTTTTCAAGTTGAGCCGATTGGATTAGTTCGATCAGCCCTGCGTCAAGAGAGTGACTGAAATTAAATGGGCTTTCATGTTTAATGAATGCGTTCAAGGTATAGAAAGGATCATTGACCCAAGCCTGCCATCCTGTAAGGCCGATATGAAAATCTTTTGCAGCCAGCCTGCTCAGGAGAGTTTTATGATCACAACCTTGAATACGGCACACCATTCCCAAAATCTTCTGCCAGGAGTGGCTTAAAAATTCGGCGGTTTGTTTTCCAAAATAGGTATGAATGATGAACTGAATTTCCAGGGCAGGAATGTTGTTTTGAGATATCCCGAGCTCTTCCAAGCCCTCTTTCCATAATTGCTCAGCAATTTCCGGTGAGAAAGGATGAGGATCATCTTTGACTTGACTATGAAAAGAAGGAAGGGGGGAAAAAGCAGGATTTTTTGGATATTGCAGCGCTTCGAGCAGTGCTTTTCGATCTATTGCAATACTGAGCGCTTTTCTGATTTTTTTATTTTTCAGGAAGGGATGTTCTGTTTGGCACACGGCCCAATAGAGTGCATTGTTAGCATATGATATGAGGGTATCTTGCGGTCCGGGTTTGAGATTGGCCATGCTAAACCCAAACGGGGGGCCCAGCCAATGGATCTGGTTTTGAGAGAACATCTCCTGGCTTTGGGATAAATGGCTTGAGGTGATGACGATCCTATCGAGGTGAATGGCCTCTTTCTCCCAGTAAAGAGGATTTCTGATCAGAACCAGGCCGCTATCTTTATAATTTTTCTCGATTTTGAATGCGCCGTTGCAAATATAGCGGCGCCCCTCTTCAATAGGCCAGTTGGGAAGATTCATATCATGGCTTCTATGTACCGGAGAAAAAATCGGAAGAGCAAGCATCTCCAAAAAATGAGGTGAAACAGTCGATAATTCGACCTTTAGAAGGTGATCGTTTAAGCTTTGGATTCCCACTTCTTGCATAGAGACAAGGCCCTGTTTGGCTTTTTCTGCATTTTTTATGTTGAACAAGAAGTAGTTAAAGGGGGATTTAAACTCAGGAGATAAAACTTTTTTCCAGGCATATTCAAAATCATGGCTGGTTACAGGGTCTCCATTCGACCACAGTGTGTGTTTCAAGTGAAAAAGGTAGGTTTGGCGGTCTTCCAAAATCTCGATTTTTTCTGCGATAGCGTTCTGCAGTTTTCCATCGGGCCCTATGCGCATCAATCCTTCAAAAAGCATTTTCAGGAAAATCGCGGAAATTGCATCGCCTCCAATCCGGGGATCCAGGGAGACAATCGGAATGTTAAGGGCAAGACGGAGAATTTTGAGTTGTTTGACTTCGTTGGACCAGTAGAAGAGTAAATTGCTGAGCGAATCAAGAAAACGATCGCCGAATTTTTTATGTTCAAGAGAGATCAGATAGCCGAAAAGGTGCGATTTTTTCGTAGCCAGTGAAAAAGAGGCCTTGATGTCTTCTGGAAATTCTACCACTTGAAGGTGTTCTTTTGCCTTTTCATATAAAGGACCGTTGGGAACGCTCAAAAGTATCATCATATAAGGAGGCTTGGAGCTCGAGACGAGGTGGTAATCGTACGCATCTGTTAATCCCAGAAGAGAAGTTTGGGTCGTCAAATCGATAATGGACTGCAAGGTGGAACTTGGCAGAATCGTCTGCAGCTCGATCGGAGTAATGGAATAAAATACATTTTCAATCTGTTCGGAAGAGAGCTGTGGAAAAGCGCTTCTAAGTCCCATCAGCGCTTCTTCCTGTTTGATTAAGATCCCGCCGTTAAAATCTCTATATTCACCAATATTGGCTGTCAGCAAGGCTGCAATTTTTTGCCTGGCTGCAAAAAAATTGAGCGACCCATCGCTTCTAAGGATCGTATGATCCGGGATCAGAAGAACTTGAAATAGATAGGCAACAATCGGATGATGATTTTCAAGATATCGAACAAGTTGTTTTCTCTCTAAAATCCACCGGCAGGAAGAGGCGTCATGCTGAATCAGATGTTCAAGCGGGGGAGAGAGGTTATCTTCTGCGCGGACTGCTATCACAGTAAATGTAACCTCTTCTGAGGTTTGAGTCTCAAAGCTGATCATCACTTGGGGAAGATCTGAAAAGCGGTCTACTTCCTGGCTGAGCGTCAAAATATTGCGCAGTACTTCTTCCTGGTTCCGAATCTTAAAAACGGACGGGACCAGCCGTTCCGTTCTTTCTATGAGCGCCTCACCGAGCGATTTTTTTAAAAGGGAGAGTTCGGATAATATGAACGGTTGGTTTTCAGCTTTTTCAAATTCTGCATACCATGTCTGGATATTATCATTGGTTCCATGGAATTTATATAACGTTCCTTTTACCAGATGGAGATTGGGAAGCAATTTATGAACGGCGCGTTGGAAAATTTCTTCATCAAAAAGCTCATAACGGTCCGAAAGAGAAAATTGGACGAGTATTCCTAATACTTTTTTAGAGCCAAAGGGGTATTTGACCTGTCCTGAGATGATTCGAAATTCAAGCGATCGATGATTGGAGTGAGAGTAACTGCTGAGCATTTTTTTTCTCTGCAAATGCTGGGCCAGCAAAATACGGAGAAGATAAATCGTCGATCGTTTTTGAATATAATCGTTATCAAAATAGGCAAAAAGACGGTCTTTATCTTTCAGAATGGAAGGATCAATGAATCTGGGAAATCGTTCGACCCACTGGTCAAGGCGCTGATTAATGTAAGGCAGCTTATTGTGTTCCATCTGGATCAACAAAATAAAATAGTTATCATTAAAGAACAAGAGCCTTCTTACACGCAAAACAAAAATTGATTGCAATATTTCCTTGATCGGAATAATCTTGAAAAGATTTTGAACCATCTTTTTAAAATGGAGGTTTTTTATGAGTACATGCAGAGCAGAGAAAAGTTATCCCGATTTTGTTCAAAACAAAATCGATGAAATTACAAGCCATATTGCCTGGTATGATGATATAACAGGAACTGAAGCAGAACTTCTTTTAAGAAATAAAGCAGACTTGACTTATCTGTTAAGACAAGGTGAAAAAGAAGGACATTTCTATTTAACCTATGTCAAAGATGCGACTTATTTTACGCATATTCCTCTCAGAGTCGATAACTCTTTTAAAGACTGGTTTTATATGAACACCGTTAATCGAAGGGCTCCAACACTGAAAGAATTTATTCCCAGTGTCATGCATGCCGAGGAAGCAGAGATTACTGCGCTTGTGTCCTTCACAAGCAGGTAATTTTTTGTTGAATTTGCAGAGTTTAAAGGTTTTTTGCCGTTTTTTTGTCCCTCTTCTCATGTTCGTTCTTGCAATTTCTTTAACGGGCTATGTGGAGAGGATCTTTCTTGCCCATGTTTCTGAAAGCGCCCTTGCCGGAAGCTTGAATGGTTTTTCATTGTCCAGGATTTTTCAACTCTCATCTCTCGCAGTGATCATGGGAGGACAAACATTCGTCGGACTGTTTCACGGCTCGAATCAGCCCCGCCAAATTGGGCCGTGCATCTGGCAGCTGATATGGTTTTCACTCGCAACGATCCTGATCGTTCCGCCGATCGGTTTCTTGCTGGAGCATGTACTATACAATAATACATCCCTGGCACAGGCAGAAGGCAGCTATTTTTCTTTGCTTTGCTGGTTTAATTTTCTCTTCCCTCTAGCCGGAGCCTTTTCAGCTTTTTATATTGGGAGAGGCAAAACTCTTTTGGTTGTGATGCTGACTTTGGGCGCCTGCGCCTTCAATATCGTATTGGATTACATCTTCATTTTTGGAAATGATTTTATTGCTCCCATGGGAAGTTTTGGGGCTTCGTTGGGAAAGGTTATTTCTCAAGGAATCATTTGTTTGGTCTTGGGCTTTTTATTCTTCAGCGAACATAATCACAAAACCTATGGGACCAGGGAATGGTTTTTTCAGCCGCTCCTGTTTTTTCATTATATTAAACCGGGTTTTTACAGAGCTATGGGGACCATTTTCTGTTTGGCTGATTGGTCCGTTGTCTCGAGGACGATGACTCTTTTATCCGAAACACACCTTCTTGTCTTTTCGATAGGGGCTACTCTTTTTTATTTTTTTACGTTCTTTGCAGATGCCATTTTTCAATCGTTGGTTGCAGTTATATCCGCTCAAATTGGCAGGAAACAATATCGAGAGATTTGGGAAACAGTTTATAACGGGCTTTTTGTGATATCGATTTATGCTCTTGTCTTATGCATTCCATTTTTTGTGTTTCCGGAAAGCTTGATTTTCTGTTTTAAAGCGACAGCTTTTGAGCAGGAAATGATTGAGATTTTGCATACCATTCTTCCTTCGATATGGCTTGTTCTTGTCGGTTATGGGTTTTGTGCAGTTTCTATGTCACTAATTGTGGCTTCTAGAGATACAATCTTTTTCTTTCGTTATTTTTCTTTATTCTGGATAATTAGCTCCGTTCCGGTTTATTTATTAATGGTAGTTTTTGGTTGCGGCTCTGATAAATTTTGGTATTTTGTTTTTGCGGTCAACATTGTGAATGCCATCGTTTATTTGAAGCGTGCAGCGAAGAAAAAATGGCTCAGAGAAGAGTGGCAGCTCACTACTACGTCTCCTTAAAACTTTGTATTTTAAAACTAAAAAGGTCTGCGCCTGCCTGCAAAGCGTCGGGAGCAAGCCCGGCTCTCATGCAGAGCTGCTGGACAAAAGTCGCCTTATCCCACCCATATTCAAGCGGGATTTGAGGGAATAAAATCCCCGAGCTGTTTCCATGGCAAATTAAAAGGCCATGAACGCCCAGTTCGATCTGGCTTGTCTCAATAGGCTTAGGTTGAGATAAAACAGAAATTTCAATTTTAATCTGGCCAAGCTCTTCTTCTGTGACGGGAGAGAATCGGATGTCATTTAAAGCGGCCTTAACCGTATGCGATTGCACAGCTTCATCCAGGCATTGCCTCGGTAAAATAGTCCCAACGCATCCCCGTAATTCCTTATCACGCCAAAGAGACACAAAGAGGCCATGTTTTTCTTTGAGCGCCTTGGAAAGATAGAAAACCTTTTTTTCTGCCGGCGGTTTTTTCATTAAAGCTTTATTCAGCGCATCCCGCGCAAGCTCCAGGAGCCACTGTCCTTCTTTCTCAGAAATTAATTCTTCCATGGAGAGCATTGTACTGGTATTATATTTCTATGTCGATATGGGCTCTGGCTGACTTACATCTTGCAAAAAGCGTTCCTTCCAAAAATATGGCGATCTTCGGTCCTGCCTGGGAAGGATATATGAATAAAATGGAGAAAGAGTGGAAGAGCTGCATCGATTCAAGCGATCTGGTGCTCCTTCCCGGCGATATCAGCTGGGCGATGAGGCTTGATGAGGCCGTAATTGATTTGGAGTGGATTCACAGCCTGCCTGGCACCAAGCTGATGATCCGCGGCAACCACGATTATTGGTGGACCTCTCCCAAAAAGATGTCTGAAAAGTTTCCATCGTCGATTCACTTCATCCAAAATACCGCCTTTCACTGGAACGATATCGCCATCGGCGGAAGCCGCCTCTGGGATACGCCCGAATACAACTTCAGCGCCTATGTCCACTTTCAGGAAAATCCGAAGGCCAACAAGAAAAAGGAAAGAGAAGAAGTCGTAGACAGCGGAGCGATCTTTGAAAGAGAGCTTGAGCGGCTGCGCCTCAGTCTCAAACAAATGAACCCATCGGCCAAGCTCAAAATCGCCATGACCCACTATCCTCCAATCAGCTCCGATCTTCGCCCCTCTAGAGCTTCTGCTATTTTACAAGAGTTCGGTGTTAACATCTGTGTTTTCGGCCATCTTCATAATCTTAAAAAAGATGTAAAAATGTTCGGCGAAGAGGGGGGAGTGAAATACATCCTCACCGCCGCCGACTATATCGACTTCAAACCTGTCAGAATTTTATGAAAAGACGCTCGTTCTTTCTGCTAGAAGTGTTAATCGCAGTGATGCTGATCGGCGGATTTGCGTATCTCTCAATCCATGGTGCGTTCAAACTGATTAGCAAGCAGAAGCAGATGTTGACTCTGCTTCAAGGGTCCATGGAAGCCGACGTCAAACGGATGAAAGTTATTGAAGAGTGTTGGAATAAGGTCGAAACATTGGCAAAAAAAGACACTATAGATGGTTTTGAAGTCAGAAGCAAAGTGGCCAAAGAAGGAAAGAGCTACCTTCTTGTGATCGAAGATAAGAGCAGGAAGGAAACCTTCAGCTATTTCGTGACCAAACATACCTTATGATGCGCCTCTTCGAGGTGCTGGGGAATATCAATCCCAAACCCTTCATGGACGGTTTCGTGAACACGTATTTTAAGGCCGTGGTACATGAAATTGAGCATTTCAAGCTGTTCTTTCTCGCAGAGAGGACTCATCGGGAACGTTGCAATTTTTTCCAGCGCCTCTCTTGAATAGGCATAAATCCCGATATGCTTCTCAAAGTAGGTAGGAGCGATATCGCGGTGGTACGGGATCAGGCTGCGGGAGAAATAAAGCGCATATCCTTGGTGATCGGTCACGACCTTGCAGGTGTGGGGCGAGGCGGCAAGCGTCAAATCTTCGATTCTCTTTTTCAACGTCCAAATATCGGCCTCATCCTCTCCTGCCGACTGAAGCAGCTCCCGGATCATCTCTTCGTTCAGAAAAGGTTCGTCGCCTTGCCAGCAGACGAAAATATCGCCTTCAATGTCATACCGTTTGATTAAATCGCAGATCCGCATGGTTCCGTTGGGGCAGCCCTCCGATGTCATCTTGTAGTCGGCGCCAAAACTGCGAACAACGGCTTCGGTCTCTTCAGAATCAATCGCAATTGTGACGGAATCAAAAAGAGGAACTTTCTTTGCAGCTTCCCACACCCATTGGATCACAGGCTTGCCGTGAAGGGGAGCGAGTATTTTCTTCGGAAAGCGGCTCGATGCCAGTCTTGCTGGAATGACGCAGGCTATTTTTTTCATGATAGGTACCAATTTATAGTTTTTTCAAGGCCTTGCTCGAGGGTATGCAGAGGCTGCCATCTCAGCTCCTGAGTGATTTTATCTGCATCGATCGCATACCTGAAATCGTGGCCGGGCCTGTCTTCAACAAAAGTGATCAGCTTTTTAAGCTCAGTCGCGCTGAGAGATTTTTTCTTGGCAACGAGATCAATCAACGTGTGCAAAAGGTCGATATTCCGTTTTTCTGTCTTCCCGCCGATATCGTACACTTCTCCTTTCTTGCCGTAACTTAAGATGCGCCAGATTGCATCGGCGTGGTCGTCCACGTAGAGCCAGTCGCGGACATTGAGCCCCCCGCCGTAAACAGGGAGGGGTTTGCCCTGAAGGCAGTGCGAGATCATGAGAGGAATGAATTTTTCCTCGTGCTGGCACGGTCCGTAGTTATTACTGCAATGAGAAATCGTTGTAGAGAGGTTGTAGGTATGGGCCCAGGCGCGCACTAAATGATCGGAGGCGGCTTTTGAGGCGGCGTAGGGAGAGTTCGGCTGGTAAGGAGATTTTTCTGTGAAAAAGCCGTTTTCAAGCGAGCCGTAAACTTCATCGGTCGAGATGTGATGGAAGTGGATGCGTGGATTTTTTCGCACGATCTCTAGAAGTGAAAAAGTTCCAACGATATTGGTGTCGATAAACGCTTCTGGGTTTGTGATGCTGCGGTCGACGTGGCTTTCTGCGGCAAAATGGACGATCGCTTCAATGTGATGCTCATCCACGAGGGCTTGCACGAGTTTAGAGTCCCGGATATCACCCTGGACAAAAATATGACGCGGATCATTCTTGAAATCCGCCATGTTTTTTTCGCTGGCAGCATAGGTTAAAAGATCAAGGTTGACGATTTTCAAGGGCTCTTTAAATGTGTTAAGGCCCCATCGAATGAATGCCGAGCCGATGAATCCCGCGCCGCCGGTGACGAGTATATTTTTATATTTCATATCTTTGACAGCGCGGAAAGCCAGTTCTTTAGGACTGGCAGGAAGCGCGGCTCCTCGTTGTAAATTTTTCTAAAATAGACGGATAATGATATCCATCGGAGCGCTGAATAAGGCAACAATCTTTCCAATTGATACCTTGCACAACACCCGTTTCTGTCTGTATGTTAAAGCTGCCCGATGCACGAATAGCTACACGGCCTGTATATTGACCTGTTTTTTTTCCTTTAATGACAGTAGCTTTTACTCGATCGCCTGTTTGGAATCCATATACTTGCTTCTGTTTTGTCAAAAAACCTCGAGGAAATCCAAAACGATCTAATCGAGTTCTTTGATAAGATCCTCTTCCAGTGCAATTAATTTGTTGAATCGGCTTTTGCCAGCCGAGCAGTTCAGAAAATGTCCCCGTGCAAGCTGCATCCAAAGCATGTGTTTTTGGAATCTGTAAACGGCTGCGATTATACTTGGTTTGTCCTCCTGTTCCAGATTCAAATGTTAAAGGTAGCTCTTTCAAACGAAGCATCAGTGCAGTTCGTGTGCTATTAACGGCAGCTGCGTCACGAAATCCAGGTGCTTTACGAATAGCCAATACTTTTTTAGGTGCAAACTGCTCAAGTGATAAGCTTCCTTTTTTTAAATTACAGCAGCTGCAAGCTAGAGTTAGGTTGTTGATCCTGTTAGATCCCCCGCGGCTGCGAGGTTCAATATGGTCGATCTGCAAAGGCACATCCCTCGCATCGCAATAAGCACATTTTCGCCCCCATTTTTCGAGGAGATATTCTCGAATCTCATAACCAAGAAGGGTTCCTTGTTGGTATTCTACTCCATCGACTTCAGGATTTATGAGCTTTTGCGTATCGAAACGGACAGTTTCGCAAGAAATGGCGGTTAGAGGAACGTAACGGCTTAATTGTTCAGTCCAATTTAGAGTCGTATCGACTCGATGTTGTAATGAAGGTGCAAGCCATCCTGCTCTTCTACGTCTATTATCAAAGCGAGGAGCTCGATAACGTAAGTTAGATCTCCGTCTTCTTCGCATTCCTGAGCGTGCAGTCAAAGCTTCACTGATTGCACGACCACGATGTCGGATTTCCATAAGTGAGAGAACTGTTTGCTTCTCTCCATCTTCTCGAACAATTGCAACTCCTGTGGTGATACTTCCCGGATCAATTTTAATACGTACCGGTTGCAAAACAGAATTTTGCACGGTACGGTCGACTAAACGAATAACAAAAGGATACATGGAATGTATCCTTGCTCTTTTCTTAGTCAGCAAACACCTTGCTCTTCTTTCAGAGCAAGGCATCAGCGGTTTATGATTTTTATCTACTACTGATACAGCCAAAGCTGTCTCCTTTTAAAAATGCCATTACTGGCCTTGTAACGCCCCATCCACTTGCGTGTTTGGGGTCTCCCCTCGGGAATGTTGTAACACGGCATCACGTAGCAATCCGTTTCGTCCTTACCCTATCGGTTGTCTGCAACCGCTACTTCCAGTGTCCGGGGCTGAGGAAGCACTCCGGAGTGGGTCTTTAACCTTGTTACAACGTAGCGGATTGGTTACCGCTTTCCCTGGTCAACCCGGGCTTGTTAGTTTCCCTCCAAGCCCCTTCCTTTAGGAAGGGGTAGTTGACCGATATACTCCTTCAAAGCGTCGCTCCAGCTGCGCGGCGTGATGCCTGCAATCTTTTCAATTTTTTGCGTATCGAGAACAGAAAAGCGAGGACGCGTGGCTTTAGTGGGAAATGTAGATGCAGGAACTTTCACAATTTCCTCGCAGGAGAGATTTTTTCCATTTTCTTGCAGAAGCTGCCGCATCTTTAATGCGACATCATATCTTGAGGCGATGCCTTCATTGGCAAAGTGGAAAATGCCTTCGTGGCAAAGAAGGGATAGCAGCGCCTGGGCCAAATCCCGCGCGTAGGTCAGGCGGTTGACCTGATCAAAGACAACGGAAACAACTTTTTCATTGTGGAGTTTATCCAAAAGCGAAGAGATGAAATTTTTTCCGCCCGCGCCGAAAACCCACGATGTTCGTACGATGCATGCATGAGAAAACTCATTTAGAAGACGTTCTTCGCCTTCTTTTTTTGTTTTGGCATAAACACTGGCAGGACTGTAAGGAGCCGTTTCAGACAAAGGCAAAGGCTTCTCACTGTCAAAAACATAGTCGGTTGAGACATGGACGAGCTTCAATCCTTCATGACGGGCGAGTTTTCCCAAATTTTCAGGACCCAGTGTATTGGCTTTAAAAGCTTCTTCAGCTTGATTCTCGGCATCGTCGACGCGGGTATAAGCAGCGCAATTGATGATGTGGGTGATGTCGGGACTGGCATGAAAAAATTCTTTAATGTTTGCGAGAGAGCTGATATCGACATCTCCATGCCCTGTCGGGATGAAGGGGATATGCTGCTCTTTGCACAGTTTTTGGAGCGCTCTACCTACGAGGCCTTGAGCTCCCGTGATCCAAATTTTCATTTGATTGCCTCATGGAATGAAGGAGCTTCTAGATCGCGTGTAGAAACGATTGGAGCGCTGACGGGCCAATCGATTTTAAAAGAATCATAACGGAGGGTCATTTCAGTTGCTGCATTGTAAGGGGTGCTGACTTTGTAGTTCACATGGGCTCCATTTTCGCTGACGACCAAAAAACCGTGCGCGAATCCTGCGGGTATAAACAGCTGCTGATGAGACTCTCCATCCAGATAAACCCCTTCCCATTCTCCATAGGTTGGTGAATCTTTTCTTAAATCGACGGCGACATCAAAAATTTTACCTTGAGAGGCCCAGACAAGCTTGGCTTGGCCCGGCGACGATTGAAAATGCATCCCGCGCAGCACGTTTTTTTGAGAGAAAGAGTGGTTGTCCTGCACAAAGCGGACGTCGATGCCGAGATCGGCATAACGCGACTCTTGATAGGTTTCTTTAAAAAAACCTCTATCATCGGGGAAAACACGGGGGGTAATTAATTTTAACCCGTTTAAGCGCAGATTAGTTATTTCCATAGAGACCCTTCATAGTAACTAAAGGTTGCTTTTTTTTAAATTAGAAGATTAAACTGGGGAATTCGCCCTTTTTCAATTTTTTACTTGGAGCTTAAGATGCATATTTTTCGGAGCATGGGACACGTTATCGGAGGAACTTTGCTGATCGCAGCCACGATGGTGGGTGTTGGCATGCTCGGGCTTCCCATTGCAACCGGCCCCGGAGGATTTCTTCCGGCATCGGTCGTGTATCTTATCACGTGGCTCTTCATGCTTAGCACAGGGCTGCTGCTGCTCGAAGTTTGCACATGGATGCCGAAAGACGCCAACTTGATCACGATGACGCACCGTCTTTTAGGACCGATAGGACAGTCGATCTGCTGGGTGGTGTATCTCTTCCTTTTCTTTACAGCCATGATTGCACACGTGGCAGGAGGCGGAAGTACGATGGCCGACCTGATCCATCTTGCCTTTGGCGTTCGAATACCCGAAGCCGTCTCTATGATCGGTTATGTGATGCTCTTTTCTCCCGTTGTCTACATGGGAACAAGAACTGTCGACCGGTTCAACTTTGGGATGATGATCGTCGTTCTGATCACCTATTTTTCATTTATATTTTTATCCGCGGGCAATGTCACCCTCAAGCATCTCTCATATGTCAACTGGAGCCAGGCGTGGCCTGCGCTGCCGGTTCTTTTTACCGCGTTTACCTATCAGCTGATCATTCCAACGCTCATGTCCTACATGAATCAAAACGCCAAGAAGGTGCGGCTTTCGATTATTCTGGGAACCTCGATCCCGCTTGTGATTTATTTAGTCTGGGAATTCCTGATTTTGGGAATTATTCCGGTGGAGCAGCTCATTTCAGCAAAAGCAGAGGGGCACACCGCCGTCATGCCGCTGAAAGAGCTCTTAAATAATCCTTGGATTTTTAAAATCGGAAGTATTTTTGCTTTCTTCGTTTTGACAACCTCCTACATCGCACTTGCGCTTGCGTTCCTGGACTTCCTTGCCGACGGCCTCAAAGTTAAAAAAGTCGGTATAAAGAAGATTGGACTTTGCCTTGCGATCTTTACTCCGCCGACCATCATTGCGCTCCTTTACCCGGGGATTTTCATCAAAGCGCTTGAATATGCCGGCGGCATCAGCTGCGCGATTCTCTTTGGACTTCTGCCCCCTGTCATGGTCTGGGTCGGCAGATATATCAAGAAGTATAAACATTATGGAGAGCAGCTAAGAGGCGGAAAGCTCACGCTGTCCGTTTTGATCCTGTTCGTCTTTGTTGAATTCGTGATGCAAGTTATCAACCACGTGATGTAGAGAATGGCAAAAAAAAGAGTTTTAGTTACAGGAGGAGCCGGTTTTTTAGGCTCCCATCTATGCGATAAACTGCTGGAGCAGGGATCGGAAGTGATCTGCCTGGATAACTTTTTTACCGGATCAAAAGACAATATCGTTCATCTTTTATCAAATCCGTATTTTGAACTTTTAAGACACGATGTCTGCGTTCCTCTCCATCTCGAAGTCGATGAGATTTATAATTTGGCATGCCCCGCGTCTCCCATCCATTACCAATTCGATCCCGTACAAACCACGAAAACATCGGTACACGGCGCCATCAATCTTTTAACGCTTGCCCAGACGCTGAAGAGTAAAATCTTACAAGCCTCGACCAGTGAAGTCTACGGCGATCCTGAAGTTCATCCTCAGCACGAAGGATATTGGGGCAATGTCAACCCGATCGGCCTTAGATCATGCTACGACGAGAGCAAGCGGTGCGCAGAGACGCTCTTTTTTGATTACCACAGGCAATACGGCCTTCCCATCAAAGTCGCCCGTATTTTCAACACCTATGGCCCGCGCATGCATCCGCAGGACGGACGCGTTGTTTCAAACTTCATCGTGCAGGCTCTCAGGGAAGAGCCCATCACCATCTACGGCTCCGGAACACAAACACGATCATTTTGCTACGTCGATGATTTAATCGACGGACTCATGCGCCTCATGGCGACAGACCCATCTTTTACGGGCCCTGTCAACATTGGAAATCCCGTTGAGTTCACTATTGCCGATCTGGCAAGATTAATCCTCCAAATGACCGGATCAAAATCTCAGCTGATCTTTAGGCCTCTTCCGCAAGACGATCCCCGCCAGCGCAAACCCGACATCACCCTCGCGCAAAAAGAGCTCGCCTGGCAGCCGACCGTTTCTCTCGAGGAAGGGCTTGGCCGCACGATTCAATACTTCGAAAAGATTTTAAAATGACCGCTCAAGTGTTCTTTCAACGCCCGCGCGATTTCAACCCTGCCGTTGAAGCCTCCGGCGTTTTCTGCGAATTTCAGGGCCGCATCCTTCTCCTCAAAAGACATGCGGATAAAATTGAAGGGCTGCGCTGGAACATTCCCGGCGGAAAATTGGACAAAGGCGAAACACCCATTGATGGCGCCCTCCGCGAGCTTGACGAGGAGACAGGAATCAGAGCCTCCAAACACTCCCTTACATTCATCGCTTCCCACTATATTCGCAGGCCCGAAGTCGATTTCATCTTCCACATGTTCTATCTTCCTCTCCATGAGATGCCGATGTTAAATATCGCGGCTGACGAACATATCGAAGCGTGCTGGACCAATCTTCAAGAAGGTCTTAAGCTGCCGCTCATCTCTACCGGCAAAGAAGCCCTCGAGTTTTTCTATCAATACTGCGAGCGGCCATAAATTGCGGGTTTGGGCTTTGCCAAAGCCCCGGGATTGAGATTGTCGAAGAGGGGGTTGTATTGATTTAATACTACTCCCTCTTCGACGATCTCAATCGCGGGAGCTTTCGCTAAAGCCGAAACCCGCAATTTATGGCCGCTCGCAGTATATGGAGAAATGATCGTAAAATTTATTGATGGCGGGCTTGAATCTCGCGCCATTTCTTGATCACTTGCCCGGCAATAGGGCCGCCTTCAAGACCTGCTTGCCTGTAGCGGAGGGAGACGACAACGACAAGCTCCGGCTCTTTCTCAAGAGGCGGCAGGAGAATTGATTTTTTCGGATAAGCAATACCTGAAAAGCAAATGTAATGCTCCATTACCGGCGTGGCAGCGCTCGAGATGGATCGTTTATATAGAACCTGGGCAGTTCCTGTTTTACCGACGAGATCACGGTGGATTTCTAAATAATCGCGCAGGGATGTAGGGTGGTCATAGAGCACACGCATAGCGCCTGGCCGCGCCGTGCCGCGGGGTCCCATGACGACGCGCTGCATCCCTTCGAAAAGATAATTAAAGATAGGTGATGGAAAAGGCAGCACTCGATCCGTCTCGGGAGAAATCACTTGGACGATATTTTCTTCTTGATGGACCGTCGTTTGCACGGAGAGTTTATCCAGCGCCCAATTGGGCTCTTCCAAAAGCTCGTGGTGGAGCATCCGGTCCGTTCCTTCCAGCTTTTGGACAATATGCGGACGAACAACTTTTCCCTGATTGGCAATCGCAGCGGTCATCAGCGCCGTTTGAAGCGGCGTGACCTCGAGTGTATGCTGACCAATTGCAAACGAATAGAGCCCCGTGCGGTTTTGATCGATATCGTCAGGTATTTTCCCCCGCGCTTCGCCAGGGAGGTCGATTCCCGTCTTTTCTCCCATTCCAAATTTTTTGGTTACCTCAGCAAGTGTTAAAGGGTTTTGGATGATATCTCCTGCAGCAAGAGAAAAATAGACGTTGCTCGATTGCTCAAGCGCGCCGATCATATCTAATTTGCCCATCCCGGGATGTGAGCTGCGCGGCAGCCGACCTCCCTTATAACCGCGATAAAGAGGAGTTCCATCACTCAAATAACCCAAAATAAATGATTTGGACCCTGGAGATCCCACCCAATCATCCACCATCATGAAAGGATTTAAAGAGAGTCCTTTTTCATGCCGCTCGAGCAGCGTTTGATAGGCGACGACAAGTTTGAAGACAGATCCCGGAGGAGTCGCCTGCCTGTACGATTGCGATCTTGTAAATCCATAGCCATAGGGCGGGTAAAAGGCCTGCGCCAGATGTTTTTCGAGTGATTGTCCTTGAACGGAGCGGACATACGGATATTTTTTATCGAGAGGTCTCTTGAGCTCTTCAAAACTTCTCAAGGTTTTTAGATAGGCAACGCCAAGTAGCGGTGAGAGGTTTTCAACTTTGTGGTGGAGCAGCGGATGCGTTCCTTGAAGAAGAGGAAAGTAGGTTTCCTTCAGCGTGCAGATGTAGGGCGTGAGGTTCGGATAATTTTCCATGAGGATCGGAATGCGCCCGGTGAGCGCCGTATAAAGGAAAACAGGCTTGTACGCCTCCCAGAATTTCCCCCAGAGCCTCCGCTCCACGCGATCAAGATAATCGGTGTAGGGCTTTGCATATTTCTTTTCTGCTTTTTCCTTAGCCCGCATCTCTTTAAGATGCTCTTTAAAATGCGCCTCTCTCCAACTATTAAAATCGTTATCGTAAAACAGCTCGCGCAGCTCCTCTTTCATTCTTGAGAGAAGACGCATCGCCTCTTGCCGGGTTGCAAAATAGTCGCTTAAGGGTTGAGATCCTACTTCCTTCACGAGCTCGGGCGTGAACAGCTCCAGCGGCGCGACAAGATGGCAAAGATCAATGGCAAGATATTTGTCCTGCTCCATCTTGATCTCGCGCAAGAGCGGATGATAGATTCCAACATCCTGCACCTGCAGCGCCAGCCGCACATCGTGAATCTGCATCATCGCATTCTTTAAAGAGCTTTTTCCCGGCAGCACTGCCTCTAGATAATGGTCCCACGTCAGGGGCAGCGTCTCTTCCAGATATCTTCCTTGAACAAAAGAAAAATATTCCCGTCTCAAGGACCGCTTCCCATCCCAGACTTCACCCAAATAATCATCGGTCTCCAGCCACTGCTTCACCGCAAATTCTTTTTCTTTGCGAGTATCGGGGTCTCTCGATGGAATAAAATCATTCGGGTTGAACCGCGGATAAGAGGCAAGCGCTACAATCTCGCCCGTCTTGGGGATCATCGCAACCACAGCGCTTCCCCGCATCCATTTTTCATTGATGCCGCCATCGACTTTGTCAAGGCGCGATCCCTCGTTGGAGGCAATCAGCTGCTCGGCAAACATCTGCAGCTCGGCAGAAAGCGTCAGCGTCACTTTTTTTCCCGGCACTGCCGGCCGCGATCCTTCCAGCTCTCTGACAAATGTTCCTTTCGTATCAACCTCGTAGATGTGTTTGCCGACATAACCTCGCAAATCTTCTTCATACGACGCTTCAACGCCCATTTTCCCGACAAGATCGTTCATCGTATACGCTTTTTCCTGCAGATCGAAATATCTTTGCAGCACCTCTTCCGGAGAGTCAAATCCCTCAGGCAGAAAACGGCTCTCACCCTCTTGTTTTGCAATGAGATAGTCTTCCAAAGAGTTCAGCTCATGGGCGATTTTAAGATAGCGCGACGAATCGATATTGCCCAGATAGCCGATGACGTCGCCCCCGATTTTTCCCAGAGGATATTCTCTTCGGCTCACACGCTCGATCTGAAGCCCCAGCCAATCTTTTTCCATCCCCTTCAGCCGGTAATACTGCTCCTCGGAAAGATCTTCCTTGATCACAAAAGGAGTGTGGGGAAGCATCGCCGCTTTGCCATGGATCAGATCTTCGATCCTTCGTGCAGGAATCCCGAGCTCCGAGCTGAGCTTCTGCGACAGTCTGGCAACGTATTCCAAACGCTCAGAGACTCGGGTCTTTTCTCCCTTTTCATTTTTTTTCCATCTAACCGTCGGAATTTGACGGATGTGGGCATAGCAGACGGAAGCGTTGTATTGAATTTTATTGACCGCGAGAGGAACGCCGAACCGGTCATGGATAGTCGCCCGGTCGGCTTTCTCGATCACAATCCTGCGCTGGGGCTTCTCAGCCATTTTTACATGATAATCATGCTGGATCACCGACAAATACCACGACCGAATCAAAATCATCATCATGCAAATAGAGATGACAAGCAGGACGCGGTTGGTTTTGTCTGAAATGCGCATAAACGCAACTATAACGGATCATTGACTTTCAATGAACGGGCTTCGGAATGATAGGAATGTAATAGCCTTCAACGCACACGATTTTACACATGCGGTCGTAGGGCTGATCTGGGTTTTTATTTTCGACGATGTAGTGCTCATCTTTTTTATAGAGAAATTCGATTCTGTCTTTAATGAATGCATCGAGCGGATTGTCTGTTCGTTCTTCGCAAAGGGCTTTTTGTTTTCTGTAGCCGATTAAATCTTTGTCATCTATGAGCACTTGCTCATTAAATCTAATAATGATCTGACTTCCATCTTCGGAATAATTCTTTGTTGGCGATCCCAATGATTCATCCTGTAATAAATGTTTTTTTATCAGGGCTTGATATTTTTCTAGTTTCGTTGGATGGATACCAGGCAGTTGTAGATCATCGGGGCGTTTTATTGTTTGAACCCTCGATTGATTGAGAAAATAGGCAAGCACCAAGGCGGATCCTAGCAAACCCAGGATCGGAAGAGCCTTCCAAGAAATTATTTTATCTCTCGAAATATAAGTGGTTAAAGGATTGGTTTTAAGCCAGGAACGATCAATTCGGTCTATCATGTGGGCGATTATCAATAGATCTCTTAATTAAATGCAATTTTCAAATATAAATTGGTGGGTTTTGCCTCCCAAATCATTTCGTACTTGGAAAAAAGAGGTTGAATAGGTTAAATTTACCATCTTAAAGTGCGCCTGTAGTTCAATGGTAGAACCGTAGCCTTCCAAGCTACTTGTGTCAGTTCGATTCTGATCAGGCGCTTTTTAAGCAAACAAACCAAGACCGAAATCTATCCATGAAGGATAGATGCCGCGTCAAAACAATAGGGACAAGGCTTGGCAACACAAGAAGAAACAACTAGCGCTGTAAGCGTAAAAGAACTTTTAGAAGCTGGAGCCCATTTCGGCCACCAGAAACACCGTTGGAACCCAAAGATGAAACGCTTCATCTTTGAAGAGCGCAACGGCATTTACATTATCGACCTGGCAAAAACCGTACAACAAATCCGCAAATGCGTCGACGTCGTCCGCGAGATGGTGTCCAAACGCAAATCGATCATGTTTGTCGGAACCAAGAAACAAGCGAAACCCGTTGTAAAAGAATGCGCTGAAGCTGCCGGAGAATTTTACGTCTGCGAACGTTGGCTCGGCGGAATGCTCACCAACTTGCAAACCATTCGCAACTCCGTGAAAACACTCGAGAAATATGAAAAAAGGATTGCAAGCGGCGGAGAAGGCTTTACCAAGAAAGAGATCATCTTGATGGGCAAAGACCAAATCAAACTCAATAAGAACCTTTCAGGAATCCGTGCGATGCGTAAGCCTCCAGGACTTTTGATTGTCGTCGATCCGGGCAGAGAGCACATTGCGATTGCAGAAGCCAATAAACTGGGCATTCCTGTCATGGCCCTCGTTGACACAAACTGTGATCCAGATCCAGTTGATTACGTGATTGCATGCAACGACGACGCTCTGAAAAGCATTAAGCTCATCCTCCAAGCTTTGACACAGGCTATCATCGATCGTAAAAACGAGATGAATGTCTCTCTCGGCAAAGGCGAAGACGAAACAGCTTCCCCTGATGAAGTTGAATCTCTTGAGCCGAATGGAGAAGAGGAGCCATCATGACCGAGACGAAAGTAACTCCGGATATGGTCAAACAGCTCCGCGAAAGAACCGGCGTCGGCATGGGAAAGTGTAAAGAAGCTCTCGACCAAGCTAGCGGCGATATGGAAAAAGCGATCGACATCCTCCGTAAAGCGGGGATGGCGTCTGCTGTTAAAAAAGAAGGCCGCGAGACCAAAGAAGGGGTGATTGCATCTTTTGAAACTCCCGATGCGATTTCTCTCGTAGAAATCAATGCTGAGACCGACTTCGTTGTTCAAAACGACAAGTTTAAAACCTTTGCGCATGACATCGCAAAACAAGCCGCGCTTTCGCAGCCGGCCAGTTTGGAAGCTTTGCTTGCTCAGCCCGCTAACCAAGATAAAACATTGACGGTGGATCAATACCGCGCAATCGTGATGCAGAGCCTCGGCGAGAACATCAAGATCAAGCGCGTAGAGATCTTCAAAAAAGAGCCTACCAAATCGTTTGGCATCTATTCCCACATGGGCGGCAAAATTGTCACCCTCGTTGAGATCACTGGAAAGTCAGCTGAACCTCTAGCTCGCGAAATCGCGATGCACGTCGCTGCAGAGTCTCCCGACTATTTAAAGCCTGAAGAAGTGCCAGCCAGCGTCAGAGCCCGCGAAGAAGAAATTGCCCGTGGACAAGTCGTTGGAAAGCCGCCTCAAATTGTTGACAAGATCATCGAAGGAAAGCTGAAAGCTTTCTATGATCAAGTATGCCTGCTCGGACAAAAGTTCGTAAAAGACAACTCGATCACCATTGCCGACCTCGTTGCAAATGAAGCAAAAAAATCAGGACATCCGCTGACATTAAAATGGTTCCTTCGCTGGAAAGTAGGAGACTGATAGTGGCCAAAAAAACTCCGTACAAAAGAATTTTATTAAAAGTATCGGGCGAGGCGCTTCTCGGAAAAGAGAAATTCGGAATCGACTCAAAAGCCGTTTTAACCTTAGCTCAGCAAATTCATGAAATTCAAAAACAGGGCACTCAAGTAGGAGTTGTCATTGGCGGAGGAAATATCTTTAGGGGATCCCAGGCGAAAGCGTTGGAGATCCCTCGCGCGAAAGGCGACCAGATCGGCATGCTTGCCACGACCATCAACGGAATGATGCTTGCTGAGGCCTTAGAAAGCCAAGGATGCAGAGCCGTGGTCGTTGGAGCCTTCGTATGCGGATCGTTCATCCCCGAGGGAAGCGGAGACGAGACCATCGAGCTTCTAGAAAACGGCGTCGTCGTCATCTTCGTCGGAGGTACAGGACATCCTTACTTCACGACAGATACGGCAGCCGCCCTTAGAGCCTGCGAAATCGATGCAGACGCCCTCATCAAAGCGACCAAAGTGGATGGAATTTTCGACAAAGACCCTTTAAAACACTCTAAAGCAAAACGATTTGACAAAGTCACCTACAACGATGTGCTTTGCAACCAGCTTGGCGTCATGGACGCAGCAGCCGTTGCGCTATGTAGAGACAACAACATCCCCATCCATGTACTAAATATCTTCAAAAAAGGCGCCCTTAAGTCCGCAGCCCAAGAGCAGAGCGGCGGGTCGCTGGTGACAGGAGAGTAAGATGATCGAAGAAGAAGTCAAAACAAAAATGCAAGCGACTTTGGAGCACTATAAGCAAGAGCTTAAAAATCTCCGTACCAACCGTGCCAATCCCGGCGTTGTAGAAGGCGTCTCCGTCGATGTCTATGGCACCCATATGAAAGTCAAGGAACTCGCCAGCATCACGACCCCCGAAGCAAGACAAATTTTAATTTCCCCTTTTGATCCCCAGACTGCCGGAGCGATTGCCAAAGGCATCGAAAAAGCCAACTTAAACCTCCAGCCAGTCGTTGAAGGCGGGGGCATCCGGATCAACGTCCCACCTATGGACCAATCGATGCGCCAAGAGATCGTCAAGCAAGGCAAGAAAAAATGTGAAGACGCCAAAATCGCCATCCGGGATATCCGCCGTAAAAGCAACGATACAATTAAGCAGAAGAAATCGTCCGGGGACCTGACTGAAGATGCGGTGAAGAAGCTGGAGAAGGCTATTCAAGAGCTGACAGATAAATTTTGTAAGCAAATTGATGACCTTTTCTCAACCAAGGAAAAGGAAATCATGGCGGTTTAATTACCCGCCAGTTATACTTCCTCTCTCTCTTGGATGAAAAATGGCCCCATCGTCTAGCCTGGCCTAGGACACCAGATTTTCATTCTGATAACAGGGGTTCGAATCCCCTTGGGGTCAACGAGACTTTAGCTCAGTGGTAGAGCACCTCACTTTTAATGAGGGGGTCGATGGTTCAAGCCCATCAAGTCTCAAATTTTTGGAACTTAAATAGCCTCCATTCTTCAAGTGCCCAAAATTTGGGACTTGAGGAGCCACTGCGTGGCTCCGTATGGGCTTGAAGTGACCGAGCTTGCGAGGGAACCGGCTTTTCGCTTCTGCGAAGCAGAGGACGAAAAGAAGCCCATCAATTATCTTTTCCCCATCAAACACCTCTGATACAATCTTCAAAAGATTATGCTTACGAAAAAACTATTCACCGCTTTGCTTAGTACAGTTCTGATCGGTAGCGGTATTGAAAATACGATGGATGACAACATGGATAGACAAGCTACTACTCAATCACATCAAGGTCGCTCGATTGTAGGCTATTGGTCAGGAGTGCTTGAGACCGGAATAATGAAAGTGAATTTGGTTCTTCATATTCATCAAGACTCTCGTGGGGAACTCAGTGCAAACTTTGACACTTTGGAGCACAGCGGCACCCCAATCGATGAGATTACATTTGATGGCAGGACGCTGAAATTCGAGATCAAACGGGCTTTTGCAACATTTGAAGGCTTGCTAAACGAATCTACAATTTCCGGTCAATTTGTCCTGACAGGCCAATCGTATTCGCTTGCATTTGAGCGCGGCATAAAATCTGCACGATCAGTAAACCGTCCACAAGAACCGAAGGCTCCTTTTCCGTATACTGAAGAGCATGTATTTTATGACAATCTGGAAGCTGGGGTTACTTTGTCTGGAACTTTGACAGTGCCCGCCTCAAAAAACCCATCTCCAGTCGTTTTATTGATTCCTGGTTCTGGGCCGCTTGATCGCGATGAAGCGCTATGTCCCTATCAACAATTGCGATACAGAAACATAGGTCATAGGCCGTTTTTAGTATTAGCAGATTATTTAACTCGCCAGGGTATTGCCGTCCTTCGATTGGATAAGCGCGGGTGTGGAAAATCAACAGGCAATTACGACAAGGCAACAATTCAAGATTTTGCTTCCGATGTGTTTGCAGGTGTTGCATATCTCAAATCACGGAAAGAGATAAATCCCATTCAAATGGGCTTGATTGGTCATAGTGAAGGAGGGATTATTGCTCCGATGGTGGCAGCGGGATCAAACGACTTGGCTTTCATCGTACTGATGGCAGCGCCTGCTGTGACTGGAGAAGAGATTATGTATGAACAGAGCAGATTGGCGACGTCTACTCAAGATCATAATTTTCTAAAACAGCTATTCACGATTTTGAAAAAAGAGGCAGATCCTCAGATTGCTGCTGGACAATTGAGCGAAATGGCCAAAAATCACATGGCTACGCTACAGGCAGCCCAGGGAAAAGTAAATCTCAACATGTTAGAGAGAATCGCACAAAATACGGCGTGGTGGCGCCACTTTCTTCTTTTTGATCCAGCCGCAGCTTTAAAACAGGTGAAGATTCCCGTATTAGCGCTTACCGGAGAGCTCGATCTACAGGCATCCCCTACGCAAAATTTGCCTGTCATTTCTAAAGCCCTGGAAGAAGCAGGGAATAAAGATTTTACGATTGTTGAGCTGCCGAGGCTTAATCATTTTTTCCAAACTTGTCAGGATGGATCTTTTGGAGAATATGCAAAAATTGAAGAAACGATTTCCCCATCGGTTCTGAATTTGATTGCTGAATGGATCTTGGAAAGAACGATCCAAAAGTAAAAGCCTGAGACATTTAATTTACCCTTTAAAAGCGAACTTCACAAAAACAAGTTGCTGGCGCACTAGGGTGCAACGAATATCCTATTGCCTTGTTCAAAACCATCAAGAACTCGTTGCATTCATCAAGCAATCTCTTTACACTTGATTCGTACTCTTATCCCACACTTGAGCTTAAGCGTGGTATAGTCGCATAAACATCAAGAGACCCAGATACGGAATTTCATGGACGACTTGCAATTTCAAAATCTTGTAAAGCGACTTGCTTCTTTGTCAACTGAAACGGAGTGGGTTGAGTGGAAATATAATAAAGCAGAACCTCAAGAAATTGGCGAATATATTTCCGCTTTGGCTAATTCAGCGGCGTTAATCGGAAAACAAAGGGCTTTCATACTCTGGGGAATAGAGGAAAAAAGTCGTCAGATTCTTGGTACTTCATTTTATCCAAGAGAAAAAAAAGAAGGAAATCAAGAGCTGGAAAGCTGGCTTCTTATGCAGATTGATCCTCAGATTGAATTTGTCATGCGTGAGGGTATGGTCGATGACAAACACGTCGTTCTTTTTGAAATTTCTCCTGCCGTTCATCGCCCAGTCAGTTTTAAGGGAATAGAATATATCCGAATTGGAAGCTGTAAGAAAAAATTACGAGATTGTCCTGAGAAAGAGAGGGAGCTTTGGCGTAGATTTGACAGAGTGCCTTTTGAAAAAGGAATAGCAAAAGCCGGAGTTTTAGAATTCGATGTACTTTCTTTGATCAACGTTTCTGCCTATTTTGATCTCATGCGGCAGCCATTCCCTGAAAGCCGTTCTGCAATTTTTCAAAGGCTGGAATCTGAAGGAATTATCGCTCGAAGAGAAAGTAATCATTATGACATCACCAATTTAGGAGCGATTCTTTTCGCGAAAAACTTGGAAGATTTTGACGGTCTTGCCAGAAAATCTCCTCGTGTTATTTTGTATCGTGGAAACAGTCGAATCAACGGTATCAAAGAACAGGAGTTTTGCAAAGGCTATGCTATCAGTTTTGATGAAATTGCCAATTACGCAAATGATCAGTTGCCTCAAAATGAGGAAATTGGCCAGGCTTTTCGTCGCTCAGTTCGTATGTATCCTGCCATTGCTGTTCGAGAGCTTATTGCGAATGCATTAATTCACCAGGATTTTTCAAAGCGAGGAGCGGGTCCTATGGTGGAAATTTTTGAGAATAGGATAGAAATATCCAATCCTGGCCTTCCACTTATCGATACGCTACGTTTTATTGACGAGCCCCCAACATCGAGAAACGAAGCCCTAGCGAAATTCATGCGTCGGTTAAACTTATGCGAAGAAAGGGGGAGCGGCATAGACAAAGTGATTTCTGAAATAGAAATTTTTCAACTCCCTGCTCCCGATTTTCGCACTACATCCCAAAGCACAATCGCTCTACTGTACGGGCCCCGGCAATTTGCTCAAATGGACTTCGAGGAACGTATTCGGGCTGCCTATCAGCACGCCTGTCTGCGGCATATATTAGGTGAGAAAATGTCAAATGCCTCTCTTCGTGTGCGGATGGGTATCACAAAGCCTAATTACTCAATGATTTCTCGTATTATTCGAGATGCCGTCCGAGCTTCTCTCCTTAAACCTTATGGAGATAGCGGCTCTGGCAAAGGAGCTTCTTACCTACCTTTCTGGGCTTGAATTTATTGTGACTAGGATCCCTTTGATTCATCGTGTATCGCACCTAAGTTGTTGATTGTTAGGCTTGTTGAATTGTGACTGAATTGTGACTGAACAACCCTTCTTTGCGTCGAATATTGATTTATGGTCTTGAGTATCAGTGTGTTTGAATTGTGCACTGATTGTGCACAAAACATGCTTGTATGTCACTTCTTTAATCCCCCGGCCAAGCACCTTAATCTTATATAGAGCGGAACGCGATTAACGAGAACAGCGATCATATCTTCAAATTAAGTTTCCGGTGCAAGCAGTGCTCCAAGCCTTCTATTGGACCAAATCAACCGGTAAAATCCAGTTGCATCCAACCAACGTGTGCCATACAATCGTGCGCATGACAATAGGAAGGGTATATGAACATAGATATCAAAAATCTTATAGTTGTTGGCACGGCAACCTATCTTCATCTTCAAGCCAGTGACTCATCCGGAAATAAATTAAAAGAACGTTTGCTCAATTCCGTACTTCAAGCCTCCTATTTATTTTATCTGGCAGGCGTTGTTCGAACGAGCGCTAAAATCGATTCGCCGCGCTTTGAAGAGCTGCAAAGAGGTGTGTTTTTAATAACACCCGTCTTGATGGGAGTTTCTCTTTGCTTCAGTGATGAAGTCGAGGCTCTGCCAAATACTTTTGCCCAATTTTGCAACTTTGGGTCAGTTGTAGCAGGGGTCGCAATACGTTATTTTGAGGGTACGAAAGAAGCTTTCACATCAGTGGGGATGTTTACAGCAGCCCATATCTCCCAAAAAAATCCATTAAGCAAAATGGTGGTTGGAACTGCCTCCGCTGTCAGTGCGGTTATAGCTTACCTAAGTTTTGCCGCTTGGGTTATGGATTCTTCTGATACGCCGTTAAAAGTGGCCACGGTGGCAACAGGCCTCTTAATCATTCTACCAAAACTACCCAAGCTTCCTCCCTATAGCAGCGGATTGGGAGGGGGACATTCTCATTACCCCGGAGGCTATCCTCCGCATGATTACGGATATGGCAAGCCTAGGCCATTTTCACCTAGTCCCACTTACAATCCTTACTTAGGCGCCTCGTTCGGTGCCGGAGCCTCGTATGGGGGAGGAAGCTCATCATCTTCTTCAAGCTCATCCTATAGCTATTTGCAATCATTCTCTGCTGCGCCTTACTGTAGGAAGCCATAGCATGGCGTGAACTGAGTTAGATTGGTTGTATTTGGTTCATTCAATCTTACTGTTTTTCCCAAATTTTCACAGTATGATCATCTGATCCAGTGATGAGCCTCTCATTGCAAATGGTTATCGCTCTAATGTTATGCGTGTGCTCCTTAGGAGATTCCCAATAATCATTGTTCTCAATATTCCATGCAGCAAATGAATGATCTGCCCATCCACAGATGAGTATTTTTTCGGACCATGCGGCTAAAGCAAATGCAGCGCCTTTGTACACCTTATCCAAGGTATTAATCATGGTTGGGTAGGTTGGATTTGAGATATTCCAAATCTTTACCGTACAATCATCAGATCCGCTTGCAAGGATTCCCTTACCCATTTCTGTTAGAGCCACAACTGGGCGTTTGTGATTACGGATTGTGCTTAGCTTGTTCCCTGTTTTCACGTCCCAAATATTAATATTTGTATTGTGTCCGCTGGCTAATATAGATCCATCATTGAGAAAAGCCAGAGATTTCACATATCCCTCTTTCTCAACATGAAAAACGTTAACGCATGGACTTTGATAAAGATTCCAGAATTTAATAAGCCCACCTCTATCCCCCGTAACAATCCAAGGTTTATTGGGATGAACGACAAGAGCTGAAACAGCCTTGTCTAGTGGCTGCCAATGATCATTACTAGAGTTTGGAGGATTTAATTGCCAAACAGAGAAATAACCATCAGGAGATCCAATAACTGAGCTCATGCCCGCTGCTATGACGGAATTACCTTGATTAAAGGGTTGTATACAGCTAATGACACGCTGTTCAAATGGTGCATCTACAGGGTTTCCGGATATATCCCAAATAGCCATCTTTGAACCAGTTCTATCTCCACCCCCTCCAACTGCAAATCGATTTTGATTGAGGGTTGCCAGCGCGAAGACACCGGTTTTGAAATCTAGAGTATTCACACACTTAAATGTAGGAATAAATAAATTCGCCGAGGAAAGCTTTACTGCATGCATGTCTACACCTGATGTTCTTTAGATTACACATCAGAGAAGTTTACAATTTTATTCGGGATCCGCTCAAGACTTGATTTTCAAGCCGTGAGTAATTGTTTCCAGTAGGTAAGTAGAGATTGTTTCTGCTTATCGGTTAATTTATTTATGATTACAGCGCTTTCATCGTTCCGGGAAAACCACGATTTTGACCAATTCGCTGAACAATTTAAAAAATCCTCATCGTCCGCGATCATCCATTTGTTATGCATGAGGGGCAGATGCCGTTTTTGGGTGATCGTGATGCCCGCCTGTTCTAAGGCTTGCAGAGTGCTTTCCTCTCTTTTCCATACAATGACTTCAATGTTGACGCCGCGATTTTTGGCATTTATCACAGCCTTCATAAGATCGGGATCTGTCCATACACAAATTGCAAAGCGTAAATTCAGACGCGCCTTTTCAATCATTTGCAAAATACGCTTTTTACCAAAATCGTTCAGCGCTTTCTCAGGAGGGTTTGCAGCTTCAAAAGGAACATGCGGGAACATCAGCAGCTCGACTTGCTGGCCGTTGATTGAAATGGGAGGCAGCGGCGTTGGAGACCTCTTCCGTGTTCCTAAGAAAACCTCGGTTTCTTCATGGAGGGCCTGGGCCATTTCGCGGCTTTTGAGACAAATCATCGTGTTGTTTTGTAGTGTTAAAGCATTGGGTGATAAGTTGGCAGAGCCTATCCAAACGGTTTCTTGATCGATCACTGTGATTTTATGATGCACTCTTCCCTCGCCCGCGGTTCTGGTCAAAAGAGTAAATTTGTCAGCGTGAGAAATTAAACTTCCTCTATGGCCTGCGTCAATGACAATGGTAATTTTCACACCCTCATTGGCTTTTTTAGCCAGAAGGTTAATCATTTCTGGGTCAGAGAAAGTAAAGGTCATGATCTCAACTGAACTTTTTGCCTCGGAAATAGATTGGATGTACTCCTGTTTCAATTGACCTGAAGCATCAGAAAAGTGAATGTCGGCTTCAACATTCAATGTCGTTCCGCCGCAATTTAGGATGCCGACTCTTTCAAGCTCTTGCCGGGCATATTGCATTTTCAGGGTTTTGGCCAGATCTTTTAATTGGGTTCCATGAACCGCTAGCATCGCCAAATGTCCGGCGGCTTCAAAATAATTTTCCTGTGAGCCGTCTACGACTAGCTGATAGATGTCAGACATTATCTGAAGAGCCAGCGAAGCGATGGACAGCTCCAAGGTGCCGTGAAAAAATAAAGCGAGGTAGAGGGCGTTGTTAATCAGACTGCCGCAGCTCTCAAGCACCTTTTTGTGTTCGCCTTTATTAAGATGATCAAGGAGATGAAAAATTTCTATCAGAAGATCGTGGCCTGTAGAAATTAACATGCCAACCGGGTGTTTAAAAAGAGTTCCTGCAAGCGCTGCAACTGCAATGGCCGACTGGAGTGTTTGATACGAGATCTCAGCAGCGGTACCTGATGCCGAAAGTTCGTTGAGTGTAGTCCAGGCGCGCAGCCCTCCCATCCCTACAGAAATGGGGAAGCTCAGACCTTGATGCATGCTCAGTAGGGGCAAAATGGCCAAGCCCGCCCGCTGGCACAAGTCAGCTTTGGATCCAACGTCGTTTGAATATTCACGATGCGTATAGAGCGGCTCGCTAATTGATGACATAACATCCTTTTATAATTTTAGTGCTGAACTTAACCGTTCCACATGAAGTCTCTAAACGTTCCCAGTTCGCTTCGAGAAAACATATTTGTAGGAAGAAAGTCATCGCTTGTTCGTTTGCTCCAGAAGAAGGAGGGAAGTTCGCGTCTTTTGGTGCTGAGATCAAAAATAGCGTGAATAGCTTCTGAAGTAGCTCTATTTACAACTTCTATATTTAAATTTTGCGCCTGAAGCAGCCCCTTCACAAGAGCCTCATCCTGCTGAGATGTATCAACAAACGCCACCGTTTTGTCTGTAATGGGAATGTCTTTTAGAACAGCAGACCATAAGCTGAAAAAAATATTCCTTGGGGTCTTCTTCCGGTAAAAAAATTCCCCGCTTGTTCCTGTTACACAACCTTCATCAATAGCAAATGCATGAGATCCATACCCATGCTCTCCTTCATTATTACTGGAGATATAAGTGCCAGGGCCTGCAGCTCCACTTGGTGATTGTCGAATGGTTTGATCTTTGATGATGCTTTCCAGGCCCGCTCTTGTCGCATGGAAAAAATCAGGCAATGGAGTGTTGAGGCCCTTTTTAACTTATAAGGTTCTTTGAAAATAATCATGAACTTTCGTATCGGCTACAGGGTTTTTTTTGAGATGCGCTAGCGCCTTTTCAACTCTTTCTTGTTTTTCTGCGATGGCCACAACATTGACTAAGTAATCTTGCCCTTCATAATTACAGCAGCCCGGAACGGGAGCTGATATCAATGGGGTATGAACAGCCGAAGCTTTTCATTGAGCTTTTTTGCAATGGTAATAAGGCGCTTATCTTCTTGATTGTTGATCACCTTGTTCTGAATTTTTTATCGAGCAGTGAAATGGTTCGGTTTTAAGTCGTTATAGAATCTGTTTCAGCAGTCGTTCCGCCGCAATTTAGGATGCGACTCTTTCAACCTACTGCCGGGCATATTGCATTTTCAGGGTCTTCGCTAGATCTTTTAATTGAGTTCTATGAACTGCTAGCATTGTCGAATGTCCGGCAGCTTCAAGATAATTTCTGTTCAGCCGTCTACGGCTTAACTGATTATGTAGATATCATCTGAAGAGCCAGCGAAGCGATGGTCAGCTCCAAGGTGCCATGAAAAAATAAAGCAAGGTAGAGGGCGTTGTTAATCAGATCGCGAAGCTCTGAAGAATATTTTTGTGATCATCGCCTTTTGTTAAGATGGTCGATGAGATGAAAAATTTCTATCGAAGATGTGGCATTAGAAATTAACATCCCAACCGGGTATATAAAAAGAGTTCCTGCAAGCGCCGCAACTGCAATGGCCGACTGGAGTGCTTAATGCGAGATCTCAGCTGTCGTGCCTGATGCCGAAAGTTTGTTTCGGGTCATCCCGGCGCGGAGCCCTCCCATGCCTACAGAAATCTGAAACTCAGACCTTGGTGCATGCGCAGTTGGGGCAAAATGGCGAGGCCCGCCCGCTGGCAGAAGTCAGCTTTGGATCCAACGTCGTTAGAATATTAACGGTGCGTATAAAGCGGCTCGCTAATTCCCATAAAACCCTGCAATAAAAAAATTTAAATTTATTATATTATAATACGATTAATGAATTAAAACAAACTATTATTTGTAATTTAATTTTAAATAATAATAAGATAATTAGTTTTTTAATAATTGAGGGTTATCACCAAAGAAAGGGCAAAAAAAATATTTCTAGGCATTAAATACCAACTTTGGTAAATAAAAAACTATATAGATTATGAAAATACTTAACTGGTTGTGCCTTTCTCCATTCTCCTTCCCGGCATGCTAATGGTGGCTAACCCTCCTGTGCCAATCACGATAATGTTGCCTTGAGACGCGGTCCGACGACAGGTGGAGTTACTGGAGATATGAGATGGGCCCTTAACTATATCGATCGAACCTTCAACGCTTCCGGTTACACGGTTAGTTTTGATTTAGGCGGTTTCAATACCATCAATTACGGTGGTGAGATGCCTATTCTGGGGCTTGGAACACTTCTTTTCTGACAATTGATGGAACGAATGGCGGAATCAGATCATTCTTAATGGAGGCAAACTGTATAGGGGATTTTTTGCTGACTGGGATTGAATACGACGTTGCAAAATTTCACGCTTGAAGCCTCGCTGCTCAGGGAGGGCTAGGCGGCATGGGCGGCGGCGGCGGTTGGGCGCAGGGGCTGTTTTTATTCATTGATCAAGCGCAGGTGACAATTGCCAATGTGACATTATCGAATAACTCGGCAGTGGGCGGAGCGGGCTCAGCTGGGGGATCTAATGTGAACGGCGGCGGCGGCGGCGGCGGTGGGCGGAGCCGGCGGCACTACGACGAATAGCGGCGGAGGCGGTATAGGGCGCTGGAGAACGGGGTAGGATGGAGCTGGTAATGGCGGAGGCGGCGGAGGCGGATTCGGTGTCGGAATGATATTCTCGTTTAATGGCTACGTGGATGGGCGGCGCACAGGAGCCTCAGGAGAAGGGGAGCTCGCAGTCGGGACGGGAGTAATGAGCGGCGGTGGGGAATGGGCAGCGGAGCAGGAGCCGGAGGAGCCGACGCCGGGGGCGGCGGCGGCGGAGGCGGAGGAGGCAGTCTTTGTTTCGCGGGCGGCGGCGGATCCGGAGGAACGAATGGAAGCTCTGGTGGCAATGGAGCATTTGCGGCGGCGGCGGAACCCGGAAATACAGGCAGCGCTACACTGCTTAGTGGAAATGGTGGGTTTGCGGCGGAGGAGCCGGCGGAGGCGGCGCGTATGTGGGGAGCGGAAGCTTCGGCGGAGGCGGAGGCGGCGGATAGGGGCGGCTGGAGGCTCGGGAGGATTTGGCGGCGGCGGCGGCGGCGCGCGGAGGAGTTGGTGGTGTGGCGCGTCAGCGGCGGAGCAGATATTGGAGGCGACGGCGCAGCGCTGGGCGGAGCTATCTTTGTAATAATTCAAATGTTATGTATCCAGTGGGAGTTTACTTGGAGGGGGGAGCGCATTTAACAATTACGGCTCTTTAACAACTATCTAATAACACTGTGACTGCAACCGGCTCAGGACTGCTAAGGGAACTGATATTTTCATGACTTGGCTGAAGATTAAGGGTTCGCTGTCATTTCAACCGGGCGCGCTGCAGACAATATCGATTGCTGGCTCTGTTGCGGATGATACAATAGCTTCGCTTCCTTCAGGACAAGGATATCAGCCCGGAGATACACCTTGAACCACCTTAGGACTCGGCGGATCTGTTAATATCAATGGGGCAGATACGGTCAAGCTGGTGTCAGGATCTAATACCTACACGGGTCAGACGACTTCATTCTGGGAACGCTCAGGCGCCAGCAACTAATTCACCTGCCTTTCAATTCACCCATCACTCTAACCAATTCGGCCGGCGTTGTTTTCGACTTGAACGGGTTTAATAATACGATCCTGAATTTATCCAGCGGTGCAACGGCAACGCCCGCATGTACGGTCATGCTCGGAGCTCATACGTTGACGTTTGGAGATGCAACCAATCGAACATTCGGGGGAATCATCACCGGCGTCGGCGGCGGCCTCACTAAACAGGGATCGGGAACATTTACTCTTCAGTTTAGGGCATAAATGCGGATAGCGGCGACAACGATAGTGTCAGGGCTATTGCAGAGTTTTACGGGCAATGGGATCTGTCCCAATTATGTTGTGCTGGCCAATACGCAGGAGTCGGGCTTGACATACTCTATGACCTACTAGCGGCAGTTTGTCCGGCGGCGGGCTCTTGGGCGGGAATATCAATTTAAATTCTCATCTTGACGGCAGGGGGTCGACGAGCACAACTTATGCAGGGGTAATGTCGCCGGCGGCGGCTTTGGCAAACAGGGAACCGGCATCAGACGCTCACAGGCGCCAATACTTATTCAGGCAACACGACGGTGGGATCTGCCGCTGCGTCAGGAAGCACATTATTAATAGGGGCGAGCGGCAGTTTCCCCTCTTCAACGAACGTCACGATCTATAGCCCTTCTATATTGGCTTTAGGCGACGGCTTTACTCAGAGCATCAATCGTCTGCTTGGTATTCGGCCTCCGGTTCCGGGAACGGATGGAGAGTTGATGCTGGGATCTGCTGATCCTGCAACGACTTTGAAATTACCGGAGTTATGGCTCAAACATTTGGCGGCATCATGCGGCGCCGGAGCGCTCATCCTGGATGGAAGCAATCTTACTTTGACAGGTTCAGCAAGCACCTATAGCGGTCAAACTACTGTGATCGGGGGCCGGTTGCAAACAGGCGTGGTCAATGCATTTTCTCTTAACTCCAACGTGAGCCTGCAAGCGAGCTCCACCCTTAATTTAAATACGTTCAGCTCCGCCATTCTCAATTTGCTCGATAATGGCGCGGGCCAGGCCGGGTGACTACGGTTCAGCAACTTTGGATTGGCAACGGGGTGGCGACAATTGCTTAATGTTATAGTGGTTCGATTACAGGAACTCAGGCCGGCAACGGCTTGACACTAGAGCGGCCCGGGCCTGATGATTCTTTTTTCATGGCCGGTTATAATACCTATAACGGGCCAACGACTGTGACGGGAACTACATTGGCAGCGGGAGTAACAATGCTTTTTCTGCAATTCTGGAGTGCAGCTCAATGCCAATGCAACGCTTGCCGGCAACGGTTACGATAACACCATCGCAAATTTAAACAGTTTTGTTTAAACTTAGATCCTCAATATCAGTTCCAATCAGGGAGCATTTTAACGATTGGCAATGGCACCATTCCCTTAATCTACAGCTTTGCAGGAGAGTCATTGGCAGGGGAGATCTAGTTATAAAAGACCCGGAACCATGACCCCTACGGGCTCTTCGAATACTTACAGCGGAGCGACAGACATTATTGATGCGACACTCTTGCTGGCGGCTACGGCGGTTTTTCTCCAACTCTGTTATTAATGTCGGAGCCACAGCAATACTGAATTTCAACAGTTTTACGGCTCCCATCGCCGGGGTCACGGCACCGGCACGATTATTATGTAGGGTGGAGGCGCCTTCACGGTTGGCACAGGAAATGCCAGCTCGACATTTTCTGGAAACCTCGGCGGAAACGGAGGCGTCACAAAAGTCGGGACGGGGGTGTTCACGATAGATTCCGTGGCCAATACTAACCGGGCCTGCCATCATCCAGGCAGGCACTGTGCAGGCCGGGATGGATGATTCTTTTTCTCCCAACTCGCCTGTAGTTTTATCGACGGGCATACTGAATGTTAACGGGTATAACAATACGATTGGCGGGCTGTCCGGGACTGCCGGCAGTGTTATTGAACTGGACGGGACACTCAGAATTGGCGCCGCTTTGACCATAAACGGAGGAAATTCACCGACAGGATATGCCGGAGCCATCACCGGAACTCTTCCCGGCAATGCGATCATTTTGAACAGTCCGGGCACTTTCATTCTTTCGGGCACCGGGCTCAATACTTATAACAGCACCACGAAGTTAAGGGCGGCACACTGGAGGCAGGGGCTCCCAATGCACTCTCTCCCAATTCAGCTCTCACCTTGGCACCGGGCACAACTTTAAACCTGAATAACAACAACAACACGATTCTGAACCTGCTCGATAATGGAATGGCTGGAAGCCAGGTGGTTTTAGGCAGTGGAACCCTGACGGTAGGAAATGTTTCTTCAGTTCTTGCGTCCAATTATGCGGGAGCGATCACGGAACGGGGGGCATAACATTCGATCCATTTCAGGATTATTCATCATGGCGGGCGGGGGCCTCAGTACCTACAGCGGGCACTACGGATGTGAATGGCGTGCACTCCAAGCCGGCTCTGTCAATGCCTTTTTTTCCGACTCCGATGTAACCCTTCCACGGCCGCCGTACTCAACTTGCAGAATTATAGCACGGCATCAAGGGGCTCTTTGGTACGGGCACGGTATCCCTAGGCTCCGGCGTGCTGACAATAAATGGAGGGAACTCTCCTACAGGTTTTGCAGGCGCCATCATTGGAACTCTTCCCGGCAATGGTTTGACACTGCAAGGATCCGGCACGACCATCCTTACAGGATCCGGGCTGAACACTTACACCGGACCGACAACCATCAATATGGCAACAATGGTTCAGCGCGGGAGCTGCAAACGTTTTTTCTTAAACTCTGCCGTCACACTTAATTCCACTGGTATTTTGAACTTGAACAATTTTAACAATACCACTGGTAATTTGCTCAGCGATGGAAGCGGGCTTAACCAGGTTACTTTAGGCTCTGGGAATTTGACAGTGGGCAATGGAGTGGTTCGCTGAATTCAAATTATGGCGGACAGATCACAGCACGGGAGAACTAACACTTCAAGGCCCCGGCAATTTTTCTTGTCCGGATCGACAAATAACTACAGCGGCCTTACAACCGTAGCAGGGGCTGCTGATCGCCGGCGCCGATCAAAGCTTTTCTCCTAATTCGGTCGTCACGATTTCCGTTGGCGGGATGCTGAACTACGGCGCCTATAGCGTAACAATTTTGGGGCTTACCGGCGTCGGATAAGTGGCGGGATTTCCGGAGGCATTTTGTGCTGGGAGGCTTATATGAGAGCATGACTTATGGGGGGATGATCACAGGATCTGGCGGTCTTGTTAAAACAGGTACCGGGTCGCTGACCTTCTCTGCTTCCGGAAGCAGCTATACAGGACTGACAACCATTATAGGCGGGCAAATAGAGGCCGGTGCGGTAGATGCCTTTTCTGCTGCGTCTTCTGTCACATTGAATCCCGGCGCTATCTTGAACTTGAACGGCTTTAACAACTCAGTTGGGGGCCTGAGTGGAACTGGCGGCACTGTTGTCCAAGACGGAGCGACATTGACCTTCGGAGCCGCCAATGTCAATGCTGCTTATGCGAGGAGATATCACGGGCCCAGGCAATTTGATCAAGGTTGGCAATGCATTGCAGAATTTGAGCGGCACGTGCGCTGCTGATACAACGACCGTGGCAGGAGGGGCCCTTGCCATCAATGGCACTTTGACATGCCCTACCGTTACAGTAGAGCTCAATGCGTTCCTTAAAGGTGCAGGAACGATTTTGGGCAGTGTGGTCGTTCAAAAAGGCGCGACGCTGGCTCCCGGCAACTCGATCGGAACGCTGGGTGTAGCAAACGCCACGTTCCTTCCAGGGCTCTACCTATCAGGTCGAATTCAATGCAACCTCAGCCGATCTTCTGAACGCCACAGGCATCGTAACGATTGATTCGGGGGTCACTTTGGCGCTGGTGCCGGATACCGTGAATCTTGTACAAAATACGACGTACACGATCATTCAGGCAGCGGGCGGAGTCACCGGTCAATTTACTAATGTCACGGATATGACTGCGCCGGCCCTCCGGGCAAGAGTCGTCTATACCCCGCTTACTGTCGAGCTGGTTGTCAATTTGCTGCCTCTTTCAAGCGTTGCAACATCCGGCAATGCCAAGGCTGTTGGAAAATCGCTTGCCAATGTTTTTCCTCCCGCGGGATCCGACTTAAGTAATATTATCAACCAGCTCTATCTTGCTCCCACAGCCAAACAGTTGAACTACGATCTTCTGCAAATGCAGCCTTCTCAATATACCGGCTTAAGCCTGTCCCAGGAAAATAACACCAGCCGTGTTCAGATTGCAATTCCAAGTACGCTGACAAAAATCTGTCAGTTCGGACTGTGCCAGAATGAAAAGCCCTGTGACACAAGAGAATGGGATGTCTGGGCAGACACCTTTGCTGATATTGCATCGCAGCACGGCAACAGCGAAAACCCGGGTTATTATGGCACTACGGGAGCCGTCCTTGCAGGGTTCGATTATGAAATCGCTGAGCAGGTCTACGTCGGTCTCGGAGGCGCTTACACTTATACGCATCTTGACTGGGATCAAAGCCGCGGAAGCGGAAATATCAATAGCTATTACGGATTTCTGTATGCAACCTGGGAAGGTCCTTATGTGTTTGTAGACAGCTCCTTAGCGACGGCTTATACCCGGTACAATGCAGAGCGTAATATCAAGTTTGCCATTTTTGACCGCACAGCTTCGAGCCGCTTCAGTGGAAATGAATATGCGCTTCATGTTGATGCAGGCGGAAGAGTCGACTGCTATGCAGTAGAAATCGTCCCGTATGCATTTAGTGATTTTATGACGGTGCATCAAAGCGGGTTTGAAGAAAAAGGGGCAGATGCATTTGATCTTATTGGAAACAGCAAACGATCCAACCTTCTTCGTTGGGGAGCAGGATTTGAGGTCCTCCACTGTTTTAATGGTGAAGGGTTCAAGATGATTCCGCAGGGCGGACTTAGCGTGCTGCGCGAGAGCAGGTTTCAGGGAAAACATTTAACGTCGCGCCTCAAGCAGACCCCCAATGAATTTACAGTTACCGGACTCAGCCCGGCCCGAACGCTGATTGCGCCGAGCCTCAGCCTCACCACGATTCTTTGGTGCGACAAACTCTCGATCACGGCTGAATATGAAGGAGAATTTGGCAAAAATTACTGGACCCAAATGTTTAACTTGCAGGTGAGCTGTGCGTATTAATACGAGGCGAGCTCTTCTTTCAATCTTGTTACTGTGCCCCGCTTTATTGACGGCGGTTACCTATCCCGGGCGTTGTTTTGACCGGCAGCAACACTCTAAACGGCGGCGGAAGCATCATCGATGGAACGACTGATTTCACCGGCTATTTTCTCATGGGCCCTGGCAATCTGGATATTAGCAATGTGACGCTGCAGAATTTTACCGCCGTCAGCGGGATGGGCAGTGGTGATGGACAGGCTTTGGCGGAGCTATTTTTATTACGAATGGGACATTAAACCTCAATAATGTCAACTTGATCGGAAATATTGCCAAGGGAGGGGCAGGCGGAATGGCCAAATTGGAGGCAATCTCAATAACAACGTATTAAGCCCTTCGAGCTATGGCCCTAAAGGAATAAACGGTGATAACGCCAATACCTCCTCCGGATTTACTGATTTCGGCAATGGAGTTGCAGGCGACGGCGGTACCGGGAGGGCCAGGCGCGACCGGGCACCGCAGGATAGGAGGAAATGGGGGCGACGGCGCTCCAGGATTCACCGGAAATGAATTTGTCGTTTATTTCGCGGCGCAGACTGCCTATCAGTCAGCAGTACTTGCCTATAACATTGCGATGGCGGCGGACAGGGCTTATTGGCAGGAGATCGTCAACGATGGTCGGAAAGCACAACTCTTGGGGCAGCCTTTATAGGCGCTAGCCTTGCTTTTGGTGGTATAGGAGGAGATTTAATAGCTGACGGTGCCACAGTATCTATCTCCGGAGAACCGTATGCAGTGGATGTAGCAATAGCCGCTGGAATTGCATTTGCTACAGAGGGAGCCGCGTTTGAGGCTCTAGACGAATTCGCAACCGCCTCTTCTATTGAATTAGCTTTGTATGGTGCTTTTACTGCCATGGCAGCAGAATTTTGCAGCGCAAGAAGCAACAACTGATGAATTTAACATAGAGAGCGGCATCTTTGCTACTGCGCTTGGTGTTGTTACTGATGCATTTTCGATATCAGCCTATACCGTTATGGGTCTTCCGGCATTGGTGGAAATGGAGGGCCGGCCGGTCATGGAGGCGATGGCACCTTTGGATTTGGAGGAGGGCCTGGCGGGAATGGCGGTATACGCGGAGACGCCACACCCGGCGGCATAGCGATAGGGGGATCAGGCGGAAATGTTGGAGGAGGAGGCAACGGCGGGTTTGGAGCTGGAGGAGGATTATCGGGCATTGTCGGCACGGGTGGAACGAATGGAACTTTCGCTGTTGTTAATAATGGATCTCAATTAGGCTTGCCGCGCAACCCCGGTTATCCCGGCTTTGGCGGCGGAATCGGCAGCATGGGAGATTATTTGCATGATGGCACCATCTCTGAAGATAATGGAATCTACGGCGGCGGCGGCTCGGGTTATGGAGGGGCCATCTTTATTGACAGCACTAGCACGCTGACGATCTCAGGTCCTGCCGTCTTCGGCGATAACGACGCGCTCGGAGGAAACAGCGATAATAACGGCCTTGCGGGAGATCAGGCGGGAACAGACCTTTTCATGATGACGGGGTCGACTGTTTTGATCGACCCCGGCGTCGGAAACACTGTGATCTTCAACGGGACGATCGCAGATGATAGCGAGGCCAGCATAAGGGATGCCAATATTGGTGTGGGCAGCGGAGCCGGCCTTACAGTGAATAGCGGACTTGTCATCTTCAATGGAGTGAATACTTATACCGGCCAGACTGTAGTCAGCGGAGGCGTCCTTCAGGACACCTACGGATTTGGCGTGAATGCAAACAGTAATCTCCTTTTTTCGGGCGGCGTTTATCAAGGCAGCGGTACATTTTTCAGGGCGCTGGGCACCGCTCCCAACCGAGTTCAGTGGACCCCTAATACAAACGGCGGTTTCGCGGCCGTGGGAGGACCCCTTGTCGTCACGCTGAACTCAAATATGCCTCTGTCATGGGGAATGCCTTATTTTATATCGGTGGGCAGCAACCTGATTTTTGGCTCTACAAGCGCGACAAATAATGTCACTTTTACCAATCCCATAAATCTGAACGGTGCTACACAATCCCTTCTTGATACAGCCAATCCGACTAACACCGACTGGGTGATCTTTACCGGCGTCATCTCCAATGGCGCGCTCAATATCGGCGATCCGACCCATACAGGGACCGTGGTTCTGGCTGCCAACAATACCTATACGGGCCCGACCCATGTGATGGGAGGAACGCTCATCTTAACAGGCTCCATCCAAAGTACAGCTGTTACCATTGATGCGGGATCTACGCTTAATGATGAGACCACAACGGGCGGCTTTTTGAATGATCCTACAGTGACCAATAACGGAACGCTTGATCTGGCCGGCAATGAAACGGTGCTCAGCCTCACAAATACCGGAACAATCAACGGCCCGGGAACGCTCACTGCCGGCACCTATAACCTCAACAATGGATCGATTATCAATGCCAATCTTGGCACTGGAACGGTCATCACGATGGGAACCGTTGATCTTTTCGGCACCAGCGCTGCCTCCTCGCTCATGATTACCGCGGGCAGCATCCTCAACCTCGAAAGCCCAAACCTCCTGCTCGATCAGCCTGCAACGACGATTGACGGAACAATGAACCTGAATGGAAATGAAGCTATCGGCACACTCATGGGCAGCGGCACCATTGATGCCATCACCGGGACGCTCACGATCCATGGGGGAGGCACTTTCACCGGCCCGATCATCGGCACGATTGCTCTTGCCTCAGGCACATTGAATCTCGTAGGGACCGGCCTAAATCAGCCAACTCTTACCGTTCTGTCTGGCACAACCATGAATTTAAGCGGCAGCGGCAGCACCTCAACATCCCACAGATCATTGTTGATGCGGGAGGCAGTCTTAATTTCTCTAACTTTGCTAGCGATACGAGCACGGATCTGACGGTGCTTGGAAACGGCGAAGTCACAGTTGAGAGCAATGCAGCGCTCAGTGCCGCGAGCATCGTACTGACAGATCCGGCATCCCAGCTCAACCTTTTCCCTGTCTTCAACCTTGTTTATACCAATTTAAGCGGAAATGGAATTGTGAATAATCCCGGCGCTGCCGTTGTCAATACCGGACATATCAGCGGCTTTCTGACCTTTACAGGCGATCTGATCGATGCTCCTTCGGGGACCATCCATCCCGGCAACTCTCCTGGACTTATTACGGTAGACGGCAATTATACGGAAGGCGGCACTCTCATTTTGGACATCGAGTCGCTGACGCCTGTCACGGGCTTCAGTCAGATAAGGGTCGGCGGCATTGTACTACTGCAGCCCACAAGCACCTTGGAAGCGGAATTTTCCGGAGCGGCTCCGGTCCAAGGGGACGTCTATCAAGTCATCGCAAATATCAGCGGCGGCCCCATCTTTTGCGAAGGAGGCTTCGGATCGATCGTAGCCAACGCAAATGTGGTATTCGACGTCGCAACAGGCCAGCTTGTTGTACTCGGCGGCCCTCCGGTTCCACCGGGTCCTCCACATCCCCCGATCCCTGTTATCCCGGCCGCTCCGCCTAACATCATTAATAATCCAAATGAGCAGCGTGCCTATAACGCGATTGCAACTTCAGCTTTGGTTGGGCCGTTTCAAATCGACACCAGCCTATTTGGCGGACAGCTGCTCCTCGAGGTCCTCCATGACGGACTCGATCCTCTTGCAAACTTCACACCCACTTATTATGGTGCGTTTGCAGATTATGCTTTTACAGGAGACCGCACCTTGACGCGAAGCCTTTGGGATCGCATCTCAACATTTAGGGAGCCCGTGAGCTGCTGCAGCATGGAGCCGTGGACCAATAAAGTTTCTATTTTGACGGGCTATATTTACAACAAAGCCAAGAGCCAAAATAACGGGGCGATCATCACTCGCAGCGACCTCTATGTTGGAGCAGATCTGATGCCGATGCCCGGTTTTTCATTTGGAGCTGCAGTCTCAGGCAATCTCGGCCATATCGATGCAAGTTTAGGCAAAAGTGAAGAAGAAGGACTTGCCTCGCTCGTCTATGCCCGTAAAACTATCGGCCCCCATTTTATTGGACTCGCCTCGTTTATTTATTCTTCTAACTCCAATCACGTACACCGTCCTACACTCAATGGCAAAGTTACAGGTTCTGCAGAAGCTCTGGCACTGACCACAAACCTCGGCCTGCAATATCAAACGCTGCGCTATAGAATGATCACGATCAACCCTCGCTTCAACCTGACCTATTCATCGGCGACCGTGAGCGGATTTAATGAAAAGGGAGCTATAAACGCTCTTTATAACAACGGCTATAGCAGCTATCTGCTCACAGGAGATTTAAGCCTCTCTACACTCTATTGCACACAGTTTGCGTGCCGTGATTTTAACGTTGAACTGGTCCTTGGTATTGAACAGGCTCTTGCGACGCACAAAAGCCATATGCACTTGAGCTTTGTGCAAGACTCCTCCATCAAATATTACATCGCGATGGCAGCCAAAAATCAGACATGGTTCAACTACAAACTCAACGTATCCTATAACGTGTGGAATGAATCGACCTTGTATGCCAACTTTGAAGGGCTTGCCGGAGGCGAGTGGTCCAATTCCTTCACCGTCGGCTTCCGCTTCGGTCTATAATTTTATTACTCCGCTAGGCAAACAGATGACATATAGCGCGGCTAGCGGCTTTGCCCAATCAATTCTCCGCATGCCAGACAGTTTTCTTGACAAATGATCGACCACCTGTAAAAATAAATTCTTTAAAAAACCCTAACCATAGGTTAATTATGTACCTTGTCATCTCTGCAACAGCAACGTCTCTCATGGTGCTTAACGCAGCAAGAGTTTATTATACAAAAGATGTTTATCCTTATGTAAAAGAAAAAGTTGACGAGTATATAGTTAAAAGCAACCTGACAGAGCATGAGTTGGAAAGAAAAATTAATGCCGTAGTAGTTGGAGTTATTTTCTCTTTAGGAACAATCGACAATTTAAGCCACGCAAGAAAGTTTAGTCAACTGTCTAATACGATAGATCGGTTTCTTGTGCTTTTTATTGTTTCAGCGGGAATATGGGTCTCAGCAGATTTAGCCTATAAGCACTTGCAGGGTCAGCAGCCTAATGCTCAGTCATAGGATCAATATGAGATTGCTAACCCCCTACGCAAATAGGTTACAAATTGCTTGCTGCGGCTTTGCCTCGCTATCGCTCTTTGTAACCTATTTGCGTCTTAGTATTAATGCTATGTTGTTTAACTTTTCAGCTGACAGCTTATTATGATCAATCAAAAGAAGAGGAATTGATTGCCCATGTTCAAAACAGCATTGAACAAGCACAAAAGGGTGTTTCTAAATTATCCGATGCTGTTCTCAAGATTCAAGGTTTCTCGAGTCCTATCGTGCGACACTTTTTAAACAACGTCTGCTCAATGAAAAATACAACCTATTTAGAAATTGGATGTTTTAAAGGTTCAACATTTGTGTCAGCGGGATACGGAAATAAAGATAGCCTATTAGAAATGGTTGGTATTGACAATTGGTCTGGGTTTGGAGGCCCTCGCGAAGCATTTTACAAAAATGCTTCTCTTATGGAACCTGGACTTTCTTGGAATTTTTTTGAATCCGATTGCTTTGCTCTTGATATTACGGAAATAATTTCACATCCTATAAATGTTTATTTTTACGATGGCTCTCATTCATCTGAACATCAAAAGGCAGCTTTTACATATTATAACCCCATATTTGATGATATTTTTATTGCGATTGTAGATGATTGGAATTGGTCTAAAGTTCGCTCAGGAACTTTAGATGCATTTCAAGAACTAAATTATGAGATTCTTTATAAACAGGAATTTTTTACAAATAAAAACGGGGGGGATAAAGATGATTGGTGGAATGGATTGTTAATCGCGGTTATTAAAAAGTAATCCGGCATTTGTGGCTACGCGAGGGATGTTTTACGATCCCTTATCGATGTCGAAAAGTCCTTTCGGTTTTGGTTTGAGATTTTTTGCCGGGTCGATGGTCTCCGGAGGAGGTCCTTTGTGGGGAGTAGGACCCGACCTTCTTCTCTTGGGTGTCATACTCGTGACATCGAATTCCGATCCGGATCTAGGCGCTGCAGAAATATTTAAGATGCTCTCAATGGCTTTTGTGTAGGCTCCGGAAGCATTTCCATCCCGCCCTTCATAATCAAGATTTAAGCTCCACGTCATGACGCCTGCAAGGCCTGTTTGCTGTGCCCATGTTGCGAGTTGCTTGGCTGCAGCCAGTGTTAAATTATTAGGAGGATCGTACTCATCCCTGCCAGGCATAAGCCCCAGCATGATTTTACTCGGATCTACACCCCAGTTCTGATGATAATAGTTGATATCGGATTGTATTTGCTGGGCATACGAATTGGGCTTTCCTCCTTGCCCTATGGGATTGATCCAAATGTTGTACTCCATGAAATTGATATGCGATACGTACTGCTGACTATTTTTTATTAATTCAGGCACATAACTTCCTGGGAGCCACGCTTGTCCCTCAAGCGTTAAAGAGATGGTGGCTTTTGAACCTTGCTGCTCTAAATTCCAGCTCAGATCTTTGATCATCTGGGATGCTGCTGCAGCAAAACCCGGATAAGGGGGAAATGGCTTATCTTCGATATCTAAATCAACGCCATCGAGGCCGTATTGCTTAACAACCGATGCAATCGCTCCGGCGACTGCTCCGGGACTTAATCCTGACGGGCTCATCGCATTGCTTAAATAGTAGGCAGGATTAGCGCCCCCAAAGGCGATTTTCACATGTCCTCCCCGGCTATGGACATAATCAACCAGAGCCTTGAGGTCTTCCGCAGGCATTTGCATGCCTCCCATTTGGGCTGGGCCATTGGGGCCTTTAGGCCATGTAAAATGGAAGCTCGAAAAAGAGATGTCGATGGTTGTATTTGCGTTGATGTTCATTGCACGTAAAGCGGCCATCGTCTATCTGGGCTCCAGCTTTGAACATATGTTTCGTATTGGGGCTGCTGCGGTCCGCCTACACCTTGTGTCATGGGCTGCTCCTTTTTTTCTGGACATTTGCATAACTTTATGAATTTGTCAAAAAGATTGAAGATTAATGGTTCTCAATTTAAATTTGCTTCAACACTAATCATGAGGAATATAAGATGAAAAAGATGGTCGTTTCGCTACTTTCCGGTCTGTTATTTTACTTGATGCCTTGACACAATTATGCGCCAGTCAACATATTGCATCGCTTAATATAGAAGGGAAGGTGTTTGTAAATACCGTTCCACCTCAATGGAATAGGGTAGAGACTGAAGAACCATTACTTTTTAAGTTTGTTCACGATAGTGGAAAGCGTGAATGTTTTTTAAAGTTTACGTGTTATAAAAGCACCATTGATAAGGAGGTATTAGGCATCGGAATGGACACGTTTAGGAGAATCGTTATTTGGGAGTGAAGTTTTGGAAAGATTCTCGTTTTCACCATTTCGGGCTTTCCTGACAAAGATCCAATGAATGTGACTATATTTTTTATCTGGGAAAGAGGCACTACTATTGAAAATGTCATTATAAGAGCGGATCGACAGCCTTCCGCAAATACATGTTGCCGAACTATGATGCTCATAAATAAAATAGAATAAAGCTAGTTTTGCTGTTGAAGCAGATTTTAGATCTTTTTGTGAAAGATGGCGTGTCTTTTTTTCAAAACATTGCATTCATTGACCCTGGAAAGAATAAATGATTAATTCTTAATCTCCCAGCCGCCGCCGAGAGCTTTGTATGAGAGTGTCAAGAGGTCATTATCAGGGATGAAGTCTGGCTGCCCAGGAGCGACTGCTCCGATTCGTTGAGCTGCCGCTCGGTGTCGATGAGATCGATCCTAAGTTATTGATTGTTAGTCTTATTGAATTGTGACTGAACAACCTTTCTCTTTGTCGAATATTGATTTATAGCCTTGATTATCAGTGACTTTGAATTGTGCACTGATTGTGCACAGCCAGCAATGTTTTAATACGAATTTTTTTTTATGGGCGTTTAGCTGGAAAATCAATTTATAAATGTGTTATAATTTTTCATCAAACCTATAGGTAGATTATGTACAGTGTCATCTCGTCAATAGCAACGCCTCTGATCGTTATTAACGCATCAAGAGTTTATTTTGGATGGGCTTTTAGAGATAATAAAGCTCTTAAGACGGACGAAATTTATAAACGTGAGAGCAGGTTGAATAACTTTGTAACTGCATCTATTTTCATTACGGGAGCTGCAGCCGTTTATGCCCATGCAACAAAGTTTCAAAATCCAACGCCGTTAATTATGTCTGCAATGGCCTACAGGCTTGTTACAATTTTTCTTATTTCCACTGCCATATGGTCATCGGGCCATGTCTTAAACTACCACTTAAGCAGAAGCTAATTCTTGATTTCCCAGCCGCCGCCGAGGGCTTTATAGAGCGTTACAAGGTCGATAAGAGATGAGGTCTGGCTGTCCAGAAGCGATTGCTCCGATTCGTTGAGCTGACGCTCAGAGTCAATGAAATCAATAAGAGGCGTAAGGCCTCTAGATTGTCTTTCATGGCTTAAGAAGACGAGGTTGCGGTATTTGTCGGTCGATTCTTTTCGCTCGCGCGTCGTATTGAGGTCTTGAGTGTACGACATGATAGCACTCTCGGTTTCTTCTAAGGCTGATAGAATGACTTGTTGATAACGATGGCCTGTTGATGCAGTCTCAGCTCTTGCAGCCTTCAGGTTGCCCATTAGCTTTCCGCCTTCGAAGATCGGCAATTTGAAATCGCCGCCCAGCGCCCATGTTTTACTGCCCATTGAGAAGAGATTTTTCACCATGAGGGACTGAAAACCGCCATCTCCGAGAAGGGAGATGGTGGGGAAGAACGAGGCGACGGCAATGCCGATGCCGGCGGTTGCTGCAGCCAGCTCCCGCTCGACTTTCCGGACATCGGGGCGGCGGCGGAGCAGGTCGGATCTTATTCCGACGGCGATGATGTCGGGAACCTGGGGCAGATCTTTGGGAAGTGAGAGCTCTTCAACGAGTGTTTCCGGAACATCGCCGGTTAAGACTGAAATCGTGTAGATGCCGCGGTAGATCTGCGCTTTGATGTCGGGAAGCAGCGACCTTTCTGTCGCAAGCTGCGCGAGGATGAGTTCGTAATTGATGCGGCTGACATAACCCGCTTCAAGCTGTTTTTGCACGATGAGTTCTTTTTGCTCAAGGAGCTGGATGTTTTCTTCAACGAGCTGCGCTCTTTTTTGAGAGCTTCTCAGTTCCATATAAGTGCGGGCGATTTCGGCCATGACGGTGAGGAGCGTGTCGTTTCTTTGTTCAATGGTTCTTTCGATGATGGCTTGGGCGGCTTCAACGGTGCGTCGTGTTTTTCCAAAGAGGTCGATCTCCCATGACATATCGAAAAGGGCGTTGTAGAGATTTTGGATTTGGGGAAATTCAGGAAAAAGCGACAGCCCTGTGATGGGCGAAACGGTTCCCGGCAGCTCTCCTTCGCTGGGGCTGCTGGCAAAGAGGGGGCCGTTTTTGCTGAAATACGTTTTGGTGGCGTTGACATCAGCGCCGACATGAGGATAAAACGATGATGCGGCGATTTGTCTGACAGCTCTTGCTGTCAGGATATTGGATTCGGCGGTTAGAACATCGTTGTTGTACTCGGCGGCTTTCGCGATGTATTTATTCAGCAGCTCGTCATTAAAAACTTTCCACCACTGGGTGAGTGGAGCGTCGTTTGAAGTCTCTGGCACGGCCATTGCCCATGTGTTGGAGACGTTATTTTCCGGCTGCTTGTAGTTGGGGCCGACGGCGCATCCTGCGAGGATTATCAGCGCTGCTATTTTTTTCACTCAAGCCTCCTGCGGAAAAACCAACTGGCTCCGGTAAAATTTACAAAGCTGATCACCACCAGCGGCCAGAGGTTTTGAAATACGATGCTGGCCGGCATGGCTTTTAGAAACAGCCCTTTCGATATAACCAACATATATCTCAGCGGGATGAAATACGTAAACGGCTGAAGCCACTGCGGCATGTTTTCGATGGGGGTTGCAAAGCCCGACATCATGATCGACGGGACCATGAAGACAAACGTTCCAAGCATCGCCTGCTGCTGCGTCGTGGAGAGCGAGGAGATAAAAAGTCCGATCCCGCTGATGGAGGTCACAAAGATAAGTAGGCTGAAGAAATAGAGAAGGAGCGAGCCGGTGAAGGGGACGCCCAAGACCAGCGTGCCGATCGTAAGCATGAAGAGCCCTTCGAGGAAGCCGATGATGATCCCTGGGACGATTTTTCCTATGAGAATTTCACTGGGCATGAGCGGCGAGACGAGGAGCTGATCGAAGGTGCCGAGCTCCCGCTCTCTGGCCACCGATTGTGTGGTGACAACAAGGCATGTGAGCATCGATAAGACGCCGACAAGGCATGGAATGTTGTACCAAAAATAGAGCGTGTTGGGATTGAACCAGGTGCGGGGGACCAGCTCAATGTTTTGCACCGCGAGATCGGCAGTTGCGGTATACCGAACGGGACTCAAAAATTGACTTTTAGGCGGGATTGAAAGCTCCCGCGGCTCAGCTATCGACAAGGGGGGTCGTATTGCTGCAATACTACCCCCCTTGTCGATAGTCTGAGCCCCGGGGCTTTGAACCCGCCTAAAAGCCAATTTTTGAGTCCCGTTCGGTATCAAATCGTTATTAAACTGGTTGATGATCTCCCCCGTATAGCCGGAGACGATTTGGGCGGTGTTGGATTTGCGTCCATCGAAGATGAGCTGGACGGTTGAGGGCTTTCCTGCATCGAGATTGCGGGAGAACTGCTCGTCGATTGAAACGACCATCACTCCTTTTTGCAGATCAAGAAACGGCCCGATCTCCTGGACGCCTTTGAGGAATATGATGTTGTTGTTAAAAATTTTCGTTCCATAAAATCTCTCGACAAGCAGGAATCCTTGCTCGCCGCTATCACGGTTTAAAATTCCAATCGGGACGTTTTTAACATCGAGGGTTGCAGCAAAGGTGAAAATAACAAGCTGGATGATCGGCGGAAGCAGAATAGAGATTCGAACCTTTCTGTCTCGCAGAACGGTGAGAAGCTCTTTCCAGATGAGTGAGAGTATCCGTTTCAATCGAGCCTCTTGACGGTTTTAAGTGCGGTGATCATGAAAAAAAGCATTCCAATTGAGACGATGGGAATCATGTCGATTAAGATAAGTCTCCAGACATTGCCGACAAGGAAAAGGCTTTGAAGGCTTTGCACGAAATATTTGGCCGGAATGATGTAGGTGAGCAGCTGGATCCATTTGGGCATGCTGTGGATCTCAAAGAGAAACCCCGACAAAATATACGCCGGCAAAAAGGCGACAATCAGCGTGACCTGATACGCATAGACCTGATTTTTGGTGATCGTTGAGATCATGAGGCCGAGGCCGAGCGCGCAAAACAAAAAGAGGGCCGAGACGCCGCCGAGCAGCAGCCATGAGCCGCGCAAGGGTAGATCATAGACAAAGATCGAGATAAGAACGCAGATGGTCATCGATCCCATCCCCAGGCAAAAATAAGGGATGACTTTTGCGATGACGAGCTCCCAGATGCTGACAGAGGTTGACATCAGCGACTCCATGGTGCCGCGCTCCCACTCACGGGCTACGACTAAAGCTGTGAGCAGCGATCCGATGAGCGTCATGATGATGGCAAGTGATCCGGAGAGAAGAAAATATCTGCTCTCCAGCTGCTCGTTGTACCAAAAGCGCGGCTGGGTAGTAACCAGGGGGATATCCTTTGCAAAACCAATCGATTTTGCCTCTTGAGTCAGCCAGTTTTGAAACACTCCCATGGCGTAGTTTTGCACAAAGTTGGCCGTGTTGGTCTCGCTGCCGTCGGCGATCACCTGAATGGGCGCGATCGTATCGGGCCGGTTTCTGAACTGGGTGAAATACGAAGGGATGACAAAGATGCCTCGGATCGATCCTTTGATCAGATCGTCTGTCAGCTCGCGTCTGTCGCGGGCGATTTTTACATCGAAATATCTCGAGTCTTTGAGCGACTGAGCAAAGCTTTGCGCGTCAGGCGATGTATCTTCCATCACGAGGCCGACTCTTAAATGATCGAGGTCCAGCGACACGCCGTAGCCGTACAAAAACATCAAAATAAGCGGGAGCACGACCGTAATCAGCAGCGTGCTGGGATCGCGGATGATCTGCAAAAATTCTTTGACGATGAGCGCTCTCAGCCTGCGGCTTCTTCCGCTATCTTCCATCATAGGCCTCAATCATTTGTATAAACGCATCTTCGAGCGTCGGATTGGGAAGTTTTTCTGATTTAACTTTGTCTTTGAGCGCGTTCGGCGTATCCATATTGATGATCTTGCCGCGGTAGACAAGGGCAATGCGGTCGCAATATTCGGCCTCGTCCATGAAATGGGTGGTAACCATGATCGTGACGCCTTTACCGACAAGGCCGTTGATGTGGTTCCAAAATTCCCGCCGTGTAATAGGGTCGACGCCTGAGGTCGGCTCATCCAAAAACAGCACGGAGGGATTGTGCATGTTGGCGCAGGCAAGCGCGAGGCGCTGCTTGTAGCCGAGAGGAAGCATGTCTGCCGAAATTTTTAGATACGGCTGCAGTGAAAATGTCTCGATCATTTCATTGATGGCTGCTTTGCCGGCGCCGTAGATGCCTGCAAAAAACTCCAAATTCTGCTGAACGCTTAAATTTCCATAGAGAGAAAATTTTTGCGCCATATAGCCGATCTGAGCTCTGGCAACGCCCGGAGCTTCAAGAAGATCGACGCCGTTTACAAAAGCTTTTCCGGAAGTGGGTTTGAGAAGTCCGCACAGCATTTTAAACGTTGTGGTTTTCCCGGCGCCGTTGGGTCCGAGAAGGCCAAAAATCTCCCCTTTTTTGACATCGAGCGTAATATTTTCAGCGGCGGTGAACGATCCGAATTTTTTTGTAAGATTTTCTGCCTGGATGACGGTGTGCACGCCGTCTTCAACGATCGGCGCTTTGTCTGCCAGCTCCGACGATCCGCCCGGGCCTCCGCCCAAGATGTCAATAAACGCATCTTCAAAACGGGGCGGCACGTGCTCGACATGCAGATCTTTGGGCACGGTGCCATTCTCCCGCAAAACAATCCTCAAATCTCGTCCCTGGATCACGCCGTCCATCACGCTTTTATCTTTCAGCACTTCAAAAAGCAGTTTGCGCCTGTCTCCTTGAATATCGGTCACTTTATAGGTGCGCCCTTCGACGCGCTTTGTCAGCTCGCTCGGATCGCCGAAGAAACAGAGCTTTCCTTCGCTGAGAAGAAGAACGGTGCTGCACTGCTGCGCTTCATCGAGATAAGCGGTGCTCCACACGACGGAAATCCCTTCCTCGACTAAGTTGTAAACCATCGACCAGAGCTCGCGTCTTGAGATCGGATCGACGCCGACGCTCGGCTCATCCAGCAGCAGCAGCGCCGGTTTTTTGACGAGCGCGCAGGCAAGGCCCAGCTTTTGCTTCATTCCGCCGGAGAGATTTTTTGCAAAGCGATCGGTGAAAGGAGCAAGGCCCGTAAACTTTAGAAGTTTTTCGAACGTAGCTTTTCTCTCTTCTCCCACAACCCCGCGCAGATCGGCGTAAAGGCTCAAATTTTGCATGACGGTCAGATCTTCATAAAGGCCGAACCGCTGCGGCATGTATCCGGTCAAAAAATGCACCATTTCGGCATTTTTGATCGTGTCATACCCTTCGATTGTGATGGTGCCCTCGGTCGGTTTTAAGAGCCCCGCCATCAACCGGATCAGCGTCGTTTTACCTGCGCCATCGGGTCCGACAATCCCAATGATTTTCCCTTTGGGAATAGACGCTGAGATATCATCTAATGCGGGAGGGACAAGGGGAGAAAAGAGTTTGCTGAGTTTATTGATCTCAAGGAGCATTTAATGCTCCCGGCGCTTCTTAAGCTTCAGTTTGACGGTGACAGGCATCCCTTGCACAAGGTTGCGGTCTGGATTGTCGGCGTAGATCCTAAGGCGGTAGACGAGATCGGTTCTCAGCTGTGTTGTTTCAACGGTCTTTGGAGTGAATTCTGCGACAGGCGAGATAAAACCAACGGTTCCCGTGTAGACATTTCCATGTTCAATGTCTGTATAAATTTCCGCAGTCATTCCGTAGTAGACTTCTCCCAAATTAGGCTCGTCCACAAAAGCTCTGATCCAGACCGGCGAGCTGACAGAGAGTGTGTAAACAGGATCGGCAGGATTGACAACGGTTCCCGGCTCGCGGATCCTTGTTAAAATGATTCCATCGGTCGGCGCATACGCTTCGGTGTACTTCATGTTGTCTTGCGCAATCTGCACTGCTGCCTGAACCTGGACAAGATTGGCTAGCAGCTGATCCCGGTTTGCTCTAGCGTTGTCTAAATCTTCCTGCGAGACGCCTCCAACCCTGATGAGCTCTTCTCTGCGCGCGAGCAGAACCTGGGCATTGTCCAGGTTCACTTTAACCGCTTCATAATTGGCGATCGCCTCTCTCAGCTGGCTGTCGTAGGGGGTTGTATCAAGCCGCGTCATCAGTGTTCCCTGCTCCACCTTGTCGCCCTCTTCAAAGATCAGCTCCGTCACTTGGCCGGCGACCCGGAACCCGATATCGACCTGCCGCACATCGACGTTGCCGTACAGCGTCAGTTCATGGGGATTTTTCTCATCCTTCAAGATAATATGAATAAGCGTAGCGATGACTACCAGAAGTGCAGCCATCAGTACTATGATGAAGATGTTTCGTTTCATGTGCCCTGATCTCACATGTATAACTATATAAAAAAAATTTCAATCTAGAAGTTTAGATTCGGTCAAAGTAAACTCGTTTCCATGGAAATCTCCAAGGTATTATCGATCGCATTTATTTCGCTGATGGGAGCTATGAGCCCGGGGCCTGATTTTGCCATCGTTGTCAAAAACTGCCTTCGTGGGAAATTTCGGGATGGGTTTTGGACAACCGTCGGTGTCTCCTCTGCGATATTAGTTCACGTGACGTATTGCCTGCTCGGCGTTGCTTGGATTATCTATGAGTCGCCGTTTCTGTTTCATCTCATCAAATACGCCGGCGCAGCTTATCTTTTCTATCTGGGTGTGATGATGCTGAGAGAAAAAATCTCGGATGAAAATGTCGCCGATATTGCAAAAACGGCTCCGACAAAGAAGCAGAATCCTTTTCTGATCGGCTTTCTCACCAATCTGCTTAATCCAAAAGCGACGCTGTTTATTTTGAGCTTGTTTACGCAGTTTATCGATCCGGAGATGAAATTTTGGGAGAAAGCGTTTCTAGGATGTGAGATTGCCATGGTTGGCTTTTTTTGGTTTACGCTGCTTTCGTATCTCATCACGCACAGATACTTGCAAAAACATTTTGCCAGGTTTCATAAGATCATCACAAAAACGATGGGAGTGGTGCTATGTCTTCTGGCTCTCTACGTCGCAATTTTTTCGTAAAAAGTGCTCAGCGATAGATAAATCCCATTCGGAAGTGATTTTAAGATTTTCATCCGATCCTTCCACCAGGCTGACCGTAACTCCCATATCGAGAACAAGTTGGCAGTCGTCCGTGGCATTTGTGCTTGCCGATTTTTGATGCGCCTCGCAAATGAGCGGATAGGAGAACGTTTGAGGAGTTTGGCCTCTTCTGAAATGATGCCTTGGAGGGATGGAGTCGATCACAGCTCCATCTTCCGTGATCACTAGCGTGTCGGCGGACGCTATCACCGTATCAACGGCGCTGTATTTCAGTACGGCTTCCGCATTGTTTTGAAGGATGTCCTGAGATACAAACGGCCGCACGGCGTCATGGATCATCACAAACTGGCACGTCGGGTGGCACGCTTTGAGCCCCTCCCACGATGATGCTTGCCTTGTGATCCCGCCTGCAACGACTTTCACTTCCGGAAAATGAGCCGTCTCTTCCTGCACCACATCCACCCAATCAGGATGGCAGACCAAAATGATTTCTTGAAAAAGCTTCGACTGTCTGAATGTCTCAAGAGTATGTTGATAAACTTTTAAAGGCCCCAAGGTGTGAAATTGCTTCGGCAGCGAGCTGCCAAGCCTTTTCCCCTCGCCTCCCATCAAAATCAGTGCTGAGAAATATGCTTCCATTTGAAAGTGAGTTTAATTAAAATCCCACTCAAAATCCACAATTAATAGTGTGAAGAGGGATTAATAAAATTTTATTTATGACGCCTGAGTGGCTCAATTGGTAGAGCGGTGCATTCGTAATGCAAAGGTTGTCGGTTCAAGTCCGGTCTTAGGCAAAAAAACAGAATATTAGGAGGTCCTATGAAAACACTATTTTTATTCATGACATGTCTGATCACACTCAATGCTTCAGAGAAAAGCCGCCTGGAGTATCTCGATTTGATTCAGCAATATCCTTTGCTTGTTGCTGAGAGGGGCGATGCTGAGAAGGGCGAGATTGAAATTCTCACTACTCCGGAAAAGATGGCGGAAATTGAAGAAAAAACCGGGCGCGATGTGGGTCTGATTAAAAAAGATAAATATTGGACGTGGGTCAATGATGCCGTTCGATTCCCGAGCGGCGATGAAGGTGTGTATAGCCGGTTGCTCTGGAACAGGGCTCTTGTACATCCTGATGCTGTAGGAGTTTGTGTCATGCCGGTCACGGATAAGAATGAGGTTGTTCTAAATTGCAACTATCGGCACGCCACCCGCTCATGGGAGCTGGAACTTCCTCGCGGAGGAATTAATGAGGGTGAATCTTTTGAAGATGCCGCGCGCCGAGAAACCCTTGAAGAGACAGGCAAAATCGTGAGCGAACTGACCCTGCTTGGAAGCATAGCTCCTGATTCCGGAGCGATGTCAACCATCGTTCCCATTTACCTTGCAAGAGTTTCTGGCTTTCAAGAAAATTCTCCGGAAAGCTCTGAGGCCATTGAGCAGACTATTGTTCTTTCAATGCTAGAAGTCAAAAAAGCTATCGCTTACGGGTATTATGATTGCAATATCCGCGGAGAAATAAAACGTGTGCATTGCAGAGATCCTTTCCTCGACGTATGCCATCTTGATGTGCATAGCAAAGAATCCCAAATGAAGGGTAGGGTATAAATGTTTCAATTCATCGCACTCCTACTCATCATGACTCTACAACTGCAAGCAGAGGGAAATCGTGGAAGTAAGCTTGTTGAGATGTCTGCTCAGGCCGCAAGTTGTGCGCTTTCAAACAAGCCAAAGATCAACCAAGAACTTAGAGCAGAGCTTCTCAAGATGCGGGAGGAAGATCAATCTAGACGAAAGGCTCATTTGTCAGATGAAGTTATGGAGATCGATCGAATTCATAATCCCAGGCTGAAAGAAATTATTCAGAATTATGGATGGCCTGGAATTAATCTTGTTGGTCTTACAGGAACAAATGCTATGTGGCTTTTGGTTCAGCATCAAGATGAAGATGTTCCATTTCAAAAAGAATGCCTTTTACTTCTTAAAGATGCTGTTGAAAGGCAAGATGCTGCATTTAGAGAGTATGCTTATTTGTTTGATCGAGTGTGTTTGAATGAGAATCTTCCTCAAATTTATGGAACACAGTGGATCCAAAAAAATGGCAAGCAGATGCTTTATCCCGTAGAAGACTTTGAACATTTAAATCAAAGACGGTTTCAGGCAGGTCTTTGTTCTATTGAGGAATACAAACAGCAATTTCAAGCAGCGTTCAATTTGAACGATTCTGATTTTGAGTAAAATTATTCATTGTAGCTAAACCAGCCACGGACTGTATTCCAGATTCCACCATTTGCTTTTTCTAATTCCTGTTCGACGCGTTGCATTGATCTTTTGAGCCTGCCAAGCAAGGTAGCATCCCATGGAAGCAGCATTTGTGATTCAAATGCCGGGTGAGCCCGACATACAGTAGGATTATGATCCCACGCTCGTTGAACAATATCTACTGCTTTTCGGTAGAGCTTAAAACTTAGTCTTAGATCATTGGCATAATCAGCTGCAATTTCTAAACTGAGCGCGCCTTGAATGATATAATAGACTTTCATGGGGCCGGCATTTTCAAACGCTTGTAGATGCAGAGCGTGAGCTTTCTTTGCTTCAGAATAAATGCGGGCTGAAAGAGCAGGTTGCACTTCATAAACACCTGCGGCATTTCTCGCTGAAATACAAGTTGAAACAATCTCATCTTGCAAGGCGCCCCGACTTTCTAATGAAAGAGAAGAAGTGTCAATGGACTTAAGAGTTTCAATCGCTTCATTGAATAATGCTTGGGTATCCTCAGGATTTCCTGAAAACCGGGAATAAGCAGCTGCCTGAGTGAGACAATTAGCGGACATTAGCGCTCTTGAAATCCGTCGGGTGAATCTTCCAATGGATTTGTTCTGACAATTGCAAGATGGTGCTCATAGGTTGGTGAGGGGAGCTCTTTGAACGCTTTAGCTGCGGTATCATAGAGCGACGCAGCGACATCGCACATAGGAAGATTTTTTCTATTTTTATGTGGATTAAATTCATAGGGATTTATTTTCAATTCCTTCAAACCTCTTGCGACCCAGTCTAGTTTTTCTTTAGGTGCCTCAGCGAGCCCTGCAGCTTCGTAACAAGCGTAAGCTTCTTGAGTGCGGAGATGTTCGATTTGATCATTTAGATTATTTCTAGTGGTCAAACGATTAGCTTCTTCTAACGCAGCTTTTGCTTGATGATAAGCGATAGCTTGTGCAGCAGGATGATCATTTTCCGCAGCTCTCGTATAGTCATCAGCAGCTTGAGTAAGCAAATTAAATTTCTTGTCGTTAACGTGTTTTTGCGCTGTGTAATCGGATTCCCAAGAGTTCTTTTTATAATCTTTAGGCCGCAGCTTCTGCGCTTGTCCCGCTGCATCGGATGGGTAGTGATCCGCATCGCCAAATTTGAGATAAGCTGCTATTACAGCTGGACTCATCGGCAAGGGAGGGCACGTGGCATTGGAAGGCAATCCGGATTGAGGCAGGGCTCTTGATGATGCAAGTACCGCTCCTGCAGCTCCCAGCGCAGGCATGACAACTATTGCTGCAATAAAAACGAGCGCAAGCGTTTATTTTGTGTCAAATGGCCAGGAGAAACGGTTTGAAGAAACGCTTTTAGGCTCTTCGGTATGTGTAGGGTTTTGTGTTGAGTGTGGAACTACTGGTGTCATGATTAAACCTCTGATTTAGGCCAACCAATTTACAGCTTCCGATTTTTTATTAGCAAGAAAATCGTAGTTTGACGAAGCTCAGTCTGGCATGCTGGAGAGCGATTGGGCTGTGCCTCGCTAGCGTTCTTTGTCACCTGTTTGCTCAGCGGGCTAGTAGTATCGCCTGATTTTTCAAAATCGGAGGATCGACTACATAATAGACTATACTCCGCGCGGAGTATAAATCAGGGCTGACTTGTGAGGATGACTTTGCCCGCTTCTCATGAAATAAAAGGATAGCTGTTTTTATAAGCAATCGTAACCGATTGACTATTAGAAGGATGGGCTTTTCGATTACGTCGGAATTACGTCGGAATTACGTCGGAATTACGTTCAAGTTCAGTTGACTAGTCCCTTGGAACCAAAGGCTTGCCTTAGTTTTGCCCCTTACGTGAATGGATCCCTTACGTTTTAATTCTTTTAGAAGGGTTTGAACTTGGTTTTCAGAAAGGGAGGGAAGCACTTGGCATAGTTCGCTTAATCGAGCTCCATGAGGATTAGCGAAAATATGCTTGAGAATCAATTCTTTGTTCGTGTTTCTGTCAAGACCTCGTTTACGGGTATATACACCACTTTTTCCAGCATGCAGGTAGTATTTTTGGCAGAGCATGTATTGAGTTGTTTTGCCTCTTCCGATAGATTCAACCACTCCCAAGTTGATTAGGTGTTTAAGCTGTATTTTCAATTCGGGAGGTTCTGCGGGAAGGGGTTTTTCTTTATGCACATAGTCTAAGACCAAGAAATCGATCGTAGTGAACGAAGCCAAATCTCTTTTATCAAGTTTCGCTAGAAACCGCAAAAAACCTTCATCTTGAACTTGGCCATCTAAAGTTAGTACAACTTGATACTCATCGGTATGTGTAAAATCGGGTAGTGACTTGGCTTGTTTGATGCTCTCTTCAAAAATTCGATCGGCTCCTTGGCCGGCCCGCTCCACGAGTCCGCATTTGGCAAATACCTCAGCAAGTCTCCGATTTCGCGGCTGTTGCCTCCAGAGCATGTTTTTAGGTGTGATGCCAGGAGGAAATCCGCCTGGGCTGATTACTGTAATTCGACGGGGGTATTGCTTCACCCAAATAGAGCCAGCTGCCTTGTAATCACGATGGCTCATCGCATTGAGAATCGTTTCCCGAACGGCTTTTTCATTAAAGGTGGGAATATCAAAAATGAACAGGCCGTCTTGAAAGTGTTGGTTATCATTGCGCAGATTAATTTTCCCCCAAAGTTCGTTATAGAAAATAAAAAAGCCCTGTCGATATTCGATTCTCTGTTGAGCAGGTCCGGTGATATCGCTGGAACGATATTCAAAAATCACTTCAGCTTGAGCCAGATATTTGCCTAACGCTTTGTGGGTCCCAAAAAGGATTAGGGCAGCGTAGGTCACCCCTTTAGCTGTAATCACTTCGATATCTCGTAATATCTGCTTTTCGGGAATATGCTGAAGTTGAGTATTTCCAGATTTTCGGATCCAGGCGTCTCGAAAAGCGCTAATTGCTGCAGGATCGAGATCTTCAAACTTGGCATCAGGGCAGATCTGGGCAGAAAAATCGGGAACTCCTTCGTCAAAAATGCGCTTAAGCATGTCCGCTGTCATCCTGACTAGCTCTTCGCCTCTGCGCATCCAGTACCCCCCTTCACATTGAATAGGGACTCCAATTGGTCTTGAGGGAATGGTGAAAATGATCACTCTCCGAGCTTCTACAAACACCTCCTCAATTTCGATTCTAAGAGATAACTTGGAAATGAGCAGGGATTTGATTTTTTCTAGATTTGGGAATGCTTGGCTTCCGAAGATTTGCCGCGGAATTTGATCGGTGACTCCTAAAATGATCCGGCCTCCTCCCTCATTTGCGAAAGCGCAGCAATACTGAGTCAGTTTAGTAATGTCGAAAGTGTTCTTTGCTTCTTTAAATTCAAGTCGAGCATTCTCGCGGCTTTTCATCCAGACATAGAGTTCATCAATCAAAGACATACAACTCACTTTACATGATTTGAGGCGCCTGAGTTTAACAAGAAAAAAAACGACAGTCAATTTTTATAATTTATAAGATGGCTGAAAGCTCTTCATTAACGCTAGTTGCAAAAAAGTTGCATCCATGGGTAAATCCACTACTCCTTAATCGCAATCCCTTTGAGCTCATTGTGCAGCCATTCGGCTCGTTTGTGGGAGAGATCTTGCGGAGTGGAGGAGGAGAGGTTGAGGAGATGGGTGAGGTGGCCGCGGCGAAGCTGGAGCATGAGGGTGGAGAGTTTTTGGGAGGCGGCTCCTGTGACCCAGCCGAGGTCGACGCCGAGTTTGAGTCCGGAAAGGCCGTCGAGAGCTTCTTTGGGATGGAGCTGGTAGGAGTGCATGATGAGTCCAAAAGATCTGCCGACAAAGTCTTTGAGACCGGGAGACGGTTTTGATTTGAGCTCATCGCGCGCTTTTTGTTCGGCCGCTGCAAACTTGAGCGCGGCTACTTGAAGCAGGCTGAGCTGCGACTCTTCGGAGACGCCGAGGGTGTAATGGTTTTTTATCACGAGAAAGTCGCCGACTAAATCGTCCAGTTCTCCTTCGAGGCTTAAGAAAGAAATCTGTTCGTCGCCGTATTTGGAGAGGAGATCTCTAAGAGTCCCGTTATGGCGGAGAGCGGGAATATGAAGAAAAGCTCTGGCCTCAAGAGCGGTCCCGCAAAGCATGGGATCAGAGGTGAGATAGCCAAAGCGTGGTGAGAAGGCGTACGGGTGGGCTTTTCCGATGGGGTCGTCGATTTGTGAAAGCGAGGTCCAGGCTTGTATTAGGTTGGAGTCATTTTCAGCCAGATGCAGCTGGATATGGTTATTTTCATTGAGGATGATGAGGCATTTGCCTTGGGGATCGAAAGCAAATCCTTGTCCTCCACCGGCCTCCTGGAATGGTTGCGAGCATTGGAAATGTTCGAAGAGGAGTTCTTTGTCGAGAGGTGTTAGATTTTCCGCAGGGAAAAAGGAGTGGGGCTGCAGATTAGGGTTTTTTTTGAAGCGTCTCGGCGATTGTTTTGAGGCTGCCCACCATTTCGGCGGGGGTCATTTTAGCCGGAAATTTATAGAGAGAGATGTTGCGGTAAAGATGCAACGTGGTCCCAAGCCAGATGGGATTTTTTTCTTGATCCCAGGCGGTTTTTTGAAAGAGAAAGTCGGGCAGTTTACTCATGTTTGTCCGTCATCGCTTTGATTTGATCGCGAATGGAAGCTGCCTGTTCATAGTTTTCTTTTTTAAGCGCCTCGTTGAGCGCTTCGTTTAATGAGGCGAGCTTGGAGGATAAGGCGGGAGAGGAGGGCTGCTGGGGAGATCTTCCGATATGGATGGTTTGCAGTTTTTGGGCCTGGGCTTTCTTTCTCAGTGTCATAGGGATGCTGCCTGTCTCTACCAGTTCTTGGATGATAAAATCTGCAAAAACGTCATAACATTCAGCGCATCCTAGAGGCTGTCCCATTTTGACGGACTCAAGTGATGTTCCGCAGACGGCGCAGCAAAGAGCGCTTTCTTTGCCTTTTGAAGAGGTGGCGTCGCCGTGAAGTTTTGCTTTCAGGATCGGGCAATCATCGCACATGTCTGTGCAGGTGATTGTTTTACCTACGATTTCTTTGTAGACGACCTTCACAGGCCGTTTGCATTCTCCGCATTCGATAGATCTTTCGCCCATGTCTCTTTCATAATGCCATCCGGATATAAAATAAAGAGTCAGTTGCAAGCTCACAGATAATCCGATTACAGGATGTGCAGGAGTCGCATTTCGGCTGACGTGATAGTTGCAGGATTGAATTGTCTGACGAGCATGTAATATCCTGCAGGGAATACAACCCCGCACTCTCCGTAATCTTCTAATCCCGAGGCTTTGACGCAACCCAAATGTAACTCATTTCTCCGATCTGATATAGACAAAAAGAAGGCAAGGCTGTAAAGTAAAAAAATCTATGAGTTATAACGCGGAAGGATGGATATTATGATTAAAAAGATTCTTTTAGTGCTGGCTGTATGCGCCATGGGTGTGTCCCCAGTCATATTACAGGCTGCAAAAAAAAGCATGGATTGTAGTACAATGTCGGATGATGTGCAGCAATTTGCAGATCAGCTGACCACGGAGAACAAAAGAATGTTCTGCGGCAAATTTACAGAAGGGTCAGCGTGCTTCTGCAATGCAAATGGCGTCTACTCAAGATAATATGGGTATGACAATGTCGCCTGATGATGCTGTTAGAAAAGTTTCGGGAGCAAGCGGATCAAATCCGCAAGGAAAAACTCCCGCAGGATGTCCTGTTAAGTAAAATAAGGAGATTTAAATGGATAAGAAATTGGTTCTCGCTTTAGGCGTAATGACACTCATGGCAGGCTTAGAAGCCGGTTCATGCAGCTCTTCAAGCTGTGAGAAAACTTCTGCTGCAGTTGCAGTGGCAAACGATGAGGCTGGATTTGTGGCTGAACTCAGCCCGGAGAATGCTGCTATTTTTAATCAAATGACGACTGAGCAAAGAGATGAACTCGTCGCTGCGGCAAGCAAGGATGAGCTTAAGCCAAACGAAGCTGTAGTGCAGCATCGGCTGGCCGTTGTTGAAGATGAATTGAAAGTGTCTGAAGTGAAATAAGTTAATCACATGCCCATCACGTCTAGTGGTGGGCGGCTTTTTTTGTTTAATAGTTAGGAGTTTTTACCACAGAGGGCACAGAGAGCACAGAGGGGTTAGAAAAATTCCTAATTATCTCTGTGCCCTCTGTGGTAAAAACTCCTAACTTGTGTTATTCTGCGTGATAAGTAAAGAATAGCATGTGAAGCAGGTTTACGCCAAAGTGGCAGATGATGCTTCCTTCCAGCAGTCCTGAAATCTCATAAATCAATCCATAAATAATCCCTGCGGCAAAAACGAGTCCCAGCATGACGGGCGACGATGTCCACGTCAGGTGAAATAGAGTAAAGACGAGGGAGGCGCCCACGACGCCGAAGGTTTTTCCAAGAAATCCTTTGCCAATTTGGGTGGCAAACTCCCGTTGAAGAAAGCCCCGGAAGAATGCTTCCTCGGGGATGACGACCAGGAACAGATTGGAAATGATCCTGATTAAGAAGTGGCTGGGAAGCTTGATTTGCCACTGGATGGCTCCGGTACCCAGTGCCAGGGCTGCAAGTCCAAAAATGAAGATCAAGATAAGAGGTACAGCTTTTAGCCCTACTTTTATCCAGTCTTCGCGTGTCTGGCAGACGGTCACGAGAAAAATCAGCGGAAAGAGTCCATAGAGCGGTTTATCAAAGTTCAAATAGAACGATTCTGTAATTTGCAAATTGTTAAAGCCGGGGATCCAGTGGTAGTTCAGCGCGGCTGCCAGGAGGATCGCAGTCAAAGTCAGAAAATGGCGCCTTCCGCCGGCAATCGGATTTTTTAAGATAAAGAAAAGTAAAAAAAGAAGGACGGCAACGACGATAGAAAAAGGTTGAACGGCACAGCTAATGATCGCTAAACTGAAAGAAAGTGCGAGAAAAGAACCCCAGAGCCATGCCGACCTGTGTATCCAGAGGCATCCAAAGGTCATCATCAGGCAAAAATAGGCTAGATAAGATAGTTGCATCTATAGGAAATGATAAATGTTAAGAAATAAAAGTGGAAGTGTTGAGTGGCTGGAGTTTGAGATTTTTCAAGAATTTCCTCAGATTTCCCATGCGATTTTTCTGCGGCAGCTGAGCGTCGGCAATGTTGGTGGAGGCTCTGAGGAAGATAGGTTTAGTAGCAGGACGAGCAGGGCCCGCATCCAGGAGATCATGCAGTGTTCATCGCTGGCCAGCAGCTATCAGGTGCATGGGGCTGATGTGCGGGAAGTTCCCATGGAAAGCGATGATGAGAAGTGCGATGGGCTGTTTACAGCCAAGGAAGACATCGGGCTTTTGATCAAACACGCGGACTGTCAAGCTGCCATCATCTATGACCCTATGGAAAATGTGGTTGCGAATGTTCACTGCGGCTGGCGCGGGAATGTTAAAAATATTTATAGCGAAGTTGTATCGCAGTTGAAAAGCCGCTTTGGATCGAAGCCGGAAAATTTGATTGTTGGAATTTCTCCGAGTTTAGGGCCTTGCTGCGGTGAGTTCATCAATTATGAGACGGAGCTTCCCCGTCAATTTTGGGAATATCAGGTCAAGCCTCTCTATTTTGATCTCTGGGAGATTGCCAGCAAACAGTGGACCGATGCAGGCGTGCTGCCGCATCATATTCAAATCGCATGCATGTGCACGCGCTGCAATGGAGCCGATTTTTTTTCATACAGACGGGAAAAGGCAAGATGCGGAAATCACGCGACGATTATTCTAAAAAAACCAACTAGTTATAGATGTTAAGAGCTACGACATAGCTGATAAATTTTTGCGAGTTGCGCCCGGCAATTGTAAACCAGGGTCCTGCGATCACACCCATGGTTTGACTCCAGTTATATTCGATGGCCGGAGCGAGCGCAAAAAGCTCTTTTGAAGGAGCGATGGGTTTTGTTCCGAGCGGACTGCGGCCTGAGAATCGGTTCTTATTGGTATGTTGATATTGGATGTCAATCGCGAGAGCCCAATTTTGAGAGAGGGAATATTCGAAGCCGCCTAAGAAAAGAAAGATGTTGCCGGGATAGACGGTGCCGCGGGTTCCTTTGATGCCAGGAAGAGAAGGCGATCCGCCATAAACGCTCGCGTTTTTTACGTTGACGGGTGTTCCTATGGAATAGTTAAGAAACAGCCTCCAGGATAAATATTGGATGCCGGTTACATGAAGAAGCCGTGTCAGGATGACGCCAGCGCTTGGATACCATGTTCCAATCCCGCCGGAATCTGTCCCTAGTTTTTTCGGATTCAGGCGATCGTATTTTCCAAGTGGTACGTTGGCTCCTATTCTGAGTTTAATACCTGGCGACCAATTGTCGACATGATCGTAGAGCAGCTGAAAAGCAAGCACGATGGGAATGTCGCTCACCCTCCACATATGCTGCCCTTTCGTTGCGTTGTAAGTAAATTGAGGGGCTAAGTCGAATTCGGTATCTGGAAGCACCCCCAGCTGGATGGTATTTTGATTTAAAACGTTATTAAAAATAGGCGCCGAATGGGATTTCCAGTGGGAGTCATAAGTGCCCTTGGCCTGTGTCCAATAAATGTAGGGCTCGAAGTTTTGGTGCGTATGAGGAACAACGTGCCCTGAGGGTGTTAAGAGGGGCCCTGTGAACCATGGATGCGGCTGGTTTGGTTCTTCTTGATACAGATATTCATCGAACGATTCACGTGCGAATAGAAAGGTTGTAAGTAAAAAAGGCAGGTACCAATGTTTCATAATATTTGCACAAAAGTAACATGTTTTTTTTCTTTTTGTCGAGAAGGATCAATAAAATTTTGAATTTTTTCCAGAGGGGTTTCAGCCACTAAAATTGCATGTGTGCTTAGATCGAGGAGGGTTTCCGACTCTATTGAAGAGAGGTTGGTGCGCGAGAGCAGAAAGATAAAATCGTATTTGGAATGCAGCTGCTGCAAAAGCTTTTCGAATTCAGCGGATTTTAAAAGTTCAACTCCATCGGGAGACGAAGCTCCTACAGGTAAGAAATCGTAAGAAGGCATGATACGAACTGCATCCTGTGCTGACGCTCCATTGAGTACCTGGAAGAGGCCCGGCGTCTCCTCAGAAGAGATGATTTTTCCGAAAGAGCAGTCGATCACGCAGCTTGAAAGATGATGTTTTTTTAATAGGGCGGTTAAGGCGGGGAAGAAAACTGTTTGCTTCTCTCCAATAATGGCGGCAATGCCTTTCTGGCTGCCGTCCATCAGGAAAGAAACGATTCTTCTCAGCGTTTCTTTGTCGGCATCGGTTGTGGGTGAAATGGAGAGCTCCCCTGATGTGTGCGCTCCAAGTTCTTTCAAGGTCGCAAGCGATGGGGGAAATCCTCTTATAAGAGACTGAAGGATGGTGAATAACGCTAAAAGAGCGGCTGCCAGAAAAAAAACAAAGGCAGACTTACCCAGAATGAGGGGTTTGACAAAACCCAGCGGCGGACGCGCGATATCCAGAGGACGCGACTCAACTTGATAAAGATGATGGGCAAGATTTTTTGTTTCGGCAATGCCGACAAGCCCTTCCATCATTCCTTTAGTCAGTTCAGATCTAAATTTTAAACGATTTTCATGTACCCACAAATCGGGCAGGACTTGCATAGACTCTTTGAGCTGGCTGATTTTTTCCTTTAAAAGGTGCTGCTCATCAGTGAGGAGCGTTTTCATGACAGAATAGAGGGAAGAAATTTTCTCTTTGATGAGATCGATACGGACTTTTCCAAGCTGGAGCGTTTGATCTAAATGAGACTCCAGGAATCTTTTGTTGATGCTTAAAGTCGACTTGATGCGCTCTTTGTCGCGGGGCGACCGATGCATATCATCATGCAGCTGCGCCTCCAGGTCGCTCGATTTTTGGACGATTTGCTGAGTCACGGAGTCGGATAAGATGTTTGAAAGAGTGCTGATCTCAAATTGGGGATCGAATAAATGATCTCTCATAAAGAGCACTTGTTTTAACTGGGCATGCAGGCCATCGAACTCAGTGCTATAGTGATTGAACTGCTTGCGGGCCGAATCGATGCTCATGCCCGAGAGCTCGTTCTGAACTGTTTGCATCCAGTTGCTGCTCTCAGAGAGCGAGCTCTGACGGTGGGTCAAGAGGCCTACGAATTCTTGCAGGACGGCTTCGATCTCTTTTTGCTTTGATGAATCATCTGCGATGAGGGAAGCATTAAACTCTTGAATGGCGGGCTGCAGCTCCTGGAGCGAGGAGGGAGCTTCGATTTTTTCTTTGCGCCGAGCTTGCGCCAGCAGGTTGTTGACAGAGCCGATCTGATCTCCGAGCGCCTTTGAATATCGATCAATCAACTGCGGCTCGGCTTTAAGCGTTGAATCAAGGTCTGTTTTAGCCAGCCGCTGATCGATCTGGCGCAGCTCAAGTTCTACTTCATTCAGACGGGTCTGATAGCTTTGCAGAGGCTCAAAGATAAACTCCATTTCATCTTTGATTCCCATGAAGCCTTGGGTGTGCAGATTTTGTTTAAGCGCCTCAGCATGGCATTCGATGTCATGATCGAGCTTGGCGCTCAGCTCGTCCTGTCTTTGATTCAGGTAAGACAGTTGCGCTCCGATGATGATTTTATTCTCATCGACAAGGTATTTCTCATACATCGCCATCAGAGTATTTACAATTAAGGCGCTGCGCACTCGATCCGTGTCAAGGCACTTGATCAGGATGAGATTTTTATCTTCCCGCGACGGTTTGACGGTGAGCTTTTTTCGAAGAGTTGACGCAACTGGCTGAATAGGGCTTAAAGTCAACGCTGCTTCATCTTGGAAGGGAAGATCGGAGAGTGTAAATTGAAATGTATCACAAACAAGCGCCTGCCCGAATGTACCTGCTCTCATAAATTGGCGACGGTCATCATAGAGATGATATTCAGTGTCAGAAACTTTCTTAATAATCAAGCTGAGCAGCTTTTCTCCCTGGTATTTAACGGACGAGAATCGAGCAAGCTTAGGATCTTCTGTTAATTTTCCCGCTTCGGCCAGCACATTTTTTACGATGGAACTGAAGCGCTTGCCTCTTTTAACGTCGGCCTGAAGGCCAATTTCTTCGATGGTCTTTTCTAAAACGGCATCCGATAACATGAGCGTTATGGAAGTGCCTTCGTTTGATCCGGCTGAAAAAGAGCGGAGGATGTTTTTAAGATCGAAATTCTGGTCTCCCCGGCTCGAGGATTGTTTGAAAGTGGCCCGAGCTTCGTATTGCAGAGGAGAAATCAGCGAATAGACAAATGCGCACAAGCTGCAAAACAGGCTTAAGCGGACGATTCTTTTTTTATGCGCTTTGACAATCCGCTTTATATCATCCCACGTGAAAATAAGGCTCAAGGTACATTCACTCCTATGCTGCGAATTCCTCTTGTGATGAGATCTATGTTAACAAAAGTTGGAAGAAGTTGCGACATGAATCGGTTCCATTGCGTGATCGGAGTTGCCGCGACATAGACAATATCTCCCGGCATCAGAAGCAAACTGTCGGACGGAAGGTGGATCACATGATCCCATGTGAGCGTATAAATTTTGGGGTTCATGATATTGCCGCGGATCACCTGGATATATGATTTATTACCCGTGTATGGAATGCCTCCCGCAGCTGCTAGCGCCTGCCGGATCGTCATGAATCCATTCGGAACGTCGACGAGTTTTTCTTTGCCCACTTCTCCCAGCACCATCAGCGTTGATGCAGACGGATCGGCAATATAGATCTTATCGCCGCCGCGCATCACAATATTTTGGGACATGTCCCCCTCTTTCAGAAGCTTGTAAAGATCGACAGGAACCATTTCATTTTCGCGCACCATGTAGCTCTTAAAGAGATTGGCCTGTGTCGGAACTTTTGCTTTGGAAAGGATTTCAAAGAGACGAATTTTTCCATCCACCGGTATCGTGGGCAGCGAGACGAGGCCTGCAAGCTCCACTTTTCTCTCCAGCCTGTCGCGGTAGCTTAAAAAGATCTGAACATCGCGGATCTCTCCGGAGTACGCATCCTGTATTTTCTGGGTGGCTTGCTCAAGAGTGAGGTTTGCGACTGTAATCGGTTCCAGGTCGGGCAGGCGCACTTTTCCATCCTGAACCCTAAATCCTATTGTTTGACTGAGCGAGGCTACCGCGGCGGCGATATCGGACCTCGTAGGGTGGAATACAGCGACCGAAAGCACATCGCCGTCTTGAATCACGTCGACATATTCGCTCAGAAGCTCAGGGGAGAGCTCAATAAATTCCTTACCCTCTAGCTGTAAAATTGAAAATTTACCTTGTCGGATTTTATAAGAATCCATGACAAGCTCATCCGCCCCCACCTGATCGGACCCCACATAAGGCGCCCGCGTACAGCTAAAAAGGCAAATAAGGGTACAAATTAACAAAAAATGTGTTATACTCATCTTCATAAAAACGGCTCATTTTGTAGCCAAAAACACTTTTAATGCAATGAACATATTTATTACAGGCATCGCAGGCTTTATCGGATTCCATCTGGCACAGAAGCTCCGCTCTAGAGGAGCCGTCGTGGTCGGATGCGACAATTTTAACAATTACTATTCTCCTGAACTTAAAAAACATCGTGCGCAGATTTTAACTGATATTGGCATTCCTGTGATCAATGCTGATATCCAAGATCTTTCTAAACTTGAAGAAATTGTGCAAAAATATCAAGTGACCCATGTGGTCCACCTCGCAGCTCAAGCAGGGGTGCGCTACTCAAAAATCAATCCTCAAAGCTACTGCGACTCGAATCTGAACGGCTTCCTGCAGATCCTTGAACTCATCCGCCGCCATCCAAAAATCCCTCTCATCTACGCCTCCTCTTCTTCAGTCTATGGACTGAACGAGAAAGTTCCTTTTGCAGAATCGGATCCGACGGACAGCCCGTCGAATCTCTATGGAGCCACAAAAAAATCGAACGAACTGATGGCTAGAGGCTACCACAACCTCTACGGCATCTCCGTCACGGGACTCAGATTTTTCACCGTTTACGGCCCCTGGGGAAGACCCGACATGGCGTATTATAGTTTTACAGATGCAATCCTTCAGGACAAACCGATTCAAATCTACAACAACGGAAAGATGAAGCGCGATTTTACCTACATCGATGACATTGTTAAGGGAACCATTGCAGCGTTAGACAAATCTCTTCCTTGCGAAATCTTCAATCTCGGCAACAACCAGCCCGAAGATGTTCTAACGCTGGTCCGTCTTCTCGAGCAAAAATTAGATAAAAAAGGAAAGATTGAGCTTCTCTCCGACCAGCCGGGCGAAGTGCCGATCACGTATGCAGATATTTCAAAAAGCAGGTCAATTTTGCAATTTGAGCCTACAACATCGCTAGATCAAGGGCTCGATCAATTTCTTTCCTGGTATAGGAGCGTATTGTATGTCAGTTGAAAATGGGTTGACCGAGTTAGACCGGTATTTGGACAAACCGATTTGGACAGCATCGGAATTTATTTTTAGTGACGGCATTGTGAACAAGGTGATTGGAATTGCAATGGGTGTTTTCGGAGCGCCTTTGGCGCTTGCAAGCAGAGCCATTCGATGGGCGACTCACCGCTATTATCAAAATGAATTTTTATTCTATGAGAGCCAGGCTTCTAAAATGGAAGGAACTCCTAAGAAATTTATGACATTTAATGTCTGCATGATGCCGGGGATCCTTGCAACTTTATTTGGAAGCATGTCGCCTGCAGGCCAGCGATTGGATCGATTAGTTGAATTCATCAAACTCCAAAATGCAGATGTTGTCTGTCTTCAAGAGATGACCAATGATCCTGCTGCTCAGCTGATTGAAAAAATCAAAGACACCTACAAGTATTTCTATTATCGGATTGGACCTACTTCTTTAGTCATGGAAAACGCTATGTTCTGGGCCTCCAAATACCCCCTCGAGAATAAACCTGCATATGTTCCATTCACCGCGGGTGGAATAGGATTCCGCAGAGGATTCTTTGTTGCAGAACTGAATGATCGATTTGTGATTTCAACGCATCTTGAACCAGGTGAAGAAAATGGCGAAGTTCGAGCCATGCAGATTGAACAGATTTTGAAATATAAAGAAACTCTTACTAAACCTGTCATGTTGATAGGTGATTTGAACGTCGAGCCCCAAGACACGAGAGCAATTGAGCTTTTAGCAAAGCACTTCCCCAATTTCAAACGGGCTGATGTTGAGAGGCCAACAGCTGAAAATGCTACATGCCTCGATAACATTTCAAAGGTAGTCGGAGGAAAAGCAGATCCTGTGTTTACAGTTATCGATCACATTCTGATGACGGATCAAAAAATCCAACAAACAGTATTTCCTGCTTTCGTTATGGGCAAGCTATCAAATGCTCTTAGCGACCATCAAGCTGTCGTTCTAGACATGAATTTGGTTGCAAAACTTTAAACTAGCTCTGCAAAAGCCTTCGGCAGATATTTAATCAGATCGGAGGCGATCATGCCGTACGAGGTTTGCTTTTCGGCCGCAAGTTCGCCCGCTCGTCCATGTAAATAAACCGCGAGGGGAGCCGCTTGATCAGGCGGCAACTTTTGCGCTAGCATCGCAACGACAATTCCTGTGAGCACATCGCCGGAGCCTGCTGTTGCCATCCCGGGATCGCCGGTCGTAACAATCAGCGGATGTCTTTTTGGATGGAACAAGATTGTGGGCGCTCCTTTGAGGATCACCGTAACTTCATGCTTTTCAACATACCGCTGGCAGCTCTCAAGCGTTGGAGGTCCGCCGAGCAGCCGCGTCATTTCACCGTGATGAGGAGTTAAGACTGAGCCTGCCGGGAGCGAATAATCAGACATCTGGCTCAAGTGGTACAGTCCATCGCCGTCAACGACGACGGGCTTTTTTAAGCGCGGCAGCAGTTTTTGGATCATCTTTTGGACTGCTGAGGAGCGTCCAAGACCGGGGCCGATAAAGAGGCTGTCTGCACGCTCCTGTTCTTCTTCAATCCGTCCAAGATCAATCGTCTCTCGTATGATTTCGGGAGCAAGGCCTGCTTGCGAAGTTTCCGGCTGTGTAAACAGTCTGACGATTCCGGCGCCGGCGCGAAGCGTTGCGAGCGAGGTGAGAGCGGCAGCTCCCGGCATTTCCGGTGATCCGCTGATGCCGAGCACATAACCCGCCTCATATTTGTGGCGCGAGCGAATAATCAGAGGGAGCCGGAGAGACTCTTTTTTAAGAAGAAGCGCCGTTGAATTCGCGTGAGCGACAATCTCAGCCGGCAGATCAATATTGCAAGTGAGCAGTGCGCCAACATAATCCCATCCTTGCCCGATGAAGCATCCGATTTTGGGAAGTCCCAGGCAGCAGGTGATCGTTGCGCTGATCGCAACGGTTTCCACAACGCCTGTCGTGCCATTCAGCCCTGAAGGAATATCGATCGCCAAAATGGCTGCATCTTGTGCATTTGCCCATGTGATGGCATTTGAAATAGACTCGTCCGGCACTCCCTCAAAGCCTGTCCCGACAATTCCATCGATAAGAATAGGCGCTGAAATCACTTTTTCCATGTGCAGAGGGTGGATCGATCCTCCGGTCTGTTTATATTTTTCAAGCCGTGCTTTGCAAAGCGCTCCGAGTTCATTCATCGGATAGACTAAAATGGCCGACACTTTAAATTGTTGCTGCAGCAGCAGTGATCCTAACGAGAGCGCGTCGCCGCCTTTATTTCCTTTTCCAACAAGCAGCACAACTTCTTTTGAAGCGCCGGAGAGATCAAACCAATCATTCACAACAGCCAGCAGCGCCTCAGCAGCCCTGTCCATGAGCTCTTCCGAATTAAGCCCATCTGCCGAGCTCAGTTTCTCAAGCCGGCGCATTTCCTCGTTCGTGACAACTTTGGTTCCCTGAATCATAAGTGCTCTTCCTTGATGGCCCTTTGAAGCAATTGTTTAACAGCGTCGCGCGGGTTCATTTTATCGTAGAGAATAGAATAGATAGCTTCGGTAATGGGAATTTCGATCTTGGCTTCTTCAGCCAGTTGCATAGCAGAGAGGCAGGTGTAGACGCCTTCGACGACCATCCCAACTTTTTTCTGGGCGTCTTCAATGGAGACTCCTTCGCCGATGAGCCTTCCAAACCTGGAGTTGCGGCTGTGCAGGGAAAGGCACGTCACACACAGATCGCCAAGACCTGATAGGCCGTTCAATGTTTCCTGTTTAGCGCCCTTTGTGACAGACAGCTTGCGGATCTCATGAAGCCCGCGGGTCATGAGAGCGGCTTTAGTGTTATCGCCAAAGCCCAGACCATCAGAGATGCCGCACGCAATCGCAATAGGATTTTTCATCGCGCCGCCAAAGCAGACGCCATTGATGTCGGCGTTTGGATAAATTCTAAAAAAAGGAGTTGTGAAAAGATCGTGGATCTTCAGCATCACAGCAGGATCGTAAGCCGTGGCGACAATCGATGTGGGGAGTTTTTGTATGACCTCTTCCGCATGGCTAGGTCCGCTAAGAGCGCCAATTTGAGATCTGGCGCCGATGCCCATCACGTCCATGACAACTTCTGGAAGCAGCAGGCAGCTGTTTTGCTCGATGCCTTTTGAGGTGATCACGATAGGAGCAGACGTGCCGCCCAAATCGACAATTTTCTGAAAAACAGGTCTGATCCCTTTAGTAGTCACAGACTCGACAATCACATCCGCACCCGAGAGAGCTTCTTCAAAATCGGTTGTAAAGATAAGATTTTGATCGGCAGGATAACCGGGGAGCTTGGGATGGACGCGAGTCTTTTGCATCTCTTTAATTTGATCGGTATTCTGACCCCACAGAACCACTTTGTGGCCCTTGGATGCCAATAGAGAAGCTAAACTAAATCCCCATGTGCCAGCACCGAAATATCCAAACTTCATTTTATCCTCATCCGCGTGATCATAGCATGTGTCTTGAATAGATCAAATAGTTAGGATTTTTACCACAGAGGGCACAGAGGGCACAGAGAAAATTAGGAGAAATAAGAGAGTTTTCCTAGCTCCTCTGTGCTCTCTGTGGTAAAAATCCTAACTCATTATTCGTTTCAAAGCTTCCTGAACCGTGGCTAAACTTTTCTCGCCCGTCGCGTTTTTCAAGGGGGCATAGACGTCTTCGCGAGGGTAGAGAAGCAGGTTTGTTTTGTGCGAGTAGTGGAGCATGTCGAAGATAAACCGCTCGAATTTCCAGATCCACTGTTTTGAGATAGGATCTTGCTTATGGGCCAGATGCCAGGGGAATTCTTCTTCAGAGACGCGTTCTGCAAACGAGAGATTGAGTGCAAAGAGTCCAATATTTGCAAGGCAAGCTTGCTTAGATGCACTCGGCGGAAGTTCAGAATATTCGCGCACTTCGATACGGCTGTTTTTTATGACCATCACGCCGACTTTTTCTTCGGCATTTTGTCTGTAGATCACTTTGGCGGTGGCATCTGCAGGGTGGGCAACATGGTATCCGATCAAAATGGGATCGACAGGGTCTGCCAAAGGATTTTCAATAGGAACAATGGTGATTTCTTCGATTCCGGCACCTTTCCACTGATTCAAAACACCCTTTTTTTTAAGCAGGTGAAGCGCATAGCCGTTGCCATCGGGACCTGCGGCCAGTTTTCCGTCTTCGCGAAGGATCCAATTTCCCTGCTCATCCAAAAAAGGCGCCTGGTCTTGAATCACGAGCGTGATGGACAGATTGTATTTTTTATCCTTCAGAAACTCGGCAATTGTTTCATGATTCTCGATCGAAGTGAGAATAGCGCACGGAACTCTTGTTCGGTGGAATTCGGAGGCAAGCGAGATTTTTTCCAGATGAATTTCCAAAAGAGTTTTCCCATCCTGCGTTACCGGAACTAATGCTTTAGGGATAGATAGCCCTAAACGGCTTCCTTGTCCGCCAGCAAGAATAAGACATGCAACTTTTCCTTGCGTAAGGCGTTCAATGCCGAGCGGCCTCCAATCTTCGGATGCGCTCTCGGCCTGAGAGACCAGTTCAAACTCTTCATCGACTGAAGAGGCCTTCAGCTTTTTCTGCTGGCTGGCAAGCAGATCGGGCGATAAGAGATCTAAAAACTGCTTTTGCTCGTTTTCATTTAGGCAGTCGAGTTTGAGAGAGAGGTGGAGCTGCTTCATTTCTTGAAGACGACTTAATATTTTTTCTCTTAGCACAGAGCCCTCCTGACCGCATCGGTTGTGATGAGCGACGCATTCTTTTGGTCGGGGCTGATGACGGGCGTATGTTCAAGCAGAGGATTGGGGGATGGAACATTCTGTTTCAAAATTCCGTGGTTGGGATCTGCCCACAAAGAGACCACTTTAAGAGGAAAAGGCGTGTTTAAAAAATAGGTGAGCCCCAGCACACCCGAATCGGGAGCGATCAGCGACGTGCATCGATTTTTGATGATCGAGAGGATTTCAAGAGGGGATGTTTCTCCGCGAAGATCAAATAAATTAGGATGTTTGAAAACAGGCTCTTTTTTTAACCCGAAAAGAATGACCGGCCGGTCGATCGTGGAAAAAAGCTCCTGCCATTTTTCTGCAGGCCAGTTTCTTTCAAAGTAGTAATTCGTCTCGCAGTTTACATGCGCTCCAAGGCACCCTTCGGGAAGCTGAAAGCGGAGATAAAGCTCGTCCCAGCTGCGGTTCCACTCCATCTTTGGCACGAGGCTGCCTCGCTGCCAGGCAACCCAATACGAAGGATCGGCGTTTTCAATGATCAAGTCGTAAGGCGGAAGCGTAGGAGAAAGTGTAACGGGAGCGCCCCGTTTCATAGCAGGATCAATCACCACCTCCACGCCACCGAGCAGCTGAAAAGGCTCCTGAAGATCTGCGCGTGTGATGAATGTGATTTTTGCATCCGGAATATACGTCTTGATGCGGTGCACGATTGCATAAAGGCCGAGCGCAATATCTCCCATCCCGCGGTTCCAGGGAATCAGGATAGTTTTGCACCCGCGCTTCGCTGCTTTTTTCAAAATGGTGTCTAAAGGGTTGGGACCCCATTTTCGCATGAGCTTTTTAAACATCATCAAACTCTTTCAGCGTGCGAAGGATTTCATTGTAGACTTCATCGGACTCGATTTTTTTCATGCACCGAAAATCAATGGGGCATACGCGATGGTAGCAGGGAGAGCACTCGACATGCTTATTGATCACGGTTCCTGTTTTGTAGGGGCCTGTTGCTGTTTCATTGGTCGAGCCAAAAAGCGCGACAAGGGGCGTTCCAACAGCTGCAGCGATATGCATCGGTCCGCTGTCATTAGTCAGGAGTACTTTGCAGAGCTTAATCAGTGACGCCAGTTCTCGGATTGATGTCAGGCCCGCCAGGTTGATCACCGGAGAGGGAAGATCTTGACAAATCTCTTTGACAAGCGGCATCGTTGCCTGATCGCCGAAGTAGATGATCCGGACGTTATCAAGCTTTATCAGCCTTTTGGTCACTTCCCTAAAACGGTCCGGCAGCCAGCATTTGGCAGAGCCGTACGCCGCGCCGGGATTGATGCCGATCAGCACCTCACTCGAAGTGATTCCCAGCTGCCCCAGCAGCGTTCTAGCATCGGAGAGTTCTTTCTCCGTTAAATAAAGCCTGGGCTTTGTCTCCGAGAGAGGAATGCCAAGGGGCCCCAGGAGCATTTTGTAGGTTTCAACCAGATGCTGCTCATGCACATTTTTTGGAAAAGAAAGCTTGTCGGTCAGTAAGATGCCGCGTCCATTTCCTTTATAGCCTAGGCGTCTTTTGACTTTTCCCAGCCAGAACCACCAAGCCGATGAAAAAGAATGGGTTAAAAGAACTCCCAGATCGTATTTGCCCCTCTTCAATTTTTCAATGATATCCCGCTTATCACTTCTTCTCTCTAATTTACCAGCCTTGCTAAAGCAAAAAAGCTCATCAATATCTTGATCTTCGCGGAGCAGCTCTGAGATGGGGGTACGGCACATCGCCGTGATATGCGCTTTGGGGTAAGCTTTTCTTAAATCACTCAGCACGGGGGTAGCCATGACAAGATCGCCAATCCAATTCGGCATCCGTACAATAATCTTTTCAGGCTGATAATTTTCCAGTGGTATCATGAGTACCTTATAGGATAACAGGCCATCCGTAATAGGTGCAATAAGACTCAGTAGCCATCAATTCAATTTTTTATTCACATCCTTCCCGAGATTGCGTCCTTGCAGAAAAATAAAATGGGCATTATGCTCTCCTTCTTTTGGCCGGATAGCTCAGTCGGTAGAGCAGAGGACTGAAAATCCTTGTGTCGCTGGTTCGATTCCAGTTCCGGCCAAACCTTCTCTTAAAAAGCCTTACTATTGGCCGGAAAAGAAGCCACAGCGTGGCTTCAGTCTGGAATCGAAGTGAAGTCCGCTTGCGGACAAACCGGCGGGTAGCCCGGATTCCAGTTCCGGCCATTTATCAGGAATCTTTCGATCAATTGATTTTATTTTACAGTTCAGTCTTGCTGTCCGAGTATTGTTTAGCTGTTTTTTCATCTGTGCATAGCGCATCACTTCCTGCGCGGATAACGAGCTTGCCGTTGCAGTTTTCCATCTTAGCTAAACAGTTTTTATCTTCTTCTGTCAGGATTTTGTGGTTCGTTTGGATTTTGTCCCATTCTAATTTGTGGCAATCGATGGTGTATTCGCAAAATTTGATACTCTTCAAATGCGGATCGGATGAGCTGTAAGGAGTCGCTCTCTTAACATCGCAAGTCGATTGATACGATCCTCTAGGGGCTTCGCACCTTTGAACTGGGAAGGCATTCGCACGGGGTATTCGGGATAACATTTCAACGACCGCCCACGTCCCTAAAATAGCAGCCCAATTATGGCAAATCCATTGAGTCCCTATGCAGCGAATGGCTTTGACGTTAGATACGACCGAGCCCATATAGCTTCTGTGACCTAATACGTTCAACAATCCCCAATCTGTATAGACAGAAGATGGCACATCAATGCTGAGTTTAGAGAACTCCGCTGCAATCTCTTCCGGCGCTATGCCTTTCGCAATCAAAAAATTAACTGTTTTCAAGGCTGCTTTGCTATTAGTCGGTTCTTGAAAAGCTTCTTCAACAAGAGGGGCTAAAAGATCATCAGTCGCTTCTTGGTTGTTGATCAAGTTCACACAGGCTTGGAGCATCAACATATTGAACGGCTCGCGTTCAAGTTCTTTTGACGTGGGGACAACTTCTTTGCCTCCAAGAGAAGTTCCAGTGAACCAGCTCAATGGCTTCTCAAGGCAAAGGATAGCAACGCGCATTGCCATAGGCTTCGATTGGAGTAGAGAATTTACAATTGCAGAGCCAGCATTCGTTAGAGTTGAAACAATCGGTAATGACATAAGCACTCCAAGTTTTCCCAAGAGAGTACAATTGCGGCTGAATTTTTTCTATACTTAGATGTAGTAGTGTTGTTTCAAAAAATGCCGTAATATAGCCGTAATGGCTAAGTTTTCTTAAGTCACCCAAACCATCTCAGGACGTTAAACCATTAAACATGTTGAGTGGTTTGACTTTTTTGAACGTCACTGGCAATCTGAATGATTAACTATTTTCAGGGATGATTATGCCGACTAAAAATACTGAAGCTCCAAAAAAGGCCAAGACCACCGTGTATATGACCGAGGAGGAAGAGACCCTCCTAAACGAACTGTTCATCAAGAGGTTACGAGAACGCCGAAAAACCGACAAATCCGCTCTTCTATGCGAGGGGATTCGTCTGCTTTTCGAGAAGGAAGTTGGGGGGGCGTCTAATGTCTAAAGAGAAAGAATATATTCTAGAAGAGCCTGAAGCTAAATTCTCAAAGAAGGCATTCCCAATTACTCTTCCCGAAGGGTATGCCTCAATTCTAGAGACCCTTACTCGTAAGATACGGGCTGCCCAAGCTAGAGCTATGCTGGCAGTCAACCATGAGCTGATCAATGTATATGGAGACATCGGAAAGACTATCCATGAGCAACTGCAGATAGCCAAATGGGGTACTTCTGTAGTTGATCAGCTCGCCCGTGATTTAAAAAAATCTTTTCCAGGAATGAAAGGATTCTCTTCTCGTAACCTATGGAGGATGAAGGACTTTTATCAGTCTTATCATGGGAGGGAAAAACTGTCAGCACTGCTGACAGAAATTAGCTGGACTCATCATGTCTATATTTTGACAAAGTGCAAAGATCCCTTAGAGCGTGAGTTTTACATGAGGATGTCCAAGAAACATGGGTGGAGTTATCGTGTTCTTTTAAACCAAATCGACAACAAAAATTATGAAAGAACCGTATCCAGTCAGACGAATTTCGACAAGAATTTACCCGAGGAAATTCGTTCAGAGGCGAAGCTTGCTGTCAAAGACGAGTATGGGTTTGGGTTTTTGGATATGGCAGACGAGTACGATGAGCGCGAACTGGAGAAAGCGTTGGTTGGAAAGATCGAGGAATTTCTGAGGGAAGCCGGCGGGGTCTATGCATTCATGGGATCCCAATACCGTTTAGAGGTTGGAAATAAAGAATTTTTGATCGACATCCTGCTGTTCCACAGGAAACTTAAATCGCTCGTTGCGATTGAGTTGAAAATTGGAGAATTTGTCCCAGAGTTCATGGGCAAGATGCAATTCTATCTCACCGTTCTAGATGACAGAGTAAGAATGAAAGATGAGGGGCCGTCTATAGGAATCATCTTGTGTAAAGAAAAAGATCGGACGATTGTTGAGTATGCCCTGAAAGAAGCTAATAAGCCAATCGGTGTAGCGACGTACCAAACAGTCAGAGAACTTCCGAAAGAACTGCGGAACGAGCTACCTTCACCGGAGCAAATTGCTCGTTTGCTCGAATATATCAATGAAAAAGAGATCAAAAATAATGCATAAAACACATCTCGAAGTGCAACTGATGTCTTCTGAAAAAGAGAAAGCAGATTTCAGGCACAAGGCGTGAAGTAGGGATATTGCAACATTTGAAGTCATATGAAACTTTTTAACACACTATTTGACACGAGAATAACAAGGCTCCTTTTTCATAGGGTTTGTTGGAGGAGTAATTGGGATCGTTTTATAAACTCTCTTCTGCCGCATGAATCTGAGTGGGAGAATGGAGAACATTTGATTGTCGCACCAACTACAATAAGACTCGAAGTAATAGGCTTTCCCCTGAAGGAGATAAATGCCGAACTCGAATGTATGGTTCAAAATCATAAAGAAATCCTTGTCTCAAGCAGAACTCAACAAGATGAAGATTGCGATTTGCTCGACGCACTCATGTTGTTTTGCGGTTCTTTTTATGAAAATCACCCCTTGCTCTCTGTAGATGCTCTTAAAAATCGATCAGAGTTCCAGTTCAATCGTTTTTCAAAAGTTCATGAATTAGGACGGGATCTCTATCAACTCACGATAGAGGGGTGGATGACTGCATTTAGCCATCCTTCAAGTCATAAGGAGCTCTGTAAGGACTTGTCTTGGGATGCAGTGGGAAGATTTGTAGATATCTGCCGCTTTAGTCAAGATGTGGAAGTGAGGAAAGGGGTATCTCAAAAACGTGATCTTTCTATGCTCAAGGGATGGGCTGGCCTTTTGACAACTACAAAAAGAAATTTAAGCGCATATAGATTTATATCCAGAATTTGTGAGCGTGATGATTCTGAGTGGGCAAAAATATTGAAACCAACTAAGGGTTTAAGTGCACTAGATGATGCAGGAGATTCTGACGTGCTGCATGCATTCATTTTTGGTAACTTTTCTTATTGCAAGAAAACTGATAGCACATCCCACTACTCCGTAACTGTTTTTATCAGACTCGACGAAGCCGAGGTGTTTCTACAAAGAGCCCAGCTTTACAAAGCATTTTTAGATGGTCTGCGAGAGCCGATGGGGTTAAGTATTGAGCCGAAACCAGGTACGGCTTATCTAGTCGATCCAAAAAATTGCCAAGTGCTGGGCTCTATTTCAGCAGTTGATATGACGATTCGTCTCGCACCAATTCCATTTACTTGATCTTGGAGGAGGATCAGCAATAATTGCTCCAAATTTATTTTTCATCTATACTTTTCGGAAAAATGATAAAATCGATAGGAAAATATGACAACTCGTACGCCCTTCGCAACACTGAACGTTAATACAACACCGGTGCATTCAACACAATCGGCTTCCAAGGCAAAACAACCACTTTCCAAGCATCAAAGTGCAATGCGGTTCGCCTCAGATAAAACAAGGACTATTGGTGAGGCAACGCCTGTCACTAAGAAGAGAGGCCGTGCAGACAAAGCTGCTCAGACAGTTGCAAAAAAACAGGGGATCGTTCCAAACGATGAAGTAATTATCGATTATCCAAATGGAGATCGATATTCGGGCCAGGTTAAAGATGGAAAAAAACATGGCTCTGGAACGCTCATATGCAATAATGATTACAGATACACTGGAGAATTTAAGGATGATGAAATTCACGGCAGCGGAACTTACATCTATGCAAATGGTGATATTTATACTCTGACTTATGACCCAAGCGGGCAAAGTCGATTAAGAATCGAATATGCCACACATGATGTCGCGGAATTGACGTTTGACAACGTCACAGGAGTGGGCGCAGGAAAAACCGTTTATTTTGAAGGCGGCGAGTACAAGGGAGCCTATTTAAATGGCCAGCCTCATGGCAAAGGAGTCCGCACATTTGTGAGGGGCAGCTACTATACGGGAGTCATGGAGGGCGGAGCGCCTCACGGCCAAGGAATTCTCCATATTCCGAAATTAGAGAAAGAGGACTGCAGCTTTCTTTGCTGGGAGATCGGCAATTATCGCACAGGACACACCTATATCGGAACATTTGAACACGGCAGATTTACAGGAAAAGACAATCAGATCCATTCAGCAGATGGAGAAAAGTATGTTGGAGGCGTTCTCCATGAATTGCCGCATGGCAGGGGAAAGATTTTTTTTAGCAAGGGCGGCAGTTATGACGGAGAGTTCGATGCGGGCAAAAAACATGGCAGTGGCATGATGAAATCCACCCCATGGGATCGCACTTCTTTGGTGACGTTTGAAAACGATGTGCTCGTGACGTCTCAAGCTGAAGAATCATCCTCAGAGTAGATTTTGGACGAGCCCTTACTGGAAATTCATGGCTTTTTTCAGAGCCGGAAGAAAAGGCCAGATGGCTCGGTCTTCGATTTGATTATAATTTTCATCCATGATGTTTAGGCATTCGAGCGCTTCAGGAGTTAAATTCTGCTCGTCGTAAATTTTTATTGCGCACCGTTTTTGAAGAGTTTCCTGTAGGCCTCTCAGTACATAATGATTAATCCTCACATCCCAGATAAATTGTTTTCGAAAGCCGTCCTTGAGACGAGCGCTATGAAGATAGCAAAATTCGACGGCTTCGGGGCGATGCAGACATTTCCCCAGTGTATTGGGATGATAGTCACCACCATCCTCTTTGCGCATAAAAAGGGCTTCGGTCATTAAAGTCCCCTCCGGAATGTTCCAAACACCGGAAGTTCCGTACAATTTCCACAGAAAAGTAAATGTTCCTATATTTGTCTGCAATGCTCTATCGAGGAAAGTGTGCAGCGCGTGAACGCCTGGCAACGGAACGATAAATTCATCTGAATCGATAATTGCTACCCAGTCAGCCTTTCCCAACGCGCGCTTAATGCAATCGTTAAATGCGGTTATTTGGAAACCCACATGTCTTTTCCGAGTAACCTTGTGCCAGGGAGCTGTCTTGCTGTCCCATTCTATCAACTCGACGATGTTTTGTTCGATATACGGATCGAGCACTTCCCTATAGTTGTCATCGCTATCGTTGTTGTATAAATAGAAACGTTCGACGCCCAGCAAACGGTGGTATTCAATCCATTCTTTGAGCCAAGGCGCTTCATTTTTGAACATCGATCCAACAACCAATCGATACTTTTGGAGCTCGGATGCATTGAGAGAAAAAGATGCGAAAAAAACAAGAAACTTTACAAAACTATTCAACTAAGCACCAGAAATTCCCAAAGGCTTCTATTCTAAGTTCTTTTTCTTTTGCAAATTGTTGAACGGCAATTCGAACTGATTCAAAATAATGCCAATCATCCCCGCAAAGGATGCCGTGTCCCTGGACATAAGGATACCAGGCATTCAGATCTGCATAGACAGATGGGGTGTCATGACTGGCATCAATATAGATAAGATCGGGGATTACAGTCTCATTTAATGAAGAGAGGTAGCCGGCAGCTTCAAGGCTTGGCATTTTAATTGGTATGATTTTGTCTGTCAGCCCTGCATGAATGACATTCGATAAAAACTGTTCATACGCCACCGGAAGAAGAGCAGCGTTATACATTCTCTGGCCAGGTTGTTGCACATCTGAACCAAGCCAATGATCAACGGCATAGACTTTGCCCCCTTCAGGTAAAGCAGATGCAATAAATCTTGTTGATAATCCAATCCAAGACCCTACTTCAACCACAACCTTGATAGGATTATTCTTAATAATGGCCTCTAACTGTTTGCCATTGAAAAACCATCCCTGCGGATTAAAAGGAAGAAGATTCACGGTGTTATACGGAGGAGGCAGATTTTCTTGCGATATCTCCGAGTAGAGCTGAGAAGCAACATATTACAATACATAAATTTCTGAACATAGTATCCTCTTAGAACGCGAAGTTCACGCTAAAGATGCCTGAGAGGAAGTCGAGCGAGTTTCTCCCCCAGACGGAGAACCACACGCCGCCGATAAAGCCTATATTACTATTCACATTGTATTCAATGGCAGGAGCCAGGCTCAGCTGATCGCTAAAAGGGCCTCCGACTACATTTGGAGCGCCAGTGGCGCTTGTTCCGGCGCGGCCCGTAAATTTGGTTTTCTGGGTATAGGTGTAAACGACGTCCAAGGCCGCCGCCCAGCTCTGCGTGAAGCTGAATTCATATCCAAAGTCGGCAGAATACGAGTGGCCCAAGCGGACTTTTCCTCTGGTGCCGTGGCCTCCGCCAAATGTATTGAATCCGCGCACGTGGACCATTGCAGGAATATCCCAGCTTTGAGCCAGACGGAACCTCATAGGATGCAGAGTGAGCCACCATACCGCTTTTCCAAGGTTAAAGCCGAGTTGGGTTTGATAGGCGCCTGCTCCCGTCGCATCGACGCCTCTTTTTCTGGGATCGAGATGTTGATATTTTCCTGTGGGAAACGTCTCTCGGATGGATATAAGAAGGCCTGGATTATAAAGCCCTTCCGTCAGAAGGCCAATGCCAAAGCCACCGATAGTATCGGTCCAATTTGTGCTGGAGTGGCCGTATTGTTTATTTCTCACCGCCTGGGTGGTGATCATGCCGTAGACCCGTTTGATAAGACCAAACTGAAATACAACCGAAGGTTTTATCTGATGCAGATTGGGAATGTCGTGAGCATGTCCGTGCTGATCGTATTTTGCAAAGTTATTCGTGAAAAACAGGTAAGGTTGAAGATTGAACTTTCCTGGCGGGACAACGTTAGCAGAGGGTGCCAGCAGCGGGCCTGTATACCATGGGCTAAACATCTTTTTGGCTTTTTCGAATTCCGCTTCCGCCTCCTGAAGATGGTTTTCGACGTGCTCTGGAGTGACGGGGTGCTCCTGATCCTCTGCAAGCAAAGAAAGAGAAGACAGCAAAAGTAAATAAAATTTCTTATTCATAGACACCATTTTTAAGTGATTGAACAAAAAAATTAAAGAAAAATTTCTTCTGGAATAAAACAGTGCGGAAAAATATATAGAGATTATGAACCTATCCCTAAATGATCAATTTTCGCTTTTTGCGTCTTTTTCCTCATATTTTAAAGCCGCTTCTTGGCCTACTTACTCAAGTATGTCCTGCGAAGCGGCTTTAAAATCTGAGAAAAATATACCCCAATCAGGCTCAAACTTGGAATTTAGACCGTGCCAAAGCCCCGGGATTGAGATTGTCGGGGAGGGGATAGTATCGAGGGAATACAATCCCCCTCCCCGGCAACTCAATCGCGGGAGCTTTCGCATCGGTCTAAATCCAAGTTTGAGCCCGATTGGGGTATACATCAAAAATCAAAACTTGATCATTTAGGAATAGGTTCATGACTGATATTGACGCAGGCGCCCCCCTTACACCTCACGTACGAGATACCTATCGGAAGCAGTGTGAACGCGGAGTCGCTCTCTTCCAGAAAACTCTTGAAGCGTACCAGCAGTCCGAGCTGCCTGCACAGAAAGAAAAGTACAAAGACGTCATGGGCAAAGCAATGCTGGTCATCCAGGAGACCGCTGCTAAATTCCTCAGTCAGGAGCTCCAGAAACAACAGCAAGGCATTGAAAAAGACTATGAAAAATTCATAGCCAATTCATCGCCTGAAAATCTTAACAAGCTTCAAAAAGACCTACAAAATTTTCAGAAGAAAATTTAGCTCACAACGGGCTCCTTGATTTTTCTTGCTTTCCAAAGAGCGGCTAATATCCCGCCTGCGATGAGTAGGCCGAGCGCCATGAGGCCAAATCCGTTTCCGTACCTCTCGATGTCAAACGCATCGCTTGCAACTCTCTGACTGAAGACGCCGCCAAGCGAGGCTGCCATCGCAAAGCCGAGCGGCATCAGCGCCATGATCTTGGGATCTTTCTGTGTGAATGCCGACTCCGAGCAGGCGCTGTAGGTCGCAGGGCCGACTAGAAGTTCTGCAAATGAAATAAGCCCGATCACGGATCCAATTAAAAAAAGTCCAGGCGGCAGAACATACAGCATCCCGAATGCGCATGCAGCAATCGTAAATGGTAGCAGAAGCCTCATGGCAGGGCTTTTAAGCCGTCCCAAGATAGCAGAGGCCAGCGGCCCGCCCAGGATGATTGTAAGCGGATTAATGGCCAGCAGCGACATTGCAGGCACCGATCCATTTCCTAGACGATCTGCAAAGATGAGCAGGAGGAGCTGATCTGCTTTGGCTGCGAAGAACAGAATAAGCCCCGCAGCTGAAATCATAAGCGCTTTCGCACTTAATCTTGTAAAAATCCAGATCAGCAAACCTCCTGCAATCCACGGGATCATCGAGACGGAGATAGGATGGTAATGCATGGCAACCACAGCGACTCCCAAAGCAATCGTCAATGCTATTGCAAGAACCGATAGCGATCTTTTCTTCTGCACAGGGGGCTCTCCTTTGCCGAGCAGATGCTTTCTGAAGCATAACAAAGAGATGTTGGCCAGCACCATGCCGATGGCAGCAAGGCCAAAGCCCAAATGCCAGCCGAAGGTTTCGGCAACATATCCGCACAGCAGCGTTGCAGCGAAAGCTCCGACATTGATCGACATATAAAAGATCGTAAATCCCTGCTCGCGCCTCTCATCGCCTTCAGGATAGTACTCTCCCAGCAGCGTTGCGACGTTCGTCGTATAGAGGCATGATCCAATAATCACGAAGCCGAGCGCGATGAAGAAATCCATCTCAAACGCCAGCAAAAGGTGGCCGATTCCGATCAGCCACCCTCCCACCATGACAGCCCGGCGCAGGCCAAGAAATCGCTGAGCAAGGTAGGCGCCAAAGACGCCTCCTAGCTCGACCAGCGCGCAGTAAACTGCAAAAATACCAATAGCCGCGCCATCTGAAAACATCTGCACGTTGATCATGTAGAGCAGCAGCAAGGCGCGCATGCCGTAGTGGCTGAACCGATTCCACAGCTGAACGAAGGCCAGCAAAAAAACCGCTTTGGGTTGTTTGAAAAGAGCCATTAACATGATTTCAGCTCCTCTTGAAGGCTATTGCAAAAGATCTGCTCCAGTTCAATGAGACCTCCAATCTCGGGCAATGGATCTATGCGCCGCAATTTCAGCGCGCGCCTCTAGTCCTCAACATCCTTCAGCGTTGAGCCGGCTCAAACGGCGCTGCCGTAGCTGAACATGCCAGGATCAGCCTGGTAAAACCGATCTGTTCGACACGGGCGCCAAGTTCCTGAAGAGATAAACCTTCTTGAACAACGCCTTCGAAGACGACAACAAGCTCTGTCTTAGGTAGTGCTGCAATGTCAGCAGGACGAAAATCTTCTCCGGGCGCCGGAGGCCTTAAGAAGAGCATTTGAGGCTTACCCTTAGGCACAACTGTTTTAATGGCAATAAGCGCCTCCTGCTCGCGAAAAATTATCAAAATCATTTGCATTTCGTACAGAATGCACCCGAATGATTTTGGCTTGTAAGGATGAGACGGCTTATTTTGCCTCACTGTGTTGAGCATGCGTTCCAGCATCGGAGAAATGGTTCGCATTTTTCCTTCTTCCTGAAGCAGGGCTATCGATTTTTCCGACATTCTGACCGCTGCTTCGGAAATGATCTTCTCGCGCAAGCCGTACTTGATGCAATCAAGATTGGATGAGAGATTTCTCAGCACTCCGTACTCAAGTTTTGTCACGACAACGCCCGTGGGCTCGACATGATCTTTGACCTTTGTCACCGTGAGCAGCTTGGCATTCAAGCAGGTACATCATCTCCGGCGACACTTGAATCGGCGCAATATGTTTTTCGAAGAAGACTGCCGTTGGATCGGCACCGGGTCTTGTCCGCCTTGTTTGCATGAGAGCATCTAGAGCTTTTATGCTCTTATCGAGCTCCTTAAGCTCTGCTAAAACTGCTGGCTGCATTAAGATTTTTCTCAAGTGCAAAGCCCGCTTCTGGCATCCTAAGTCGCCCGGGTTTGCATCCAGCTCTCGGATCTGGTGTTTTTGTATTTTGATGATGGTATCTTTCATCAAATTAACAATCAGCGTCGCAACAGAGACCATGCGTTTTTCATGCTGACTCTTGCTTTCATCTTCTTCCGGCGCCTGTAAGCTCTTGATGAGCTCAGGCCGCAGTATTGTATCAATCACTCTAATAGACATAAAATTTCCTTATAAAATTTAAATAAAATGCACAAATGCTCTTCGCATCTGTGGACAAGCGGCGGTTTTATATGTGGTAAATTTTGGTTATTGGCTTAGAGCCAATAAAAATAAGGAAAGAATGAAGACTTGAGGAAATGATGGAGCGCTCTTCTACAATGGGGCGGTTTTTTTATTCTCGTAGACATATTTATCCTAAAATTCTTTGCTTCTAAAATGTTTAAATGCTTCTGGCATTTGGCGGCTAAAATGGTGTTATTACAGGGTATTTATTTGTGTTGGCTTAGTGCCAATAAAAGCTAAAAAAGAAAGAAGACTTCTGAGTGATTTTAGATTTGTGTGATGCGTTATCTAGCATTAACATAATGTCCTCCTTGTGGATAGGCATAATTATACCTAAAATCTGATTTTTTTTCTAACTAAATTGCTAAGTTGTTGATTATTATATTTATTTGAATTTCATGGCTTTTTTTAGAGCTGGAAGAAAAGGCCATATGGCTCGGTCTTCGATTTGATTATATTTTTCATCCAGGATTTTTAGGCATTCGATCGCTTGCGGTGTTAAATCTTGTTCGTTGCTAATTGGTATTTTGCACCGTTTTTTAAGAGTTTCCTGCATGCCTCTCTGTACATAATGATTAATCCTCACATCCCAGATAAATTGTTGTCGAAAGCCATTCTTGAGACGCGCGCTGTGAAGATCGCAAAATTCGACAGCTTCGGGTCGATGCAAACATTTTCCCAGTGTATTTGGATAAAAATCGCCCCCATCCTCCGTGCGCATAAAAAGGGCTTCGGTCATTAAAGTGCCCTCAGGAATGTTCCAAACACCTGAAGTTCCGTACCATTTCCACAGAAAAGTTAATGTTCCTATATTCGTTTGCAATGTTCTATCGAGGAAAGCGTGCAGCGCCAGAATGCCTTGCGGAGGAACGATAAACTCATCTATATCGATAATTGCAACCCAGTCAGCCTTTCCCAATGCGCGTTTAATGCAATCGTTAAATGCGCTTATCTGGAAACCCATATATCTGGCCATGCCGACCTTGTGCCAGGGAGCAGTCTTGCTGTCCCATTCTATCAACTCGACGATGTCTTGTTCGATATACGGATCCAGTACTTCCCTATAGTTGTCATCGCTATCGTTGTTGTATAAATAGAAATCGTTCGACGCCCAGCAAACGGTGGTATTCAATCCATTCTTTCAACCAAGGCGCTTCATTTTTGAACATCGATCCAACAACCAACCGATACTTAGAGGCCTCGAGAGAAAAAGATACGAATAGTAAAAAAACAAGAAATAGCTTCTTCACAGGCCCTCATTTGGAAGAGGAAAAATCTATCAAAGAAATAAATTCATGGAAAGCAAAGTTAACTGAGCGCCGGAGTTCTGACAACAGAATAGATGGCCTTTACGAGGGGGTCGAGGCCGTCGTTATTGAGGGCAGAAATGGGAAAGAACGGGATATTGGGGAATGCTTCCTGGAAACGGATTACGTTGGCAGCAGAGCCTTCCAGATCCATTTTATTGAGGACGACGATAGAGGGTTTTTCGAGGAGGGTGGGATTGTAGGCGCGGAGCTCGGCTTGTAGGACGCGGAAATCATCCAGGGGATCGCGCTCTTCTACGCCGGAGGTGTCAATGACGTAGATGAGGACGGCTGAGCGCTCGATATGGCGCAGGAATTCAAAGCCGAGGCCGCGGTCTTCATGCGCGCCTTCGATGATGCCGGGGATGTCGGCTACGAGGATTCGGTCATCTTCGGCAAAGTGGATATAGCTGAGGTTGGGGAAGAGGGTTGTAAAGGGATAAGCGCCGATTTTGACTTCGAGGTGGGTCATGCAGGTCATGAGGGAGGATTTGCCGGCATTGGGCATTCCGATGAGTCCCACATCGGCAATCAGCTTCAGTTCGAGCTCGATTTCGATAGCCTCGCCATCTTCGCCTTCGGTGCACACATAGGGAGCTTGGTGGGTCGGTGTTTTAAAGTGGTTGTTTCCTTTGCCGCCTTTTCCGCCGCGGCAGATGAGCTCAGACCGCTGCTTTTCAACGAAATCATAGATCACTTCGCCGGTTAGCGCGTTTTTGACGAGGGTGCCGGGAGGAATGCGGATAACGATATCTTCGCCTTTTTTACCGGAACAGAGGTTGTAGCCTCCGGGCTGTCCATTTTGAGCTTTGATAAGGCGTTTGTTGCGGTGGTTCTCTAGAGAAACGACTTGGTTGTCGGTTTCGATGATGATCGATCCGCCTTTTCCGCCGTCGCCTCCGCAAGGGCCGCCCTTGGGGATGAATTTTTCCCGACGCCAAGCAATGACCCCATTACCCCCACGGCCTGCGGTTAATGAGAGCTTGACTTTGTCGGTAAACATATAGATATCTTATTGGGGCACGGGTAGGACTGACACGAAAGTTTTGACACCTCTTTTGTAGGTGACAACTCCGTCGATCAGAGAATAAAGAGTATCATCGCGGCCCACAGCGACATTCTTGGATGGAGACCATTTTGTTCCACGCTGACGCACTAAAATGCTGCCAGTTGTAACAATTTGACCACCAGCGGCTTTAACACCGAGGCGCTGAGCTTTAGAATCTCTACCGTTACGGCTTGAACCTTGACCTTTCTTATGTGCCATGACCTATCCTGTAATCTCTGTGATTTTAATTCGATGGTATTTTTGACGGTGGCCGACTTTGCGGCGAACGCCTTTGCGTTGTTTGTACTTAAAGGAGATGACCTTAGGTCCTTTAAAATCCATAAGAAGTTCACCCTTCACAACGGCTTTAGGGACATAAGGCGACCCTACTTTGGCTTTTTTTCCATCATTGAAAAAAAGGACGTTTGTGAACTCTACGGAACTTCCATGTTCAATCTCTGGCTCAGACACAAGTCTTTCGATGTCAATGACATCGTCTTTCTCTACTCGGTACTGTTTTCCACCTGTCTCAATGATAGCGTACATCGTTTTACTCCAAAAATACTAAAAGTAGCAATCATGTTAATAGATTGGCTAGTTTCGTTCAATGGGGATGTGCTCCAGGCGGCTGGATATTATTAGTTTAAAATAGTTTATTATTTGTTTGAAAAGTAAATATTTTAATTCTAAAATGTAACTAAGAGGTGCTATATGAAGTCCTGGGGTAAAAAAAAATCATCTAAAATTACAATAAAAAATCACAGAAAACTGGCGCCTACACCACGCGAGGAAACGAAAAAGATTCCTCAGAAGCTCGTAGACGATATGTCAAGTTTGCAGAAATAGGGGGACATAATGAAAAAGAAAACAAAAAATCACATGAAAGCGCACCGACGTGGAATCCGCCACCATAAGCCGCACATGAGAAAAGCCGGCTGGCAACAGCTGGTTCAACGCTTTGCAGCTCTATAGCTGAACATCAGGTGAACAGAGTAAGCTAGCGCCGCAACGAGGGCAATCGTTGCGCCCGGAGGCCAATTCAGGTAAAACGAAACGGCAATCCCAACGATGGTGAAAAGCGCACCAAATAGTACCGCTTTAACCATCATTTGAGAGAGGGTTTTTGAAAAATGGCTTGCAATGGCTGCAGGAATCGCAAGCATTGCAATCACCAGGATCGCACCCACCACTTGAATCAATATCACAACAGAAATCGCGACAAGGCTCAGCAGTAAAAGATAATATTTTGTCGGGGAGATTCCTCTAAGTTCTGCTTCATTTTCATCAAAACAGACCGCTTGAAATTTCTGATGCAGGATGAATGTCATTAATATCACAAACGCTGCCAGCGATGTTAAAAGAATGATATCTGTCCTTGAAATCCACAAAATATTTCCAAAAAGAAAATTCATCAGCTCGACGTTGTATCCCGGTGTGAGCGATACAAAAATAACGCCGATGGCCATCCCTGTCGACCAGATGGCGGCAATCACCGTATCTTCCCGTTCACGATATTTGAGATGGATCCATCCGATGAGCAGCGCAGATAAAATCGCCGCAATCAGCGCTCCATAGAGAGGATCCATCCAGCTAACGTGATAAGTTCTTTTCGCCCAGAGAAAAAATCCCATTCCTCCCAAGACGGAGTGGGCGATGCTGCCGCTGATAAAAACGATCCGTTTAACAACGACATACGAGCCAATGATGCCGCTGGTGATCGAAGAAGCTAGCCCTGCAAGAACAGACGTCATCAAAAATGGAAATTCAAGCATCAGCGGTCCTTCCTTCTTATTGGAGGATGGTAAAGCCCTTGAGCAAAATGATCGCACACCTGCGATGGAGAAAATGGAGTAATGTTTTGATAAACACAGAAAAATCGGTCGATGTAAGACATTTCCGTCGGAAGATCGTGCGTGACCATGACAATTGTCAGGTGGCCCTTTAACTTACTTATCAGCTCATGAAAATGTTTTTCAGCGGAAGGATCGACGCTGGCCGTTGCCTCATCCAGAAACAAATATTCAGGCTTTCCCATGAGAGCTCTAGCAATAAGAACTCTTTGAGACTGTCCGCCCGATAAAGATCCAAACGGCGCTTTAGCCATATCGAGCATGCCCACCTTGTCCAGCATCTCCAGTGCTTCTTCATGGCTGTTTTGTGAATAAGAATGAAAAAGCGACGGCGAGAGCGCACCCATTTTCACTACATCGAGCGCGGTGATGGGAAATTGCCGGTCCAGATGAGAAATTTGAGGAACGTATCCCATCTGCCGGCGGTTTTTCTCCGGAGGCACTCCATTAATCAAAACCGTTCCGCTGGACGGTTTTAAAAATCCCATAAAAATCTTTAACAGTGTTGTCTTTCCGCCGCCATTAGGCCCAAAAATAGCAATGCACTCTCCTTTTGCAATCTCCAAGGAAACATCTTGAAGAAGGGGAGTCTTGTCATACTGAAAGGAAAGTTTATGAACTTGTATGGCCATAGTATTTCACTAAGATATTCGTCAGGTGGTTTAACATTTCAATGTAATCTTCCGAGTAAGGATTGATTTCCTCATAGGGAATATCAAGCTTTTTCGCGATGAGGAGCGCTCCCTTTTTATTAAATTGAGGCTCGATCAACACGACGGGTACAGGGTGCTCTTTCAGCTCATTCATTAAATTTGCAATATCCTGTGGAAGAGGATCTTTTCCCTCCACTTCAATCGAGAGTTGATGGAGCTCATACCGCTCGCAGTAATATCCAAGCGCCGGATGCGACACTAAAAGATAGGCTCCCTGGAAAGGCTCGGTTTTGATCCGGATCTCATCATCCAGCGTTGTCAGCTTCGTTTTCAATTCCAAATAATTATTCATGAAAACCGTACTCATCTCAGGAAACTGAGCCGAGAGGGTTTGAGTGATATCTTCAATCTGTTTTCCCATAATGGCCGGATTCATCCATAGATGACGGTCTTGCTCCTCATGGATTTCATCTCCATGCCGATGTGCGGGTCCTGTAATCAGAGGCCAAGGCTTCGAAAGATCCTCAACGATGACGCCTTTTTCTTCCAGCAGCTGAGCCATCTTGTTTTCGATAGGCTCCCCGACCCTGAACCAAACCTTTGCCTGTGTAAATCTTTTAATTTGATGCGGTGTCGGCTCATATGTATGCAAATCCGCCCCCGGAGGAACCACGATTTCGATATCTGCCAGGTCGCCGACAATACTCTTCACCATTCCTGCATAAGGAGGAATGGTAACTAAAATTTTTGGTTTTGCTTCTTTGCTTTCAGAACACCCAAAACAAAACAGGCACATCAAAAATAAAAAGATATTTTTCTTCATCCTGCCTATCATATCTCACAAACGAATTTTCCCCATCTTGTTTGTTAATAGCCCTATCAGTTACCATGGATCCCTTTTTTGGAGGAGTGTCCGAGTGGCCGATGGAGCCCGCTTGGAAAGCGTGTAAACACGAAAGTGTTTCGTGGGTTCGAATCCCACCTCCTCCGAGCTTTTAAGAATGTTGTATATGAAATTTTCAATCATTATACCGACCTATAATCGTGGTTATATCCTCTGGAAGGCTATTCAGAGTGTTCAAAATCAGTCCTGGAATGACTGGGAGCTCATCATCGTAGATGATGGATCTACCGACGATACGAAAAAAGTGGTTCGTGAATTTCAATCCGGTCCTCGTATCCATTACCTTTATAAAATTAATGGAGGCCCGTCCTCTGCGAGAAATGCAGGTCTTGAAGTGGCTGAAGGTGACATTGTCACTTATGTAGATAGCGATGACCAGATCTTCATCAACTATCTGTCCACTGCAAGAGAGTTTTTTGAGGCGCATCCAGATAAGCATTTCGCACTCGTTAATGGGAATCTGAGCTTTGAATTTTATGATCAAGAAGGGCTGTGTAAAAGCGTTAAAAATGTCACGACTTCTTACAATTTTACCCCAACGCTTCAAGATTTTTATGATTGGAAAGCAAAGTCAGCTGTCGGAACGGGGTGTTTTTTTAGAAGCACTTCTTTTAAGGGCAAAGTTAAATGGAATGAAACATTTACTCCTCTGGAGGAGCTCGATTTTTTACTGCAATTAGCTGTCATAGAGCCAGAGGGCTTCATGTTCATTCCGCATATTCTCTATAATTATAAGCAAAAATATGGGGGTGATGGAGTTTGTTCAAATGCTTCGTATGAAGCATGGGCTCATGCATTTGAAAAAATTCATGTTTTGCATAAAGATGATCCGTTGATGAGAAATCCAGATGTGTTTCTAGAGCGAGTGAAAAAATATAGGCAAATGGAAATTCAATGCAAAAATGGTGAAATTCCACCCTCACAATTCAAATATTTTCCTGAATTTTTTCGAGCGGTAAAATGATTCATTCTTCTTTTAATATCGATTGCATTTCCGATACGCATGGCCAGCACAAGAAACTCAACTTGCCTGGCGGAGATATTATTATCCATTCTGGCGACTGCTGCTGCGGACGGCTGGAAACAGCTTTGGAGTTCTTGGAATGGTACAAAGTACAGAAGTATTCTCATCGGATATTAGTTCCAGGCAACCATGATACTATTTTTGAGCGGATGCCAGAGCTCATGGTGGAGGAGTGTAAAAACCGCGGCATCATTCTATTAAATGACTCTGGATGCGAAATAGAGGGAATCAAGATATGGGGAAGCCCTGTCCAGCCTTGGTTTTACGACTGGGCTTTTAATCGTCAGAGGGGCGCCGATATTCAGAGGCATTGGGATTTGATTCCTAAAGACACAGAGATTTTGATCACTCATGGCCCGCCTTATAAGATCGGGGATGAGGTTAAAAGTGATGGGCTCAGCATGTATGTTGGCTGCGAAGATTTGTTAAGAACGATTGCTGAGACACAAGTCAAATTGCATATTTTCGGTCATGTGCATGAGGGAAGAGGTCATGCGTATTTCGATGGCCGCACATATATCAATGCTTCGTCAGTAGACGTGGGATATAACTTTATGGATCCCGGTTATGTAAGGGTGTCCAAGCAGGGTACCCGTTATGAAATCAAAAAATAGCTTTATTTATTTATCTCGAGCGCGAAACTTTCACTCCCATTGCAGCTTCTATCGTTTTATAATCAGCCTCGCTGATTTCGAGGAGGCCTTGTCGTAGTTGCATGCCCCAGCTTTTTCTTTGGGTCAGCTCGAGTTGATCAAAAACATCTTCGAGGGGTGTCTCTGTGCATGGGAAATATTCTATATCGATACGAAAAGGATGAAAGTCAGGTGTCATCTCAACCTGATACACTTTTCCATTTTTTACCTTGCCTATGGCAGTGAAGCATTTGCATGCCACCGGACTGTCCATGGCGATTCTTGGAGAGTAATAAATAAATCCATTTCCTGCGGCCAGTTTCATAAGTGGAGCCTTTTTACCATGACAGACTTGTGCAAATCCGCCTTTAACTCCTCTTTGGACATGATTTTTTGATACGACGCCTAACCAATAACGCATTTTTACACTTTTAACTTTTGCAGGATATCAACGCATTGTTCCATATGACGTCCTAATTTTTTAAAGAAGTTGTGATCGACAGATTCAACAAGAGGAATTGCTTGTTCAATGAGTCTGGCTCCTTTTTGAGTGACGCGAGGAAACTTTGATCGTTCATTTCCTTCTTTTTGATGTCGTTCTATATAGCCTTTTTTCTCAAGGGACCGAAGGACTTGAGATGTCATTGTGATATCAGTACTGCAATGACGTGCAAGTTCGGCCTGGGAGATATCTTTGTTATCTTTTGTTAACCATCCCAAGCTTGCCAGTAACACAAATTGGGGATGTGTAAGTCCTATTGTGGTTAGAGTTGTTTCAATCTGCCTTCTCCACTGCGTGCTGACCTGCCAAAGTAGAAATCCGGGGCTTTGCTCCGGACCTTTAAAATGACTGATCTTTTTCCAGGGTATTTTTTTCATGCGAAACTCTTGGCTTCGGCCTTTTTAATCATGGATGCCATCTCCATAGGGAGATTTTTTTTCATATTGCGACCTATAACAAAAGCGAAGAAAAATGCTAATGGCCCTTTCATTTCAATCTGATGGGTAACATGGGTTTTCTCCTGAGATTCGGTTAAAAAGTGGGTTACAATGATACGGGTGAGTGGAAGCCTAGCCTCATCTACAAACACTTTCATGGGTTCAACGTGGGTCAAAATTGTATTTAAGAGGGGGCCTCCTTTGGGTTTCAACGTGCCGGTTGTTCCCGTCTTGAACGGCCCATCAATCTTGCTGAATTCAAGGCCATGGTCCCATGAATTCCAATTGCTTACGTCTTGCCAAATTTGCCATACATCCGATGCAGATGCTGTGGTTTCAACAGTGTGTTTGATTATCAACATACTACCTCATTAGGTGTGAATGCACATTATATGCATACACACTAATTAGGGTCAAGCTTTCACACTTCGATCAGCCTTTGAATCTTTTTTAGAGCTGTTTGGAGATTGATTCCCTTTCCAAGGACGGGGGCGTAGAGGTCTTTTGTTTTTTTGAGGCGTCTGGGGACGGTTTTTATAGTAAAATCTGCGGGGTTGAGGCCTTTTTTGATTTCATTCCATCTGAGGGGTGTGGAGACGGGGGCGCCGGAGCGTGCGCGGACAGAATAGGGCGCGGCGAGGGTTTGTCCAAAATTGTTCTGATAGCAATCGATGTAAACTTTGCCTTCTCTTTTGGATGGAGAGCGCTCGAGGGTTGAGATTTTGGGGATGCGCTGGTGGACGATGAGGGCGACAAGTTCAGCAAATTTCTTGGCTTGATCAAAGCTATACTTGGCTCCTAAAGGCACGGCGATATGCAAGCCGGTCGCTCCTGAAGTTTTGGGATAGCTGTCAATTCCGATTTCTGTAAGAACTTGATGGACGGCCTTAGCCACTTCAACGACTTTATCAAATGAAGCGCTTTTAGGATCGAGATCGAACACTAAAAAATCAGGGTTGTTGAACGGGCGTGTGCTTGAGAGAAGCGGGTGGAGCTCAATGCTGGCCAAATTGGCTGCGAAGAGTAGGCTTTCTTTGTTCTGGATTAAGAGATAGTTGATCTTCTTTGTCTCATGCTTGATCTGAGCTGTTTCAATCCAATCGGGGTGTTCCTTCAGGTTTTTCTGGAAGAACGACTTTCCATCGATGCCGTTTGGAAATCGTTTGAGCGATACGGGGCGGTCTTTCAGATGGGGAAGGATCCACGGGGATATTTCTTCGTAATACCGGATCAGATCGCCTTTGGTGATCTTGTCTTTGGGCCAAAAAATCTTATCAAGATTGGTGAGGATCGCTTTCATAATTCCATCTTATATATTGACTAAAAAATTAGGAAGAAATACAGCTGGATAAAGGAGATATTTATGGCCAAATATGGAAAGAAAAGTCAAGAGTCCGTGGAAAAAGCTCTGCACAAAATGAAAGAGGGGAAATTAAAATCAGGCAAAAGCAAGAAGGTGGTCACGAGCCGCAAGCAGGCGATTGCTATCGGTCTTTCTGAAGCCAGAAAAAAGGGAACTAAAGTTCCTCCAGCAAAAAGAAAACGGGTAAAATAAATGCACTCACTGTGGAAGGGAGCGCTCAGTTTTGGACTCGTGCATATTCCGATACGGATGTATAGCGCAAGTTCCGAGAGGGAGCTAAAATTTAAAATGCTGCACAAGAAAGATCTTTCTGAGATTCGTTATGCCCGCATTTGCAAGACGGACGGAAAGGAAATTCCCTGGGAAGATATCGTGAAGGGCTTTGAGTATGAAAAGGGAGACTTTGTTGTACTGACAGACGAAGAGTTTGAAAAGGCCAGTCCCAAAAAGACCCGCACGATTGAAATTCTGGATTTTACCGATGAACATCAGATCGACACGATTTATTATGATACTCCCTATTATCTTGAGCCGGAAAAAGGCGCGGAAAGTGCCTATGCGCTGCTTTATGAGGCTCTTAAACAGACGAAAAAAATTGCGGTGGGACGTTTTGTCTTCCATCATCATGAGCATATCGGTGTCATCCGTGTGTATAAGAACCTCCTGGTATTGCACCAGCTTCGATATCACAGCGAGATTCACAGCGCTCAGGGGTTAAAGAGTTCTCATGCGGCGGTCCCCAAAACAGAACTTAGCATGGCGATTAAGTTGATCGATGAGCTGACTAAACCATTCAAGCCGGAAAGATATTCCGATACGTATACGGATGAGATCAAGGCGATCATTAAGAAAAAGGCCAAAGGGCAGAAGATCGTAGTCAAAAAGGCGCCGGAAGAAAAATCAGCCAAGGTCCATAACATTTTAACTCTCTTGAAAGAAAGCCTTGAACCCAAGAAAAAATCAAAAAGGCGAAAAGCTGCTTGATGTTAGCCACGCTTGTCAAAGAGCCTTTCGATAGTCCGGACTGGATTTTTGAAACGAAATGGGACGGCTATCGGGCGCTCGCGCATAAAGCAAAAAAAGTAGAGCTTCTTTCACGGAATGGAAAATCGTTCAACGAGCGGTTTCCTTTGATCGCGGGGGACTTGAAAAAATTGCCCGGAACTTTTGTTGTCGATGGAGAAATTGTGATTTTGGACAAGCAGGGGCGTTCAAGGTTCCAGCTTCTGCAAAATTATGAAGACCGTAAAATCGGGACTCCGCTTTATTACATTTTCGACATTCTTTCTTATCAAGGCAAAGATCTGACAAAGCTGCCATTGATCGAACGCAAGAGACTTCTTAAAAAATTGCTGAAGCAGCGCGCGTGCAAGTATTTGCGTTTTAGCGAGCACGTTGAGAAGTGCGGCAAAAAGCTCTTTGCTGAGGCGAAGAGAAAAAGATGGGAAGGGATCATCGCTAAAAAGAAAGAAAGCCCTTACCGGTTCAAGCGGAGCAAAGATTGGCTCAAAATCAAGACAAAGATGCGCCAGGAAGTTGTGATCGGAGGGTTTACTGAGCCTAAAGGATCAAGAAAGTACTTTGGTTCGTTCCTCGTCGGTGTCTATGAAAAGGGGAAGCTGATCTACGCGGGTCATGTCGGGGGCGGTTTTAATGAGCGGCTTTTAAAAACGATCTATCAACAACTGATCAAGCTGGTACGTACAAAGTGTCCATTTCAAAATATTCCTCGCCCTAATGCTGCTGTGACTTGGGTACAGCCCAAGCTTGTCTGCGAGGTGGCCTTTGCCGAATGGACGGAAGACGGGATGATGCGCCAGCCGATCTTCCAAGGCATGCGGATCGATAAGAGTCCTAAAAAGGTTTCAAGAGAAGTTTTTAATTCTTGATTTTAGGGTTAAAATTTTGATATGCTTTTGGCCTGACTGACGGTTTTGCTTTAAAAAAAAGCGGGACCCTTTTAAAACAGGCACATGAACTCTTTCCATGAGGAGAGAGTTGAAGGCTAGGTTGTCATGCACTGTCCTTTTTGTAATCACTTTGACTCTAAAGTGACCGATTCGCGGAATGCCGTAGAGCAGAACGCGATCCGCCGTAGGAGAGAGTGTTTGAATTGTCAAAAAAGATTTACCACTTTTGAGACGGTAGATTTGACGATTCAAGTGCACAAGCGGGATGGAAGATATGAAGATTTTCACCAGGACAAGCTTGTCCGGGGGCTGGATGCCGCATGCCGGCATACCCGTATCAGCCACGATCAGATTTTGACGCTTGCGTCTCAAATTACGGCTGATTTGATGGAGAGGCAGGTTCGGGAGATCGATACGATGGAACTGGGCGAGATTGTGATGAGACATCTTAAAGAACTCGATACGATCGCCTATATACGTTTTGCTTGTGTTTATCGCCGGTTTAAAGTTATGGATGAGCTTATGGACGAGATCCAAAGCATCTCAATTGAAGAAGAAGAGTTAACGAAGGAAGGTTCAAATGCCTCTCAAAAAAGCTGATATAGAAAAGTTTCGTAAAAGACTGCTGGAAATGAGGTTGCGATTTACGCAGCTGGTCAAGCACGTCAATGATGAGGTAAAGACCCCTGATGAGTCCAAGGGCTACTCTCAGCATCAGGCGGATGAGGGGACCGATGATTTCTACCGGAATGTGAGCCTTCAAGTGTCGGACGAGGAATACAAAATTCTGCGTCAAATCGACAGAGCGCTTGAGAAGATGGATGAGAATACTTACGGAGTCTGCGACATCTCCAATGAAGAAATCCCCATTGCCCGATTAGAGGCGATTCCTTACGCGACGATGACGGTAAAATCGCAAGAGATGCTCGAGAAAGGAATGCTTTCATGACGTGGAAAGGCTTCTTTAAACTGTTTTTGATAGTGCTGGGGATTTTAGCGTTGGACATCGTGTCCAAGGGGATGACCCATTTCTATTTTAAACCGTTTGAACACGCTCCTCATTTTTTTCCTTTCGGCGGAATTGCTGTCTTCCAGGCGCTGGGCATTGATTTTTGCATCCACCATGTGACAAATAAGGGCGTTGCCTGGGGCATGGGCGGGAATTTGCAAGATTTTATTTTAATCATCCGCATTGTCATCATTGCCGCTCTTGCTATTTATCTGAAAAGGTCTCCCAAAGCCTACCCTCAAAGATATTCTCTGATGCTGATCATTGCCGGTGGAATCGGCAATATTTTAGATTATTTCATCTATGGACATGTTGTTGACATGTTCCATTTCATTCTTTGGGGATATTCGTTTCCGGTCTTTAACGTCGCAGATGCCTCAATTTTTATGGGTATCGTGTCGCTGCTGTGGATGAGCTGGAAAAATGCTCGAAGACAAGATGCTATCGCAGAGATCGAATGATCTAAAGTTTTCCGTTTCAAAGTGGATCAAACACCAAGTTTTGCTGGATGCCGGCGAGATGGAAGCTTGTCTTAAAGCGCTCCATCCGTTTGAATTCTACAATGTCAGCACAATCGCGCCGCAGGGTGATTTGATCATTTCTGAAGAGAAGTTTCTAAACTCGTATCGAAGCTATATCACGGATCTTAAAGAGGGAAGGGTTCCAGAGCCCGACCGTAAAATCTTCTCGGCGGTTATGACGATGGAGCGGGAAGCGCTTTACGCCAAAGAAATCCAGCCGGGGAGGTGGATGGCCAAGCTTGCAAAGCCTGTCATCCAATTGCAGCATCACCGCTTCTTTGCCTCGAAGGTCGATCATAAGATCCATCCGATGGTGATGAGTCCCGATAGCATCTGCTGGGGACTGCAGTTTGCGTTTCCGCAGATTTTTTTCGACGGATCGGAAGGCAGCTATTCAAAAACAACAGAGTTTCCAAATAGCGCGTTATTTGCAAAGCTTCTAAAATGGCTGAGAGCCGAGTCGGTGCCCACAACGTTTGTTTGGGATGGGCATAAAGTTGCAACGCCGATACGGCTGGGCAAAACGTGTTTTGCGTGGATTGTGAATCATCCTCGAACTTAAAGAGCAAGGAATCCAAGTTCATGTCTATTGAAATTGTCGCCGTAGGAAGTGAGCTGCTCCGTGGAATGATTGTGAATACCAACGCCGCTTTTTTGGGGCGGCGTCTGGATGAAGAGGGATGGACGGCGCTGCGGCAAACAACGCTTCCGGATGAGAGATCGGAGCTTTGCAAGGGTTTGAAGGAGTGTTTGGACCGCTCGTCGATTGTCATTTCTACGGGAGGTGTCGGGCCGACGCTTGATGATATCACACCCCAGTGCGCCGCGACTTTATTTTCATCGCCGGGAAAACCTCTTAAAAATCGCATCGGCTCGGCTTCAGGCGTTTATTTCAAAGAAGGCAAGCGAATGTTATTTCTGCTACCGGGCGTTCCCCAAGAGATGGAAGTGATGTTCGATGAAGAGGTGCTGCCGATGCTTCCTCCTCAGAAAAAAGGGCACCGCGTGAGTCTGCATTTTTCAATGCTGAGGGAAAATGATGTCGATCCTTTCTTAAGAGAGATGGAATTTGAGTCGGGGATTTATCCTTCCTGGGGAACTTTGACGGTTGTTCTGAGGGGAGATGATCTGGCAGCGCTAGAGAGAGGAAAAGAAAAGCTTAAGAAACAGTTTCACGAGCACTATTATGAATCTCCAAGCGGCAAACTGGAAGAAGCGATTCAGGAGTGGATGATCCGGCATAAGAAAACGGTGGCGTGCGCCGAGTCGTGCACAGGCGGGATGATCTCCTTTCAGCTGACGCAGATTCCGGGCGCGTCGAATTACTTTTTAGGCTCGCTTGTCACCTATTCCAATCACCTGAAAGAAAAGCTTCTGCACGTCTCACCGGGGACGCTGAAGTCGGAAGGCGCTGTCAGCAGAGAGACGGTGCATGAAATGTGGAAAGGGGTTTTGCAGGCGACAGGCGCTGACTTTGGAGTTGCCGTATCGGGAATTGCTGGCCCATCGGGAGGCACGCCTGATAAGCCGGTGGGAACTGTCTTTTACGCGCTAGGGTTTAAGGGCTCCGAACCCGAGATCGGGACGTTTCATTTCAAAGGTCCGCGCAGCTTAGTTATTCTCCGGACAACGCGCCGTCTTTTGGCGTTGATTTGGGAGGCGACAGCAAAGTATTAATAAACTCATCTTTTGTTGTTTTTTCTTTTAATCGATGCTTAATTACGTCATACAAGACGCTAGCAATTTCTCTAGGAGTGATTTCTATATTTTTTGCCCCTTGTTGATAATAAGAGACGGCAGAAGAAAGCAGCACCGTCGCTTTATCTGGCAGGAATTGGTCAGTCATCCAATACTCAGAGAACACGATCGCAGCTGTAATGGCTTGATCTGTGATCTTCACATAGGAGGGTTCGTACCCTTTGGTATAAAAGCCGCTGTCATTGATCGTTTTTAGCATATCATAGCAAACCTGTGGTGTAGGAGGCAGCATGTGGTGTGATCTGATCCGCCGATTAATTGCTGGATCCTCTTGAACTATCGGCTTCCATAGATAATTGTTTGAAGTTCCTAGAACAATGATCTGACCCTTAGACAAGCTATTCTTGACCATTTCAAAAAGATCTGTTTTGTTATCAACAGACCGTCCTGCGCCTCGTAGTTGATGGAGCTCATCAATGACAAGAACGCATGTGCCTTCTCTTTGTTTTGAAAAATTAATCATCTCCGTGACTTTTGTTGAGAGCTGTCCAACATATCCCTGAGTGGCTGTGAGCGCAGTCACATCAACCCAATAGAAGGTTAAATCCTTGATAGAGGCAACGGAATTCTCACCTGCGGCAATCCTTCTCGCAATCTCTTCAAAAACGGCTGTTTTGCCTATGCCCGGCTCTCCTACAAATACGAGGCTCTTGTTCTTGGGTTGTGTTAATGTCCGAATCACAAGATCAATTTCTTCTTTGCGGCCGATACAAGGAGCGTATCTTCCTTCCCGGGCCTCTTCATTCATGTCGGTTAGGAATAAAGGGAGTTCGGTGTGACCTAAACGGGCGTCTTTTTTTTGTTTATTGAATTCTAAGACCACCGTCGCCATTTCATCGACATTTACACCTTTGCCATTGATAAATGCTTTGGATTCAGGAGATAGAGAAGCTAGCGATATCTTTGTGTTGCTTTGCTTGTAGAGCTCTTTCCAATGCTTTAGGAAAGTTTCACCATCCAATGACACCTTTTCTGCAGTATCTTTGAATGTAAAAATGATGTCAGATACAAGAACTGCAGCGTCATGAATAATAAAGCTTTTTTTGACATGATTGTAGGAAAAAAGTGTGGCATACACCAGAGCTTTTTCATCGAGGGTTATCAGAGGAAAGCGAGATGTAAATTCATTTCTTAAATGTTTAGAGTGCATCGCTTCAAAGCACCCCTCAGCATTAAGAGGCTTGGATACGAGCGGCGTAAGATGCTGAAAGAGCGAGCAGTTTTGCATTTTGCTGAGATGATCGGGGGTCGTTTTCCCCAAGATCGAGACATCTCCCCTAGAAACATACGATTCAAGGAGACTGGATCTCCCTCCGGCTTGATTGGCGTCATGTATTAAAAGGTGGATTTGATCTATCACCAAGATAGAATTTTTCTGATCTCTGACAAAGTTCAGTAGTTTTTGAAAATCAGTCGTAGCCATGCCGTTAATGGTAGCGGCATGAACAGAGTACATTTGTTTCTTTAAAAGAGGGGAGTTGTTTTGTAACTTATTATTTGAAATTCGCCCTGCGCATTCATCAACAATAAGATCTGTCTGATTAAGATCGCCAACAAGGAGCATGCTCTGCGTCCCAGGACGTCTATTGAACGATCTCTCGATCATTTGCACGGCAGGATAAAGAGTTTGAATGGGTTTAAAATTCTGCGCTTTTGGATGAGTAAGTAGGTTTGTTAAAGCCAGGTCGACGACAGCACTGGATGGGGATTTACTGTCCGTCAGCTTCATTGCACGAGATATTCCCAGGGTAACTAGAGCGATGAAGTTGATAAAGGTTGCATACTGTTGAAGGTTTTCATTTCCTTTAAAGAGCATACGATCCAAGGGGGCTCCCAGGAGGGGGCCTAGGAAGGCTGAGCTGGCAATGCATGCAACAGCACAAACCGTTTCATTTAGCTGGAATCGCTTTTGGGCGGCATCTATGACACGGGAGCCGGCTTCATAGGTCACAATAGACACCATTGCTGGAACTAAAACATTGCAGGCAGCTTGAATTGTGTTTATCTTGTATGTACTCATGCAACGATTATAAATTAAATTGGTCTTTACCTCGATAAAAAGATTTTTGTTAATAAAAATTTTTAATTCACCTATTTTTAGTCTGATCGTGTATAATTTCTCCCATGAAGTATCAACTTTTAGATAGCGGCTCGGAGCAAAAGCTGGAGCGGTTTGGGCAGTTTGTTTTGTCGCGCCCCTGCTCTCAGGCGGTATGGAAGCCGGTGATGGGTAAGCAAGAGTGGCATGATATCGACGCCTCGTTCACACGCGAGCCGGCAAATCGCTGGATGGCATCGCCTCCGCTACCCACGTCGTGGGTTGTTGAGCACCAAGGAATAAAATTTAAGTTGATGCCGACCGATTTCGGCCATGTCGGGATGTTTCCCGAGCATGCGCTGCTGTGGGCGTGGATGCGGGATAAGCTGAAAAAAGGCTCAAAAGTTCTCAATCTTTTCGCCTATACGGGCGGGGTGACGCTGGCGGCAGCGCAGGCCGGTGCCGAGGTATGCCATGTCGACGCGTCGAAGACGACGGTTGCATGGGCGCGGGAAAACTGCGCGCTGAACGGCCTTGAAAAAGCGCCGATCCGCTGGATCGTGGACGATGTTATCAAATTTCTGCAGCGGGAAGTGCGCCGCGGTAATTTTTACGACGGAATTATTTTGGATCCTCCGACGTTCGGCAGAGGCAGCAAAGGTGAAGTTTTCAAAATTGAAAAAGACCTTCCAGAAATTTTGCGCCTTTGTTTTTCACTGAAACCTTCATTTGTAATTCTATCATCCCATACGCCGGGCTATACGCCGCTTGTGCTTCACCATCTGTTAAAACAAGCAAGCCAAGGCGGAAAAATTGAAATGGGAGAGCTTGTCATTCCAGGGCCTCTCGATCTAACATCAGGCACCTATGCGAGGTGGTATGTTTAACAAACTCACCAGCGCTCAAAACCCTCGGATCAAAACGCTGCTTCATCTGCGCGATAAAAAAGAGCGCGATGCGACGGGTCTTTTTTTAGTTGAAGGATATCGCGAGCTGAAACGTGCGATTGACGCCGGTGTTCAGTTTGAATCGATCTACGTCTGCCCGGAGTTGTTCCTGGGGATGAATGAAACTAGTTTAATTAGCCAGGTGACAGCGCCAGTTTTTGCGCTTCCCGACTTTTTATTCGAAAAAATCTCGTACCGCGACCGTCCCGATGGCCTTGTCGGCGTGGCTTATCAGATGAAAACTCCCTTAAGCGCGATTAAAGTCAAATCTCCGGCGCTCTACGTCGTTGCAGAAGCGATTGAAAAGCCCGGCAATTTAGGTACGATCCTTCGCTCATCTGATGCAGTCGGCGCAAGCGGCGTGATCGTCTGCGACCGGTGTACCGATATTTACAATCCGAACGTCGTGAGAGCCAGCGTCGGTACGCTTTTTACGTTGCCAGTGATCGAAACTTCAAGCGATGAAGCATTAGCATGGCTCAAAAATAACAATATCCAAATCGTCTCGGCTACTCCTTCAACAGAACTGAACTACACAGATGCTGCTTTAAGCGGCGATGTCGCCATTGTCGTTGGAACAGAGCAGCTCGGCCTTTCGGAGAAGTGGCTGGACAGCGCAGATATCCGTATCAAAATCCCCATGGAGGGCGTTGCAGATTCACTGAATGTCGCCATGGCAACAACCCTCCTTTTATATGAAGCCCTTCGGCAGCGAAAATATACTTCTGTGTGACAACCATATCCTGGTTGTCGATAAGCCCGCGGACGTTGCAACGCAGCCCGATCTTGAGGTTTTGGCAAAAGCATGGGTGAAAAAGAAATTCAATAAACCGGGCAATGTCTTTTTAGAGCCGATTCACAGATTGGATAAGCCTGTCGCTGGCATTGTGCTGTTTGCAAGGACCAGCAAAGCGCTCTCTAGGCTGCAGGAGCAGATGCGCGAGCGGCAGATGGAAAAAATCTACCGCGCGTGGGTCGAAGGCGCTCCAAAAGAGATGAAAGGCGAGCTCAGGCACCTTTTACTGCATGGATCATTTCGTGCAGAGATTTCTCCTGAAGGAAAAGAAGCGATTTTAGAGTATGAAGTTCTGAAAAAAGAAAAAAACCGCACCGAGCTTCGTATCCGTCTTCACACGGGACGGTATCATCAGATCCGTGCGCAGATGGCGGCCATAGGTTGTCCCGTGCTTGGAGATGCCAAATACGGCAGCAAGGTTTCATGGGATGTCGGCATTGCCCTCTATGCTGAGGAGTTGACCTTCAAACATCCGGTCACTCACGAAGTTGTGAGTGTCAAAAGGCGATCTATCAACTAAAATCTTTAATATATTCTAATTAAAGTATACAAACAATGAAATTAACTGTATAATTTACTATTAAAAGCAGGTTAATTATGTCATTAATGTCAGAAACTTCAAATAAATTACATACGCCTGGTTTATACCATCGGGACTACAAAAATGATACTCCAAGCCATAATGCTCTCAATCAAGATGCTCTCAATCAAGGTTTACGTATCGCGCAAGTGGCGCTTCCCTTCATTGCCCTCTATAAGCCGCTGGGTTAGCCCTTATCCATCATTCTTGGTTCAACCAGAATTATCTCATCGGTTCAGCAACTAATCAATGCATTCGCAGACGGAGATATCAACGCAATTAGAAGAACGACTCTTGAAACGGCAATCGCCTCTACTGCTCTTGTTTGTTCGATCACTGCGCAGCCACTCGGGATGGTCCTAACCACCTCTCATGACATGCTTAAGAATATCGTTCAGATTAATGAATTTGTCCAGAACAGGGAATATAAAAAACTCGCTGAGGCGGGGCTCCAGCTGACAAACAACGGCCTTTACCTGGGCAGTTTTTTTACCGGTTCACTACAATGGTCGATCGCCTCAACTGGAATGCAGCTTGCCTTCGAGGGTTATAACGCTTGGGATAAGTTCAAAAATGGCAAGGATAAGATCGATTATCTCGAAGGCGCCGGCCACTTTCTCATGACGTGTATCCGCGGAAAGCAAATGGTTGCACAAGTGCGTGAGCTTCAAAATAGTAAAATTGTAGCGCTAGAGAAGAAAGCCATTCCCGAAAAAGAGGCTATTGCAACAGAGGAGCTGCACCCAGCATTCATTGCTCTCCATGCAACTATTGATAGGCTCGAGAAAGAAATAAAGAATAAAGAACTCCAAAATCTAAATAAAGATAAGCGCCTCATTGTGTACGCAAAAGCCCGTCTAATGCACCTCAAAGCGACTAAAAATTGTTCAGATTACTGGACAAAGAATCCATCAAAGCGTGATATCCTTTTTTGAACCCGACCACATTCCAGGTTGCTGTTATTATGATGGACCGAACTATTTAGAGACTGTTGTAGAAATGTATGCAAATGAAGAATCACTACAGATGCTTAAATCTTTTCTTAATAATGCAAGAAGCGCCGGGTATTATGACCAGGTATTACAAGTAACACAGCCTTTTTTTGATGTATTAAATCAAATAAAACAAGGCATCAACGCTCCTATACCTAAAAGCATAGCAATAGAGGGAAAAATCCCAGGCAGCAACTACGAAGCACCTATGAGCATAGACGAAGCGAAACTCCTGTTAAAATCCCCACAAAGTTGGCTTTCAAAGTTTGTCCGTAGGCAGGAAGATATACGAGAGACAAAAGTTGCACAACTCTCCCTGTTTATAAACTTATCTTCTGACAGTCAAAAGACGTTCGGCGATCTGAACGGCATTCAGCGCCGCGCCTTTGAGAAGCTGATCTCCAACCACCCAAAGATCTAGCGTATTGGGCTGGGAGAGGTCTTGCCGGATTCTTCCAACAAAGACATCATCTTTTCCTGTGGCGTCCAGCGGCATGGGGAATCGATTGTTCTTCCAATCTTCGAGGATTTTAACTCCCGGAGCTTTTTCTAAAATTTCTCGGGCTTCTTGCGCGGACAGGGGAGCTGAAAATTCAACATTGATCGATTCAGAATGCGCTCGGAGCACAGGAACACGGACGCAGGTGACGGCAATTTTTAGATCGGGCGCTTCCAAGATTTTGCGGCTCTCTTCAATGACTTTCAGTTCTTCTTCATTGTAGCTCGATTCTGTCATCGGCGCGTTATGCGCAAAAAGATTGAAGGCATACGGATGCGGCATCACGGTCGGTGTAAAAGGGCGACTCTCTAAGCGGGCCCGCGTTTCTTCTTCAAGTTCTTGCATGGCCAGGTACCCTGCGCCGCTGGCTGCTTGGTAAGTCGACATCACGATCCGCTTGACCGGTACATGCCGGTGGAGCGGGGCGATTGCCATGAGCATCATCGTCGCTGTGCAGTTAGGGGAGGCAATGACGCCATGATGATGGTCCATGGCATGGGGGTTGATCTCGGGGATGACAAGCGGCACTGTGGGATCCATGCGAAAGGCTGAGCTGCTGTCGACCACCAGGCATCCGTGCTGCAGGGCCTCGGGGATGTAGTTTTCAGAGACTTTTTTACCGGCGCAGAAGAAGGCGAGATCGACGCCTTCAAAGTTAATCGGTTCAATTTGAATGTTCTCTCCGCCAAAAAATAAAGTTTTTCCTACTGACTTTGGCGAGGCAAAACAACGAAGATTTTTGACAATATGCCGCCTTTGCTCCAGTAATCGAACGATTTCTTGGCCGACAGCTCCTGTGGCTCCGACTATTGCAATTGTCATGAACCTATCCCTAAATGATCATATTTAGATTATTATCTGAAATGGTCTTTTTCGTAGAACGAAATACGACGGTTCAGATTAGATTATAAATCTGCAGCATGGCTTACTGGAATTGCAGTATCGGGCTCTGTGCTATTGGGATGACTTTCAGGCGCCCTGTCACCAAAGAAGTTATGGCTGTCAGAGGGTGCTCGAGGCATTGAGAAGCGTTCAACGTATTTTGAAAAGCCGATCTGCAGCCAACTAAATAAAGATTTTACATGTTTGGCTGTCAGAGATTCCTTTCTAGTGGCTAAATACAGACTGAGAGCATAGACGCCCGTCACAGCAAATCCGGCTAAGAAGAAGTGCGTTGGGTTGGCATGAAAAAGCCTGCTCCAATCACCTCCCGATCTAATAGGACCAGGAATCATAGTTATAATGCTAGACACCATTTCATCTAGAGCTCCTATGCTCAGGATAATAGCCGCAGGTTTGTGCAATGGTAATACAGAGGCTGCAAGATTCAAATGGATCCCATCAAAAACAGCTTGCGCAAGGGGGCCTGCGGCAAGAATAATGTTATTAATAGTTGAATGAGGAATGCGGTCGGATGTTCGAGTCACACTTGCTCCGCCCCCAATGTAGACGTAAGGTAATTGACCTGTTAGCAATTTTATTGTTATTGCATGCCCCATTTCATGATGAAAATTACTAGCTCTTGATAGAAAAAGGATCCTACAGAAATTTACAATGGTGGCTAAAGAGCGGCCAGTATAGATGGGGTCTTTTTCAAAAGTGACGGGGATAGAGCAAATGGTATATTGGCCTGATTTACCAAAAAGAATTGAGCGACTAAAGTTGAAGGTGGAAGAGGCCATTGTTGCTACTCTTTCTGTCCAGCCGGCTTGATTGATACTCATAAATCTCCTTCATTAATTAGAGTAAATTATATCATAATCCAGCTAATTTTGATAGACAAATTCTTGTATTTAAATGATTGAAATACAACGACATATACATTGGTTGTGCGTGAAATAAGGGATATATCATTCATATCCTCAAATCATGTTTTTTTTGTCGCTTTTTTCGAACGGTCAAAGCAATTGTCATATTTAGACCATTGCCTTATGATGGTCTTTTTTATGGCAGTAACCGATTTGATGAAACAAAAAATTTTGAACTCTGTTGAAGAAGCGATCCGGGCTGCCCAGTGCCTCAAGTCGCCTGAAGCGTTAGAATTTATTGAACGGGCAGCGCAAACGATTGCGGCCTGTTTTAAAAATGGCGGCAAGATCTTGGTTGCCGGCAATGGCGGAAGTCTTTGCGATGCGATGCATTTCACTGAAGAGCTGACCGGCCTCTACCGAAATAAACGTCCTGCCCTGCCTGCGATCGCTCTTTCTGATCCGGGGCATATGAGCTGCGTTGGAAACGATCTAGGGTATGATTATGTCTTTTCCAGAGCTGTTGAAGCGCTGGGGAAAAAAGGCGATGTGCTGACTGTTCTTACTACGAGCGGAAATTCTTTAAACCTCTTAAAAGCCGCTGAAGCCGCGAAAGAGCGGGGGCTGATTACGATTGCATTCCTCGGAAAAACAGGCGGCAAGCTGAAAGGCTTTGCTGATCTGGAGTGGATTATTGATGGCTTTCCCTTATTCCGACAGGATCCAGGAAGCGCATATGGCTGCGATTCACATGATCATTGAAATGGTGGAAGAAGAGCTTTTCTATGTCACTTGAAAGACAGCATGCAAGAGATCCTTGAAGGACGCCGCCCGGGCAAAAGAGCGCTGTGGCTCCTCAGTAAGCTTTATCAAGCCGGCGTGAGGCTCAGGCATGAGGCGTATCAGTCTCGTCTGCTAACGACCAAAAAAGTTCCTGCCGTTGTCGTCAGCGTTGGCAATATTGTTGCCGGCGGCACGGGGAAAACGCCGCTGGTCCATTTTCTGGCCAGCGAGCTTTCTAAAGAACATAAAGTCGCCATTTTATCGCGCGGCTATAGATCTATTGCAGAAAATGAGGGGCCGACGTTTGTCGAGGCTTCCATGCAAGCCGATGAAGTGGGTGATGAGCCTTTATGGCTGGCGCAAAAACTTCCTGAAGTTCAAGTGTGGGTAGGCGCCGATCGTTATGCTTCCGCTAAAAAAGCCGTTGAAAATGGAGCGGAGATTATTATTCTCGACGACGGTTTTCAGCATCGAAGGCTGCATCGTGATTTTGACGTTGTTGTTACTGCAGCAGAATCTCCCTATAGCAATGGACATTTTCTTCCTCGCGGTTATCTTAGAGACCTTCCTTCGAGGCTTTCTTCTGCAACTCTTCTTGCGGTGATGGGATCAAAAAAACTGAATGTAAAGGTGCCGCAAGTCTTCTTTGATCGGACGACATCTGTCGACCTGAAGGGAAAAAAAGTGGCGCTCTTCTGCGCTATTGCAAATCCTGAAAGGTTTTTAAACCAAATTCAGGCGTCCGGCGCCAAAATTAAAGTTTCTCTCATCAAGCCCGACCATGAACCGTTTTCTGTCAAAGAACTTGAAGAGCTGGCCCAAAAATCTAAAGCAGATGTTTTAGTCTGCACCGAAAAAGACTTCGTTAAGCTTGAGTCAACATCTCTTCCAATCATCCCTGTTCCACTGGAGCTATCGATCACAGAGGGAACTGAAGTCTGGAAACAATTTATCAATCAAATAAAAGCACAGGTTCAACATGTCAGAATCCCTAGTCACACTTCCTAAGCTTGGAGAAAGCATCGAAAGCGCCACCGTTGTGCAATGGTTCAAAAAAGAGGGCGATATCGTCAATCGCGATGAGCCTCTTCTGGAAGTTTCCACTGACAAAGTCAACAGCGAGATCCCATCGCCTTTTGCGGGAGTGCTGATAAAAATAGTTGGCAAGCCTGATCAAGTGCTGCTAGTGGGCGAGACGCTCGGCGTGATCGCCGTTCATCAAGGCGGCGCTATAGATAAAGCTGCGCATATCCATGTTGATAAAAGAGCCGAGTCAGGACCAGCGTCGACTGAAATGCAAGATTATTTTTCTCCAGCGCTGCTGCGCCTGGCGAGAGAACATAACATTTCACTGGATGAGCTCCCAAAAATCCCTGCAACGGGCGCCGGCGGAAGGCTTTCTAAACGCGACCTCGAGCTGTATGTCGAGAAGAAAACCCACAACCGTCCATGTCCCATGAAGGTTTCTGGGGCTCCAAAGGGAGATGTCGAACACATCAAGATGACAGGGATGCGCAAAGCCATCGCCGATAACATGGTCCGCTCTTTCTACGAAGCGCCGCATGCATCGCTGATCACGGAAGTCGATGTGACAGAGATTGTCAAACTTGTTCAGCGCGATAAGGAAGCATTTTTAGCAAAGCATGGCGTCAAGCTCACCATCACGACATTTGTTGCTCAGGCTATTACAAAAGCGCTTCAGGAATATCCGCATCTTAACTCATCACTGGAAGGCGACACGATTGTTGTTAAACGATTTGTCAATCTCGGCCTTGCTGTCAGCGTAGATCAAGGCATCATGGTTCCTGTGATCAAAAATACACAGTCGCTCGATATCCCACAGATTGCAAAAGCGATGTCGGATCTATCTCAGCGCGCGCGCGCTGGCAAGCTGCAGCCGTCTGAAGTGCAAGATGGAACCATCACTCTCACGAATTTCGGTATTTCCGGCGTCATGATCGGCATCCCGATCATCCGGTTCCCGGAAGTTGCCATCGTCGGTATGGGAGCGATTTATAAAAGGGTTGTTGAGCTGGATGACGGATCTTTCGTCTCACGTTCGATGATGAACATTTCACTCACCTTCGATCACCGCGTGATCGATGGCATGTATGGATGCGGCTTCTTAAATGCGCTGAAAGGGCATTTGGAGCAAAAGGTTAATTAATCTTCGCCAAAAAATTTCAAATCACGCGGCTTAGGATTAGCACGAAAACAGGGTGCTAAAGTCCATTCATCATACATTGCATTTTCAATACGCGCGTAAATTTTTCTTCCATTCCAGGGGCTAAAAATTCCATAAATAGCTGCTCCTTGTAAGGCTACAAGAGCGATGGGTGTTGCAATAATTCGCAACAAATCTATGCCTGCTTTTTCAAGTTTGGCTTTGAAGTTGTAAGGAGTGCCCGGCACTTCGTCAGCCCAGAAATCCCAAAGGGTGATTAATTTCAAAACCCTTTTGACCGCATTTATTACTAAGGCTAAAGTTTGAACAACGGGAGTGCCTAAAGTTAATAAAACGCATTTCTCTCTAATCCATCCAAGATTCTCATCCAAATACGTATTATTTGTTGTTCTATCCAAAAGAAGAGGTACTTGGTCATCCTTGTAGGAATAGGGCATTATCGTCGTATTAGTATGGTCCCAATCTGCCGAAGGTAGAAATTCTTTAATCAGAGAAAATAAGGTTTTTTTACCGGTTTCTTCCCTGATAAGGGGGGTGCCTTCTTGAATGCATGCTCTTTGAACAGTTAATGTACTCATTTTTAGACCTATTATTTGCGGTTTGAAAATAATTATATCATTTTATGAGTTATAGTTCAATTAATTATTTTACAAAAAGAGATCATAAATTTCTGAGGGTTAGGGGGTTGTGTAGGGGCTCATGCCACCCTATGAAATTCTTTGAGGGCCTGCTTCTTTGCAATGTCATGATCGACAAGGGGGGAGGGGTAGCTGCATTCTCGGCGCGCCGCGTCGGAAGGGGCATGGATCTCTTTGTTTGAGAGCTTTTTGAGCTCAGGCACCCATTTTCGGATATAGGCGCCTTCAGGATCGAACTTTGTGCTCTGCAGCAGCGGATTGAAGATGCGAAAAAACGGCTGAGCGTCAGGACCTGTTCCCGCGCTCCATTGCCAATTAAAGCTGTTGCTTGCAAGATCGGCATCGAGCAGCCGCTTCAAAAACCAATCGGCCCCTTTTTGCCAGGCGACATTGAGATCTTTTACTAGAAAAGAAGCGACGATCATCCGGACGCGGTTGTGCATAAAGCCTGTTTCTAAAAGCTCGCGCATGCCGGCATCTACAATCGGATAACCGGTCTTTCCTTTTTTCCATGCATCAAAAAATGCACTGCTGTTATCCCATCTCCATTTGGAAAATTGAGGCTTCATCGGTTCTGTGGAAAGGTGCGGGATGTGATAGAGGAGCTGCGCTGCAAAGTCGCGGAAGACGAGCTCTCGGATAAATGCCGTGCTGTTTTTTGTGTGCGTATGGAGCGCTCTTACAATTGCATGGGGGCTGATTTCTCCGAAATGAAGGTGGGGAGAGAGCCCGGAGTGGGCTTTTTCCGCCGGATAATCGCGCCCTTTTTCGTAATGGGATAGAGCGTGCGACAAAAAGTGCTTAAGCCGCTCATGCGCCCCTTCTTCTCCGGGCTGCCAACTGTCCTCCAGGTTGATCAGAGGATGTTTCATGAGGTTGAGATCATCCAGCTTAAGAATTTCGATATGGGGCGAAGATGCGTTGGCTTTGACTCTGGGGGCTGCCTTTGGAGACTCGTACACTTTTTGATGCAGTTTCCAATAAGGTGTGAAAACTTTATAGAAATCGCCTGACCCGGTTGAGAGTGCCGTAGGTTCCAGCAGCAAGGTTCCATTGACCGTCTTTACCGGAATGTCCGCAAGAAGTTTTTCGACTTTTGCATCTCGTTTTATTCCATCAGGTTCGTAGCACTTGCTCCACGTCACATGCCCAATTGTATGATGCTTGATCAGATGCTTCCAAACATCCGCCCCGGGACCCTTGGCAAAAACGAGAGGAATTTTCAACTCTTTTAACGAAGCCTGCAGCGCTTTGAGCGATGCGTGAAGCCAGAGGTTCTGGACGCAGGGCTCATCATCTTCCATGATATAGAGGCAGACAAGCGGCATGTTTTGAGACGCAGCCAGGCTGAGCGCGGGGTTATCTTTTAGGCGCAGATCACTGCGAAACCAATGAACAGAGATGGGGCTCATCTCTTACTCCACCGCAAAAAGAGGAAGGGGACTGCGACTGCAAGCCCGATCCCGATCGCAAGTAAATAGGGGTAGAGGGCTGATGCTTGGACCGATCCGGCAGAAGGCGGGAAAAATCCAAAGATGATTGCAAAAAGAGCCGTGATGCTGGCGACGATTGCTGCAATCGTGGTCCCTAGGGCTTTGCCGGGGATCTGAAAAGAATCAGTTCTAACGGCAGTCACATGTTTCAGCTTAATAGCAGCCGCGAATATCAAGATGTAATAGATGAGCGTGATCTGGCTGGCCAGCTGCAGCAGGATCCAATAGGCGTTGCTGATCGTTGAGAAGAAAAAGAGGCTGCAGGAGAACGTGAAGATAACGGCTTCCAGAATCAAAATCCCTAGAGGTGCGTGGTGCCGGTTTGTCATCTGAAAAAAGGCCGGCATTTTACAGTGGATGCTGGCCACATGCATCCCGCGCGTCGATCCAATCATCCATGCCGTCGTCGAACCGATATTTCCAATGAAAATCAAAGCCAGCATCGATAAAAAGATGAAAGGAGCGATTTGGAAGCTTTGGAAAAAGACTTCCATCGCATCGATAAGGCCGGCGACGATGCTGATTTTATCTTGCGGGATCACAAGTCCGATGGAAAGAGGAGCTAAAATGACAATCAGCAGAATAATTATCGCTGAAAATCCCATCGCTCTCGGAATGGTGCTTCTGGGTTCTTTGATTTCTCCGGCGTGAACCGCCGACATCTCGATCCCCACCAAACTGATGATGATCTGCGTTAAAAAGGCCCACTTGGAGTAGTCGCCCAGCTCAGGCATGAGGCTACTGAAGGAGAATGTAATTTGGGTTGCTTTTGAGCCCATCATCCAAATGAAAGCAAAAGCGATTAAAATTAGCGTCGGCAAAATGACCCCGATCAGACTGCTCAAGCTGCTGACAAAGCTGGAGACTCGTATTCCGAAAATATTGAGGATCGTCACCACCCAGAAAAGAATCAATGCGCCGGTCAAGATGAAGGTGGTGCTGTTTGTAAGCTGAGGTGCGACCAGATAGGCGAAAATGGTTGCCAGAAGGGAAAAGATGGTGGGATACCAAATCACATTGCTCAGCCAAATGAAACTGGCTGCAAAAAAGCCCCACTTTTTACCAAAGGCTTTTTCCACCCACAGATACGATCCGCCGGTGATCGGATAGGCTGTTGAAAGCTGGGAGATGATCAGCATGCAGGGGACAAAAAAGAGAAGGGCTGCCAGCACATAGAAAAAGATTAAAGAATAACCGTAGACCGCGGTTGCGGTGATCATTTGAAGGTTGGCAACGATGACAATATTCATCATTGCAACAGCAAAAAAACCTAATTTTTTATTCATGCGAAGAATTTATCCTTCCGCAGAACTATAACCCGGTTTGCCATCAAATGTGTAGAGATTTTCTGTTTTGATCACGTCATAGCCGGAGACATTCAATGTCTCTAGCAGCTTGAGGATCTCGTGCGTCTCAGTTGATTTTCCATCCGAAGCAATAAAACGGCACCGAAACTGCTCAATGCAGAAGGTTTCATGATGGCCATTGGGCCAGATGCGGGCGCCGCGGTTGGAAATCATCTCAAGCTTGAGAGCTGTTGTTGGAACTTTTGTAATTTTCTCCTGGAAAGCAATCGCTTTATTTTTGGAATAAATAAAGACATCAACGCCGACAAGTTCCCGCTGTGTTTTTGTTTCATGCGGTGAAAGGATGGGAATAATTTTTGCTTCGGCTTTGTAGATGGGGGCTTTTAGCACTTTTGGCTTTTTGCCTAAGTTTTTAGCCACCGCTTCGCCAAATTCTTTTGTCCCCACGCGCTGGCGGGTTGTTTTGTCATTCGCAATATCGTACGTGTGAATCCCTTCTTCAATGGTCGCAAGCCAGGCATCATGGATGCGTGTGGCGATCTCCGCCTCTCCAAGATAGGCCATCATCATGACAGACGCAAGAAGAAGGCCAGAAGGGTTGGCGACATTTTGACCGGCTCTTCGAGGGGCTGATCCGTGGATCGCTTCGAACATCGCTCCGAGATTGCCGATATTTGCCGAAGGGGCAAGCCCCACCGAACCTGTTATTTCCGCCGCAACATCTGAAAGAATATCTCCGTAAAGGTTGGGAAGAACGATCACATCAAAATTTTCAGGCACCGTGGCCAGCTTGGCAGCGCCGATGTCGACAATCCAATGCTCGGGCGTGATTTCAGGATATTCTTTGGAAATCTCATCATAAATTTTATGAAAAAGGCCGTCGGTGAATTTCATAATATTATCTTTTGTAAACGCCGTTACTTTTTTGCGGCCATGGTGGCGCGCATATTCAAAAGCATACCGAATAATTTTTTCACACCCTTGGCGCGTGATAATTTTATGTGAGACCATCACATCGGGGGTTTGCCGGTATTCGATCCCTGCATAGAGGTCTTCTTCATTTTCACGGACGATCACGACATCCATTTTGGGGTGTTTAGTCGCTATATACGGGGCGTATGAAACACAAGGGCGGATGTTGGCATAAAGCCCCAGTGTTGTTCGGATCGTGACATTTAAACTTTTGAAACCGCCGCCTTGAGGAGTAGTAATAGGAGATTTTAAAAACGCCTCAGTGTGTTTAATCGTCTCCCAGGTTTTAGGTTCGATCCCCGTGAGGGCGCCTTTTAAATAAACTTTTTCACCAATATCGACCTCATGGATCTCAAGCTGAGCGCCCGATTCTTTGAGGACGTGCAGCGTCGCTTGCATGATTTCTGGTCCAATTCCGTCGCCACGGGCAACTGTGATCTTATGTTTCATAGAGTATCCTTATAAAAAACTCACATTATCTTCTTCATGCAAAAAAGCCAATGACCTATCATTAGTTTTGGCATTAAAACCTGGAGAACAACCATTTGTTAAAGAATTTATTTACAGAGCAGCTCAGCTATTTGACTCACTACTTCGACAAGATCGATCACGCGCGTGCGGAAGAAGTTGTCAATCTGTGCGCTCATACGAAAGGCCTCCTCATTTTTACCGGTGTTGGTAAGAGCGGGATCATTGCAGAAAAAATTGCGATGACGCTTGTTTCGACCGGCACAAAAGCGCTTTATCTTCCAACGGCCAACTTTCTGCATGGAGATATCGGAATTGTGACAGCGGATGACATTGTTATCATGCTCAGCAAAAGCGGAGAGACCGACGAGCTTGTCAATTTGGTTCCTTATATTCAAAGAAAAGGCGCGAAAATAGTCGCCTGGGTCTCCAACCTGCAAAGCCGGCTTGGAGTGCAGGCAGATCTGTCACTTTTGCTTCCTGTTGAAAAAGAACTCTGCCCCTATGATCTTGCCCCCACAATCTCGACTGAAGTGCAGCTTTTATTTGGCGATGCCCTAGCGATTGCGCTCATGAAGAAAAAAGGTTTTACCCTAGAATCGTATGGAGAGAACCATCCATCCGGCATGATCGGCAAGAAAGCGACAATCGCCGTTCATGATCTTATGGTTCCGCTGAATAAATTACCGATCTGCAAGCCCTCGAAAACATTGAGCGAAGTCTTGCCTGAATTTTCTGATAAACGGCTCGGTTGCGTTATCATTACGGATGAAGAGGGGATTTTCCAAGGAATTTTTACTGATGGCGATTTAAGACGTTCTTTGCAATCGTTGGGTTCGACCGTACTTGAGAAAAATATTGGAGACCTCATGACCCGATGCGCTCTCACGACGCAAACCAATGAAATGGCCTGGGATGCACTGAAACTGATGCAAAAAGATCCTGGTAGATGGATCATGATGCTCCCTGTATTGGAAGGACAGCAAATCGTAGGGCTTATCCGCATGCATGATATCATCCACGCAGGCATAACCTAATGCAAACGGGGCTCATTTTAGCTATTTTCACCGTTGGCTATCTCGCAATTATCTTTGAAAGTTTCATTAAATTGAATAAAGCTGCGATCGCCATTTTTATGGCAGTCAGCTGCTGGTCAGTCTTTTTTTTAACCGATCACACGAGCTTGCAAAACGATACAAATCTACTTATGGTCGATACGGCAAGCGTCGCTCAAATCGTATTTTATTTGATTGGCGCTATGGCCATCGTTGAGGTGATTGATTCTCACAGAGGATTTAAGATCATTACCGATGTGATCCAAACAAAGTCCAAGCGAAAAATGCTGTGGCTGATCTCTTTTGTCTCATTTTTCCTATCGGCTCTTTTGGACAACCTGACGACTACGATTTTAATGGTTTCACTGCTGCGGAAAATTATTCCTAGCGCGAAAGACAGGCTTCTTTTTTGCTGCATTGTTGTTGTCGCATCCAATGCCGGAGGCGCATGGACGCCTATTGGAGACGTCACAACAACCATGCTCTGGATCTCCGGGCAGCTGTCAACATGGCCTGTGATGAGCGCCTTATTTTTGCCCAGCGTTGTTTCTGTTGTAGTTCCGCTTATCTATTTTACATTTAGACTGAAGGGCAATATCAGCAGCGAAAAAAATCTGCCCGTCGATGTTGCAGAGCCCGGCGCAAAGCTGGTTTTCTGGCTGGGGATGGCAGGACTTATTTTTGTTCCTGTTTTCAAGGCATGGACAGGACTGCCTCCCTTCATGGGGGTGCTGATCAGCTTAGCCTTTTTGTGGCTTGTCACCGACGGCCTCCATGTTCCTCATGAGAAGAGAAAACACCTGCAGATGCCGCATATTTTGACCAAGATTGACATTTCCGGTGTTTTATTTTTCTTGGGGATATTGCTCTCGGTAGGAGCCCTTGATGCCGCTCATTTGCTCTCAGCGCTGGCCGAGAAGCTCGGAGAGGTTTTTACCAGCCTGCCTGTTCTGGCAATGATTATCGGGGGTATTTCGGCAATTATCGATAACGTCCCTCTGGTTGCGGCAACGATGGGAATGTATCCCCTGGATCAGTTTCCTACCGATCACACGTTGTGGATGATGATAGCCTATGCTGCAGGCACCGGAGGCAGCCTTCTCATCATAGGGTCGTCTGCAGGCGTGGCGCTCATGGGTATGGAAAAAATTGACTTTCTCACCTACATGAAGAAGGTCACGATTCCCGTTCTTGCCGGCTATATAGCGGGAATGGTTGTCTACGTAAGCTTTATTTGAATAAAACAATCGAATTTTGTCCTTTTCTGCAAGTCGCATTCTGACCCCATTTCAAAAAAAATAAAAAAGCTGAAAAATTGGTTTTCCCTATGAAAAATAGGAAAAAATCGATCAAGAAAAAACATTTTCTGCAAAAAGCATTGCACAAAAATCGAGCCGTTTAGTATGTTGTTGGCTTCCTCAGCATAAACCCTGAGTGAATAAGCGAAGCAAAGTCTTCGCCCTGTTGTTTAGACAAGTCAAGAGAAGTGATGTTCAAGCAGAAATAACAAGCTTGTGCAGTTAAAGTAATTTATTACTTTAATTGCCTTTATAAATTTTTTGGATTTTTAGATAAATCAAATCAAATTTTCAACTTGAGAATTTGATCTTGGTTCAGATTGAATGCTGACAGCGTGGATGAGGCATGCAAGTCGAACGCAATTGTAGGGTAACCTGTAATTGAGTGGCGGAAGGGTTAGTAATACATGAATAACTTGCCTTTAACCTGGGGATAACGGCTGGAAACGGCCGCTAATACCGAATGAGGTCGCTGGAGGATACTCCGGTTGATCAAAGTAGGGGATCGGGAAACCGACCTTGCGGTTAGAGAGAGGTTCATGGGATATCAGCTAGTTGGTGTGGTAATGGCGCACCAAGGCTAAGACGTCTAGGCGGATTGAGAGATTGACCGCCAACATTGGGACTGAGATACTGCCCAGACTCCTACGGGAGGCTGCAGTCGAGGATCTTTCGCAATGGGCGAAAGCCTGACGGAGCGACGCTGTGTGAGTGATGAAGGCCTTCGGGTCGTAAAACTCTTTTGCCTGTGAACAAGAACGATTCGTGAATAACGAGTCAATTTGAGAGTAGCAGGAGAAAAAGCACCGGCTAACTACGTGCCAGCAGCTGCGGTAATACGTAGGGTGCAAGCATTAATCGGAATTATTGGGCGTAAAGGGCGCGTAGGCGGATTGATAAGTCAGATGTGAAATACCAAAGCTCAACTTTGGTGCTGCATTTGAAACTGTCTCTCTAGAGGATTGACGGAGAAAGGGGAATTCCACGTGTAGCGGTGAAATGCGTAGATACGTGGAGGAACACCGGTGGCGAAAGCGCCTTTCTAGTTTAGACCTGACGCTGAGGCGCGAGAGCAAGGGGAGCAAACAGGATTAGATACCCTGGTAGTCCTTGTCGTAAACGATGTATACTTGATGTAATTAGGCTCAACCCTGATTGTGTCGTAGCTAACGCGATAAGTATACCGCCTGAGGAGTACGCTCGCAAGGGTGAAACTCAAAAGAATTGACGGGGGCCCGCACAAGCAGTGGAGCATGTGGTTTAATTCGATGCAACGCGAAGAACCTTACCTGGGCTCGAAATGCAGAGGGCGATACCAGAAATGGTATTTTCCGCAAGGACTTCTGTATAGGTGCTGCATGGCTGTCGTCAGCTCGTGCCGTGAGGTGTTGGGTTAAGTCCCGCAACGAGCGCAACCCTTATCATTAGTTGCCAACACGTAAGGTGGGGACTCTAATGAGACTGCCTAGGTTAACTAGGAGGAAGGTGAGGATGACGTCAAGTCCGCATGGCCTTTATGTCCAGGGCTACACACGTGCTACAATGGTCGGTACAGAGGGCTGCAAGACCGTAAGGTGGAGCAAATCCCAGAAAGCCGATCTCAGTTCAGATTGTGGTCTGCAACTCGACCACATGAAGTTGGAATTGCTAGTAATGGCGAGTCAGCAACATCGCCGTGAATACGTTCCCGGGCCTTGTACACACCGCCCGTCACATCATGGGAGTTGGTTTCGCCCAAAGTGGCTGACTCAACCGCAAGGAGAGAGGTCACCAAGGTGAGGCCGATGACTGGGATGAAGTCGTAACAAGGTAGCCCTACCGGAAGGTGGGGCTGGATCACCTCCTTTTAAGGACTATTTGGTTGTCGACCCTCCGTTGACACCAATAGGTTGAGCAAGCTTGTTAGCTTGTAACATCACTTCCCTTCTCTTGTCTAAATAGACAGTAGAGATAAAGTGTGGAAACACTTTTTTTTGCTATCTCGACAATTCGAATAAGTTTTTTAAAGTAAGTAAGTTATAAAATATTATTATATATTCAAGCGCAATTTTCACTGATGTAAATTAGCGCTTGAGGATAATTCACAATATTAATTTTACGGCGAAATAGCAGCTTTCAAATTTTGATCAAGTTGCTAAGAGCTGTTGGTGGATGCCTTGGCATCGATAGGCGAAGAAGGACGCGCAAACCTGCGATAAGTTTCGGGGAGCTGGAAAGAAGCTTTGATCCGGAAATTTCCGAATGGGGGAACCCAGTTGAAGTAATGTTCAATTATTATTGTCTGAATTCATAAGACAGTAAAGCGATACCAGCCGAAGTGACACATCTCAGTAGGCTGAGGAAAAAAAATCTAGAAGAGATTCCCATAGTAGCGGCGAGCGAAGTGGGAAGAGCCCAAACCAAGAATTTCGTATTCTTGGGGTTGTAGGGCCCGACACATGTGTATCAATGATCTTAGCTGAATAACCTGAAAAGGTTAGCGAGACAGGGTGATAGCCCCGTCAGCGAAAAGAGAAGAGAGCACGTTGGGTACCTGAGTAAGACCGGCCACGGGAAATCTGGTCTGAATCTGGGGGGACCACCCTCCAAGGCTAAATACTCATCGATGACCGATAGTGAACCAGTACCGCGAGGGAAAGGTGAAAAGAACCCCTGTTAGGGGAGTGAAATAGAACCTGAAACCAACAGCTTACAAACGGTCGAAGGCCTATGTCCCTTTTAGGGAAATGGCTGACGGCGTGCCTTTTGCATGATGAGCCAGCGAGTTGCGGTAAATGGCAAGATTAAGGAACTGTAAACGTTCTGGAGTCGAAGCGAAAGCAAGCGTTAATAGCGCGACAAGTCATTTACTGCAGACACGAAACCAAGTGATCTATCCATGACCAGGATGAAGCTGGGGTAACACCTAGTGGAGGTCCGAACTAGTGAATGTTGAAAAATTCTTGGATGAGTTGTGGATAGGGGTGAAAGGCTAATCAAACTTGGAGATATCTTGTTCTCTCCGAAATAACTTTAGGGTTAGCCTTGATTATAACTTCTTGGGGGTAGAGCACTGAATTCATTAGGGGGGCGACAGCCCTACCAACGGGAATCAAACTCCGAATACCAGGAAGATGATCAGGAGATAGACTGTGGGGGATAAGCTTCATAGTCAAAAGGGGAACAGCCCAGACCGCCGATTAAGGCCCCAAATTCTATGCTAAGTGGGAAAGGAAGTAAAGTTTCAAAGACAGTTGGGATGTTGGCTTAGAGGCAGCCATCATTTAAAGAGTGCGTAACAGCTCACCAATCGAGAGACTTTGCGCCTATAATATACGGGACTCGAAGCATAGAGCCGAAATCGCGGATGTACTAGCTATAGTATGCGGTAGGAGAGCGTTGTATGTGCGTTGAAGATATACCGTTAGGAGTGTTGGAGGGGATACAAGTGATAATGCATGGCATAAGTAAACGATAAAGATAGTGAAAATCATCTCGCCGAAAATCTAAGGTTTCCAGGGTCAAGCTCGTCTTCCCTGGGTTAGCCGGTCCCTAAGCTAAGGCGGAAACGCGTAGGTGATGGGAAGCAGGTTAAATATTCCTGCGCCGCTGTAGATTATACGAAGGGGTGACAAAGTAAGTTAAGCGTGCGGACCATTGGAAGTGTCCGTTTCGACATGGGATTTGTGGTTTGGTAAATCCGGCCACATAATGTCTGGTGTT
>CAVTNO010000009.1:0-124988 GCA_963736155.1 uncultured Rhabdochlamydiaceae bacterium | reverse complement strand
GCCCATTGCAGTGAGGGATGTGCTCGATTATCTGATTTTTGTTTTGGGAAATCGTGAGTGTTTCGGAGAGAGGTATGAAATCGGAGGCCCCGATGTGCTGACATATCGAGAGCTTCTTTTGAAGTATGCTCAGATGAGAGGGCTTAAGCGCAGAATAATCAGGGTTCCCTTTTTTTACCCCGAATTTATCGTCGTACTGGCTTTACTTCATCACTTCAGCAAGCTATACGCTTTCCAGGTCTCTTGTGGAGAGCCTTAAAAATAATGCGGTGTGCCGTGAAAATCGGATCCAAAAGCTTTATCCAAAGCAGCTCCTCACTTATGAGCAGGCCCTGAAAAGAGCTTTGGATGTCATTGAAGAGGATAAAGTGCCTTCCAGCTGGAAAGATGCGATGGGATATTCTCATCTCAGTCCAGATTTATCGATATACGTCAATGTACCCAGTTATGGTGTGATTCAAGAAATAATTCGTATTCCTTTTTCATGTTCTTTAGAGAACGTCGAAAATGAGGTGTGGTCTTTAGGGGGAGATAAGGGTTGGCTTTTCATGAACTGGGCGTGGAACTGCGGGTTTTTTCGACAAACTCGTAGGTGGAATAGGCCTTCGGCGCGGCCGGAAAAGTCCAACAGATATTCATCCGGGAGATGCGTTGGATTTTTGGAGGGTTGTGGTTGCTGATAAAACCCATCACCGCCTGCTTTTATACGCTGAAATGCGTGTTCCTGGGGAGGCATGGCTTGAATTTAAGATATCACGAGGGCTTTTGACGCAGATTGCAACTTTTAGGCCTCAAGGGGTTTTAGGACGCCTTTATTGGTATGTGCTCTATCCTATCCACTGGTTCATTTTTCGTGGAATGGCTAAAAAAATTATTGCATATTCTAAAAAATGAAGTTACTTGACCCAGGCTTTCATAGAGGGTAAACTACTCGCCTTATGATTCAATTTGATGATGTGGAACTTTCATTTTCGGGACATCCTGTCTTTAAGGATGTTTCATTTTCGCTTCAGAAGGGGGAGCGGTGCAGCTTTGTCGGACGCAATGGATCCGGCAAGTCGACGCTGTTTAAGCTGATTGCAGGAGAGCTGGAGGCTGATGGGGGGACTATCTCTATTTCCAAGAATTATCGTATCGGCTACTTAAACCAGCATATCCGCTTTACTCAAGGATCGATTTTACAGGAGGCGGCGCTGGGGCTTCCTGAGCATGAGCGGGAAGAGCTGTATAGGGCGGAGAAGATTTTGTTCGGCCTGGGATTCACGGAAGAGGATCTTGACAAGTCTCCAAGCGAGTTCTCCGGGGGATATCATTTAAGGCTGCATCTTGCCAAAGTGCTGGTCTCTGAGCCCGATTGCCTTTTACTCGATGAGCCGACCAACTATTTAGACATCTTGTCGATCAGATGGCTGACGAATTTTTTAAAAAGGTGGCCGGGTGAGTTCATCGTGATCTCCCATGATCGCGATTTTCTGGACAATGTCTCAACGCATACGATGGGAATTCATCGGGAAAAGGTAAAAAAGATCAAGGGAACGACACTCGATTTCTTTCAGCTGATCCTGCAAGACGAAGAGCTTCATGAAAAGTCGCGAGTGAAAGTGGAGAAAAAGCGGGCTCACATGCAGAGCTTTGTTGACCGGTTTGGAGCGAAGGCTTCAAAAGCTGGGCAAGCGCAGGCGAGGGTGAAAATGCTCGAGCGCGTGCCTGTGCTAGATCAATTGAACCAGATCTCCGAGCTCTCATTTGCGTTTCAAGAAGCGCCGTTTCCCGGCAGGAAGATGCTCGAGGCCAGCCATCTTCAGTTTTCATATACGGACGAGCCTCTCATCGACGATGTTACGCTTGAAATCGAAAAAGGGGAAAGAGTGGCCATTATCGGAAAGAACGGACGCGGCAAATCTACGCTCCTGCGCCTTCTGGGCGGCGATCTGACTCCCAAGAAGGGGGCTGTCGAATATTCGGATAATACACGGCTGGGATACTTTGGGCAGACGCATATCGACAGGCTGGACACCAAACATACGATTACCGAAGAGATCGCCCTTGCCAATCATGCCCTTAACTTCACTCAGGTCAAAGGGATCGCCGGGGCCATGATGTTCAGCGGAGCGCTCTCCGATAAGAAAATATCGGTTCTCTCAGGCGGTGAGAAGAGCCGCGTTCTTTTGGGAAAGATCGTGGCCAAGCCTTGCAACCTGCTGCTGCTGGATGAACCGACGCATCACTTGGACATTGAATCGATCGAGGCTCTCATCGATGCTTTGGAGGATTTTTCAGGCTCTGTTGTCATGGTCACCCACAGCGAGCTTATCCTGCGAAGGCTGAACCTTGATAAGATCATTCTCTGCGAAGAGGCGCGCCAGACGCTCTTCTTAGGCAATTACGATGATTTTCTGGAGAAAGTCGGCTGGGGAGATAAGGCCAGCGCTCCCAAAAAGTCCGCCCCTGAGCCCAAGAAAGACTCAATCAAGCCCGTAGAAAAAGAGATTCAGGCCTGCGAGAAAAAGATAGCTTCCATGACAGAGGAGCAGAAGAAGAATGAAAAATTGCTCGAATCAGGCGATCATTCTCCTGATCTGCTCAAAACCATAGATAATCTACAAAAAGAGATTGAAGAGCTCGAAGGCAAGCTTTACGAGCTCTATGAATTAGTTCAGCGGCTGAGGGATGACCGGGACAAATGTTGAAACGTCAGGTTTCTTGAATTTGTCGTTAAATTTGTCTTCTGGAAAAGGTGTCCATACTCTATTTTCCCCGAACGTAAATAGCTCTCCGCGAAGAATGAGGTTGGGCCCTTTTCTCCAGAGTTCGGCATTATAAATTTTTCCATTGCGGGGATCAACCACATAGCCTGTAAATCTGCCTGCCCCCTCATACGTCAGGTTCCATACGAAATCAAGGCCGCTGTAATATGGGTTGCCGGCAAGGCCAGGAGCTTTGCTTTGTGGATTATAAATTGAATCATCGATCTCTCCCTTGGCGTTGAAGCTGCCAAGTTCCCTTACATAAACTTTGCCCTGGTATCCATAGACGGCAACAACCGAGTTCGGTTTTTCTGTTTTTTCATCCAGTGTTTGCCAAAATCCTAAAACTTCCTGTTGTGCAAGAAGCGACGAACAAAACAGCAGCATAAAAACGAGGCTCAGCAATTTACGCATAATAACTCCTGTAAATCGGATCTTATGAATTGCTCAAAGATTTGTAAACATTTTTCTTTAATTCGGGGCTTTGCTATGTGTAACACCATGATGAAGCTGATAAAGAAAAGCAAGGGCGCTCTACTGATTATCAAGAGAGAAACCTTTAGGGTTATCCCCGTTTTTCTGTTTTTTTTAGTCTTTTTTACGTTGATCAATTGGACAGAGGCTTTTCTCTTTGAAAGGGCTGGAATTACGCCTTTCAGGTTCATCGAAGTGGTTATTGCAGCTGCTTTGATTGCCAAAGTGATGCTTGTCGGTGATAAGATTCCTTTTGTCTACCGTTTTAGAAAAAGGCCTCTGGTTTATGGCATTTTGTGGAAGACAGCCGTTTATTGGATCATTTTACTGATCATACGCCTACTTATCCGGCTGGTGCCGTTTCTTTTTGGGGCCGGCCTAGGTCTTGAAGGAGACTTTACAAGGTTCTTGTATAGGATGAACTGGAATCTATTCATCTCGGTACAGATGTATTATCTCATGCTCTTATTCATCTTCATTACATTCCAAGAGTTGACACACAAGATCGGTTCCAAAAGAATGCGTCAACTCTTCTTCGGAAGTTAATAACCCGTATGCAAACAGGTGACAAGTAGCTTGCTACGGTTTTGCCCAATTGGTTCCTCGCTATCGCTCTTTGCCACCTGTTTGCAAGCCAGGTTAGTAGACCGCTGTAAATCCTGAATAGGTCAGGTAAATTCCCAGAGCCACCAAGATTAAAACAATGGACCAATACCCTTTGCGGAAGCAAGCGGCCATATGTTTTTTAATGCGCGAAGGGAAAGCCATTCTCCAGACACCTCTCAAGATGATCAGATACCCTAAGACCGAAATGGAGCCTTGAAGGCCGCTTTCATAAACTGGATGGGCAATGACGATGGCAAGCCCCATAAGTAGAGAAAGCGCTCCAGAGAAGACAACGAGCCCTGTCGAAGAACAAAAATCTTTGACGGCTGTCCTAATCTCGTGCCTGCGAAAAATTAAATCTGCAGCAACGATAAGTACATAAATTCCGATCAACTTAGCTAAATAAATGGATAATTCCATAAATGACTCCTTTCTTTTCCTTCTACGGATTCAAGGAAATACTTTCCACAAAAAAGATACTTTAGGGTAGATTCTTCTTCTAAAAGAGGTTTTATGAAGTATCTCGCTTTATTGTTAATTCTGCTGCCAACACTGAGCTACGCTGACTTCGACACAAAAGAGGTTCAGCAGTTTCAGCGCGAGTTTGATGCAGAGCATTTTCAAATTAACGAAGGCTTTGAGAAGATGAGGCATGTCTTGCTTCACCTCATGAAATCTACAGGAAAAATGGCCTCTTACTGTGAAATCAAAGAGCATGGAAAAATGGAGCCTGATCCCAAGCAGCTTCTAGATGAGGTGCTACCGGATCTGCTGATCCATGCGCTGCAAATCGCAAATCAATACGATGTCGACCTTGGCGCCAAATACAAAGAACGGATCGAATTCATCGTGAATAGATCAAAAAATCAATAACGTAGATGTCAAAATTTTGCTGTTACTCATAAGTATGGTGCAGGATTTCGTTTTTTCGAGGGCCGAGGATGCGCCAGAGGAAACGGATATGCCGGTCGCTCACTTCGATGCGCCCGAAATAGCAGTCATCGCGGCAGAGATGGGAATCGATCGATTGAAGCGTTTTTGGTCCAATGGGGGCAAGGTGGAAGAGGAAGACGGGCCTTGCTGGGCCGTGGCGCAGGTGCTCAAGAGCGATCATCTGGGCTGAATGGTCGATCGTCCAGCGGAGTACGTTGCTGAAACCGAGCTCTTGGGCCTCTGCAGTCCACTGGCCTTTTTCGGTGAAGATCAGGGTTTGCTGGGCTTTTTCTACGGAGACTTCTCCGAAGCCCTGAAGCCCGGAATGGGTTTGGATGGAAACCCGTTTGATTTTAGAGAGCCGCTCCCAAAACGAGGTGAGAAAGAGCGCCTTTTGCTTTTCTTTGGCGTAAGAGGCTTTGATGGTGAGCTGCCGCTCTTCTTTGCGCGCGAATAAGATTCTTTTCTCTTCATGGGGCAAAAGGATGAATGCTTTTTTGAGCAGCGCTTTGAGCTCATCTAGAAGGGGATAGCCCGGATTGAAGCGGTAAAGCTTTGTCTTGCCTCGCTGCTCTATTGAGATAACGGCTGCTTTTTCGAGCTTGGATAGAATGCTCTGGAGGGGGGTGAGGGGAGTGGCATAGATCTTTTGTATTTCGTTTGCATAGCAGCATTCATTGACGAGCAGAAAAAGAAGCACTCTTTCTGCGCTTTTACTGCCTAAAAGTGTGCTCAACATAAAATATACCTAAAATTTAGGTGGATATTCAAGGACCGAGATCGAATTTATCAAGAGAAGAGTTTTTTTTCTACCTAATCCTTGGGTGGATAGCTGAGAAGGCCGTATTGCGGCAATTGAGAAACGATGTTTATTCTTGTGTTCATGGAAAGAAAAATTACACATACATTTGTTTTTAACCGTGAGCTGCTATGGATAGGCGCTGCCTTGTTCGGAGCGGCTTTAATCACTCTCGGCTCCATGGTGAGAGTTCCGCTGTATCCAGTCTCTTTTACGCTCCAGACGCTGGCGGTATTTTTTGTGGGTCTGACACAAACTCCTAAACAAGCGGCGGCATCGGGCGTTTGCTACCTGCTTTGCGCGTCGGCGGGGCTGCCCGTTTTGTGCGGCCATGCAAATCCGCTCTGGCTTGTAAAAAAATGCGGAGGTTTTTTACTCGCATTTCCGATCGGAGCCTATTTGATCGCTCGTCTACGTAAAAGACCTCTGCTCGCTCTTTTATGTGGATCGGCCGTGATCTTTACGCTGGGCTGGATCTGGCTTGCCTATTTTTTCGGAGCGAAGGTTGCGCTGATGCAAGGCGTGTTGATTTTCCTTCCATCGGAAGCGTTGAAAATCATTTTAGCGTGGAGGGTTTTCAAATGATGAGCGCTGCTTGCGGCTATATTCCTATCCGTTACGTGGTTGTCTATAAGGGGCATGAGAAAAGCGATGTTTTGGGGCCTTACGCGCAAAACATCATTAAGAGGATTGAGATGTTCAACACGCTTAATGCCTACAGAGAATCGTTAGGCCGGCCGGCGTGGAAAGTGACATCTATTGCGGGAGAGGAGCTTGTAGAGGGATTGAAGGCGCTCCCTTATAAGGAAACACTTCTTGTCATTCCAGCAGGCCAGAGTACCAATTTGGACAAGGTTTTTTCCGTAGAGCAGATGTCGTTCATCAAAAATGAATTTTTTGCGGAAGGCGGGCGCGGCTACTTCAATTGCGGCTCTGCCTATTGGGTGTCGAAGAAGAGGATTTATACCGACCTTTGCATGGAGCAGCCGAATGATCGAAAGCCGATTGTCAAATCGACGGGCCTTCCGCTTTTTGATGGGTATTCCGAGGGGCCTCTCTGCCCTTACCCTGGAAAAAAATACAAAGTTGGTTTTTTTTCTGATGCGGTTCGGGTGACGGATGGGAAAGATTCCTGCACGATCTATCTCAGCGGAGGAGGAAGTTTTTTTCCTGAGAGCGGTGAGCAGAAAGTGCGGGTTCTTGTCCGATATCTCAAAGAAGAACTGGAGCGGCTTAAAAAAACAGCTGAAGAAAGTAAGACGTGGGAAAACGCAGTCATTCTTGTTTCGGTCGGGAAGGGGGCAGCGCTGCTTTCAATGTTCCATCCCTATTATGGACCGAATGATTTTGACGTGAAAGTCTATGAGGAGCATTTTCTGGACTCTGGCACGGATTGGAGGGCGGTGAAGGAGAAGCTCAGCTCTCTGGACGAGCGAATGCGCTTTGTTCTTAATTCGATGCTCAAACCATTGGAAGATATGGATTTTTCATCTGAGGTATTCCAGTAAAGCCTTAAAATAGTTTTCCCGGTCGTCATAGAGTGAAAGATGGCTGCCCTTTTCGCAAATCTTAGCTTCGCCAAGAGGGATTAATTCCGCAATCTTGATCGTGTCGGCAGGGTTGATCGTATCATAGCGTCCTGAAATGACAAGCGCAGGGACTTTGATTTGTGGCAGATCTTTCCATCGGTCCCAATTTTTGAAATTACCTGTGATCGTAAATTCGTTCGGGCCTTGCATCATCAGATAGACTTTCTCATTGAGATGCTGAAAGGTCATCGCAAGCGCCTCAGGCCACGGCTGCAGCCGGCAGATATAGCGGGAGTAGACCTCTTCTATCATCAGTTTTTGATAGTCGGGATTGGCAAAATCTTTCTGATCTTCGAAAGTTTTAAGCTGTTTTTGGGCATCTTCCGGAAGCTGCAAACGGAGATCATTGATATACGCTTCAAAAGAATCGATGCTGGCAGGGGTGTTTGAAAGGATCAGCCCTTTTAGATGGCTCTGATATTTCAGTGCGTATTCGATGGCGAGCATGCCGCCCCACGATTGGCCGTACAGGTAAAAGTTCTCGAGCTGAAGGGCTCTTCGCACTTCTTCGACTTCTTCTCGGAACCTGTCGACTGTCCAAAGTGAAACATCGTCAGGCTGGTCCGAATTATATGATCCCAGCTGAGCATAATAAATGATCTCAAACTCATCCGGCGGAAAGTAGCCGTCAAACGAGTCTTCCAGATACTCATGCGAGCATCCGGGACCGCCATGAAGGGTCAGAACTTTAATAGGCCCATGTCCGACTCGCTTTGTCCACACTTTATAGCCGCTTTCCAATTCTACATATTGAACGGTGTCCGCCATCATATTTACTCCGAAAAATAACGTAAAAATACAAATTAATTTTTTCATGCTTTCATGATGCCTTTTTTGATGTCTAAAAAATACCGTATCAAATACGGTAAAAATCAATCCGGTTGAAAAAAATCTTGATACTCTTTAAAACTCAAAAAAGAAGTTGAAAAAAAATTAGGAGAGGCTATGCCACAGCTTGCGATCACGAATAAAATAGGATTTGTTTCATACAGAGTTTCGACGGTTCTAAAATCCCTGCGAACACTCTACACCCTTCCGCAGGAGAAAATCGATGCTTTTCTAGGTTCTTATAATATTTTTGACCACGACTGGTCGAATGAAGAAGAGCTGATCAGGGATATGGGTCCTGATTATTACAATCAGGTCAAGAAAAAGCTCATTGATTATTACTCTGTTCTGAACCATCTGTGCTCTATCGGCCAAGTCGAAAAAATGTACATCCCTCCTATCATGGACCTCTCAAAAGGGATCATTGCAAATCAAAAACTTTTCGAGCAAAAAATGGCGAAAGACCTCGGCATCAAAAAAGGGGATCGTGTCTTGGATATTGGATGCGGCAGAGGCCGTATTGCAAACCATGTAGCTTCAATCACAGGCGCTCATGTAACGGGGATGAACATTGACACGGATCAACTTGAATGCGCCAGACGATTTGCCAAAGGCAAAAACATGTCTAGTCAGTGCGAATTCATCCAGGCCGATCTCAATGAACTTCCTCTTCCATTTCCAGATGCTTCGATGAATGCCGTCTATCAAGTGCAGGTATTTTGCTACTCCAAGGACCTTGAGAAGTTATTTGCCGATATTTATCGCGTTTTGAAACCCGGCGGACGGGTCTCTTCTCTCGACTGGTTCCGTTTAGATAAATACGATCCTAAGAACCCTGAGCATGAGGATCTCATGCGCCGTATTAAGCCGCTCATCGGAGCGATCGGCACACCCTCCATCGCAGATTTCACAAATGCCATGGAAAAAGCGGGATTCAAGATCATCATCAATCAAAATGCCAGCATCGATGCCATCCAAGCGCCGCTGATTGAAAATGCCGATAAGCTGTTCACATGGGCTACACGCATTATCAATTCGATGGTGAAGTGCAAGGTGCTTCCAGGCCACTTTAAAAAGCTTTTTGACCGCCTCACAAAAGACGGGCAAGCTTTCGTTGAAGCCGACCGCAAAGGGCTTGTCACGACGTGCCATCATATCGTCGGTGAAAAACCCTTATAAATTCGCAAGGCCGGATCCTATAGATCCGGCCTTTTTTAGACCTCTTCCGAACCCTTAGTTTCGGAAGAGGTCTATTGCAGCTTTTGCCAAAGCGTCCGTTGTATCGATGACGAGAATGCTGCAATTTTCCTCATTCAGAACAAGCGGAAGCTCCGTACACGCCAGGACAATCCCATCGCAGCCTCTATTTTTGAGTGACTCTACAACTTCCAGCATCGCAGCAAGCGTTGAGGGTTTCACACGCCCGGTTGGAACAAGTTCGGTAAAGATGGCATCCTGGATGATTTTTTGTTCATCCTCCGAGGGAATCACTTCCTCGATGCCTTTTGCTTCCAGCGCATCTTGATAAAGATGCCCGGACATTGTCCATGTAGTGCCCAGGATTCCGACTTTTTGGATTTGTCGCTCTTTGCATTCCTGGCTGACGATTTCAAGCATGTTGAGCACAGGAATGGAGCACTCTAGCTGATCGATCACTCGGTGCACCGTATTTGCAGGGATGATGGCAAAATCGGCGCCCATTTGAGCCAGGGCTTCAACAGATTTGGTAAGCTCATCCCGCACTTTGTCCCAGTCATCGGCTTTAAACGCCGCTTGCATGATCCCAAAATTCGGCTGGTACAGGATCACATGGGGATGCTCGTTGTTTGAAAAATAACGAGAACTATGCAGGTTCATTTTTTGAATGCAGTCGACGGCTCCTGGAATGGTCACTCCTGCAACACCGATGGTAGGCATGTTCATCTCTTTGACAGCGCGGAAACCCAGTCCTTTAGGACTGGGAGGAAGCGCTGCTCCTCGTTGTAAATTTTTCTAAAATAGACGGATAATGATATCCATCGGAACGCTGAATAAGGCAACAATCTTTACAATTGATACCTTGCACAACACCCGTTTCTGTCTGTATGTTAAAGCTGCCCGATACACGAACAGCTACACGGCCTGTATACTGACCTATTTTTTTTCCTTTAGTGACCGTGGCGTTTACTCGATCGCCCGTTTGGAATCCATATACTTGTTTCTGTCTTGTCAAAAATCCTCGAGGAAATCCAAAACGATCTAATCTAGTTCTTTGATACGACCCTCTTCCGGAGCAATTAATTTGTTGAATCGGTTTCTGCCAGCCAAGTAGTTCAGAAAATGTTCCCGTGCAAGCTGCATCCAAAGCATGTGTTTTGGGGACTTGAAAACGACTCCGGTTATACTTGGTTTGTCCTCCTGTTCCAGATTCAAATGTTAGAGAAAACTCTTTCAAACGAAGCATGAGGGCACTACGCGTGCTATTTACAGCTGCCGCATCACGAAAACCGGGTGTTTTACGAATGGTTAAGGCTTGTTTAGGAGAAAATTGTTCAACTGATAAGTTCCCTTTTTTTAAATTACAGCAGCTACAAGCAAGAGTCAGGTTGTCAATTTTATTGGACCCTCCCCGGCTGCGAGGTTCAATATGGTCAATCTGCAGTGGAACATCTTTTACTCTACAATAGGCACACTGTCGGCCCCATTTTTCGAGGAGATATTCTCGAACCTCATAACCAAAAAGGGTTCCTTGTTGGTATTCAACTCCATCTATTTCGGGATTTATTAGCTTTTGCGTATCGAAACGGACAGTTTCACATGTGATGGCGGTTAGAGGAACGTAACGATTTAATCGTTCAGTCCAATTTACAGTTGCATCGACTCGATGCTGTAGTGAAGGTGCAAGCCATCCTGCTCTTCTACGTCTATTATCAAAGCGAGGAGCTCGATAACGTAAGTTAGATCTTCGTCTTCTTCGCATTCCGGAGCGTGCTGTCAGTGCTTCACTGATTGCACGACCCCGATGTCGGATTTCCATGAGTGAGAGAACTGTTTGCTTCTTTCCATCTTCTCGAACAATTGCAACTCCTGTGGTGATACTTCCTGGATCAATTTTAATACGTACCGGTTGCAAAACAGAATTTTGCACGGTACGGTCGACTAAACGAATAACAAAAGGATACACGGAATGTATCCTTGCTCTTTTCTTAGTCAGCAAACGCCTGGCTCTTCTTTCAGAGCAAGGCATCAGCGGTTTATGATTTTTATCCAATACTGATACAGCCAAAGCTGTCTCCTTTTAAAAAATGCCATTACTGGCCTTGTAACGCCCCATCCACTTGCGTGTCTGGGGTCTCCCCTCGGGAATGTTGTAACACGGCATCACGTAGCAATCCGTTTCGTCCTTACCCTGTCGGTTGTCTGCAACCGCTACTTCCAGTGTCCGGGGCTGAGGAAGCACTCCGGAGTGGGTCTTTAACCTTGTTACAACGTAGCGGGCTGGTTACCGCTTTCCCTGGTCAACCCAGGCTTGTTAGTTTCCCTCCAAGCCCCTTCCTTTAGGAAGGGGTAGTTGACAGTCGCTTGCTCCGTGAAAGCAGTAGAGATTATACAAATCAAAAACAATAGACAACGAAAGAAAAACATAGAATCCATCATAGCCAAAGAGAATTTTACATGGAAAAATAATTGCATCTCCCTCAATTTAAGATCTAATAAATTGAGGGTGTATGAAAACGAACGTAGGATTTATTGGGCTTGGGCACATGGGGCTTCCCATGGCGCAGAATATTTTGAAAGCCGGGTTCCCTCTTTGGGTGCATAACCGGACCAAAGAAAAAGCAGCTCCCATTCTCGAAAAAGGGAGCAAATGGGCAGCTTCTCCCTCCGAACTGGCAGGGCACTGCGATATTGTTGTCAGCATGGTCGCCAATGATGCCGCCTTAAGCGAGATTGTTGACGGCCCTTCCGGGATTCTTCATGCTTCCAAGAAGCCGTCGATCCATATCTCGATGAGCACGGTCTCTCCGGAGCTGGTCACCGCCTTGGAAAAAAAACACCGGGAAAAAGGCATCGTCTTTCTGGCAGCGCCTGTGTCTGGCCGGCCTGAGCGAGCACGAGAAGGCACGCTGTGGATCTTCTTAGCGGGTGAGCCGCAAGCAAAGAAAACAGCTACTCCCCTCATCGAATCGATGAGCGTCAAGATTTTTGATCTCGGAGAAAAACCTTCGCAAGCCGCGCTCTTTAAGCTCTGCAACAATTTTATGATCCTCTCGATGATCGAATCTTTTGCTGAAGCCTCAACCATGCTTGAAAAAGAAGGGATTTCTACACAAAAAGCAGCAGAAATCTGGGGAAGCTCTCTCTTTGATTCACCGGCGTTCCACAGTTACACTCCCATGATCTGCAAACGGAACTTCGCAGATGGGGGCTTTGCCCTCAATCTCGGGCTGAAAGACATGCGCCTTCTGCACGACTGCGCAGACCGCGCGCAAGTCCCCATGCCATTTCTTGACGATCTCCATGTAAAACTGCTGACCAGCATGAACTTGGGCCGGAAGGAATTCGACTGGTCGGCCATTGCTCTTTTAACACGTGAACTTGCGGGGTTGAAATCTTAAACAAGCTGGGAAAGAAAAGTTTGGGCTGGGACCAGGATAGGCCCTTTTTCTTCAAAACAGTTTTTGTTCACAAATGGAAGGTCAAAGGCAATCTGGAACGCATGAGGTGCTCCAGTTTCTTTTTGAAAGTGATACAATGCAGGAGAAATCCCTTTGGCTTTTGTTTTGACTTCAACGAGAAACCAGGGCTTTTTATTTTTTGTGACAAGAAAATCGGTTTCAATTTTGTCTTTTGTGCGTAAATAATATAACCCATATTCACCCATTCCTCGATCGGTCCAAAAATGAACAGCCTTAAGTAAGTGGCTGGCAACAATATTTTCATTTCTATGACCCTCATCATCGACGAGCGACCAGTCCCACAAGTAGAGTTTTGGTTCCTTGATGAGGGAGCGGCTGATATTTTTTGACCAGGGCTGAATAGAGAAACAGTAATAAAAAGACTTTAGAACTTCCAGCCATCTTCTGACCGTATCAGCAGAAACTCTCACTTTATTAGCCAGAGATTGATAGTCCATTGATTCAGCGGCTTGCAGACGTAGAAGCTCAGCAAGCAATTCGATTTGACCCAGTTCCTGGATTCTTGTGCCATCCCGAATATCTTCTCGAAAGAGTTGGTCTTTTCTTAAAGTTTTTAGACGTCTTGAAAATGGTTTAGAGCGCTGTATAAAAGGTTCCGGGAACCCTCCATGCTCCAGCAAGGCTTCCCAATCTTCTTGAGATATGGGCGAAGGCGGACGGATTTCTTCCTCAATCAAGGTGGGTGATACGATTTCAGCAACGGAGAGAGGATGAATACGATAATAGAGATAACGCCCCATCAAACTGTCTCCGCCTTTTTTGTAGATGTTAAGGCGAGCGCTGCCTGTGACGATGATTTTAGCCTTTTTCTCGTAGAGGTCGAAAAAACCCTTCAAAAAATTTTTCCATTTTCCGAATTTGTGGATCTCATCAAAAATTAAAACAGGCATTTGCTTTAGAATTTCTTCGAGGCCGGCTTGTTTTGCAACTGCCTTTGGGCCTTCAATAAACAGAAGTTTATCCGTTGGAGTATCCCAGCTCAAGTAAAAATGGGCCGGCCATTCTTGAGCCGATTCGAGGCTTAAAGTTGTTTTGCCAGCCTGTCTGGGCCCCATCAAAAAAATCATCTGGCGCAGTTTAGAAAGGTGCTGGGCAATCAGTTCCTGGTAGATCCTCTTCATACGACCATTCTACGATATATCGTATTTTAGTCGCGACTATTTTACGATATATCGTTTTTTGGTCGGATGTAATTGACTGATAATAAGTAATAAATTACATTTGCAATTCGGGCTATTGAGAAGAATGAATTAGGCTGCTATATTCGTATGAAAACAAGATTTTTTGAGAAAATATGCCAAAAGCAATAGTCATTGGAGCATCCTCCGGAATTGGAAAAGCGCTGGCACAAGTTTTAGCGAGCGAAGGTTATGAAGTGGGGCTGACTGCCAGACGCCTAGATCGCCTGCAGGAAATCCAGAAAGAAATAAAATCACCAATAGCTCCAAAAAGGATTGATATTACTGACGCCTCTAAAGCTCGAGAGGCTTTAAAAGCTCTCATTGATGAAATGGAAGATGTCGATTTGATTATTGTGAATGCCGGCGTCCTATTCAACAATCGAGATTTTGAATGGGAAAAAGAGAAACTCACAATCGAGACCAACGTTTTAGGATTCGCGGCGATGGCCCAAACTGCCATGGAATATTTTCTCAGCAGGGGAGAAGGGCATCTTGTGGGGATGTCTTCCATCAGCGCGATCCGCGGCGAGAGCGATAGTCCGTCTTACAGCGCCTCCAAAGCGTTCGTCTCTAATTTTCTGGAAGGCTTGAGGATGAAAGCCTACAAAGCGGGAAAAGAGATCTGTGTGACCGACATTAAACCCGGATGGGTTGATACCGATATGGCCAAAGGAGAAGAAACCTTTTGGATGGCCTCTCCGGAGAAAGCCGCACAGCAGATCTACTCTGCTATCAAACATAAAAGGTCCCATGCCTATATCACCCGCAGGTGGCGCCTGTACGCATGGCTGCTGAAATGCCTCCCAAGCAAACTCTACATTCGTTATTACTCATGATGTTAACGGAAAAAGAAAAGCTCGTCTCCGAGTGGTATGATCAAAACGGTGAGCTTTGGGCTCAGCAGCGAAAAAAAACTTCCGAACCTTCTTTCTGGGCTCAGGAGTACAAATATTTTGTAGAACTCAGAGAACCTCAAGGCTCTCTTCTAGAAATCGGCTCCGGCTCCGGCAGGGAAGCGCGTGAGTGGATAAGTATGGGATATGAATATTCCGGGATCGATACATCCGGCGTCCTGATTAATATTGCCCGGCAAACCGAGCCGGCCGGACACTATTTTCACAGCTCAGTATATGAAATGCCTTTTGCGCCCCACAGTTTTGATGCGTTTTCTTCGTGGGCCCTGATGCCGCATATTCCTAAAGAGCGGATCGGAGTTGCCCTGGATGCCATTCACAAGGTCTTAAAAACGGGTGCATTGGGTTTCATCGCAATGCGGGAAGGCGAAGGAGAGAAACAGGAGGCTGAAACAGGCCGCTGGTTTTCTTATTATCTCCAGGATGAGTTTGAAAAAATCTTAAAAGCCCATGGTTTTGAAGTCATCCATAAGGGACGGAAAGTGAGCCGTGCAAATCTTACATGGTTAACATTTTTCGTTCGCGCGGTATAAATTTTATAAATTGAGATGTCTATGTCAGAACCTACTCTTGATGAAATCCAATGTTCTGCTCTAGAAACCCATTTTTCTCTGCTTTATGAGCTGATGGTCGACTGCAAATTCGTTCCCAATGCGATCTGTGAGACTGTCAATGGCGTTAAACGCTGCTTTTCTGGAAGCCCAGATCCATTTGATAATGCTATTTTATCATGCTCTCAATCGAAAATAGCTTTGGATAAACTCATTGTTGAGCAACTAGAGTATTTTAAAGCTGTTCAAGTTCCCTTTGCGTGGCATGTCGATAGCAATTCTAATCAAGACTTAGATCATGCTCTTGTTCATCATGGATTTGAAAAACATGATTCTATTCATTGCTTTGCAGGCTCTATTGATACGCCTATTGATCCGATCGACTTTCCGCATGGATATACCATTGAGCGAGTCGTTAGCGATGAAGATTTTCGTGGTTTGACCACACTTGTGTGTGTGACATTCGAATATGCTAAAGAGCTAGAACAAAATTACTACCAATTATTCAAAATGAAATCTGAAGGGAGCGAGCCAGTCTGGTCTCACTGGATAGCAAAAAAGGGTGATACTGTTATTGCAGCGATATCTACCATGATCAAAGACAATGTTGTCAGTTTTTGGAATGCTGCTACTCTTCCTGAACATCGCAACCGGGGTCTTAGCAAGGCCCTCACACGGATAGCTCTAGCAAATGCCATTGAACGCGGATGTCGCATTGGAATCACTTATTTATCAGATGCACAACAAGCTCGAGGCATTGTCAATGGACTAGGAGGGAGGCACGTATATAGTTTTAACACTTACTATTCTAATAAGACTTCATGAGTTCAGCGATTTTCTTGCCTTCGGCAATCGCAGGAATGATGCCGATGCCATTGCACAAAGATATTGATTATGCACGCAAACTGATCACAATGCGGTTTAAGGCATTCATAATTCCGATGCATGCAGTCAAATCGACACACTCTCTTTCGGAAAACATTGTGAGAAGATGTTCGCGAGCTTTTCCTAATTCTTTGTCTATAGTAGTGACTGCTTCGACCCATTTAAGGGCAGCTTTTTCTTCTTCAGAGAAAAAAGCGGAGTTGTACCAGGTAGCAAGGTTGTCGATTTTTTCTGGTTGCACACCAATCTTCTTCGCCTCATCAGTATGTAAACGGCAGCAATAGTCGCACCCGTTGATTTGTGAGACCCGTAATTCGGCTAAAGTGCGTATTTCTGGCTTTAGAGGCGAGTTGCTTAAGCTTGCACGACTTTTATACAGCAGATCAAAAGTTTCTTTAGAGATCGCAGCATAATTCATAGAGGCTCCTTGGTGCTTAGCATGCCAGCAATTCTTTTGCCTCCGGCAATCGCAGGAATGATGCCGATGCCATTGCACGCAAGATTGTACCAAAGATGAGGATGGTCTGCATCGGGGCCTACCCATCTGAGGCCGTCTGCGGTGTAGCCCATCCAGCCATGCCAGAAGAAAGGGAACGTATCAGGCGCATCCTTGAAGGTGGTTTTGAGGAAATGCTTCGTCAGATCGAGGCTCTCTTTTTCTTTAGCTTCTTCCCACTCCGGGCAGTAGCAATCATCCCTGTCAAATTCAGGGCCGCCGATGACGCAGGCATGATCGGGATCGTGGCGTGGGTGAGGTGCGTTAGAAAAATACCAAAAAGGGACCTTTTCATAAGCGTCTTCATGATTGAGAAAACCGAGTGCATATCTCTCGGGAGAGGAACTCGAATAAGCTGCGAGAAAGCCTATGCGCGGCGTGATCGAGTCGTGCAATCTGGTAAAAGCTCTCTGATTAATCTGATCCCAAATCGTAAAATTCGTATACCCATTGGTGCAGAGGATGACCTCTTGAGCTGTGATCTTTCCATGCGCGTGCAAAAGCACCGAATGGTTTTTGAAGAGATCTATCCTGGTAATGTCTGTGCTTTCATAGACGGAAAATCGATCCGGGAAGTTTTCTTTCAGATAATCTACAACTTTGCAGCAAAAGAGAGCGCTATTCATTCGGCCTGCCTTGAAGGCAGAGATAAGAACTGCGCCAATATAGCTTTTGTCGATGGTTTTTAATGTCTCTAAAACCGTCTGGTGGGGGACATATTCGATTGCCTCTGCAAGATCGGCCGGGATCTCCTTTTTGAACTCTTCGGAGACTAAATAACGCCAAGTCGCCTGACTGCACTCGGCTCTAATCTGGGCTTCTCTAACAAAGGCGATGAATTCATCCAAATCGTTAAAGCCGTTGGCCGCATGAGGAAAAGTGATAAAATTGTTATCGAGTCCGATTTCTTTCTGGATAGAATGAAGATTCGTCCATGCCTCTTCCAATTCCTCGAAGATTTTCATTACGCCTTCTTTTCCAACCGTCTCCACCAGTTCGGAAGCTGGCTTCTCCAAATGAATGACGGCAAGGCCTGCGTTGTGGCCTGTAGCGCCGCTTGCAATCCTGTTTTTTTCAATTAAAACAACGTTTTTTGAGGTCGTAGTGACGAGATAGTAGAGGGTCGAAACTCCGGAGATGCCTGCCCCCACAACTACAACTTCACAGCTGAGATCTTTCTTGAGAGTGGGCCACTCAGTTCTATCGAAATCAAGCCAAGGTGAGTGATTTATCATAGACAAACGGTACTATGGCTATGTTAATAAATCAAGAGATTATCAATTAGAGCAATTCAAGCTTTTTGAGGGTTTCTGCCGTAGAAAACAGCTGTCCCTTATTGGTACATTTCAGCTTCTTCTTCATGTTTTCAAAGTACGATTCTACCGTGCGCGAAGATAGCTTCAGAATGGATGCTGTCTCTTTGGCAGTTTTGCCCTGAAGCAAAAGTTCTAAGCAATCCCGCTCTCTTTGAGAAAGAAGGGAGGCTTTTTCCAAGTATTTTTCCATGCCTAGATCTTTTAATAGCTCTGCATAATAACCGGGCTGCACGGGGTCGGGCCGCACTTTGACTTCACCAATCTGTTCGAGTATCCCCAGCCTATCCCAAAATTGCCGGATTTCATGGATTTTTCCATTGACGATGCGGTAGATGCTGAAGCCCCAAATGCAATATTCCTTTTTCTTGGGCTTAATCGTTTTATGACCCTCTTTGTATACACCCCTGCAAACCCATCTAACAAAAACTTCATCTCCATACTCGAAGATCTTTTCGATCTCAAATTGCTTTCCGGGATAAGCCTGGTTGTAGCCTTGATCGATCTTCTTTAATACGCGAAGTCCCTTGGCGACTTGACCGCTGGCAGGGCCATACACCTGCGCCTCTTCGGAAATGAGTTCATCATACAAAGAAGTGTCATCATGGTTTGCCTGCTCTTCAAACAATCGGCGCACCAGGCGAATATTTTTTTGATTCATACAAACATTATATCAAGAGATCTCTTTTAGAAAGCACCGTATTAATTACGGGAAGAACGAATTTCATATCAAATCATATTATGAGGGCAAATAAAGGAGGATTTTATGGATTATCAACAAGCTCCGGCTGCGGAGTATCACTATACAGTAGGCGAGCGGAATAAAAAACAAATTTTACGTTTATTCAATCACGATTTCTCAGTCTATGAAGAAATTGTTGCTGAGGATATTCGGATTCATGGTCCTGCAACAGGTCAGGAGACCCTAGGGATTGAAGCATCGAAAAAGGTCGATATGGGATATGCCGTAGCCTATCCCAATGCTAAGTATGTGATTCACGATATGCTAGCTGTAGGCGACAAAGTCGTCGTCAGATGGAGTGTAGAGGGCACGCATACAGGGGAAAGAAAAGCGCTCAGGATCAGCGGTGCGGCTCAAGATCTTCCTCCAACAAACCGTGATGTCACTGTCAATGGGGTTCATATCTATCGTTTTAACCAAGATGGAAAGCTTATCGATTCCTGGGCGATGTGGGATCGTTTAGGAGAAATCGAACAAATTGCAGACATTACGATTACTGCAAAAGCGCTCTAAAATTTTTGACTGGGAAAGATTCAAAATTTTCCATACGATAATGACCTCAAAGGAAAAGGAGTGTGCATTATGGCGATTATCGAAAGAATCAACGAGGGCATCAAAGAAGCAATGAGAAGCCGGGATCAGATCAGGCTCGACACTTTGCGCATGCTCAAATCAAAGATATTGGCCGTTGATGCGCGTGCTACTTTGCCTGACGCAGAAGTCACAAAACTGTTTAAAACGTATTATGGCAATCTCCAAGAAGCTCTGGAGCAGGCCCTCGGTGCAAACCGCACTGATATTTCTGATAAATTAAAGAAAGAGCTCACGATCATCGAAGAGTTTTTACCTAAAGCTCTTTCCCATGAAGAAACAAAAAGATTGGTTGTGCAAGCCATTGCAGAGTCCGGAGCCAAAACAAAGAAAGATGTAGGACTTGTCATGAAGGCCGTTATGAAACTGAATAGTGCAGTTGATGGAAAGCTGGCCAAAGATTTGGCAGGAGGATTGCTGGATGATTAGATTATTTTTCTTGATTGTTTGTGTCTCTTCTCTTCAGTCTTTCCAAGATCCTTACCTGCGACTGGAAGACTCGAATTGTGCTGATACGCAAGAGTGGCTGATTGAGCAAACAGCCAAGTTTGAAAAATATCAAAAATCTAATCCCTACACCCAAGAAATCAAAGCGACTCTTGAGAGCCTGGATGATCGTGATTTCCCAAAAAGCTATGTTCGCATGGGCGAAAATTATCTTCTTCATCAAAACAATGCGCTTTATATCCAGAATGGATTGGAAGGAGAGCCTCAGCTGCTTCTTGATATTAGTGACCCATTCACACTTGTCGGGTATGTCCCCAGCCCAAACGGTGAGCTGGTAGCGTATGGATTATCTGAGAGCGGATCTGATTGGACTACATGGAATATAGTGGATGTTGAAACCAAGCAAAGCCACTGTGAGGCTACGGGGAAAACCAAATTTTCAACAGTTTGCTGGTCTCGCGACAGCCTTGGCTTCTATTATTCCTGTTTTGATGATCAATCGATCCATGGTGTGTATTACCATCGTTTAGGCAGCACTCAAGATCAACTTATCTATCATGATTTAAATAACAAAAGCTACTTTTACATTCCCAGGATCAGCTCGGATCGTCGTTATTTATTGATCGATATTATCACCGGCTCAATGGCTCCCAATTCCCTTCTATGCCTTGATCTGGATCATTCGGACGTGCCTCCCATTAACCTAATTCCTTTTGATGGCGGCACTCACTGGTTTGTATGCAATAGAGGCTCTAAGTTTTATTTTACGACAACAAAAGATGCTTCTTACCGCAAACTCATTGTGGTAGACGTAGAGGATCCTTCTTCAAGACAGGAAATCATTCCTGAAAAGAACTGTTTGCTGGCGGATGTTTTTCCGATCGGCAACTATTTTTTGGTCTCTTATGAGGAGGCTGCGTGTAGCCAACTTTCACTGTTTGATCTTGGTGGTCAGGAAGTTCGCAAGGTTTCCTTGCCAGATATTGGAGTGGTGAATTTTTGGCACGGACATCCCGATTCAATTGGGACTCGAGATTTTTTTGAAGCAGGGCCTATTTTGTTTTCATTCAGCAATTTCGTGAGACCCCTCACCCTGTATAAATTTGACGGCTCAAGCGAGCCTGTCATTTTTAGAAAATCAAAGGTTCAGGTCGACTCCAGCGACTATTCTATCAGTCAGATATTTTATGCAACGAAAGATGGGACTCAAGTTCCTCTGTTCATCGCTCATAAAAAAGATCTAGTAATTGATGGCAAAACACCAACGATGCTGTGTGGATATGGAGGCTTTAGCATACCATATCTTCCCGCCTATAGTCCTATGAAGATGGCATGGTTGCAGCAAGGCGGAATACTTGCTTCTGCATGTATCAGGGGAGGAGGGGAATATGGTGCAAAATGGCATCTTGCAGCTGTCAAAGAAAAGAAGCAGAACTCAATTGATGATCTTTTGGCTGCAGCTGAATGGTTGATGGGGAATAACTATACAAATCCGAAAAAATTGGCGTTATACGGATTTAGCAATGGTGCCATGTTGGCCGGAGCCTGTGCAAATCAAAGACCCGATATGTTTGGTGCGATTGTGGCAGAGGCAGGTGTGTACGACATGATCCGTTATCCATTATTTTCGCTGGGTAGATTCTGGCTGCAAGAGTATGGCAATCCGGATGATCCTTCCGAGCTTGATTTTATAAAGAAATATTCGCCCTACCATAACATAACACCAGGGACCCACTATCCTTCAATGCTCATCATGGTTTCAGACATGGATACGAGAGTATTGCCGCTGCATAGCTATAAATTTGCAGCAGCTTTGCAAGAGGCTCAAGCCGGTGAAGAAGAAATCTTACTGCGTGTGAAGCACAATGATGGGCACTATTCAGACGCTATCGCTGATGACGCAGATATCCTGGCGTTTATTACAGAAAAACTTGGAAAGCAATGAGCCCATAACTCATTGATTATAAATCATATAACTGATTCGTCGTGAGGCAATTGACAGAATTGTCTCATTTGTGTAAAATACCCAGAAACTAGGTATTTTCATGAAAAATAAAACAAGATACGCAATTTTGGGGATGCTCCTGGATGGTCCCAGCACAGGATACGAGATCAAGTCTCTGATGGGAAGATCGACGGTCTATTTCTGGCGTGAGTCCGATTCAACGATCTATCCGATGCTCAAGGTTTTGGCAAAGGAAGGAAAAGTGCTTTCCAAGATCGTCTATGTGGGAAAGAAAAAGAAAGAGGTCTTTTCGATTACGGAGACGGGACGGGCGGATTTTAAGGCGTGGCTTAGAATGCCGACAGGATCGGAAACACCAAGAAACGAGTTTCTTCTCAAACTCTTTTTCGTCACAGATCGAAAGGAGATGATTCGGCTTTTCAAGGAAAGGCTTCAAAGCGCTGAGAAAACCTACGAAGAATACAAGAAAATTGAAGAAAGGCTGGCAAGCCTGGCTGATTTTCCCGCTCAAGTGGTCCGTCTTAAAGCACTGAGGTATGGGATGGCTCAACTTGCATTAGAAATTAATTGGTTAAAAGGAGAAATATCATGACTTCAAAAATCAAGCAGTGGTGCGTTTTTGCCTCGTTCATTCCAGCCATTGCGCTCATCTTTATGGATCAGACGATCCTCTCTATTGCGCTTCCTACGATTCACAAAGAATTGCAAATATCTGAACTCTCTTTGCAATGGGCTGTTAATGCCTACCTTTTAGCCCTTACAGTCTTCTCTTTAGTTTGTGGTAAACTCAGCGATCGGATAGGTCCTCGCAATGCTCTTTTCTTCGGTGTTGTCATTTTTGCCCTCTCCTCATTTCTCTGTGGAATGAGTGCCAATGGTGGATTTCTCATCGTAGGACGAGTTCTGCAAGGGTTTGGAGGGGCTCTCATAATGCCTGCTCAATCGGCTTGCATTGCAGCCCTTTTCCCTCCACAAAAACGGGGCCAAATATCTGGGATCATCGTAAGTGTTGGGGCGGTTTTTATGATTCTAGCTCCGATCATCGGCGGCTATTTGACAGAATCTCTATCTTGGCGATGGATTTTCTGGGTCAATCTACCGATAGCTGTGATTGGTTTAATGATGATTCGAAAATTTATTCCCTCCTATCGAATCAAGTAAAAAGCATATCGATTTTTGGGGATTTCTCTTTTTTTCCATTACCGTCTTTGCGATTACTCTTTTATTTATGCAAGCCAATGATTGGGGATGGAGATCTGGCAAGATTGCGGCCTGTCTTATTGCGGCTATTCTGGGGGCGGCAGCTCTTGCATTTCGAGAGAAAAAAGCAGCTCATCCATTTCTTGATTTATCCCTCTACAAAATGCCAAAATATTCGGCTATTACTTTAAACATTGGAATTACTCAGTTTGTTTTGATGGTGACTATCTTTCAAACGATCTATTTCCAAAGCGTATTAGGGCTGACACCACTACAGACAGGCATGGTTCAATTTGTGTCGGGCATTCCGATTCTCCTGGCCCCGATGATCGCGGGTGTTCTTTCTGACCGGGTTACGCCAAAATTGCCGATTGCAATTGGGTATTTGTCATTTATTGTTTCCTGTCTTTTTCTTGCTTTTGCTGATGCCCCATCCATGTTTAGCCTAATTGCGGCTCTAATGGTTTTTGGTATTTCAATTCCCTTCATTATGACTCCATCCTATTCGACTGCTATCTCGATTCTTCCCCCTACAAAAATGGGAGTGGGATTTGGAACGTTGACGACTGTGCGTTGGTTTTCGGGGACATTGGGTTTTGCAATGACTCAGCTGTTTGTAGCTAGCGTTCAGAAATACCATACTCCAATGGTCGGAGATCGGATGGCAAAAATGATCAGTTTTTCATGGGTCCATTTCGCGTTGGCGATATTAATGATCGTAGTTTTTGCGATCACTTTCATCCTGCATAATCGCAAAAAAGAAACATCCGCAAGTAGAAGTCTAAAAAGGGTTATCCGTGTCTAAGAGGTTTGTTTGTCCTTGTAAATGTAATCTGCCTGTGACGAGTGATCCGGCGAAAATTATTGTCCATGGTGCACGGGAGCATAACTTAAAAAATATTTGCTTCGAGATTCCTAAAGGCAAATTAGTGGCATTAACCGGCCCTTCAGGGTCGGGCAAATCCTCTATTGCGGTTGAGGTTCTGCAGAAAGAATGTCTGCGGCTGTTATTGGAGTCGCTTGGGATGACTACCGATCATATATCCAAGGCAAAGGTGGATCATATCATGGGGCTTTCTCCTTCGATTGGTGTTTCTCAGCGTGTGACGGACTTTAATCCTCGCTCTATTGTTGGTACCAAAACAGGTATTCTTACAATTATAAGGAACTTGTTTGCGTCTATTGGACATCAGCCCTGTGCAGGCTGCGGGAAAAACGTCAAACAGCCCTTGCAAGACAAAAATAAACTGACGACGATTGAAGAGGAAAGCTCTTCCTCAAAGAAGAAAACAAGAAGCTATTTTGAGTGTCCAAATTGCGGCCGGCAGCTCGAGAAATTGAAAATGGCCCATTTTTCATTCAATGCATTAGATGGGGCCTGTAAAACGTGTAAGGGAGTGGGCGAGCTTATCGGTGTCGATATATCAAAACTTCTGAATGAAGAAAAAACCATTAGAAATGGCGGAGTGAGTATTTGGGATGAAGCGGTTGCCACGTATTACGAGGGGGTCATTCAAGCTGCAGCCAAGCACTATCATTTTCCTTTTGATACGAGCGTGACCTTACGCAATTACACGAAAGAGCAGAGGGACTTTTTACTCTACGGGACTGCTTTCCCGGATTTTGCCCGGGCCCGCAAGCATATCAAAGAGCCTAAAAAAGTCAGCGATGGAAAGTTCGAAGGAATTGTTCCCTATTTACTCAGCCGTTATAAAAGTAATCCGGGCAAGCTTCCTAGTAATATCAAGAAATACATCTCGCATGAGCCGTGCCTTGAATGCCAGAGCGCACGTTTAGGGAAAATTGGGAGGGAGACAACGGTCAGTGGAAAAACGATTATGGATGTGGCAGGGCTTCATCTATGCGATCTGCTTGACTGGATCAATACTTTGCAAGTCTCAGAGGATGAAGCGCAGGTTCTTGCAGCGCTTTCAAGTGCGATAAAAGAGCGGACGTCAAATTTAATTGAAGTGGGTTTAGGCTATCTCACTTTGGACCGCTCGCTCCCCACGCTCTCTGCAGGAGAGTCGCAAAGAGTGAAGCTCGCTTGTGTGCTGGGAAGCGGACTTACAGGGGTTTTGTACGTATTGGATGAGCCAACGACAGGGTTGCATCCTCACGATACTGCAAAATTATTAAAAACGATGAGGATGATCCAAGAGGCCGGCAACACTGTTTTAGTTATTGAGCATGACATGGATGTTATCAAGAGTGTTGATTACATCATCGATGTAGGGCCTGGCGGCGGCCGCAAAGGCGGTGAAATTGTGGTTTCAGGCACACCGGCTGTTGTTATGGCTTGCAGGGCATCTATGACCGGCAAATATTTGGCGAGGAAAGCCTCTTGGTATTAATCGTCCTCGTCCCCAAGAGGGAAAGGTACTGACTATTCGCGGCGCTATCGAACATAATCTGAAAGGGATTGATGTCGCTATTCCTGTAAATCAGCTTGTTGTGCTGACGGGCGTGTCCGGCTCGGGAAAATCCACTTTTTTATTTGGCATTTTAGATAAGGTGGCAAGACAGCATTTTAATGGCGCAAGCGAGACGCCAGGAAAACATGATTCCGTCCAGGGCTTAAATCATTTTAATCGAGTTGTCACAGTTGACCAAGTCACGATCAGGAATACACAATCATCGCGCTCTAACGTAGCTACCTACACAAAGCTTTTTGACTTGATGCGAGATTTATTTGCCTCGCTGCCTGAAGCAAAAGCCCGCGGCCTTGGCGCGGATAAGTTTTCTTTCAATACCTCCGATCATCGGTGTGAGAACTGCAATGGAGCGGGAGTGGTGGCAATCGATATGGCCTTTATGCCCGACGTTGAGATGGAGTGTCCTGTCTGCAGCGGTATGCGATTCAACGAAGAGGTGCTGTCAGTGAAATTTCAAGGGCATCATATTGTGGACATTTTAGATATGACCGTCAGCGATGCTGCTGCCGTATTTAGAGAACACCGGAATATTTTCGTGCTGCTAGATTTAATGAAACAGGTGGGTTTGGACTATTTAGCTTTAGGGCAGTCTACTTCGACACTCTCAGGAGGAGAAGCGCAACGAATCAAGCTCGCGGCGGAGTTATCCAAGTCCGGAAGGGAATTGACATTATACCTTCTAGATGAGCCCACAACCGGCCTGCACCCGCAGGAGGTGGAAAAGCTGCTCGACATCTTGAGAAAGCTGGTATCAAAAGGAAAGACGGTCGTCATCATTGAGCATAATTTAGATGCGATTTGCGAGGCAGATACGATTATTGATTTTGGTCCAGGCGGCGGGACTGCCGGCGGCGAAATTGTCGCAACAGGCACGCCCCAAGAAGTGGCTGCAAATCGAGAGTCGTTAACAGGGCAAGCCTTGAGAGCTTATCTGGGGAGCTATAGAAAATCGCATTCCTCAAGCCTTAAAAATAAAAAACCCGGCCAGGAATGGCCGGGAATTTAGTGCTAGAGGACAAGAGTCGTAAGATTCACTCTTGCTATTGAAAAATCTTAATCGAGCTGTTGAGCCCGAACAAAATTATTAGTTGTAGTATCGATCAATAAATAAGGGTTGCTATTTCTATCGTCCCCAGTATTGACTCCAATTACAATACGATCGTTCTCTGCCATTTTATTCATTTTTCCACGATCTGAGCTATGGATAACCCATTTCGAATCATTATTCAATGTCACAATATCATTAACGGAGATAATGTTTTTCACATAATGCGCACTTTTGCTAGGTGTAGGTTCGCGCATCAAGCTGATAGGTTCCGCTAATTTTATATCAAGATTAACAAGTGCAAATGGAGATGTGGAAAAAGATGCATGATTTTGTGTAATCACTAAGTTTTTGCTTTTTTCCCATCCTTTTACAACATCCAATTTTGATACTGACCAGCGTGAGCCATCTTGAAGTTCAACGACTCTTTTATCATCATCGACATGATTGATATGTTGATAAACCGTCTTGTTTTTTATATGATCAATGATACTGAAATCAATATTCCCAGCATCTGTAGTCATGCCTTCATTATTATGTGATCTGGAATAAGAATCACCACATCCACCTGTGACTAATGCTAAACTTAAAGCTAGAATATTAATTGCTGATATTGTCATATGACACCTCATGTTGATAGGGTTTGAGATACTTTTTAATTCGTCAAGATCCAGTTCGCTTTTCATGTTTTCATGAAGATATGGACTCGATACTGTTCCTTTTTCTTCATTTCTAGTCGACATATGTTTTTTTCCTCATGTAAGCATTTTACAACTTCTTTTTTCGAGGAAGGACTTTCATGTGAAGTCCTTGATCAACGATTCTGCGCCCCTTTATTTATTTTGTAAAGCTTTGAATATATCGTGGGTGACTACTTCCTCCACTACAACCCCGCTACGCAAATAGGTGACAAATAGTCACATAGCGGCTTTTCCAATAGACTCACCAGTTCTCTTCTAGGGATACCAGCATTGTTGAAGTTCACTACATAAGCCACGAGATTGTCGGGGGTGATTGCTATCCCGGCAAGTGTGTCTCCTACAGCAATAGTAGCAACAAGTAAAGAGTGCAGTCAGCATTGAGCTTTTAATGAGGTTCCGTTATACTCTTTTTTCAGAAAGATTGTAAAAAAAGGAGAGTGATAAAAAGTGTTGCAGATGTCGATGGATGGGAGAAAAAATCACGATCGTCGAGTTTTAGATTATTTAGCTTCTTAGATAAATAATTAAAAAGACCTGTTAACCAACAATGAAAAAGAGGTCTATGAAAAATCCAAACTTATACCAGCTATTCATTAACGAGCTGCAAGATATGTATAGTGCTGAAGAACAAATCGTTGCAGCATTGCCACTCTTAATAAAGAGTTCATCCCATCCAGAGCTAAAACAAGCTTTTACTGATCATTTAAAAGAACAAAAATTCAAGTAAAACGACTAGAAAAAGTTTTTTCTATTCTTGATTTGCCAGATAAAAAAAGCTGTGCAAAGGCATGCAAGGAATTCTTAAAGAGGGAGAAGAGCTGATTTCTCATACAACAGCCTCTCATGTCTTGGATGCTTTTATTATAGGGGCTGCGCAAAAAGTAGAACATTATGAAATTGCTTCGTATATTACTCTTTGTAGTTTTGCTAAGCATTTGAAGTTGGGAAGGGAAATAATCGATCTATTGAAGGAAAATTTACACGAAGAAAGTGCTGCTGACAAAAAATTAACAAAGATTGCTGAGGGATCTTTTTTTTCAGACGGGATCAATGAAGAAGCTGTGGAAATCACTCTAGATTCAACAGGAGATAAAGGTGCTGACCGGACGGAAGTGGCACAAAAAGTTAAAGGATAGAGCTTAAAACGATTGCTGTCAGCTTTTAGAAGTTAAAAATCCCTGCCATGAATGGCAGGGATTTGGAATAACAGACTCTCACTTATTGGAGCAGCTGAGCTCTGACTGAATTATTATTCGAAGTGTCAATCAAGAGATAAGGGGCCTTGTCCCTATCGCCGCTTGTATTGACTCCAATTATAATGCAGTGGTTTTCAGCAATTTTACTCAGTTTATCACGATCGGCGCTATGAATCACCCATCTTGAATCATCATTCAATGTCAAAATATCATTGACCATGACGATGTTTTTCACATAATGTGTCGACTTATGAGGTGTAGGTTCTCGGATCATGCTGATGGGCTCCGCCAGTTTTGCATCAAAATTAATAAGGGCATATCCAGATGTAGAGAATAGGGCATGATTTTGTGTAATCACTAAATTTTTGTTTTTCTCCCATCCTTTTAATACACCTACTTTTGATACAGACCACCGGGATCCATCTTTTAATTCAATGAATTTATTATCAGTATCCAAATGATGAATATGCTGATAAACAGCCTTATTTTTAATACGATCAATAATGCTAAAATCCATAGATCCAGCGTCTGTGGTCACAGACTCATGGTGGTGGGAACGGGAATCACAATTTTCACAGAATCCCAATGTTGTTAATGATACACCTAATAATAGGCTAGGAATAAATAGCGATTTCATAATTAACTCCTTTTAATAATTGATTAATATCTTTTTCAATCCGTGAAGTTCTAAAGCAGCCCTTACTCTGGGCCGATGGAAAGGAGCTCTTTCCTGATAGGGTGAGGTTAAAGTATTTACTTTCCCCCCTCCAGGTGAAACACGTTTCTTTTTTCTTGTTCGTATCATCACTTCACACCTCTTTTATTCAAGGAAGGACCTCTTTCGAAATCCTTAATCAAGGATTTTGGCCCGAATTATTTTTTTTGTAAAGCTTTGAATTCATCGCATTAAAGAAAAAAGCTCGGAGTTTTTTTCGGCTTTTTCAGTGACCCTATCTGAAAAAGCATACCCAATTTTTCCGTAGAATTGATTGGAATGTGTAGCCGCTTCCAAATTCTCCGTTATAGCTCATGGATGCGAAACCGTTCCAGTTTGTTTGCCAATAAAGCTCTACGCCGGGAGAAATAAGACTTTGCTCGGCGGTAAAGGCCTCGACACCAAATGATCCCGGAGCATTGACAATCGCCGCATTGAGAAGTCCTACGTGATGAGGCTTTTTGTAGACGTAGCTCAACTTTACTTGCGCGATAAAAATTCCCCAATTGTAAGTGTTTGTTTTATATCCATTGAGGCCTGTTTCGAATCTGAGCATCCATGAGGTTCTAGAAGAGACCTTCATATTGAATGGAGCCGCTCCTTTTTCTGAATAGCTTGGGTCCCATTCTATGACCCAGTCGAGTAAACCGAAGGGTTCGATGGTGACGGTATTGATATTGAAATCGTATCCCGTGCCAAAATGGAGATCGAGTTGTTGTGCATGGTAAGAACTTTTTGCAGTCTCCTTAAATCCAGGAAAGGAGATGGTGCGCTTTTGATCGACGCCCATGTAGTTGCCCCAAATGGCAGCCATCGATGAAGAAATCTGAAAAATATCTCGTGCCGTAGATGCTGAGATAGCCTGCATTGATGTGGCTATTTCCCATAGAATGATGCTCTTGAATCGATGAATAAGCATACCCCGCAAGCGCGCCGATATAACCCTCGGTACTGCCGTAATCATAGGCCGTCAAAAAAGCCGCCGCTGTTGAAATCGAAGGCAGGGGTTTGATCTTGAGAATTCTGATGGCTGAATTGGCCAAAACCCATTGCCCAAATTTCAGAATCGGGGTCTTTGGGCTGAGCATAAATCGTTTTACGAGGAGGCCGATTGACCGCAATGCTAACATATGATCATTGTCCGCTACGAAGGCCGTTTCTTGTACATACTGATTTTTGCGTTGATTTCGAGCAAGGCGCCTTTTGGTAAAATGAGAATCGAGCGATTCGGCAAACATGAACATCACGTTTTGCGCAGCAAATGTGGAGCTTGAGTTTCGCGAGGGACTGATGGCTTCAAGAGCTTTTCGGTACTCAGAAGGAGAAAGGCTGTTTAAAAGATCAAATTGATCTGTCAATCCCAGCGCATCGGCATCAGGGACTAAAGTATTGAGGTAATTGGCAACTTTTAAGTTGTTGCCTCGGAGGCCTTGGGTAGAAAGAAAAGGGAATGGAAGGCCGGAGAGGGGGGTAGCCTAAAAAATCAAATTGCACAAAAGTAGGAGTTCCGATCGGTAGATAGGAGAGCGAATAATTCGGGGTTGCTCCGGTAAATGCGACAGAATCAAAGGTGCCCGTAATGCCAGATGAAGTGAGAACGGTGTACGTTCCAGGCGCAGCGTTTGGATCTAGGTCGATCTCCAATATGCCTGCTAACGACGCAGGTCCAGTCACAGAGACTAAAGATGTGCCGCTGGAATCGATTTCGATATGGACAAGGCTTCCGAGGGTGCCGTTAACTTGGATCTGCTGAATTCAGAGTCAAACTGCCAAGGGTGAGCGTTCCTCCAGTGTCTGGAGAGATCGTTCCGGAATTGACAAAGACATCTCCGGTTAAAGTTCCAGTCCCGCTCAGCGTACCTCTTTGCGAGCTAAAGCCAATGTTTCTACAGACGGAAATTGATGCTTCATCGATCACTCCATTCACTTTGAAATTCGCATTGTTGATGATGATGTTCCCTTGATAATCGGTTGTTCCGTTGTAAACAACAGTTCCATTTCCTGTGACAAAACACTTGTTCCTCCAGCGCCGAAACTAGTATCATCAGTAAACGCGACTTGATCACCGAGTGTCAAAAGATCATTAGTATCTTGCGCCATGAATGTGAGAGAAGAACCCGCGCGCAGGAAAATACTATTTCCTAATGCGGATCCATCAGTGCCATCTGTACCTCCACCACTACCGCCAGTTCCATGAGTTCCTGCTTGTGTTGTATTGTTTGAGGTATTGAAAGTGGTTGGAATTCCTGGGAGTGCTTGTATCGTGAAATTCAAATTGCTATCCACAAAGATAGCGGCTCCGAGACCGCTTCCTCCGCCGCCGCCACCGCCTCCAAAGCCTGATCCGAAGGTATTTGCGCCAGCTCCTCCAGATCCTCCGCCGAGACTTCCTATATCAGTTCCACCTGAGGCATTAGAGCCATTAGAGGGTCCACCACCGCCACCGCCGCCTCCGCCAAGAGAATTGCCACCTGTGCGCGTCTGTCATACCAGATTGATTGACTCCGCCGCCTCCGCCTCCACCGCCAATTCCTCCCGATCCACCTTGTACAGTATAAGCAGTATCAGAAGCGCCGGTGCCAGCACCACCTCCGCCGCCCCCGCCATAGCCACCACTTCCAGCTTGTCCGTCAAATCCATTTGTCACAACCCGTTGTTACGACTCCGCCGCCGCCACCTCCTCCACCATCTCCTCCATTGCCTCCGGAAGGTATCAGCAGCATCTCCTGGTGCCATTGAGGCCTTGAGGCTGCAATTCCACTGTGTCCCGGAGCTTCCACCGCCGCCGCCTCCGGGAAGTGTGATGCTCCTGTAATGTCTCCTCCGCCACCGCCTCCCGCATTGTTTCCTCCAGCGTTGCCCCCTCCACCAGAACCAGCTGTAATCATGAGACCATAACCGTTTCCATCAGATCCGATGTCTTCATCCGAGCCTCCAGTTCCCAGATTTGTGAGCGTTCCCATACTAGCGCGGGATCCTATGCCACCGCCGCCGCCACCTCCGCCGCCGTTCAGATCGCTAGTTGAAAGAGTGACATCTCCACCATCTCCACCAAAACCTCCTCCGCCGCCGCCGCCAGTATCCAGAGTCGTAATAGAACCTCCATTTCCGCTAAAGCCGCCGCCACCGCCGCCGCCCTCATTGCCTGTAGAAGAGACGCCTAAATAACTTCCTCCATTTCCACCTATAGCAGAGCAGTCGTTGATCGACACATTCATCAAGGTGATGGAAGGATTCGAACCATTTAAAAAGGATTGAGGTGCGTAAATGGCTCCTCCAGCACCCATGCCGCCGCCGCCGCCTGAAATTCCGTCTCCGCCATTGCCTCCTTTTGCGGTCAGGTTTTGAAAGATCATGTTTTGGATCGTCACATTGCCCATCGGGATAAAAAATCCGCTGTAAGCGCCACTGTTACCGTCAATTGTAACAGTAGGAGTAGAGCCTGGGTTGCCAATCGTAATATTCACAGGATTTGAGGAATTGTTAATAATCGGCAAAATTCCATTGAGTTGAATCGTCATCGGAAAGTCAAAAACAATGGCATAATCATCGGGTGTCATGTTTAAACCCTGATTCATTGTATTCAAGCAATATCTCAGATCGCCCGTATCTCCCGATGCCGCCCGGATTATTGTCTGAGCTTACTGTTACATTGAGTGTTGTTAAGGCCAACAAAGAATGTGAGGTGAACAGAAAAATCAAATTTTTGAACATGAGAAAACCTATAATTATTTTTTTGCCATCGTAGTGTGTAAAAAAAAATTATTCAATGTTTAAAGTTCGGAAGAGGGGAGAGTTCGTTTTTTTGAGGAATGTAGTTAGGTCTCATAGCGAATGCAATCGTTGCATATCGAATTTTGCCGCTTGGTGCGACAATGTGAGGAGTCGGGTAGATGGAAAATTCTGTTAGAAGCACTCCGGGAATGAGTAGGATAGAGTTTTGATCTGCTGAAAATTCTCTTAGAGGAGAAGAAAAATCATCGACTGTGAATGAGGATTTGTAAGGAGAAAGAAGAAGCGATTGATTGTCCGTGCTATCGAGAAAAAGGGAAAATGCAGTGCCATCGTAATGAGGCCTTGTGGCGACTGTAAGAGGGAAGATATTTGACGACCTTGAAAAGGATAGGAGGATGTCCGTATTTCGAAGAAAAAATCGTTTCTAAACCTAACTCAGCTGCCGCCTCATCGAATAGATTTCCGTAGGTTTTTTGGATCTCGAGACAAGCTTCAAAAAAACGGATGATTTCGGGAATCTGGTTGAATTCTGGGTAGTGAGAGCAAATAAATTCATGGAAATGGGTCGAATAATAGAAAGAGATCTGGCTTCTTCCTTCTCTTTCTGACTCGTCGTAGAAACCAAAAAAATCGGTGGAGTAGTAATTTCTATCTTTTGAGCGAATAAAACGCTCTTTTGCGCTGTATAATTTTTGTGCCCAAACTGGATTTGTTTGAAGAAATTCGATGAGCTCATCGAAATATGCATAAAGAGAATCAAACGTTTCCGCTCCATGCTTCTTATCGCAAATTTCTACATAACCTGCTCGCTCGAATTGTTCTGCAAGAGGTACTGCACAAAGAGATTGAAATGCAAATAAGAGATCCTAGAAAAAAGCCTTTCGAACAACCACGAATTATCGTATGTTTTGTTTGATGAATTTGTCAAATGAACAAGCTCATCTTTAGAAGAAGAAAGGAACGTCTGAACCGATGAAAAAAGGCCGGGTTTTTGCCCGGCCTTAAAGTTGGAGATGTAGACATCCAGAACTTTTGAGTGGGAAAAAGTCGATTCTTGCGATATCATGTTTGCTCAAAGGAAATTGATATCACGATTTACTCAGGAAAAATGGCAATTTTTTTCTTCATCAGTTGTCTTTTTTATACAACTTTGTGGTGTGATTCGTGGGTAATTGTAGCAAATGGTTCACCCTTTCCGGTCAATGAACTGAAAGAAAGCCTGAAGGGTCGAAAAGTACTTGCCTTAGATGGGGCGGTCGATCGATTTAAGTCTTTGCAGCTTTATCCTGATTATATACTAGGAGATTTTGATTCAGTGGAAGACCCTGCTTATTGGGGTATTTCAGCACTATTTTCTGAAATTGATGAGCATCATACCCCCTACAGAGGCAATTTTGGGACTATAATTATTCCGGCTTTAGACCAGAATTATTCCGACCTGGAAAAGGGAATTATTTACTGTGATAAAGCAAAGGCTACCTCCCTACTCATTGTTCAAGCGACTGGTCGGAAGAATGGATCATACGTTGGGGAATATTGGATTATTAAAGAAATATTATCGACTGCACCGCGATCTCATCCTTGTGACGGAGAAAGAACAAATCTTTTATCTCTGCAATGCTGATATCGTCGTTGAAGGAGGAGCAGGGGAGTATTGTGCAATGATGGGATATCCTCAAGCTCTGATGACCACCTCCGGATTAGCTTATAACGGCTAGAAATATCCACTGCAATTGGGCATCCAAGAGAGCGCTTGTAATACAATAGTTGATTCGAAAGCCAACATTTCCATTCAAGGAGAAGCGCTTGTCATTCTTCCAAAATCGAGTGCATTTAAGGTCGTAAATCGTCCGTGACTACTCCCTCGCCTAAAGGCGAAGGCTTCTAGGGATTTCTCCCAAGCCATCTAGTCCGAGGGCTAAAATATTTTGCGCTGCGTTGAAATCCCTGGTCGCCTATACCCACACTAGAACAACAATGCTTTCTTTCTGAAGCTTTTTCTCTTCTCTATGTCCACATTGACTGCATGTTTGGGTTGTATAGGCAGGGTTCACCAATCCAAGTTTCCTACCAGCTTCTTCCGCTTTGTAGGTCAGGAATTGACGAAACTGATTCCAACTGGCGTCTGTTATGCTTTTTGCAAGATGAGACCCTTCCACCATTTTTTTGATATTAAGATCTTCTATACAAATGTATTGATATTGATTGACAATTTTTCTAGATTCTTTGTGGCAAAAATCCTTTCTTTGATTGCTGATCTTTTCATGAATTTTTGCAACAATTTTGCCTTGTTTCGACGCTCTTTTGAGCCTTTTTCCATCTTTGCCAAGTTTTCTTTGGGCTTTGGCAAGTTTTTTTTCTCCTTGTTTGAAAAATCTGGGATTTGAATTTCTTTTCCATCTGGAAGAACGGCAAAATGCTGTAATCCAACATCTATTCCAACAGCTCCTTCCTGTAGGAATTGAGGATCTATCTTGACTTCGCAAGAAAAAGACACATCCCAGTTTCCTGAAGGGTTGCGCCGTAGTGTACAAGTTTTAATTTCTCCTTCAATATGCCGATGCATCTTGATGCGAATGTTTCCAATCTTGGACAGTTTGAGCTCTTTTCCTACAACGGCAAATCCGCTTTGGGGATAACAAAAGCTATTGTATCTATGCATTCCCCGAAATCGGGGAAATCCAGGTTTTTCTCCTGCTTTGCATCTACGGAAAAATCCTTGAAATGCTTTATCCAATCGATCCACAACATTTTGGAAGACTTGTGAATGGACTTGGTCTAATTCTGGTCTTTCCAGTTTCAGTGCTGGAAGAAACATGAGCTGCTGGTACTTGGTCAAAGAGATTTCTAGCTCTTCAAAGGCAACTTTGCGCTCAGAGAGTAGTTCATTGTAGAGCCACCGGCATTCATTGAGGCAGAGTTCGAGAAGCCTTAACTGTTTTTTTGTGGGATTCAGCCGATACTGAAATGCTTTCCGTGCAATCATAGAGGTATTATAGAATGAAACTTCTTGAAAAGCAATTATTTTGAAATTAATCCGGCGCCTTACATCCCGGCCATAAATGGCCGGGTTTTTCGGCGCTGAAAGATAAAAAAGGCCGGTTTAATACTTGGTATTAGGCGTTGCAAGGGCTAAAAATTATGCTTTAGGAAAATTCTCTTGATATTGTACCTCTAGGAGAAAGAGGTTGAAGATGGTTTCGAAGCATAAGTTTGATTTGCTTAAAAAGGGAATTAAACGGGATTGTCTGGGCGGCAATCGGCGTATGGTCAATAGGCAGGTTTTTGCCTCGATGCAAAACATGGCCCTGGCGACGATCGTTCTAAAAAAAGGGGGTGTTCGAGAACCCCATTGGCATCCCAATGCGGATGAGTTGACCTATTGCGCAGAGGGGAAAGCGCTCGTCACCATGTTCAGCCCAGGAAATACGCACGATACCTTCACCTTGAGCAAAGGGGAAGTGATGCACATTCCTAAGGGGTATATCCATCACATCGAGAATATCCATCGCGGTGAGAGCAAATTCGTTTTATGCTACGACAACGCGAACCCAGAGGATCTCGATCTTTCTCAATCGGTCGGATCGATGACGGCCCCTAATTTAGCTGCGACATTTGGAGCTCCTATAGAGGCTTTTGAAAAACTGAAAAAGCATGCTAAAGATGTATTCATCGCTAGGAAAAAAACGGCGGCGAGGTTAGTTGGATCGATGCCCAACCACAATAAGTTTGATCTGGAGCGGATCAATCCTCAGATCGATACCGAGGGGGGCTGTGCGCGGATATTGAATAAATTGAATTTCCCTCTGCTCGAGCGGCTAGCCCTTTTTAGCTTGAGGATTTTTAAAAATGGGGTGCGGGAACCCCACTGGCATCCCAATTCCATCGAGCTCAATTTTGTACTGTCGGGAAGTGCCCGTTTGACGATTCTAAGTCCCAGTGGAGATGTAGATACTTTTGATTTGCTGCCTGGGCAGGGCAAGTATCATTCCCGCCGGCTATTTCCACCACATCGAAAATACGGGTTCGAAAGAGCTTCATATGACAGTTTTTTTCAGCAATGCGATCCCCAACGATATCGGTTTGTCAGGGGCATTGAGCGCCTATTCAAAAGAGTTGCTCGGAGCGGTATTCTCTGTCGATCCGAAATTTTTTGCCGATCTTCATAAATTCCAAGAAGACCGGATGATCGTTGTTGGAGGGGGATAGCATTGCATATTTTCAATGGCGAGCGTCCTTCAGTTCATGCTCCAAAAGCGATGGTTGCGACGAGTCAGCCGCTCGCCTCATTGGTCGGCATCGAGATTTTAAAAAGTGGGGGAAATGCCGTAGACGCTGCGATTGGGATCGCTGCCATGGTGAATGTTTTGGAACCGATGATGACCGGCATCGGGGGCGACGTCTTTGCGATGGTCTACTGGCATAAAGAGAAAAAGCTGGAAGGACTCAATGCCAGCGGGATCCAGCCCAGACGATTGGGACTCGATCACTTTCAAAAGAAGGGACTGAAACAGATTCCCCAAGCAGGTTTTGAAAGTATGAATATTCCAGGTGCGTTTGATGGCTGGTGCAAGCTCCATGAAAAATATGGCACCAAGCCATTTCAATCCCTTCTTGTCCCTGCGATTCACTATGCCGAACAAGGATTCTCTGTAGGAAAAAAAATCGCTCAATTTTGGGAATATGGCACCTCTAAGTTAAAGCAGTATCCAGACAGCGAAGAGGCCTATCTGCTTAAGGGAAGGGCGCCCAAGGCGGGAGAGATTTTTAAGCAGCCCGATCTGGCCAAGACGCTCCGATTGCTAGCCAGTGGAGGCAGAGAAGCCTTTTACGAAGGAGAAATTGCAAAGAAAATCGTCTCTTATTGCAATGCCCACGGCGGAGGATTTCTTGAGTTAGAAGATTTTCATGCGCAACAGAGCGATTGGGTTTCTCCCATATCAGTGAATTACCGGGGTTATCAGCTATATGAAATTCCCCCTAATGGGCAGGGAACTGTCGCGCTCGAGGCTCTAAAATTCTCGAGGGTTACCAGCTTGATCAAGTCGATCCGAGTCCAGTATGAGCATCTGATTATCGAGGCTCTCAAATTGAGTTTTGCAGACGGCCATCGCTACATCGCCGATCCCCGCTTTTCAAAAGTCCCCGTAGAAGAGCTCATCTCAGATGTCTTTGCCAGTGGGCGCCGCAATCTGATCCGCTTGGATCAGGCGATCCCAACTCCCACTGCAGGTGTCATTCGGGGTGACACGACCTATTTCACGGTTGTGGATGAACATAAGAACGCCGTTTCATTCATCATGAGCATTTCCGATGTATTTGGATCGGGGATTGTCCCTCGGGGAACAGGAATCGTACTCAACAATCGGGGATGCGAGCTCAGCCTCGACCCAAATCTCCCAATGTGGCAGCTCCACACAAAAGACCCTATCACAGCATCATCCCCGCTATGGTTTTCAAAAATGGGGAATTTTTCATGAGTTTCGGGTGTATGGGAGGCAATATGCAGCCGCAAGGGCATGTGAGATCCTCTCCAATCTCGTAGATAGAAAAATGGCTCTGCAAGAAGCTATCTCAGCGCCCCGAGTGAGAGTTTTGGTGGGAATACAGTTGCTATCGAAGAGAATTTCTCCCCAGAGATCATCGATGGATTGATCCAGTTAGGACATCAGCGGCTCACAGGAGAAGCTCTCCCTCCAACTGGGAGGAATCCCACCATTCCCGATGAGCTTCAAAGGAGGCGCACAAGCGATCCTGCGCGACCCACAACACCATACCCTCATTGGTGCGTCCGACTCGCGCCTCGATGGAATCCCGATCGGTTACTAGTTGTTTTTTGATGTCCGATCTGCTCGTTAGGGGAGGATGTTGGATCAGTCGTCTCTCCTGAAATGGCTGCAGTACTCGCGGGTCTCAATCGAGACTTGGAACTCATAAAGATCAAGTTTCATCCAGTTATTATTTTTTACTTTTTCTTACGGATGAGCGAGATCTTCCTAGGGCTTGTTTTCAAAGACTTTTGCCTTTGAGGTCTTTTGGTCAAATAAACTGCTGCTTTTGGCTTAGTTAAGAAGTATGCGACTTGACCTTTTTTGATTTTGACTTCAACGCGAGTATGTTCAAATTCAAGCACTTGGTGGTCACTATCAGATTGTACTTCATCAAAGATGACACAAAGCAGATCGCCTTTTCGTGAGAAAAAGCCAACTCCAGAACCTTGTTTTGCTTCGATGGCATCGCCCTCTGGGCCTGAAGCCCGTAGTTATCAGGGCCTCCTTACCGTTAATGGGATGAAAAAATACTTTCCCTTTTTTCATGGCTTGACCTGGTAAAACTCTGTAGTATTCATCTGCGAGGGCCTGTTACAGAATTAATACATCTTTAGTTTGCTTTTCGACCTGCGATGCTTGATGAATCGATTGGCTTTTTGTTTAATCGTTCTTTTGATACCGTTCCAACTTTTTTTGTTTGGCCTGTCTGGATATCTGCGTAGATCCCCTCAAACTTGAAATCCCTATCAATTTCAGGCCAATGAATTCCATTTTCATCACCCCGTTCCCAATGAGATCTTCTTTGGGAGAGGCTTTTAATAATTTAGGATACCATGTTAATGGAACAGAAATGGTACGACCGTCGACTAAGTCCACAACCAATGAATCTCTTGTAAAATACACTGCTTCGATACGTGTTTTAAGAGTTAAAGTATTCATGCCATTTATCCAAAAAATGTTTTTGATGTTTTACGACTAATTTCTGCAATTTATTCAATTCTTTTTGGCTAAAACCCTCATTGTCAGCCTGTGAATTGTCTTTCAGCCAAAACTTCGCAGAACAACTATCTCTGTCTACATGAATGTGAGGTGGCTCATTTGGTTCATGGCTATAAAAATAAAAGCGGTAAGGACCTATTCTACAAACCGTTGGCACAAAACCTCATGCAATCATGCAACCAATCTATAACGTAGCAGAGCTTTTTGCAAGAGAGAACACACAGCTTATACTTTATATCCTGGTCTTATAAGTCAACTTGAAGAAGTGCAAGCAGGCAAAAAAAAGGCCGGGCTTTTGCCCTGGTCTTATATGATTGGAGGTGAAGAGAAGCATTCAAAACTCTTGGCTGTGAATGGTTAAAGTCTTTTTCAACTAGCTTTTTCCTATCGGAATTCTAGACTGCATAGGAACCATTGCTTCTAGAGCCTTAAAGTACTCTTCTCGGTCTTTCTCAGGAAATTAGAGGGGATCAAAGTTTTTCCAGATTTTTCTTCTTCCACTTCCGCAAACCATCCATTTTGTCCCCAAACGATGCAAATAATATAAGTTCTGCCGCGAATACAATTGGGGATGAAACTGATGCGGAACCAAGGAATTTGTTTCCCGGCTTTAAAAGAGGCAAGATAGGGGGGTATTGCAAACATCTTGAGGCCCTCCTTTATCATGTGGCCCAATCCAATCGAAAGTACTTACTGGAATCGGTAGAGGATTGTTCCGATCAGGCAGGTCTCATTCCAAAGAGCAACTGTCCATTTGATTTCTTTAGCGATAGCGTCTGATTGGTTCACTAAGACTAGAAGGGGATTTTGGGTCTACGAAATGAAATGCTATGTCCGGGTGTTTTTCTGGAGGAGCTGATTGGATAGATACATTGCCTGTGGCATTAACGATCGATCCTTCAATGGTCATTTGTCCACTGTTAGTCACGGTAGGCGCTTGGGTATTTTTAATAGATTGATGATGGTTGGGGGAATGCTCTCGTTTCCAGGAGAATTTTGTCTTTAAGAGTGTGCCTATTTTGCAAAGTCCTTCAAACATTTGGTAAATTCCTTTTATAAAAAAAGCCGAGTTTTTAAAAACCCGGTTTACGTTGATGGAGGTGGAGAGATTCGAACTCTCGTCCTAAGCGACCATCCCACTCATGACTACATGCTTATCGCCTCCTATATTGAAACGATCATGCTGGGAGGCGCCCCACAATTGATCGCCGGGCCTTTGAGTGTCTCGGTATCCTCTACCCAAAGGCAAGATAGAGGACCACACCGGGATATATGACGATTGCTCCAACACTCTCGGTCAGATGATGGGCAATCGGAACTCGGCAGCCGTTAAGCTGCAATATCGAGTTCTTGGTGATTTTGGTCGCCAATTATGTTTGTACCGATGGATTAAGGAGGAAATCGATAACCTCCGCATGCCGCGAGTCTTCAGCTCCCTAGTCGAAGCCTTTCACCCCCATAGTCATTGTACCATAAATCGAGGGTAGTATACCATAGAGGGATTTTGATGAGGAAATAAAAATGTTCGAACTGGGTGATACTGAGTCGTTTCCGGATAGAGAATTAAAAATTTTAGAGCTATGGAAGCGGGAAAATGTGTTTAAAAAGTCTCTTGAGGCGACTAAAAACGGTCCTTCTTTCTCTTTTTATGACGGGCCGCCGTTTGCCACTGGGCTGCCCCACTATGGCCATATTTTAGCCGGGACGATCAAAGATGCAGTGCCTAGATTCTGGTCGATGAAGGGGTATCATGCCCCCAGACGGTTCGGGTGGGACTGCCACGGCCTGCCGGTGGAAAATGAGATCGAAAAGGCCCAAAATTTGAGCGGGGCGCCGGAGATCGAGAAGTTTGGGATCGCGCAGGTTCAATGAAGAGTGCCGCAGCATCGTTTTAAGATATACACAGGAGTGGAAGACGACGGTAAACAGGATGGGCCGGTGGGTCGATTTTGATAAGACGTATCATACGATGGACAAGTCGTTCATGGAATCGGTCTGGTGGGTCTTCGGCGAGCTTTATAAGAAGGGGCTTGTCTATGAGGGGCTGAAGGTGATGCCGTTTTCGGCGAAGCTGGGAACTCCGATCTCGAATTTTGAGGCGAACCTCAACTACCGCGAAGTGGACGATCCGTCGCTGGTGGTGGCTTTTCCGCTGAGGGATGAGAGGGACGTGGCGCTCATTGCCTGGACGACGACGCCCTGGACGCTGCCGTCAAATTTGGCGCTGGCGGTTCATCCGGAGCTGGACTATGTCAAGATACGTGATAAAGAGACGGGGCGTGTATTGATCCTTGCCGAAGCCAGGCTCGAGGCGAATTTCAAAGAATACGAAGTGCTCGAGACGATGAAGGGAAAGAGCTTAAAGGGTCTTGAGTATGTGCCGCCCTTTTCTTATTTTTCCGAAGGAAATGAGTTTCGAGTGGTAGTGGATGAATTTGTGACAATCGAAGACGGAACGGGCGTGGTGCATATGGCTCCGGCGTTTGGCGAAGCCGACTTTTATATCTGCCAGCGCGAGGGGATCGAGCCTGTCTGTCCTGTCGATCAAAATGGAAAGTTCACAGCTGAGGTGCCGGATTATGAAGGGCTCTATGTGAAGGATGCCGACAAAGAGATCATACGGCGTCTTAAAACTGAAGATAAAGTGATCTATCATGGAACGATTCATCATAGATATCCATTCTGCTGGAGATCCGATACGCCGCTTATTTACAAAGCGGTGAGGACGTGGTTTGTCGCGGTGGAGAAATTTAAAGACCGCCTGCTAAAGGCCAACGAGCAAATTCATTGGGTTCCGGACCACATCAAAGATGGACGTTTTGGAAAATGGCTTGAAAACGCGCGCGACTGGGCAATCTCGAGGAATAGATATTGGGGAACGCCGATTCCTCTCTGGAGAAGCGATGACGGCGAGCTGATGGCGATTTCAAGCGTGAAAGAGTTGCAGGAGAAGACCGGAAAAGAGATTGTCGATCTGCATAGGCATTTCATCGATGATCTGACATTCACCCATAACGGAAAAGTGTTTAAGCGGATTCCTGAAGTGTTTGACTGCTGGTTTGAGTCGGGTTCGATGCCGTATGCGCAAAATCACTTTCCGTTTGAGAATGAAGAGGCAACGCTCAACAATTTTCCTGCTGATTTTATCGGCGAGGGGATCGATCAGACGCGCGCCTGGTTTTATACGCTGACCATTCTTTCGGTGGCGCTATTTGATAAGCCTGCATTTAAGAACGTGATCGTCAATGGAATCATCTTGGCTGAAGACGGCATGAAGATGTCCAAGCGCCTGAAAAACTATCCCGAGCCTAAGGCTGTGGTTGATAAGTTCGGCGCAGATAGCGTGCGTCTCTATCTGCTCAGCAGCCCTGCTGTGAGTGCAGATGATTTAAGATTTTCCGCCAGGGGCGTGGAGCTCGTGCTGCGGCAGGCGCTGATCCCTCTATGGAACTGCTATGTCTTTTTGGCAACGTACGCCAAGATCTATGAGTTCAAACCTGCAAAGACGCACAAAGCGCCCTCTGCCGATATCGACAGATGGATCTTGTCGGAGCTGCAGAGTCTGATTGAAAAAGTGAATGCCTCCATGGAAGCGTATGAGCTGCAGCAGGCGGTCCAGCCGCTGATCGGATTCATCGACCAGCTGACCGATTGGTACATCCGCAGGTCGCGCTCCCGTTTCTGGGAAGATGAGGCGACAACCGATCGCCAGGAGGCGTTTGAGACGCTTTATACCGTGCTGATGACGCTCTGCAAGGTGATGGCTCCGTTTACGCCTTTCTTAAGCGATGCGATCTATCAGCAGCTGAAAGGAAAAGAAGATCCGGTCTCTGTGCATCTGTGCAAATTTCCTGAGGCGGATAAAAAATTAAGGCATCCTCAGCTTGAAGAAGAGATGACGCTGGTTCAGCAAGTGGTCAGCCTGGGTCACTCGCTAAGAAAAGAAAACAAGCTGAAAGTACGGCAACCTCTAGGATGTGCGCATTTGATCTGTTCCGATGAAAAAGTGCTTGCTGCTCTCAAGCGGCAGCAAGATTTAGTGGCCGATGAGCTCAATGTTAAAGTTGTGCAGCTGCATAGCGATGAGGCGCGGTTTGTCAAACTGAAAGCAAAGCCTAATTTCCGTATTTTAGGAAAGAAAGTGGGCAAGCTGATGAACGCCACGCAGGCCGAAGTGCAAAAGCTCTCATTAGCGTCGCTGAAGAAGCTTCTTGCGGGAAATACGGTCGAGATTACGGTTGAAGGTGAAAAAATTGTTCTGACGCCTGAAGATGTCGCAGTCGAGAGGGAAGTCAATCCCGGAGTCATTGCCGAGTCTACGGGGGATTTGACCGTTGCGCTCGATACGCAGCTGAGTGATGATCTGATTTTGGAAGGGATTGCGCGGGAGCTTGTGAATAAAATCAATTCAATGCGCCGCGAGATCGATTTTGCGGTCACCGACCGGATCGATGTGAAGATTCAGACAACGCCTGAGGTGAGAAAAGCATTTGAGGCGCATCGAGACTATATTTGCCATGAGACGCTAACGGTCAGCTTTGACTTTATGTCTGTGACGGGTGAGGTGCTTGATATCAACGGCCATCCGACGGTGATCCAGCTGCAGAAGGTTGTTCATAACAAATCGTTATAACTCGACAGCGTGATAAGCGAATTGAGTGATGCGCCGGCAGGCATCAGGGTTTGGTCGTTGAAGGCTTTGAACCAATGTCCCATCCTCGAAGGTGACGGCAGGATCAATCGCAAGCGACTCCATTTTGGGAATGATGACTTTCAATTCATTCAGGCAGGCGCGTGATTGGATTTCCGCACATGCTGAAACGAGTTAGGAGCCTTAGATTTTTCATTGATGCCGGCAGCGATTCAATGTGATTCGATTGGATTGCAAGAGACCGTAATTCAGGAAGATTTCCAATGGTTGTTGGAAGGAATGTCAGTTCATTTCTGCCGATAATAAGTTTTATAAGATTGCTGAAAAGGTGGATTTCAGGAGGTAAGAAATGCAAGTCGCATTGCATTAAGTTCAAATTCGTAATTAATCCTAAATAGCTGTGGATTTAGAAGCATCCAAGATCTGATTTCACCTGCTTGCTGTAGCAAGGTCATTTCTTGAATAGCGTCTTGAAATCGACCGGCCTCTGGGAGGTCGTTTGCAATTCTGTCCAAAACAATGCAATAACTCTGAAGAAACGGATGCAGTTTTGTTTGGATCAAATCTCCAAGACATAATGGATTTAGATTTAGTTTAGATTTATCGATGCCTGAGGTAGCCAGCAGCCTTACAACTCTTTGGTAGGTGGCTTTAACTGTATTAATTTTATGATCCTCGCCTTCAGCTAACTCAATATATCCTTTAATCAAAGGGCAATTTTGATAGCGTGCAAACAGCTCTTCATAGCAGCCGCGAGCTATCCATTCGTTAAAAACTTTATTTACAGGCGAGAGGTGTGTTGGATTAGTTTCTAGTAATGTTCCGATATAAACTAATACATTAGAAGGCATTTCATTAATTGTTGTCATTACACAATTATACTATATTATTATAATAATATAAATGTAATTAAAAGCATCTAATTATAAGTAATTTATAAATGCCGGAGGGGGAGCCGGTTGCGGCGGCGGTGGTAGACGCCCCAGGCGCCGAAGCCGAGGATAGCCAGCGACCAGATGACAACTCTGCCGGGGTTGAAGAGGGGATAGCCGGGTTGGTTGGGCGCTCCAAAGCGGGAGCCGGGCGGCCAGAAGATAAAAGTGGGTCCGCCGCGGAGGTTCTCTTCCGGGATGAATCCAAATTGACGGCTGTCGCCGCTGCCGGCGTGGTTGTCACCGAGCCCCAGATAAGACTTTTCAGGAATCGTCAGTCCATATTTCTTGATCTTTTCAATATCGAGCGATCCATCTGCAAGAAGAGGCGGTCCCTGATCGACGAAGGGGACGTAGAGCGTGCGGGAGGCAAGTTCGCGCTTTTGCTCCCTTTCGATGAATTTCGTGAGGGTTGGATCGTCTTTTTTAAGCACCGGCGCGCCTAAGAGATACAGGTCGCCATCGCGATAATAGGCATAGCGGGAGGGGATGATGGCTTGCTCTTTGCTTTGCGGGTTATAACGGGTGTTAAATTCCATGCCGAGGTTGTAGAACAGTTGTGTGCGCTGGGCATCAAACCAGTAGAGCGGATTTGTGGGAGGAAGCTCTCGGGTGATTCCGAGCCAGCCAATGGATGAGGCTTTTCCGTAATAAAATTCATAGGTTCCATCGGGGATGCCCGGCAGATGGGGAAAAACGGTTTGATTGCCGTAGCGGCTCGGATTGATGCCGTATCTGTAGGCGAGTCCCTTATCGACGACAAATCGGGCCGTATAGAGGTTTTGGGTGATGGTTTTGAGGTGGTGCTCCTGCAGAGGGATGATCGATGTCGAGAGGCCGATCTGCGGCCTTAGCCGGTTCATTTCATCGTAGCCCATTTTAGTGGCAGCGAGACTTGGATGGTGTTTGATTTCAAGATATAAAACGCCTTCTTCCATGTGAGCGGGGTCTTGGTCGGTGAGTACGCGTACTTGTTCCTTGGTGAGAAGGCGGGCCATTCCATAGTTGCCGATGCCCCACAGCTCGTCGTACCGAAGGGTTGGATTGTTCTTGATGATCCGTGGCAAGAGTTCGCCCCGGGCAGCTGTTGAGTTGAGGGCATAAAGGCGCGCGATCGGCTCGTTCATCTGGTAGATTTTAACAGGGGAATAAACGCCGGGCATCACCGAGGCTGTTGTTGCAACATTTGTTCCTTCAAAAGAGATAAAGGGGATGTGGTCAATTTTTGAGAGCTCCGGCAGCTGGAGCTCGGACGTGATGTCAGTGCCTTTTTCATCGATCCCATAGATCAGTCCGCCATAAAAATAGAGGGTGTCGCCGGGTTTACCGAGCAGCCGTTTGACGAGCAGTTTTTTTCCGGGGAAGATATAAAAATAAACGGTGTCCTGATCGGGGAAATCCATATCTTCTGTCGTGAAGATGATGATGTCATTTCGTTTGAGCAGGTCTCGGTTAAAATAAAAGTGGCCCGGACGCAGGGGAAAGTTGACTCCGAAATCGGTCTTTGAAACGGAGAGGCGATCCTGCTCTTTAAAGGTGGGGCGCATAGATCCCGTGGGGATCTCATAAAGTTCAAACCAGACTTGCCGGATCAGAATGGCGATGCAAAGAGCAACTCCGATGCCGATGATAAAGTCGCGGAGCTGCTTAAAGGTGGTTTTTCTGAGATATTCATTATACAGCTGTTGGACAGGGCCTGCCAAAGCTTCGCATTGATTAGCATTCTTAGCCAAGATCGCCGTTTGCAGCTCAAGCAGTTTGGTTTTAATCTGCTCCTCACTGGAAAGAGGAAGTTTGCCTTTCACCTTTAGATAACGGTGATAGGCTAAGAGGAGTAACTTTTTGGCTTTGCGAAGCTTCAAATGATTTTTCATTCGTTTGCGGAGTCTAGCATGAGGCAACTATTCCTTGCCAACCGATTTTTGCTCTCTGTGTAAAAGTCTTAATTGGTTGTGGAAAGTTTGTTGATAACTCACGTCAATGTACGAATAAAAAGATGAATAGGACTAATCGATTAAGCTGCAGATTGTGAATGAGTTAGGCTTTGTCTGTATAGAGAAAAACTAAAATGTGGAAATGTTGTTCACAACTCGGCTACCACTGAAAGATTTGGTCAGAATAGATCACCATTGATGGGTAGGCGACAGGAATCAACACCCAACGGTATTGGTGCCCTTTGATAAGTTTGTGCGCTAAAGTTTTTTCTGGAACCTTAAGCATCATTTGGGATTCTTCAAGCGGAGCTGTCTGCGTCAATTCGACCAGCGGATGGCTCGGATCTGTTAAATCGACAGCGAAAATTTTTAGAGCGTTATAATAAGTGGGGCATTGTAGGTGCAGCTCGAAATGATCTTTTTTTAGTCCACTAGATCCAAGAATGAGGGGTGATTGTTGAAAAACAATCGGTCTTGGAGACGACATGACATGCCCTGAATCAATGGCTCTAAGCGATGCTTTATAATGGGGGCTTCTCACTTCGATCCAGACGGGGAAGGCCAGCGATGAAAAGTAAACTTCGATCTCGCAGTTGGAAATCAGCGATCCGTCATTCGGCCATTTTGCTACCCATGCTGTGATGGCTGCTTTATCGAGTTTTTTTCCTTCAACGATCACAGAAGGATTCCAGATCGAGCGTCTGTCTTCTTCGCCGGCGTTCGGCGGAGGGCCGATGCGCTTTCGCCCTTCCTGGGATGTTTTTTGAAGCGATAGAGTCAGCAGCCTTGGTAGGAAATGTTGATTATCCTGGGTGGAAAGCCATACGCCCTGAGAATGAGAATAACACTCCTGAAGCTGGTTATTTTTGATATCAATCACATATGTGATCCAGGCGGTGTGGCCAGGAGCGTCCTGGGCGATCCATTCCTTCCAGTTTCCGTCATACGATTTTCGCATGAGAGACGGGACATCGATCTCTTCTATAATCAAGTGTGTCGAAGTCAGAGAGCGAATGAGCAGAACGGAAGAGGTGCCGCCTTGTTCGGTGACAACGTAATCACCCGGATTACCATTTATTATTTTATCTTTTAAAGAAAATGCATTAATAAAAGAAAAAGCTAAAACGGTAATTATGAATATCAGTCTTTTCATAATCGCATTATAAATTATTTTGACAATCGTAGCAATATTTAGATTCAAATGCCTTGGGATCTTCCACTTGGATGGTAATATGCCGTATCCCATAGAGTTCTTCAAGGGCCTGCCGGGCTTTGTTCAGCGTTTCAAAAGGCTTTTCCGTGACCAGGTGGACGCTTAGGGCCATCCTATGGATTGAGGCAGTCCATATATGAAGGTCGTGGACTTCTTGGACGCCCTCAATGCCGGCCAGGGTTCTTTTGACGGCTATCGGGTCGATCCCTTCAGGGGTTGATTCCATCAATATGGAAATCGATTCCCGTATCACTTTTCCGGAGCCTCGCAAGATAAACAGTGTGAACAAAAGCGTGATGATCGGGTCGATCAAATTCCATCCCGAGATCCACAAGATAATACCGCTGATGATCACCCCAACGCTGCCTAAAAGATCGCCCATGACATGGAGGTAGGCGGCCTTCGTGTTCAAGCTTTGGCCCTGAGTGGGATGGAGAAGTTTGAGCATCACAAGGTTGGCGATAAGGCCTGCTGTCGCCACAATAAAGACAAGTTTGCCTTCTACAACTTCCGGCTGAAAAAACCGGTGGACCGCTTCATAGCTCAGCACGCCGCATAGCGCCCATAAAGATACTGCGCTGACAAGCGCACCCAAAATCTCCGCCCGCTGATATCCATAGCTCATCGTCGGTGTCGAGGGACGGTGCGCAATCTTCGATACAATCAGTCCCAGCAGCAGCGCGCCGACATCGGTAAACATGTGAAGAGCGTCGGAGATCAGCGCCAAGCTGTTGGCCATCCACCCGCCGATCACCTCGATGATCATGAAGATGACGGCGATCCAAAGCGCGGCGTGGAGCGCTTTGATATGGCCCTGCCCATGAGAGTGGGGATGGTTGCATTGATGGTTCATGATTGAAGTCTATCCGAATATGATTATATTGAAAAGAAAGTGCGAGTCTTATGAGAAAGTGGTGGTGGGTATTTGTTTTGCTCTTTTCTTCTGTTCATGCAAGCCCGGAATCGGACGCATGCAAGCAGGAGATTGTAGAAATTGACAAACAAGTAAAAAAACTCACAGCTGAAAAACAGAAATATATCGATGAGGCCAGCAAGTATCAAGCCTCAGGGGATCGATGGCAGTATACTACAGGACGCATCGAAACAGCGCATGAAGAGTGGGGAAAGGCCAACATGGCGCGCAGCAAAGCCATCGAGCTTGAGCTCCAGATCGACGAGCTCCTGCAGAGGAAATACCGCATCTACGAATTTTATCCCTGGCTCCAATACGAATGATAGAATCCCCGGCGCTTCTTACCGACCTTTATGAACTCACAATGGCCTACAGCTACTGGAAAGAGGGGCTCTCTTCCATGGACGCTGTGTTCCATCTCTTCTTTCGAAAAAAACCGTTCGGAGGAAGTTTGGCGGTTGCTGCAGGACTTGAAACAGCGCTGCAGATGCTAGACAAATTTCATTTTTCATCATCGGACCTAAAATACCTGGCGACACTTGAAGGAGACCATGGAAAACCCCTCTTTGAGGCGCAGTTTTTAGATGAGCTCTCCCACCTCAAACTCACCTGCGACATTGACGCTGTCCCCGAAGGGACCGCGATCTTTCCGTATGAGCCGATCCTTCGCGTCAAAGGCCCCATCATCCAGGCGCAGATTTTAGAAAGCCTGCTGCTCTGCATCATCAATTTTCAGACGCTGATTGCAACGAAAGCCTCACGCATCTGCATGGCAGCCAGCCCCGGCTCTGTTGTCGAGTTCGGCCTCAGGAGAGCTCAAGGCGTCGATGGCGCGCTCTCCGCTTCAAGAGCAGCCTTTATCGGAGGATGTACTTCAACCTCAAACATTCTGGCTGGCAAGCTTTTCAACATTCCAGTCAAAGGAACCCACGCGCATAGCTGGGTCATGGCATTTCCCACGGAAGAAGAGTCGTTCGAGGCCTGGGCAAGGGCCATGCCGCACAACCTGATCTTTCTTCTTGATACCTATGATACGCTAAGAGCTGCCCATCACCTCGTTCAACTAGCGAAAAAACTCAAAATCCCCAACTTTGGCGTCCGTCTCGACTCGGGAGATCTTGCGCTGCTCAGCCGCGAAGTGAGAAAAATTCTCGATGAGGCCGGCTACACAAAAGCGATCATCATGGCAACCAATGAGCTTGACGAGATTGTGATCACCGATCTTAAACGGCAAGGCGCCTGCATCGATCTCTGGGGCGTCGGAACGCATCTTGTCACGGGACAGACCCAGCCTGCGCTCGACGGCGTCTACAAGCTTGCGGCAATCCGGAAAAATTCTTCGGCACCGTGGATCTATAAACTCAAAAAATCAGAGCAGTTTGCCAAAGTCACCGATCCAGGACTGCTTCAGGTGCGCAGGTTTTCCAGCGGCTCCCATTTCATCGGCGACCTCATTTATAACACCGCCGAACCGATGCCGAAAGAGTGGTCCCATTTTACAGCAAGCCCCTCGGAAGATCTTTTAATTCCCGTCGTGCGCGGAGGAAAAAGAGTCGCCCCCGCTCCATCACTGCTGGAAAGTCAAATCCATGCAGCATCCCAGCTCAAAAAACTCTCGCCCTCGATACGCCGGTTCCTAAACCCCGAAACATATCCCGTCGCACTTGAAAAATCGCTCCATGAATTAAAGCTCAAGCTTCTCAGCGAGGTGTCATGACAAAGGCACTCTTAGTAGTCGATATGCAAAATGATTTCATGCCCGGCGGCGCCCTTGGAGTGAAGGGAGCGTTTGAAATCGCCCATCCGATCCAGAAGCTCATGCCTAAATTTTCCCACATCATCGCAAGCCAAGACTGGCATCCTAAAAACCATTGCAGCTTTGCGGCTACGCATCCCGGAAAAAAAGTCGGCGATACCATCCAAATCCGAGGGCAGGCGCAGCATCTATGGCCCGTTCACTGTGTTCAAAACACAAAAGGCGCAGAGTTTGCGCCGGGATTTTCCAAAGAGCAGTTTGAAGCGATTTTTCATAAAGGGACAGACCCATCCATTGACGGCTACAGCGCGTTTTACGACAACGCCCATGAAAAATCAACAGGTCTTACCGCCTATCTTCACAAGCATCATATCACCCAAATTGTTCTTGTCGGCCTCGCATTCGACTACTGCGTTTTCTACTCAGCGCTCGACGCCCGCCGCGATGGCTTTGAAGTTACCGTCCTGCCGGAGTTCTGCCGCTCCATCAACACATCTCCCGCCGAACATAAAAAGATCCTGGAAACGCTTCAATCGCAAGACGTAAGGCTTGCACCTTAGGTGGCTGCCCTCATAAAAACATCCGTCACGCATCTCTGCTTGCATCGCATTGAATAAGAATATTATTCGATTTTTAATGTACTGATATTGTGTTTGTTTTATGCTCTTATGTAAAATTTATTACGGAGGTCTTATGTTATCAGCTTTCGCACCTGTCAGTTTGTCGGTTCTACCTTTAAAAGTAACTGAGCCGCCTAAAGAAGAAATTCCACACTTGCCTTTTGCAATCGCTAAATTCCAAGAGATGATATCAGATCCCGACAAATACTGCGATCCTATCTCGCTCTCTCTTATCCAAGATCCTGTTGTAGATAAGGTAGGTGCTACGTATGACAGAAGCTCTATTTTGGAGCATTTCGAAATACAGAAGCAGAAAAAGCAGCCTTTGACTAGCCCATTGACAGGGGAATTACTTCCCTCGGAAGAACTTCTCCCTAACCGAGACAAAAAAAGCGAGATAGCAGACTATAAAACCCGGAAGGCCAACGAGTGTTTTGCAAAAGCAAAAGAGTGTCTTTTCAAAAAGTGCGGGGAAACCGCACTTCTTTTGCTCGACCGCGTAAAAGAGTTAAATCCAGCAAAAGAAGGGCTCGCGGAAGCAGAAGAAGCTGCTCGGGATACATTCATCTCAGTTGAGAGAAAAATGGTTAATATGCCCCTGAGAATAGAAAGCATGCTTCAAGCAAGGCAAGTTCTCCAGGCAGTTATGTTTTTAAAGCCGTTTGTGGATGAGCCTGGGTATAGACTTATACATGGAGAAAGCAATGGTCGTGAAATAGTTAAGTCTGATCTTTTTGAATCAAATATGAATCCAACTTACGACTTGTCATTTAAAAAAATGCATGACTTGGAAATTAAGTGTGGGAGAGATTTAATTTTTACTCAAGACCTTAAATATTGCATGACACAAACAGCTGTTCTAAATCAATCTGACAATGAGTGTATCTATACTTGTTATGCTTGGGAGGTGGATACACAAAATGCAATAAGAGTTCTATACAGGCATGTTGCGAAAAATGTAAATAATGTAATTACTAAACCCTCTATTGTCTCTATTGGTGATTCTGAATTTGTATTGCATTTTAATGGAGAGAGAAAAATATCAATTTTCAATTTAGCGACAAACAGGACGGTTGAATTCGATGTTTGTGAATATTTCAATGTTAAAGTAGGAACTACATCACGCATAAAAATAAGTCCGTTGCGTCTTTCTGGTGGAATTAAAAGGAGTGTTTCTGACGATGAATATATGATAGGAATTGTAATTTCTTGCGACGAAAACCTCGCCTTTCTGGGCAGTAATGGCGTACCCAAGAGAATAAATGCGTCGATCGTTGAATTAACAAAAAAAGGGATTTTTGTAGGCGACTTTTTCTTTAGCGCAAAATTCGATATAAACGCTAATGAGTTTATCAAATTATACCTGCCCGAATATTTGCCAAACCAAGAGAGATGGAATGGAAGATGGCCCTGCATCCCGTTTGGGAGATATGATATTAAAGACCCATCTCATATTAATCAGGTCAGTTATGCCAAATACAATTCGAATTTAAAGAGATTTCGTGATCGTATTATTATTTACACCAAGGATTCCATCTCAAATGATACCATTGTAGGAACTTTAGTCCTCACTTACATTGTCCCAAAAAATCTCGAAAAGATGGTATGTTATACCACTGCCATGAAGGTGGCGTTATTGGCAAATGACCTCGACTTCTACCTCAATGCCTGTGAACATCTCATGGGATACGCTCGTGAGACAAGGACTTGGACTAGTTTGGAAAGAGTCGCTTCAAGCTTCAAGGACACTGCAAAACCCATCATAAGTTCCTTGGAGCTTCTCATTGCACAAGCGGCCAAGACCAAAGATCATTTCTTCACAGCAAGGCTACAGCTTTCGCTCGGTCTTCTTCTGGAGACTGAAGGCAAGAAAAGATGGTATGTTGCCGCTGAGTCTCTCAAAACAAGCTACCGTCCTGTTGAATCGGGCATCGAATTTCTTAAAGACAGCGGTGTGGAACTGAATCCCGGGAATGCGGTAGCACGCGAACCTACAATACAAGATTTGCAAACGCAGATTCAGCACCTTCAGGAACAACATGAACGATTACAGAAGCTGGTCAACCAGATTCTGTTGAAATAAGATTTTGGAATTGCCACGCAGTGCGTGGCCAATCTTTCTATGTCGTCGCTTGACACTTGTTTACCACTCAGGTAAGTTGAGATTTTTTATGAAGATAGCCGTACTACTCACATCACTCCTTCCTCTCAGCCTAATCGCTGCTCCGCCACCGGAGACGTGGACTTCAACGACGAGTGGCCTCTGGAGTCTTAATACTAATTGGTCTCCCAACGGGATTCCAAATGCTCAGGATCAAGTAGTCACGATTGGTTCGGCAGTCCAAACAGGAACGTTTACGATTACCTTGGATACCATGGTGGCGCCCAGTGTGACTGTAGGAACGATAAACCTGGAGAGTACGAACGCAAATGGTTATGTGATTGTTTCCATGCCTGCCACGACAAACTCAATCACATTTAATGTCAGCACGGGAAATGCACTGATCAACGTGCCGGTGGCAAACACTGCCATACAAACGATCTCGGCGCCCCTTGTCCTCACTTCTCCCTTGACCATCACTCAAAACAGCGCGCAGAATTTAGTTCTCAGCGGAGGATCGACCGGGGGATCAAGCCTCACCAGTTCAGGAACCGGAACTGTTGCTTTGTCGGGAATAAACTCCTTCAGCGGAGGCCTCATCGTTACAGCCGGAACGCTTCAGCTGAACCAGGCAGGCACGCTTCCTGCCGCCGGATCGGTCACGATGACCGGAGGCACATTAAACCTTAATAGCAACGCGCAGACCATCGGAGCGCTTTCCGGAACCGGTCCTGTGATGCTGGGAACGGCAGCCCTGACGATCAATACAACAGGAAATACAAGCTACGGCGGGAACATCTCCGGGTCAGGATCATTGATGATCGGAGGCACGGGAAGTTTAACGCTCACAACAGTCAATGCCTATAATGGCGGCACCACCGTCAGTAGCGGATCTCTAATACTGGGGATTGATAACGCGGTGAATGGGGCGATGACTGTAAATTCGCCCGGCATCTTGAACCTCCATAATTTTAACTTAACTGTTTCACAGCTCTCCGGCAGCGGAACGGTCGCATTAGGCACTTCCAAGACAAACAGCTTAACAATCCAGGGACCCACCTCGACGATCTTTTCAGGAAGCATCAGCGGATCCGGCAATTTTGTTCAGAATGGGACTTCAACCCTCACGCTGACCGGTATCAATACTTACACCGGCACGACGACGATCAACGGCGGAACCATATTGGTAAATACTCCAAGCTCTCTACCCTTTGCGACTCCCGTCACACTTACTGGAAGTGGAATACTCGCGCTCAATAACGGCATATCGCTCACCGTTGGAACGCTCTCGGCAACGGGCGGGGCGGCTCAGGTGCAGCTTGGCTCCGGACAGCTGACGGTTGCGCCGACAGCCAGCGCCAATTTTGCCGGCGTGGCGAGCGGGACCGGAAGCGTTGTCTTCCAAGGTCCGTATGTTTGGACCATTCAAACACCTCAAACCTACACCGGCGGAACAACGATTAACGGTGGAACGATGCAGATGGGCGTTGCAAACGCGCTTGCTCCTACGGATCCAGTGACAGTAAACAGCCCCGGCATTTTGAATTTATTTAATTTCCCCCTAGCGATTGCATCTCTCTCCGGAAATGGAGCAGTGGCGCTGGGAACCGGCGCTTTAACTTTGAATACAACAACCTCTACAACCTTTTCCGGCTCAATCTCAGGCGCCGGGAGTTTAGTGGTTCAAGGATCCGGCACCCAAATTTTATCCGGCACCAATTTCTACACCGGCGGAACAACCGTTCAGGGGACAGCGACGCTTCAAGGCACGACAAATAGCTTAGAAGGCCCCATCGTTAATAATAGCATCCTCTTCATCAACCAGAGTTTTAATGGCACCTATGCAGGCCCTTTGAGCGGCACAGGGCAGCTGAATGTAGGAGGAGGCGGGACTGTTACATTAACGGGAACACCGACGCAAGGATCCACGACGGTGCTCAGCGGAGAGCTTGATATCGCCTCCGGCGCTACGTTAACATCAGCTGTCACTGTAAACTCCGGTGCAACTCTCGGAGGTTCCGGCACGATTGCAGGCACCGTTTCCAACTTCGGGTTGATTGTACCCTCACCCACGCTTACGGTCACCGGTAATGTCACCTTTCAGGCAGGCTCTGATTTTACTGCAAATATAACTCCTTCCTCTTCGGATCATTTGAGCGCCGGAAGCGTCAACATCGACCCCAACGCCTCCGTACTCGTCAGCGTCGCACCGGGGATTTACGCTCTCGATAATTTTTATACCCTCATCTCTTCAGGCTCCCCCGTTGTAGGGCAGTTTCAAGCGACGGATCTTGCAAATCCTTTCTTAAGCGCCACTCTGCTTTATAACCTGATTGCCCCCGGATCTGTAACGCTGGGCATCTCAATCAAATCGCTCTCGGATGTGATACAGGGAGGGAATGCAGGGGCTATTTCCCAGTGTATTTCAAGAGCCAACATGGCGATCGATCCAGATCTGGAAAGCCTGATCTCTCAAATTATTTTCTTCTCCGAGGGTAAGGTGCGGGATATTTTAGACGAGATGCAGCCCTCGCAGCTCAGGGCGCTGACGGTTGCAGAACAGACTAATAACTTTTTTGCCCAGCAAGCTTTGAACTGGAGAATGGCGGAATTTGACAGAACGACATGCGAAAAAGAGATCGGCAAGAATTTTCCCTGGAATTTCTGGCAGAGCCTCGCCGGAAACTATACCGATCAGCGCCGTGACGATCACAATGTCGGCTACCACGCCCCGCAAATCAGTTTCACAACCGGCTTTGACGGCAAAATCAGCGACAATCTCTTTTTAGGCGTTGCCGCAGAATATGGACATGTCTGGTTCGACTGGAAAGAAGGCCAGGGCTCCTCCAACATCAATCGCGTCCAGGCAGGCCCCTATTTGAGCTATATCGGCAGGTTCGGTTATATCAACACCTCCGTCATGGGCGCCTTTGCACGATTTGAGGCCGAGCGGCATATCCCGCATTTTGATCGGACAGCAGGCAGCAAGCACTATGGAGAGTCGCTGCTTCCCCACATCGATGCAGGCTTTGTACTCCATCCCGCCCAAAATGTCTACGTGACACCGTTTGCAGCGATCGATTTCCTTTATGGATGGGAGGGCAGCTATAAAGAGTCGGGAGCAGGTTCGCTCGATTTCAAGATCGCTTCCAGCTCCTCGAGAATGTACCGGTCAGAGGTGGGCCTCAAAATATCCAAATGCGCCGTTAGATCCCACACCAAATGGGTTCACGATCTGAAAGCCAGCTGGGTGCGCGAAGAGCGGTATAAAGGCGAGAGCTTAACCGCCACCTTCAAACAGTTCCCTTGCAGCTTTAAAGTCAAAGGACTCTATCCTTCCCGCAGCCTTCTTGACGTCGGCATGGGACTTACGTTCATCTTCAAAAAAGACCGATTTGCCGCCACCCTCCGCTACGAAGGGCAGTTCGGCGAGGCCGTCTCCATCCAAAGCGGTATCGGCCAGCTCCTAACTAGATTTTAACGACAGTCCTATTTTGACTCTTTACAGCGCTGACTATATGATCATTGTCAAAAGGAGCTGGAGTATGATTAGTGCAGTAAATTATCTATGGGAAACCGCAGCTGCAGGACTGAGCTATCTCTTTACGCGTCCTGACATCATGGTTGAAATGCCGCCTTTTGGAGCCAATGAATTGAAAGTGCATTTTGGAGTAGACATCGAGGCTCCTGCTGTTCCCGAACATATTCAAAAAGCAATGGAGGAGCCATGCCCAAGTTTTCCCGGAAAACTAAAAAAAGAGACTCACCTCCTGTGTTTAGTTCCGGATCGTGAAACCTTAGAAAAGCTAAATGTGCCTTTCCTCAATAAAGATATGGAGCTTTATAAGGCTGTATTTCCCAAGCAGGCGCCCTATTGGATTTTGATTACAAAAGAAGTCATGCCCTATTCTACTACATCCTTAAGTTTTGATAGGCAGATAGAGAGAATCTCAAAACTGGGTTATGACGGGCCCTATCTTGTAGAAGTAGCCATTGCGGTCATTGCTGCAAAAATAGTTGGAGATTTTTATATATTCCCTCACACGTTATTGCTCATAAATGAAGAACCAAATTTCACACTGTGCCATGAGGAGTGCGAAGAGCAGGGTGGCTGGTTCAGTATCGGTGATAGCGGTCATATCACTGTAGGAAGTTCTCACAGAGATGTCTCTGTTAAAACAACATATGGTATCTATAATGGCACGGCAGGTGTTATTCGTTAGCTATACTAAGGCAGAAAGTCATCCTCATTTCTTTAGCTCGAGGTTGGCCACTGTCAGCCTGCTAATGGCGATCAGTCTGTCTTCGCCGTCGCGGATCTCGATAGTCCAGACCTGGGTTGTTTTTCCGATATGGTTGGGAAATGTCTTGGCCGTCAGCTTTCCAGAGTGCACCGGCTTGAGATGGTTGATGTTGAGGTCAAGTCCCACGCAGGTGTGAGTCTTGGGATCGAGCGCGCAGTACGCTGCTGCGCTGGCAACTGTTTCGGCAAGCACGGCAGAAGCGCCGCCATGGAGGATGTTGGTAAACTGTTTGTGGTGCGATTCAATCGGCATCTCGGCAACCAAATAGTTCTCGCCTTTTTCCGTAAATACAATCCCGAGGTGATCCACGAGGGAGTTTTCACATCTTTTTTGCAGATCTTCAAGCGTTAAGTGGGACTTCCAGATGGATTTCATTATTTTGGCTCGTAATGGGTGTATTTTTCTTTGTTTCCTTTGACAAGATCTGCGGGATATCTTTCGCTGTTTTTCTTCATTTTTTCTCTGGCGGCCTCGATCGGATCCATTTTCAAAAGATGTGAAAGATAAGTGACAAAGATCATCACATCGCCCAGCTCGTCTGCGACATCCTTCCGTGTTTTTTCGTCGAGATTAAAACTCTCTTCTTCTGTCAAAAACCGGAACGGATCGATCAGTTCACCGACCTCAGAGGAGAGAGCCATGACGATGTTTTTGGGGGAATGGAATTTTGTCCAATCCCTTTCTTGGAAAAACTCGACCAGTTCTTTTGTTAATTCTTCAATTTCTCTAGTGGATTCAGACATTCAGGCCTCACTAACAAAAGTTTATACGTTTGTGTAAAAAGAAACTACTTTAAAGGACTCGCTTTCCTAGGTGTTGAAGATCGTATTCTATTGTGGGTGAAATGACCGCTGTAAATTGTTTCAACTGGCCAAAGGAACAATCAGAATAAGTGACTGTGACAACGACTCTTTGAAGATGAACAGGCGCTTGTTTGCTTAGCGCTGTCATGGCTTGTTGATAGCAAGCTAAAATATTATCGAATTCACTGAGATCTCTTGAAAGGTTTTTTTCCTTCTTTGAGAATGTAGTGATGCAAGGTGTATTTTGAATGTTGTATTGAGTGGTAATAGAAACAGCATGCAGGACTCGATTAGGGATCTCAAAGAGGTCGTCCAGCGGTTCTAGAACGTTTAAAGTGAGCAATGAATTGCTTGATAGATAGTCGTTTGAAATAGACTGTAGTGTCATTGGGTCCCCTTTGTCGTGCAAAAGTTCTATCATGTTGAAGAATTAAAGTGATACAGGCTTTTCACGGATGTACCAGTAGGTCTCGCCGTAGTCGAAGGTGAGCTGCTCGCCCGGATGGATGGCGCGCAGGGATAAAAAAATAAGATGATAAAACCCCTCCCAGTAGGCATGGATGGGTGTTAAGTTGGGATTTGAGCTGTGGTTGATAAAACGGGTGAGGCATCCGTCTGTAGCGTCGATCACATAGCTGCGCCCGATCTCGTCGGGGACCGGATATTCATAACAGTAGTTGTTCAGCGGCTCAAAGTACCGGCGGTCATTTTTTCTCACGACGCCTGTATACTCTCCGACGTATTGATCTTGTTTGATGAGCTCTTCGGCAAAAAGCCCATAGCCGACCGAAGGGTGCACAGGCCGGATCGAGACTTCGGGGATATAGGAGCTTAAGATCTGGGTGTGGTGCTTTTTGCCCATTTTTTGAGCTATAGGCGCAGCCTTGTTTGAGAGGCCCTTTTGACGCACTTCTTCCATTTCGGCAGGCGATTCAAATTCATTGAGGGGGACATGCCGGTAGCAAAGCTTTTTTTCAAGCTCGGGAATTGATAAAAACTCCTCGTTAGGAAATAATTTAAATTTTCTCGGATTCATCGTTATGATAGGATAGTGGGCTATGATGAAAAAAACAATCGTATTTGGTATTTTAGCCATTGGGGCGGTTCTCTATTTTACCCCGGCTACTGAATTTTCTCTGAAACGGGTGGCAAAAGCCTCCACTGAAAAATGGACCGTGCGCCCGCTCACGCCCGAGAATGAAAAAATCATTCAGGCAAAAGTCTCCGAGCCGTTCCACTACATCGGACGGGGAGCCCAGGCGTATGTCTTCTTCAGCAAAGATGGCACCACGGTTCTTAAATTATTTAAGAAGAAACGGTTTGAAATTCCGGCCTGGATGCGTCTGCTTCCGCGCCTTCCCTACAAGACTAAAAAAATCCTCTCAAAACGAGAGAACCTCATCAAAGATTTTACCAGCTACCAAATCGCCTATAACGAGCTGCAGCAGCAGACGGGGCTCCTGCTGGTGCATCTTGACAGCGTGCCGCTGCACTACACCGTGACAATTATCGATCAGGGGAAGAAGCCGCACCAAATCAACCTTTCCGATTACGCCTTCATTCTGCAAAAGAGGGGAGAGCTGGTCTACTCCACGCTGGACCGGTATGTGAAGGAAGAGAATATCGACGCCGCCAAAGAGTCGCTGACATCTCTTGTGCATCTTCTAAAAGAGCGCTGCGACAAAGGGATTGCCGACCGCGATCCGAACTTTAGAAAAAACTATGCATTCATGGGAACAAAAGCGATCGAGATTGATATCGGCCGGTTTAGCGTAGCGCCCATCCATGCGCCGATCATCCCCAAAGACTTTAAAGCGTGGCTCCAAACTCTTTCACCCGAGCTTCACTCCCATTTTGAGAAGGAGTATCTTTCGGTTTTCAATCCCACCCTTCAGCAGGGGATTCAGGAAGATGATGTTTTGATTTCCGATGGTGGAGAAAAAACGACGCAGCAAACGCAATAATTAAAACATATCCCAGGGCAAAGTTAACATCTGAAAAGCTGGCGATCTCCGCGAGTCTATGGCTCTCTCCATGGACGGTCATGTTTCTTTTCTGCACCACATCCAAAAACAGCCCGATCAACGCGACCCCCATCGTGGGTCCGAATGTTCGAACCGTTGCAAGCACTCCCATCGCAGTTCCGACTTTGTGCGTCGGCACTGCATGCATCGCCGTGGAAAAGGACGGCGTAAAAATGAGAGGGATTCCGGTTCCAAAGCAGAGAAGGGCAAACAGCAGATTGGTAAACGACGGCGTGGTGAAATACCCCAGCCAGAAGAAGGAAAAGATCAGGAGCACATAGCCGATCGCGATCGGAAGTTTTGGGCTGATGCGGTCGGATAAATAGCCTCCGATCGGCGACACAAACAGCACGGGAAGGCAAGAAATAAAGGTAATGAATCCTGTCTTTGTGGGTGAGTAGCCAAGGATTTCCTGAAAGTAAATCGCTCTAAAAACGTTGATCATCAGGATGAAACTGATAATGAAAACACTGATATTGATCGCCGCAAATAGAGGGCGTTTATAAAGCGCAATATCCAAAAAAGGATGCTCCACTTTTTTCTCACGCCACAGCAGCAGTCCCATCGAGACTAAAGCCGCCCCTGCGCAAATAAGACTTTTGTCCGACAGCCACCCCCATTCTCTACTTTGCATAAAGTAAATGATGATGCTTGCAGAACAGACGGCAAAATAGAAAAAACCCCGTAGATCGATCTTAGTCGGGTGTGACGGTGATTTAGGCATCAGCAGCGGGATGAAAACAAGGCCTATGATCGCAATCGGCAGGTTGATCCAAAAAATCCATCTCCACGAAAGCGCCTCCGTCAAATAGCCTCCGATCAAAGGCCCCAAGATCATAAAAATCGAGCTGATGCTGACGTTGATGCCCATCGCGCTGCCTCTTTGATGCGGAGGAAACAGCGATCCGAAAAGTGCGATGTTGGATGGCATGATCAAAGCCGCCCCAAGGCCCTGGAGCGCACGCGCGCCGATGAGAAGCTCCACTGTGGCACTCATGCCGCTCAAGATCGATGCAAGCGTAAAGATGATAATTCCGAGCATCAGCGTAAAGCGATGCCCGAAACGGTCTCCGATTTTTCCTCCGGCAATGGCAAACATCGCCGTCAGCAGAAGATACGAGTTAACGCACCATTGAAGCGGAACAGCGCCTGCTCCAAAGTCGCGTCCGATGGAAGGAAGCGCGACCGGAAGGATCGTCTGATCCATGAAGAGCATTCCCTGCGCTGGGATCAGCGTTGCAAGTCCCAGCCAGCGATTTTTCAACAGACAACCTTCTTCTCATGGATAGCTTTCTTGAACGTTCTTCCAAGGTAGATCGCCGTTACAAACCAAAGTCCGAGCAGCGGGAACCCTAAAGCTCCGCTGAGCATCAGGTAGTGGCCGCGTCCCACGATCTCTCCAAACGCTCTTTGTAGAGGAGCCAGCAGCATGTTGAAGATAGATCCGGCCTCTTTAGATGCGCGTGAACCAAAGGTTTCGATCCAAGCCTGAGCTTTGAAGCGGACATCGGGCGTTGTCGGGATGTAGAGCTGTTTCAGCGCAGGGCCGTTCAAGGCGTAGTTGATCGCTTTTGATCCGACCATCAGGTAGAACAGGAACTGGAGGCTGTCCATCGACAGGAACCCAAACAGCGCAAGGCCTACGATGACAGGCATTGCAGCAAGGGCCACGCCGATGCCGAGGAACCTAGTCACGTTGCTGATACCAAGTAAGAGGCATCCCAGCGAAACAACGTTTACTAACGATGCATAACCGCTTAGGTAATTGCTGAGTTCTGTTCCAAAGTACACTGATCCGGCCGCAACTTTAAAGTTGAAGTCAAAAATCGTCACAATGATCTCGTAGATGAAGTTCGCAGCAAAAATCCCCAGCAGGTATTTGTGTTTGAGCATCAGTTTAAGCCCCTCTAAAAAGCCGGGCTCCTGCTCTTTTTCTTCTTTTTTCTCGTTCTTGCCTTCAAATGATTTCAGCAAATGAGCTGGAGTTGCCTTCAAAAAATACCGTACGACAGGGATGATCCCCAGGATCAAGATCCCGAGGCACACCATTGCAACGGTGTCAGTCTCAAATCCGCAACGGTGAGGAAGCCCTCCAACCGTATAAGGGAAAATAATACCGCCCATCTGGCCTAGAGCTACCACCAGCGGGAAGCCCCGTTTGGCCGACGTCGGCTCGGTGCTGTCTGCAGCAAACGCCCAGAACAAGGCGACAACGAGAGATCCAAAGCTTTCTACAAAGAGATACCAAAGATATCCAAGGCCGCGTGTTGCCAGAAAGGAAATCGCAGATCTTGCTTCAATCACATCTTGAGGCGCTTGCGCAATGTACATGAGAACGCTGAAGACAAGAACCATTGTGCCATAGAACATGGGAAGGATTCTGAGCATCCGCTCCCTCGAATTTTTTTCTAAAAGCCTGGTGTAAAACATCACCAGAGGAAGCAGCGCGATCACCGAAACAGTTTTTGCATAAGGGAGGTGGAATTTGTCCACCAGCTGGATGAAGATCGCATCTTTCAGCGGCCTTAGCGTCCAGTAGACACCGATGATCAGGGCGAAGATGAGCCCCATTCTCAGGAATTTTTTAAATTCTTCTCTTTCGAAAGTTCCAAAATTAAATTTGCAAATCCATTGAAAAAACTTAAGCATACGACCTCTTTTCTTTCTGAATACACGAAGTATAAACAGTTTGCAACCTATTTGTATTGTCGATATAATCGGATAGATAAATCGAAAAAATCGATAAATTAGGGATTTTCTAATTTCCCCCCTCTGTGCCCTGTTGTAAAAAATCCGAACTAATTCAAGGATTTTCCACCACAGAGGGCACAAGGGCACAGAGAGCACAGAGGTAGTTAGGAATAGTAAATGCTAAGTAATTTAAGAATTGCAGATTTGGAGCTTTTTGTGACGGCAGCGCGCCTTAAAAATTTGGGGCAGGCCGCTGCGCTGCACCACCTCAGCCAAAGCGCCGCCAGCACAGCCATTCAGCGTGTTGAAATTGCTTTCGGCTTGTCGTTATGCACCCATGAACGCCGGCAATTTCGGCTCACCCAAGAGGGCAAGCTCCTCCTGTCCCGCGCAGAAGTCTGGCTTAAAACCCTTAAGGAAACCGTCGCATCGACAGAATTGCAGCCGATACGTCTTGTGACAACCCACGCCATTGCGCGTGTGGCAATTCCTGCTATACTTCCCATCGAAACCATCGATTTAAAATTGATGCGCCCCGACATCGCCTATGGAGCTGTCTTAAAAGATGAGGCAGATCTTGCACTTGTCCTCGACAATGCCTCCTGGACCGGAGTGATCAAAACAGAAATAGGGAAAGGAAAGTTCCAGCTTTTTTCAACGCAGAAAAACGCGCCCGAATCACCCGTGCTGCTCCCAGAAGACCGCATTGAAGTTCTCACCCTGCAGCAGCGGTGGCACGAGCTGCACCACTCATCCCTTCCCATCAAAGCCCGCCTCCCCAGCTGGTCTCTCATCGCTGACATTTGCTCGAGCTCCAAAGAAATCGGCTTCCTCCCCGACTTTCTTGCCCAGAGCACGCCGCTCTATCCCGTCGCGTGGCAGCCGCCGGTATCGCCGTATCGCATCCTGGCCCTCTACCGCAAATCAACCGATCCCTTCCAGAAAAGAATCCAGCACCTGATCCGCGCGCTACGATCAGTCTTTAAGCACTGATAATGAATTATTTGTGAAATTTGATTATTTGTACATTTACTTAAATAAGTATTTTTAATAATATTGGGAGTACAAGGAAGGGAAGTATGTCTACACATTCAGCACCAAAAACAACCAGGATGTCGATCGACGTCAGACTAAAAGATCATAAGAGAATTAAGATGTTAGCAGCTGCTGAGGGAGTTTCTATTCGTGAATTCGTGATAGAGTGTATTTCTGAAAAGATCTATCCCGAACAAGTCAAGCATCCCAATAAGACCACCCGTAAAGCTATGGAAAATGCTAGAAAAGGGAAGGCTATTAAAGCTAAAGATTTTGACGACATCTGTAAAAAGATTGGAATCTAATGCTTGACCTTTTCTTTACCAATCAATTTAAAAAAGATCTCAAGCTTGCCAGTAAGCGCGGAAGAAAAATCAACAAGTTGAATGAGATTGTCAAACTTCTTTGTGAAGAGACGCCTTTGCCTGCGAAGAATCGTAATCACAAATTAGGCGGCGACTATAAGGATCATTGGGAATGCCATATCGAACCTGATTGGTTATTAATATACCTTACTACAAGCAAAGCGCTTACCCTTGTCCGTACCGGTACTCACGCAGACTTGTTCTAATCCTGATTTTTACCTAATAATCAACGGCTTGTGAATTTAATGGCTAAAACAGGTTCTTAATCTTTTCCGTAAGCGATGAAGATACACTCGTATTCGCCGGGAATGAGAGGATGGAGGAGCGCTTCGTTGGGAATCATCCATTGAATTATCTTTTTCTTGTCTGAAAAATAGAAGATTGTTAGGTTGCAAATTATACCTCGCGCGGCCACAAATTGCGGGTTTGGGCTTTGCCAAAGCCCAAACCAGCAATTTGTGGACGCGCGAGGTATAGAGGAAAAAAATGAAAAAAATTAGTATCCTAATGTGCCTTTTCTTGGTAGCTCTTGGCTCCTGTTCTAGCCCTCGTCCTACTTTGTCTGATGACAGAGATCACGATAGACATGATGACAGGCATGATCATGATCGCGATCATGACGATCGAGATGATGATAACCATCATTGGTGGAATTAGAAGTTACACCTTTTTGTCATTCTGTCCGTAAGCGATGAAGATGCATTCATCTTCGCCGGGAATGAGAGGATGGAGGAGCGCTTCATTGAGCGTCATCCATTTGAATTCGGTATGTTCATTCGGATCAATCGTAACTTCAGGATGCTCGCTCAGCTCTGTCTCGAACATATGATAGGTAAAATCGATATGCGGATACCGGATATAGACGGTTCTAATATGTGTGACTGCATGCGCAGGAAAAGCAAGTCCTGTCTCTTCATGGACTTCTCTTAAGGCAGCTGCGCGGGGAGTTTCCTGTTTTTCGAGTTTGCCGCCGGGAATCCCCCAGCATTCTCCTTCCGATACTTTTGGAACCCTTTTCAAAAAGAGAACCTGGTCTTTCGACTTCATGAAGCAGGCGGAGACTTCAATCTTGGGATTGTAGTTTTCAGGCGGCTGTAGAAAGACGAGCTTGGCATTGGCGGAATTAGAAATAAAAAATGACATAATCAGCCCCAGTAGGTATCGCATATAAAGCGGATGATTTCAGATTTTTTCCATTCTTTCAAGAGGATTTATGATTTGCTTCGAGTCACCTCTTCCTCAATGGTTTCGGGGGTGACTTTACCCAGGTAAGCTGGGAGGTCGAGGCCGGCCATGGAGGCGACGTCGTGGAGGGCAGGGAGCGACTTGATCATCTGGCTCATGAAGTTTGAAGTCGCAGAGCCTTTTGAGGGGTCTGAGCTATTTGTGCCGCTGTCCCAGACGGTGATCTTGTCGATCTTGATGTTCTTGATCGCTTCGACTTGCATCTTGACGAGCTCTTCGAGTTTTTCGATGAGGAGCATAGTGGAGGCGCTTTTAGGATCATCGCCGCATGCTTCAACGAGCTGCTTGTAACCTTTGGCTTTAGCGTCGAGGAGTTTTTGGATACCTTCGGCTTCGGCTTGCTTGATGGAGAGGATCGCTTCGGCCTCGCCGCGTGCGATGACGACGTTGCGGAGCGCTTCTGCTTCAGCTTCGATCTGGATCTTTTTCTTGCGGATCTCTTCAGGAACGATTTGATCGGCGGCCAGGAACTCTGTTTGAGCGAGTGCGCGGGCTTTTTGGATCTGCGCTTCGGAGTTTTGTTTTGCAACTTGCGATCTTTGAGCGGCTTCGGCTTCTTTTTCGGCGAGGACGGCGTTGGTGAGGGCGATTTGAGCGCGTGAGTCGTTCTCTCCTTTGACGGCTTCGGCGTTGTAGGAGGCGACGGAAACACGGCGGTCTCTTTCTGCGAGAGATTTACCGATATCTCCTTGCTTCTCTTGCTCGGCGACGTCGACTTTTGCTTGGTTGACGGCGGTGGCTGACGCTTTTTTACCGATGCTGTCGATATATTCTGATTCATCGGTGATGTCGGTGATGTTGACGTTCAAGAGCGTGAGGCCGATTTTGTGGAGCTCGAGCTCGACGTTTTTTTTGATCATTTCGAGGAACTTTTCGCGGTCCTGGTTGATCTCTTCGATGCGGAGGGAGGCAACGGTGAGGCGGAGCTGTCCGATGATGATCTCGGTGGCCATCATCTCAATCGCTTTATAGTCGAGGTCGAGGAGACGGACTGCGGCGTTGTTCATGATCTCAGGCACGATGCCAAGAGCTACGGTGAACGTACTTGGGACGTTGACGCGGATGTTTTGGTGCGAGAGGGCTCCTTTGAGCGGGATGTGGATTGTGCGCGGGGTGAGGTCGAGGAATGTATATCCTTGGATGAGGGGCCATACGAATGTGCCGCCGCCATGGTAGCATTGGACGGTTTTGTTTCCGCCCATGCGTCCATATACGACGAGGATTTTATTCGACGGGCATCTCTTATAGAGCCTTGCTAAAAAGAGGATTGTCGAAAAGATGAGTGCGACAAAGAGAAGGGCTGACATGTTGAAAAAATCCATAGGTTACCTCCGAGGTAGTTGCAAAATTTAGGTTCTGTCGATTTTCGGGTTCTTTTGAGCCGATTTTCGATTTTTTTCGCAGGGGTTCATATCTGAAAGACGATATTACCCCTGCGAAAAAAATCTAAAAGCGGCCAAAATAATCCCGAAAATCGACGAACCCTAAGTTTTGCAACTACCTCTATTTTAATGGGATGACAACAACGGTTGTGTCATCGGCTTTTTTAATGATCTGAACTGAAGTGAACGAGGGGATTTCCTGCCCCACGGAAATGGCGTCGATCTCGTAGGTGAGCTGGTTAAGCGAGATCGTAATTTTTCCTGATCCGTCTTTTGGGATGCGGTGGTAGACGGTGGCCTCTTTGCCGATGGCGTCTTCGATTCTAAAAACGGAGCCGGTGCTGTGCGCTTTTTTGGCGAGGTGGAAGATTGAAGCGGTGATGAGAGCTGCAAGGAGGCCGGTGCCAAGCGCGATTAGGAGGCTCATGGGAGTGGAGAGCATGAATTGCTCTTTGCAGGTGAGGCCCGCCCAGCCGAACATCATCATAAAGCCTGTGAAGGATTGCCGGGACTGCCACTTGAATTTGCCGTCTTCGATATGGGTGGCGTCTTGATCGGCGCCAAGAAGGCTCATCAAAAATTGGATGACGAGCATGCCGGTACCTGCCGTAGCGCAGAACCAAAAAATATTTGTAATATCGGCTAATTTCTCAATCATGGTGAAAACAGTTTCGCATAAAAATTGCAAAAAAACAATCGTATTTTAAGGATTAAAAAAATTCATGTAGACATCGAATCACTCTTTCGGTAAAAGGCTGAAGAGATGAGCAAAAGAATCAAAATATTATTAATAGTTGTAGTCGCTCTGGCTGCAATGGTCTATGGGCTGAGATATCTGGATATTGGAACGATCGACGTCTTGGTCCCCATGGGGGAGATTGCGCAGAAAGAGGCCGATCTGTTTTGGATCTCAACGTGGCTGATGCTGATTATCATCATTCCCGTTTTCATCGCCTCGATTTTAATTGCGTGGAGATACCGGGCCGGAAATAAAAAAGCGAAATACGATCCGAATCTGGAAAATCACAATCTGACAGAAGTGGTGTGGTGGACGCTGCCATGTATTATCGTCACGATTTTATCGGTCCTGACATTTAAGAGCTGTCACGAACTTAATCCATTTAAGCCGATCGAGTCGTCTGTGACGCCGCTGAGAATCCAAGTAGTCGCATTGCAGTGGAAATGGCTGTTTATTTATCCGGACCATAACATCGCATCGGTCAACTTAGTGCAGTTCCCCAAAAATACGCCGCTGAATTTTGAGATCACCGCGGATGCTCCGATGAACTCGTTTTGGATTCCGCAGCTCGGCGGGCAGATTTATGCGATGCCGGCGATGCGCTCCAAGCTCCATTTGATCGCGCATGAAGAGGGGACGTTCAACGGCTCGTCGGCGAATTTGAGCGGCAAGGGTTTTGCGGGGATGATGTTTCAGGCTAAGGCTTGCACAGATGAAGAATTTCATGCGTGGGTGCAAGAGGTGAAGCAATCGCCAAATGTCCTGAGCGCCCAGACGTATGAAACGCTGGCGGAGCCTAGCGAATACAATCCGGCGAAGTTTTATTTATTGCAGGCGGAAGAATTATTCGACTCTATCATAATGAAATACATGATGCCCATGGAGAACAAGTAGATGTTTGGTAGATTGACGCTGAAGGCTTTTTCCCACGATCCGATCATTACAGGCGCTAACATCATGGCGCTCATTGGGACGATTGTTGTGATTATTCTACTTCACAAACATAAAAAGTGGAAGTGGCTCTATGAGGAGTATCTCACGTCGCTGGATCCTAAAAGAATCGGCGTGATGTACATGGTTGTTTCTCTGATCATGCTTTTCAAGGGGCTGACCGATGCAGGGATGCTGCGGGCGCAGCAGGTTTTTTCTGTCGGCGGATCGGAAGGGTATTTAGAAGCGTCACACTTCCAGCAGATTTTTACCGCCCATGGAACGACGATGATCTTCTTCGTCGGGATGGGATTTATTTTCGGGATGATGAATCTTGTGCTGCCGCTTCAACTTGGAGCGCGGGATGTGGCGTTTCCATTTTTAAACTCGGTGGGGTTTTGGCTTTTTGCAGCCGGCGCTTCATTTATCATGACATCGCTTCTCATCGGGGAATTTTCTGCGACGGGATGGGTGGCTTATCCGCCGCTCTCGGGTCTGGAGTATAATCCCGGGGAAGGGGTCGATTATTGGATTTGGGCGGTGCAGATCGCGGGGGTGGGAAGTTTAATTTCCGGGATCAACTTTATCGTAACGATTTTTAAAATGAGATGCCCCGGCATGACGCTGATGAAGATGCCGATCTTCGTGTGGAGCGCGCTTGGAACGCTGGTGCTCGTCATTTTTGCGTTTCCAATTTTAACTGCAACGATTGGGATGCTGTCGCTGGATAGATATCTCGGCATGCACTTTTTTACGGCGGGGTACGGGGGCAATCCGATGATGTACATCAACCTCATCTGGGCGTGGGGCCATCCTGAAGTTTATATTTTAGTGCTGCCGGCCTTTGGGATTTACTCGGAAGTTGTTGCGACATTTTCTCATAAATATCTGTTTGGATACGCTTCGATGGTGTGGGCGATCATTATTATCACCTTCCTGTCATTCATCGTGTGGCTGCACCACTTCTTCACGATGGGCGCCGGCGCCAATGTGAACGCTTTCTTCGGGATCATGACGATGATCATCGCTGTGCCGACGGGAGTGAAAATTTTCAACTGGCTCTTTACGCAGTTTAGAGGAAAAGTTGTTTTTTCAACGCCGATGCTGTGGTTCATGGGATTTATTGTCACATTTTCCACAGGCGGGATGACGGGCGTTCTGATGTCGATTGCGCCGGTTGACTTCCAGGTGCACAACAGCCTCTTTTTGATCGCGCACTTCCACTCGATGGTCATCGGGGGAGTGCTGTTTGCGTTCTTTGCCGGCTTTGCCTACTGGTTTCCAAAGATCATGGGTTTCAAGCTCAATGAACGGCTGGGGAAAATTGCATTCTGGTTTTGGATCATCGGCTTCCTGCTTGCCTTCATGCCGCTGTATATTTTGGGACTCATGGGAGCGACAAGGCGTCTCGACCACTATGACGCATCGCTCGGCTGGCGGCCGCTTTTCATCATCGCCGCGATCGGTGTTGTTAGCATCATCATCGGTTTTGTCTTCCAGGTTGTGCAGCTGATTGTCAGCATCAAAGAGCGTAAACAAAATATCGATACGACCGGCGATCCGTGGAACGGAAGAACGCTGGAGTGGTCGACAAAATCGCCGCCGCCGCACTATAACTTTGCCGTGCTGCCGGAGGTTAACTGCCGCGATCCTTTCTGGGTGGCGAAAGAGAAGAATATCAAACCGGCGCCCGTATATGAAGACATTGTCATGCCCAAAAATTCTCCGATAGGGTTTATTATTGGAGGGCTTAGCATGGCTCTTGGCTTTGCGCTTGTGTGGCATATCATGTGGCTTGCCCTTGTCAGTTTTCTTTCCATCGTCGCGTGCCTTATCATCCGCCTCTCCGATGATCATATTGAACATGTTATTACCGCTGAGGAGCTGAAACATGACAACGCTCGTTAAAGACGATCCTACATCCATGATCCATGTCGGTTTTTGGACCTACATCATGACCGACTGTATTTTGTTCGGGGTTCTTTTTGCAACGTATGCCGTGCTGCACGATAATACGTTCGGCGGGCCGTCTGCCAAAGATCTTTTCGAAGCGCCCTTTGCGCTGGCCGAGACGCTGGTGCTTCTCGTCAGCAGTTTTTGCTGCGGCCTCTCTGAAGTTGGAGCTCGGGAGAATAACAAAAAGAAAGTGCTTTTCTGGCTCAGCATCACCTTCCTCCTAGGGATATCATTTCTTGTGATGGAAGGGATGGAGTTTGTTAAATTTGTCAAAATGGGAGCCAGCTGGGAGAGAAGCGGGTTTTTATCGGCGTTCTTTACCCTTGTCGGCACGCACGGATGCCACATTTCGGTTGGACTTCTCTGGATGGCGGTCATGATGTTTCAGGTGGTCTTCAAGGGATTTAACATGTATACCATGAGAAGGCTGGCCTGTTTACGGCTTTTCTGGCACTTTTTGGACGTTGTCTGGATCTTTATTTTCACTCTCGTTTACATGATGGGGGTCATTTAAGATGCAATCTCTTACAAAATCTCACGTGACAGGCTTTTTATTATCACTCATCCTCACACTTGCCGCCTATTTTATTGTTGTGAAACAGATGCTTTCGGGAACCACTATTTTGGTTGCGATCGCAGCGCTTGCCATCGCTCAGGCGACGATCCAGCTTTTTTACTTCCTGCATATCGGACAGGAGAAAAAGCCTCACTGGAAGCTCACACTCTTCTTTTTCATGTTTATTGTCGTTGTTGTGATCGTATTTGGATCGCTCTGGATCATGTATAACCTCGACTACAACGTCATGCCGCACAACATGGAGTCCGATGCCTATTAAAACGTATATCAAGCTTACAAAGCCCGGCATCATCATGGGCAACGCGATCACTGCGGCGGCAGGTTTTATGCTCGCCTCAAGAAATCACTTTAATCCATGGCTCTTTCTCGCAGCGCTTGGCGGCCTCTCGCTCATCGTTGGAGCGGGGTGCGTTCTCAACAATTACATGGACCGCGACACAGATAAAAAAATGACCCGCACGCAAAATCGAGCGCTTGCCACCGGCGCGGTGTCTATCAAAAATGCGCTCATCTTCGGGGTGGCGTTACTTGCTATAGGCTCTGCTGCTTTGATTCTATTTACGAATATGCTCACGCTCTCCGTTGCCTTGGCAGGGTTTGTGATCTATGTCTTTTTCTACGGGCTTTTAAAATACCGCACGATTTACGGCACGGAGATCGGCAGCGTCGCCGGCGCTGTCCCGCCCGTTGTCGGCTACTGCGCTGTCTCGCAGCAATTTGACGGGGGAGCGCTCCTGCTTTTTCTCATCATCGCCCTCTGGCAAATGCCTCACTTTTTTGCCATCGCCCTCTACCGCTCCAAAGAGTATGCCGCAGCCTCGATTCCGGTTCTGCCGCTGGTGAAAGGGATCAACATCACCAAAATCCGGATGGCGCTTTATACCGTCGCCTTCATCGCCTCGACTATCCTGCTTACGTTTTTTGGGTATACGGGGTATGCCTATTTAAGCGTTTCGGTGATTCTTGGGGTCATATGGCTTGCGCTTTGCATCAAGGGCTTTAAGGCCGTCTCCAACGAGAAGTGGGCGCACAAGATGTTCCGCTACTCGCTTATAGTTGTGACGATTCTATGCATCATGATTTCAGTCGACGCGAAGTAAGTCTTTAGGAAGAAAAACCTTGAAACTTACCGAATACAAGCATAGCATTTGTTAAATATTAAATTGGTTAACCCAGGCCAGAATGTCCTCCAACTTTAGCGAATATATCATTTTTGCAGACCTCGTTGCTCATCCTATAGCCAAGCATGTAACTAACGGGAAACCCAATAAGGCGTTTGAAGTTGTTAGGGAAAAATTATTTGGTTATCCAGAATATGACGAGATCGGATTGAAAGTGTATCCTCTAGAAAACGAAGTGCCCCAGCAACAGCTGAGGCAAGACGCCGATCGAGAACTCCCGATCCATTTATAATCTTAATATTAAATTGTAACTGTAAAAAAATCAAGCTTAAGAAAAACACTCACTATAAGTGGTTGATATCAAAGCTTTTTGGAGTCATCTGGCTTGCGCTTTGCATCAAGGGCTTTAAGGCCGTCTCCAACGAGAAGTGGGCGCATAAGATGTTCCGCTACTCGCTTATCGTTGTGACCATTCTGTGCATCATGATTTCAGTCGACGCAAAATAACTAATTAATTGTTATTTACAATTAACAAATATTAATATATAATTAGTATTTTAATATTAAAAATAAATTAAGGATAAATATGTCAACACGACTACAAATGATTGCAGACCATCTGAGCCCCCCAAATGCCAACCCAGCAGGCGACAGGAAAATGGGCCTCGAAGATCGAATGATTGCCAGGGCAAAAGAGGTCGAGGGGTACATTAATCCTATTGCTTATGATGAGCAGCACCTTGGCCAGTACGGCTATTTTGTTTGCAAAACCTGCAAACAGCTTTGGGCCGGTACGGATGCCTCTTACGATGATGTGAATGTTTTCAGATGCTTGGCAAGACGTGTAGATAAACCGATCGGACTTGAACAAGTCTCCTTTTCAGTCTCCAAAGACATCGTCTATGTGATGGGTCCTAATGATAATGGAGTCTTATTGAACTTTCACAAGATCTCTTTTGCACAGCTCAAAAGCTGGGGCGCAATCAATACGGATAAACTCAACATCAGCACAGACTGGAAAGATCGAGTGCTCGCTGTCATTAAACCCAAACTGTAGTTTTTTTCATGTCGCTGAGAAGTCATTAACAATCAGCGACTTATTTTTTTCAGTCTATAAACATCTAATTATCAGCTATTTTTAATAATTGAATAATAACAAATTTAATAGTATAATTATTAGTTAATTATGACAACAGATTGTATCAGTGATTCTTCAGATAAATCTTATAACTACGGTCCTGAACTGACCGAAGATGAAGCTCATAGTCTAAGGGGAAGTCTTGAGGCGCGAGTCGTTTCAACATGCCAAGCGCTTAAAAGCAGGCATGGAGAAGCATTCGTGGGCACTATTTTTGATGAGCATAGCTACATGCAAATGCCTGGCGTTGCGATTGTTGGAGATTATCTTCGGCGCAAAAACGGGCTTGAAAATCTCCATGTCTGTGCATCTTTGGAAGCTCTGCGTGAAAAGCTTAGTGAAATCAGCCGGATGGAGGGAAATACCCGTGCGGCCCTTGTCCTGCCCGACAGCTCAGAGCATCTGCCTGTAGATTCACCGTATTATTGGGCTATGTATCATCACAAGGTGGCCGTATGCGTCGAAAAAATGGGTCCCGTCGTCAAGGTTGCTTTCTTAGATTCACTCTCTTGCGTCATTGATGATTTCGCTAAATCTGAGGAAACCTCCGAGCCGCAGGAAAGAACCTCTTTTGGCGGTCCGGCGATTCTTTACGCTGTCTATAGCAGCGGTCTTGACTGGAAGAACACCCAATTTTATTACAGTTCAATTCAGAGGCAAGTCAACGGCTTTTGCTGTGAAAGTTTTGCCCTCAAAGATGTCGTCGCATTTTTACGAGATCCTCATTTCTTCGATAAAATTAAGGCCAAACCCGTCACAATAAAAGCTGAAAATCAGATGATGAAGCTGCAGGAAATTACGCAGCTACCTCCGCCCTTCATGAAAGGGACTCAGAAACCTCAAGTCTTAAAAAGCTATACCAAAGACTATTCTCTTGTCGAAACTTCAGAAGGCTTGAAACCCGATCCTGTGCGGCTGCAAGAAATAGAGAAGCTGCAGAAATGCGTCGATAAACACACGGTTCTAATCTCTAAAGAAAAACAAAATCACTATATCAATCACCGGACGCATAAATACTTTGGTCTGGTTCTGAGTGCGCTTGAGACCCAAACAACAGAAGAGATTCAGGCGTCCATCGCAGGGCCCTTATTGCTGACCGAGCGTAAAACTCTTTAATTGTTTAAAAATTTCGTAGCATTTATCATTGTCTCCCAAAGCAGGAGAAAATAATGAGTACACCACCAGTCGGCCACAGTAATTCAATGATTCCAACACCAACAGGTATCAGAAGTCCGGCGGCGGGCACTGTTACTGCAGTTGCCGTGGGCATTCTTGCGGGCTATTCTGCTTCCCGTTTTGGCAACTTTGGCCGCCTCTCAAGCGTGGTGATCGGAGGCCTTACGTGCTTCTTTACGAAGGTTATTCATGAGATGCTAACTAAAGTTGAGCTTGGAATGCCGACCGCTGAGTTTAGGGATCGTCTTGATACAGAGGTTTCCTCAGTGTGCGCTAGTGCAGGTATGCATGGTGAGGAACACCAAGCTACTATTAATGGGTATGTCAATCGGATTTTTGAAAAACTCTCCACCACGATAACCGAGTTAGACAAGGGCTACAAAAAAATTCGATGGGGAGTGTCCTCAGGTCTTATTTTGCCAAGTGGAAACTGGAACAGGCTGACCATAACTTTGGTGATGAATACTAAAAAGTCTATTATTAAAGTTGGAGTGTATAATGCGTATTATAACCGCATTGAGATTGACATTCCTACTCAAAAATTCAAGCTGGATGGCGTTGCAAGCAAGGCGCTTGGAATTACTGAAATGTAGAGCCATGGCCTCGTGTGGATGCTCTGATTTCGTCATACATGACTGAAACCTTTCCACGAACACTGTCAGGCAAGCTTTTTTCTAGTCGAATCAGACGTTGTAAATCAGGAGTATTTAAATCACGTCGATATTTAACGACATGACCCGTTAAGTCCGAGACAAATCGATGGAACTCATATTGCTGTCCACGTGTAAATTTAGAAAAATCCATCTCTGAAGGATGATTCTCAACCACATAATCGATAAGACGGCTCATGCTTTTTGGAACAGGAGGAAAAGCCTTAGGGAAAGCTCGTTCCAATCGCTGTCTTCCTGCTGCATTCTTTTTGAAGCATTGGACTTGTTTGTCAAATTCCTCATACGTTTCTGCAATAAGTGTTAGGACTTCTCTGTAAAGCTCAAGTTGAGGAAAGAACTCTTCGATGGAATTGATAGATGTAAAATTGATTTCATAACATGAATAAAGAATTGCCATATCATGTTTGTAGTGGTCCCACTCTTGCTCGATGTCCGCAATGAGCTGTTTGATGGCCGGTACACATTGACGATCGCAGAAGCAAGTTAATCTGGAAGAAGAATGAGGTTGGACAAATTGACGTATCTCAACGTTACTGGGTAGGCAGAACGCAGGAGAAATCAGTAGTTCCAATGATTTTTGATTACAGTTTTCTCTATGGAAGGCGAGTTGATTTGTTAGTATTTCTGGTAAACGTATTTTTCTGTATGCATTCAGTGAGGGTTTCCATGAATCGAAATCGGGAAAAATATCCAAAATTGTAATGTGGACAAACTGTTGGAATTTGTTATTAAAGAGTGTAATGCTTTGCTGTAGTTCAAGCATGAGGTCATCCAGCTTTTCTGCTTGATCGGGGTTCGCAAGAAGATCTTGTGGATCACTTCCCAGTTCAGAGAGTTGCTCTTGATAATATTTTCTAAGAGCTTCTAGCTCGCCACTGCTTCTTTCCCCAATCATCTCTATCACTTGGCTCTCAAGAGAACTTAAACCTTCCCGCAAGGTTTTACCTTCCTGCCACTCTTCTTTATGGAATTGTTTTAACTCCTCACGGAGTGCCTTTAACAACTCTTTTTGTTCTGCGACCTTTCTGTAATAGGGTACCAGATCGTCATTAGAGCTATCCGCTGTAGGCAATGTCGACTGTAATTGATCAATTGATCTCTTGACCTGCAGTGTTTTGGAATATTGATCCTTAAGGAGCAGATATCGTTTTTTAATCTCAGATTGCTTTTCATTGATCTCTGAACGATGGCTCTCTGGCAAATAATCATATCTTTTGACTAAACAAGCGTATTCCTCCCATTCTCTGTAACCACCACCCATCTGTTCTTCAGTCCAATTATTGGGTGTAATCTTATTTACCTTTTCTAGAAAACTGGTTCTTAAACTGAGCTGATGCGCGCCTTCGAGCTTCTCTTTGTCTGCGATGATATGTTTAAAAACTTTATACGAAAGATAGCTGGACGCTGCTCCTAAAGCCAAAATGGTCCATGACCTGCGATAGAGCGAAACACAAACAGCGGTAGTGATAACCCCAAAAGAAGTGAGAATGCTCGATTGATGGTCATAATGTCTGCTGCTATTGTCATGCGGGCTGAAGTAAGCCATCGTGTGAGAAAGTACAGGCACTGCATTAAATGGAAATCTGTAAATCATCATAATTTTGCTGTTGCAACCTTTTTTGGCTCGGCTTCGAACATGACTTGTTCACCTGCTATGAGCGCCTTGATTTTAGATACATTTCCCTTATCATCAAAGGTGAAATAAACTTTTCCTTCAGGGAATCCTTTTATGCCAAAAACTCCGTGCGATTCGGGATAGAGCATGCAGAATTCTCCGCTGGAAAGAACGCAGGCTAGCTGGGTTTCATAGACGGCGAGTTGCACATCCGGCCCACGGTTGGAGTGTGTTGCAACGTATGCGCCTGCGAATTTGCCCAAGTATTCCGAGGTGGCCAGACTTTTATCAACGACGGGTCGTTTAAAGTCCGGATCCAGCAAAACCAGTCCCAACTCATCGGGCCACTCTTCCGTCGAATTGGATAAAACGACGACGCCGCGCTTGAGTTTTGGGTTGAATCCCAAATAGCTCCTGAATCCGCCCGTGCCGCCATTGTGATAGATAATCTCCGCGTTGTTGGATTGCGATACGATCCAGCCGAGGCCCACAGCAAAGGCGGGGGAGGGGGCAAACACCTTTTGATGGCACTTTTCCAGAAGAGCCTCCAGAGGGGATTTAGTAAGTCCCATATTGGCAGAGAGAAAGAGAGTCATGTCTTTGATGTTAGATCGAAGAGCTCCGGTCCCAGCCAGGCCTGTAAAATCCCAATATTCGACTTCCTGCATCTGATGATGTCCATGGGCAAAATTTTCAATCATTTCAGGAGTTAAATGCACCGAGGTGTTTTTCATGCCCAGAGGCTCTGTGATCGCGCTTCGTATGAGCTTTTCATAACTTTTCCCCGAATGCCTACACAAGATGTGGCTTAAAAGCCCCATGCCGATGTTGGAATATTCAAACGATTCTCCGGGCGTCCTGGTGATCGTGCAACGGTTTATGTCGTCCAAAAGTTTTTGAGCCGTATAATCTGCATAGGGGTTGTTTGGATTTTGAGGATTGAAAAGATCGGGCATGCGAGGTAGTCCCGATGTATGCGAGGCCAGTTGGAGAAGCGAGATCTTTTTATTGATCTCCGGGAGATATTTTTCAACAGGATCATCCAGTCGGACACTTCCACGCTCAGCCATATCGGCAAAGGCAAGCGTCGTGAAAACTTTGGTGATCGATCCTATCTCAAAGATCGTATCTTCCGAGATGGGCTTGTCTCCATTTACTGATTTTTTTCCATAGGTGTAAAACTGCACTTTGCCATTGTCGATGAATCCAACCGCGGCTCCCACAGCTCCTGAGCCATCAACGTATTCTTGAATTAAAGATTGAATATTCATCTCAGTATTGCTCCTTTCATCGGGAGTGCAAGCCGATAATTTTAAAATACACATGAGAAATAGGATGAACTGAAGCATTGATTTCTCCTATAAGAGAAACTTATTATTTCATAAAAATCCAGAAAAAAGCCAGTTTTACCTTTCCTTACTAGCCCGCTGCTATTTTGACTGACTTTTTTCCACTATAGATAATAGTTTGCTGTCTATATAATCCCTTCCCAAAGAAGGGGAAAAAGAATGATTTCTTCAAAAATCGGATCCACAGAGGCAACGAATCCCGCCCTAAGAGAGAACAAAAATCCGAATACGGAGAGAGTCTCAGCACTAGCCGTGGGTAGTTTCTACCGCTCGGCTTCTCGTTTAGAATTGAGCCGTTTGTCTCGCGGGGCAAATGGAATTTCCGCGGGTCTTTTTGCGATAAACGTGCATTATGAAAAACTTACATATGACGAGACTGGAATATCGCCGGATCGAGTGAAGGAGTTCCTTCAGAAGGAGCTTGGTAATGAGAATGAGATTTTTACAATGCTCAAAGCAAACATAAAAATGTTAGACTTTGAATACAAGAAACGAGGAAAAATGGAATTCAGTCCTCTTTTACCAAATGGGCACTGGAGCCATCTGACTCTACGGTTGAATAATGGCTTGCATGGAAAGACCATTCCCATCGGTGATAATACGCCTTGCAACCGCATTGTCATTGACGTCCCTAGTCAAACCCTCCGCGTGTTCGGAAGCTTAAGTGAAGTGCGCAGGATTGTCGAGATTTGTCCTGCTTCACCGTTGTCATGGAAATGAAATTAAATATTTAATTATTCCTGATTTATTATGGTTTTATATCATAAAAACTGCTATATTCTTGCCCATCAATTTATGGGGATTAGCAATGAATAATAATACTGATTTGAATTCGGCGGAGGCTTCAGAATGATGCCTGTGCAGCCTGGCAGCGGCCTTCTTGAGAGGGCAGTAGTGGCGTTTACTCATGCTGAGGAAAGAGAAGTCGTGATGGAAGTGCCGGAAGGGCCCATGACGTTTGAGTTTCCGGAAGGATTTACACTCACGGCGGAGGAAGAAGAGCTTTTTAGGAGCTGTTTGATGAAATACCGCTTGACGCCGAACATCACGATTCTGGATTTTCTCTTTTTCGGCCTGCATCGCGAGCTTGAAATGTTCTCCTCGCTTGTTGAAAAAAGTGTATTCGACTCTCTGACGGCCGATCTTGAAACATGTTATGCCCAAATCGTGGAACTTAAAACTGAAGATTTTGCACCGCTTTCCGAGTATTTAAAGAACTTTAGGAACACCCTGATCCGCTCGAATATCGCTTTGAATCAGCGGGCGGGCAGTCATCAAGATAAAATTGCCGGGGATATGCAGGCGATCAAAGACTCCTTCTATATACGGGTGGAGCTATTTAAGAAATTTGTGCAGACGCGCGATCTTTTATTGGTGCCGGTACGGACGATTGTCCCCCGTTATTTTCAGAATGCCAAGAAAACGGGTTATATAAAGGAAACATTTGAATTCAATGCAGTATTTTTAGCCCTAGTATTGAGAGCTTTGTTGCGTGTCAAGCCGGAGATACAAAAAGGGTTATATGAGCAGATCATTACGCTGGTTAGAGATGCAGGGGATGTTGTTGTTATAGGGAATGCAGGCATTCGACAGATAGTAGTGGAGGCGATGAAATTGACAAAGGCTTGTTACATGGATCATCTTTTGGTAGATGGTTGTTCGTATTATAAGGAGATTGTCTCTTACTATACAGAGCTCGATAAAAAATACTCAACGCTCGAGGCCGATCGACAGATTCAACAAGGACATGCCCCGCGGTATGGGAGGATCAATCTGGTCTCATCCGGTGATATACTGTATGAATTTCGAGTTGCAGGGCTCATTGAAAACGGCTTTCATTTGACGCCGGATGAGGCTGCCTTGATTGGTGAGATATTTAAATATCCTTTAGATGAAGAGCTGACACCGATGGATCTGATCGGATTTGCGCTCTTTGAAAGAATGGAGAGGCTCAAAGGTTTTTCAAAGCATCTCACTGAGATTGAATTAATGCAGGGCGTCATGTCGTGTTGTCTGCTGCAGCTATTTGTCGGTCTGAATCGAGAGTTAGTCGAACGTGTCCAGTTGCTGGGAGCCAAGAATAAAAACTCGGACAAGTTTTGCCTCCATCCGGAAGATGTAGACAAAGTGTTTAATATGGAGATACGGACTTTTGAAAAGCGTATTTCCACTCACAAACAGCTGCTAGATCGATTTAAACGTGACGTCATTCCGGTCAAAGAATTGCTGGTTAAAATTCTTTCTTCCAAAGGGCGTTTTAAGCTTTTGACAAAGGCTGCTGCGATGTATCAAGGATTTGAGTCGTTAAAAGAGGAGAAGCCTGGCGGCGATATTTTATGCAAATATTGGCATTATCTTAAGAGCGGTTATGAGCATGGCCAGAAGACAACGCAGCTTTCCGTTGCCTTTAACATGTCTAAGATCCTGGTTAACGATCGATTTTTTCATGGGAAACACTCTAAAAAAGAGATGCTGGAATTCGGCACAGCAATCGCATATCAGATCTATAGCGCTCAGGTGCAGTCCACCGCTCGCATTGAAGAATTAAAGTTGGCGGCGCAAGGCCGATTGACACACGCGAATTGGGCGCAGATGCATCGTTTGCCAAAGGTCTACAAGAAGTCGCATGAGGAGTTTAAAGAGCAGCTCTTTAGTATCGTATACCTCAACATTTTTTTCGTTTGCCAAATGATTGATTTTTTACGGCTTGTTGAAAAGAGGCTCTATCCTAAGGGAACGCTCCTTACAGAAGCGTGCTACTTGCGTCTTCGCTTCAACATGCAGGTTGTGGAAGAGAATGGAATGAATGTGATCGTCCATGACGGCGTGCTGCAGGGGTCTCGCAAGAGATCGAAGCGGCGGTGTGTAAGATGGAGAAGCGTATTTGTTTTTAACGTTACAAATCCTGAGACAATGCAGGCGGTTTTCAATTATGGAGGTTGGCTTGTCGAATTGAAGCCCTGGGAGAGTTTCATCTTAAGACCTTTACAAAAACTCTCGGCAGCTTGGCTTCACTTAAAAAAGAGATACTGGAGCGGTATGAAGAGACGTGGAACTCTCTTTCTTTTTCCGAACTTGAAAAAATCAAGCCTCAAGAAACCAAAGAAGCGCTTTTTAACGAAGGGCTTGTCATCCTGCGCCCTCTGATGGTTCTCTCTGACATGCTCAGACTTCTGCATCATCGGAGGTATTCCGAGGAGGCGGCGGTGATTCCTCACGAGCTTGCAGATATCATGGAGCTGGATGAGCTCGACGTGCTGCATGCAAGGCTGATGCGTGAAAAGACTCCCTCACCCGAGATTCTAAAACCAGCCTGCCGCCGTTAAAAAAGAGCCCGCCGCTGTTAAAGCTTCCGTCAAAAAACCTGAGCCCAAGCCGGTAGAGGAAGAAGCTCCCGACGACGACGTTCGCGAGCTTGCCCAGCTGACCAAATCGCGCCATGTTTTGAGCCGGCTCCAGGAGATGGGTTTCTTCGAAGTACGACAAACAGGGTCTCACCGCATTCTTCATGGCCCTCAAGGCGGACAGGTCGTTGTCCCTAATAATTCCGAGCTTCCCCCCGGCACAAGTAAGTCGATTGCAAAACAAGCGGCTGCGGCATTGCCTAGGAAATAAGGTTATTAACATCACTTTGTTGTCGCCGACAAAGCGATTATTTCCGCAATCTGATCTAAATTTCAGATATAAAGATTTATGACATGCAAAAAAATCTTGATTCAATTCGTGAAATTCAGCAGTTATTTCCCAAAAAGAAAATATTCCAGCGTTGTCTACGATATTACGAAAATGCTGAAATTGCAAGTCATGATGAATATGGCTTAAAAAACTCAGAAGCCTGTTTACCAAAGACGACATCACTATTTTTGAAGTTGCCTCGCTTAGCAAGCCTGTTTTTGCTTATGGTATTTTACAAATGGTTGAAGACGGGCTATTGAATTTGGATAAACCTCTCGTTGAATATCTTCCTTATCCCGATGTTGAGAATGATAAAAGACTCAAGTTCATAACGGCCAGAATGGTGTTATCGCATACCACGGGATTTCCAAATTGGAGAGCTGAAGGTGAATCATTAAAAATTTATTTTCAGCCAGGTGAAAAATTTAGCTATTCTGGGGAGGGCTTTGTATATTTACAAAAAGTAGCAGAAAAGCTGTTAGAGCTATCCATGGAAGATTATCTTAAAAAAAGCGTCTTTCAACCCTTGGGGATGGCTCATAGCAGTTTTGTCTGGCAAAAAGAGTATGAGAAATTAATGGCTTCAGGGCATAACGCTGCGGGTATTCCGATAAAAAGGCCAAGATCCCCTACAGGCAATGCTGCATTTACGTTAAACACCACAGCGCTAGATTATGCAAAATTCATCATTGCAATTATGAAAGGTACCGGATTAAAACCCGAAACCATGCATCAAATGATGACGCCTCAAATAAGAGTTGAAGAAGGGTGTGTCAACTGTGTCCATAAACATCTTGGTAAGTTGTCAGATTCAATTTCTTGGGGACTCGGCTGGGGACTTCAACGATCTGTTCAAGGCGATTCTTTCTGGCATTGGGGCGATAACAACGGCTTTAAAAGTTATGTCGTTGGATTTAGGAAAGAAAAGAAAGGTATCATCATCTTCACAAATAGTTCAAACGGACTCGGACTCTCTATTATTCCACAAATTATCCATAAAATTTGGGGCTCCTGGCAACCCGCTTTTGATTGGATAGATACTGAGACGGCTCCTTTCTGATTTGCAAACGACTCCATGTACTCTTTTTGCCAAGGTCTTAATAAGCCGTCCTCAGTGAGGACGGCTGAGGGTTTAGGCAAGTTCTTTGTCTGCAAAGACTATCATAGCCTTGGCCATGAAGTCGGCAAGCTCCGGGTGGAACGGGTCCAGCTGCTGGCGGAAGGCGGGATGCTCCCGGTAGAGCTGGGCGTAGGCTTTGTAGACCTGCTTTGTCGCTGTATTGAAGTTTTCAGTAAAAGCGTGATGTTTCTTGATCAGGCGCTGCACTTCATCGGAGGCTGGTTTTTTGCCGCTTTCGATGCAACGGACAAGCTCTTTGAAGATCGCATGGGCCGTCTTGATGGTTGTTTGGGCATCGGGCTTTTCTGTCTTTCTGACGCTATTTCCAACGATTTCTTCAGCATCGAAATACGATTCGCTGCCTTTTCCTTTGGTCACTTGGATAAAACCGTTGAACATCTCTTTGTCTTTCATTTTTTTCTTTCCTTTTAGATGTTTGATAGTTCGATCGATGGTCTTGATCAGCTGTCCTACTTTTTCCCACTGGAGGGCGAGCGCCTTCCTGTGGGAGTAAAGAGCCGCCAGCTGGTCGAAATCACTTCGTCCCAGCACTTTTCGGATCTGCTTTAAGGAAAAGCCGAGCTCTTTAAAAAATAGGATCTGCTGAAGCTGCAGGAGCTGTTTTTCTTCGTAATACCGGTAGCCATTAGATCCGTAATAAGCCGGTATTAGAAGCTCTGCCTCTTCATAAAAGTGAAGCGTGCGCACCGTAACTCCGGAGAGCTCGCTTAATTTTTTCACTGTATAAGCCATCGATACCTCATCCTCTAAAATCCCTATGATTTTAAAGGATGCCGACATCTTACACAATGACGTATACGTGAGGGTCAATAGTGGTAAATAAAAAAAAATTATTTTGAAACGGCTTGCAGAGCAGACACGAGATCGAGGAGATGCTTCGGGAGCATTTTTTAGCTGTTGAGCCTTCCTTTTTCCTCACTTTTTAGCCGCGGTTTCAAAAAAATCAGCACAAATCCATTAGCAAGAATCGACTTGCATAAATACCAATTTGAAATTAAAAGTACGTTATGGTGCAATTGCGGTGCGCTGACGCTCGCGAAAGCGATCGACAAATCCAAGCAGGACGGCATGAGAGGGCAAGAAACACAAATTAAAATTCAAAGTTTTAGAGAAGCGGCAGGCAAGAATGCACAGCAGTTTTTAGAAGAAACAAGGCATCATAACTACAAAACGCTTTGGTCCTATGTGGTTAATGGCATATTGGCGATATGGCTCATCAACCAGCCTTTCCTTTTAGATTATAAGAGCGCGGCTTTAATGAAGAGTGATATCATATCCGGTGTCATTGTTATTCTTGTAGAAATAATAGCATTTGTTCCTCGATTCGCTTTGCTTAGGTGGGGCACAGTAGCTGTAGCGTTTTGGTTATTGCTTGCACCGCTTATATTTTGGTCGCCAACTCCTGCTGTTTATTTGGTTGATACATTAATGGCTTGCTTATTCATTGCATTTGCTGTGCTCATCCCCGGATTGCCAGGGCGGGCTGGCATTCAATTATCTGGACCGGACAAACCTCCTGGCTGGTCATATAATCCTTCCTCATGGATTAGGCGCTGGCTTGGCATTGCTCTTGCACTGATTGGCTTCTTCCTCGCGCGATATTTAGCTGCTCATCAGCTAGGTTATATACCTCATATATGGGATCCATTTTTTGGCGATGGCTCTGATAGAGTAACAGGCTCTGCGTTATCGAAGTCTTTTCCCATATCTGATGCTGGTTTTGGCGCAGTTGCTTATATGTTGGAGATGCTGACAGGTTTTATGGGTAGTCGTGCACGCTGGCGTACTGCTCCTTTCATTGCAGTTACGTTTGCTCTGCTAGTTATTCCTTTAGGCGCAACGAGTATATTATTAGTTATTATGCAGCCGGTTGTCGTGGGTGCCTGGTGCGGATTTTGTTTAGTCTCTGCCACCGCATTATTAATTTCTGTGCCTTTAGCAGTGCATGAGTCTATAGCGGTAGGACAATTTTTGGTGCTGACATATAAACAAAAGAAAAACTTCTGGCAAACTTTTTGGTTGGGCGGCAATGTACTTGGTTATGAAGGTAAAGATCCAGATCGTATACGTTGGTCTATTAGACAACGTTGGGCAGGAAGCGTGCAGGGAGTTTCGCTGCCTTGGCTCATCATTGTGCAGGCTATTGTTGGCGTGTGGTTAATGGCGCGACCGAATATCTTGCCTTTTAATATTGAGAGCGCCAATTGCGATCATTGGATGGGAGCGATTATAGTTACTGTAGCTGCGGTTGCTGCAGCTGAAGTAACTCGAACAGCACGCTTTGTTAATGTAATTGCTGGGGTGATGGTGCTTATACTGACTCTTGTCTTTTCATCGGAATCTACAGCAGTATTGATTAGCGGTATCGCAAGTAGCGTTATATTGATTATTGCTTCGATACCAAGAGGAGTCATCATAGAACGATATGCTTCCTGGAACAGATTTATAAAATAGAGACGACTTACTTGAGGCCATTGATCTTATACCACGGCTGCAGGATCTTTTTTAAGAGCATCGATCATGACCGGCAAGGTTGTTTCCAAGGAGTGATTCGGCTTCCATGACAGGAGCTGTTTTGCCAGCGAGATGTCAAGGGTGTAGTTGTCGTCGGCAAAGTCGATCATCCAAGGCTTGATAAACGGCTTCGGCATGAAAGGAAGGTGGTTTTCAACAAAAGAGCCGATTTTTGCAAGCCATTTTGGGATTGAGAAGGTTTTAAATTCCTTCCCGAAGAGTAGACGGCTGATCTCCCTTTGAAGATCGTCATAGCTTAAGGTTTTTGGCTCGCCGAGCAGCAGGACTGTCTCAGGAGGAAGCTGGCTTCGTTTTTGAATGCAGAGATTGATTGCGGATACAAGATCGTCCATATGCAGAAATGAGGCGCCGCTGTGGATATTGCCGGCAAAAAGATGGGCTTCGAGCTGTTTTTCGTAGATGCGTTTGATCTGATTTGAGATAGGAATGGAGTGGCACTCATCATCGTAGACGCCTGCAATGCGCAGAATCACCGTGGGAATTTTACCGCGCAGATCGTGGATAAGTTTTTCGGTCGCAACCTTCGAGCGGGGGTAAGCCCACTTGGCTTCGACGGGCCACTTTTCATCGATTTTCTCGCCGATTTTGCAAGGGGCATGGACCAGCATCGTGCTGGAGAAAATAAACTGCTCGACTTCAAATTTGCTGAGCGCTTTAAGAAGCCTTTCTGTTCCTCGAACTGTAATCCGTTCATAATTATCGTAGTTTTGGTCCGAGAAGCTATAGTAGGCGGCCAGGTGGACGACCGATGCGATCTTATTTCCATAAAAGTTGCGGATATGCGTGAATGCCTGATGGACGCTCTCGTCCGATCCCAAATCAACCGGTACCAGCTCTTCATTTGCGGAAGCATAAATGGCTTTAAGAAGCTCGAATCCAACAACCCGGTACTCGGTTCCCAGCTTTCGCACGACATTCGCGCCGATCCGTCCGCATGCTCCGGTGACAATAACAACTTTCTTTTCCATTACTTTGATCTATAGCGAGACCCATCAAAATATGCAAATAAAGCCATAGCAATCACCAAAATGAAGAAATGTTCAACTCGAGAAAATACGGTTCTTTAAATTCCTTAGTGTACAGATCTGCAGTGCGGGATTGCGCCATTTCCATTGCTAGTTTTTCTTCAGGCACGGAATTTTGAGAAGGAAAGTGATGCAGATAGTCGCCAAAAATCGACTGGCAGTCGCGAAAGTATTGACGGGTAAACAGGATGTGATTATGCCAAGCCTCATCGATATCTGGAGCCGGAGCTAAAACCTGATCCTGATATTTCAAAAGAAGCAAAAGGAAGTTTTTATATCTCCTTACGGTTTCTTTTGCCTGCTGCGCAGTCCAGTTCTGTTTCTCCGATAATCTCTTTTCCAGATAGTCAAGATCAAGATTCTTTATGTAGGATTCGTTGGACAGCATTTGGCCTCTTGAACTTCTCCCGCTGCAACTTTTTCCAGAGCTTCATCGGATAATTCATTGAAATTCAGAGGACGCTTATGTAGGCGAATAATCCACTCATTTTCGCCTTCTTCTGCAGATTGAATGACAAGAGATTCTGGAATTTTTGTCATTCCCATCTCCTTGAGGGCAGCATGAGGATCTGTCTTGAGCTTTTCTTTGAACTCGGTGTCTTTCCATGCGCGTACATTGATTTTTGCTTCTGTCTCATGACGATTAAATTTCTGCACCATGTTTATACCTCCAAAGGATTTTAACAACCTATATCAAAGATCAATTTTCCATTCTAATCTTATTTTCCAACGATCCGTCGCAATCTTATCTATGAATGTCTGATCATGAGAGACGGCCAAAATGGCTCCTTCAAATTGCAGGAGCGCTTTTTCAAATGACTCCAATGTCAGCAAATCAAGATGATTGGTCGGCTCGTCCAGCAGCAGGACATTGGGCTTCTCAAGAATCAGCTGCAGCAGCATCAGCCGCTTTCTTTGGCCTACGCTCAGCGCACTGAAAGGACGGTGGAGCAGCTCTGCGCCTCCCCCAGAACTTCCAAGGGCTGCTTTGTGCAGCTCCCGCCTTAAACTCTCTTCGGTCATGTTAAAACGGCCTTCAAAGTAGTCCAGAGGGGTTTGATCCATAGGAAGCAGTTCGATTTCCTGGTCCAAATACGAGATCTTTGCTGTGGGTGCGCGGGTGATTGAGCCGGAATCAATGGAATAAGACCGGCAGCTATGCGAAGCAGGGTGGTTTTTCCGCAGCCATTGGGTCCCATGAGGATGATCCGATCGCCTTTGCACAAACTCTTGCTAAAACCGGAAAAAAGAATCTTCTTGCCAAACGCTTTTGAAATATCTTTAAATTCGATCGCGACTTTTGAGGCAAGCGGCGTGGAAGCAAATTTGAGCCCCGTCACAGTTTTAGGTTTGGGATGAGACAGCGGATGCGCTTCAATTTCCTGCAGGCGGTCTTTGAGCTCATTTAAAGTCCTTTGCACGGACTTCTGATGTTTCTCACCAGCTCTATCATACGCCATGACATTCCGATCTTTTGGAGGCGCAGGTTTTCCTTTTGAATACGTCATCGCAAGAATTTTTTGCTTGAGCTCTTTCTTTTCCTCTTCCTGAGCTTCATATGCCTTGATCTGCCTCTCTAACAGGCGCTCCCTTTCTTCAAGATAAAAGTCATAACTGCCGCCATAGCAGGTGAGCTTTCCCTGGTGGAGTTCAATCAGCCGGTTGCAGCTCTCATTAAGGAATTTTCGATCATGAGAAACGATGATCGTAGCTCCTTTACGATGGCGCAGCATCTCTTGCAGCCATGCTACCATTTCTTGGTCCAGATGATTGGTCGGCTCATCGAGCAGCAGCAAATCAGGGTCGCTCATCAGTGCTTTTGCAAGCGCCACGCGCACGCGCTGTCCGCTGCTAAGCGATGTCATCGATCTTTCCAAATCGGTCTCAAGCTTCAGCCCTTTCAACACTTTTTCCAAGGGGATTTGCCGGTAGCCGCCGCGTTTTTCAAATTCCTCATGCAGCTGGCCCCATTCGGTGAGACGGTCGGGGTTGTTTAAACATGCTGCCATCTCCTGCTGAAGTTCTTTAAGAGGACTTTCTTCAAGGTAATCCTTCACGGACATCTCTCCGTGTGCAACCACAATCTCTTGAGGCAGATATCCAATGGTTAAGTTGGAAGCGCGCTGAACCTTGCCTTCATCAGGCACTATCGAACCTTCCAGAAGCCTCAAGAGAGTCGTCTTACCGCTTCCGTTCTCTCCAACAAGAGCAAAGCTCTCTCCTCTCGTCATGATCGATACCGAAATATCGTCAAAGAGAAGGTTGGCTCCCATATACTTGCTAAGATGTGATAGCTGAGCCAGCAGGCGAGTCACAGTGAATTCTCCAATGAAAAGTACTTTGATATCTTATTTTGCCTTTGCAATCAACACCGGTTTAATCGGCGGCTTCTAAGGCGTCGACATCGAGGTTGCAGATGAGCTTGAGATGTCGATTGATCTTATCAATATCCCAGTTCCACCAGGCGATTTGAAGAGCCTTTCGATGGTTGTATCGTCAAACCGTTTTTTAACCACCTTGGCAGGGTTGCCGGCGACAATGGAGTAGGGCGGGACGTCTTTGACGACGACGGCGCCCGCGGCGATGATAGCGCCGTCTCCGATCGTGACGCCGCCTTTGATCAGGCAGCCATAGCCAAACCAAACGTCATTGCCTACAAGGATATCTCCTTTTACCGGAACATCATCGAAGCTGAAGGCTTTTTCCCAGCCTTGCTGAAAGATCGGGAAAGGGTAGGTGCTGATGGCGTCGAGCTTGTGTTCGCCGGTCATGATGAAACGGGTTTCGGCGGCGATTGCGCAGAACTTTCCGAGCACGAGTTTCACTTTTGAAACATCGTAGTTATAGAGCACGTTGTGCTGTTCAAACTTCTCAGGGCCATATCGAGGGTCGTCGAAATAGGTGTAGTCGCCAACGAAGATGTTGGCGGCCTTGACAAAGTTTTTTAGGAAAACAAGTTTGTCATTTCCCTCGATAGGGTAGATGGATGTTGGATCAGGTCCCATAGGTTTTTTCATTGATTGGATAATAAGTTAGAGGATAATTTTATGTCATGAAATACAGAAAATTTATTCAGATTACGCTTTGGAGAGGTTCGGTTTGTAGTTTACAAAACATCTGGCTTTTGGTATGTTGTAAACTTTAGCAAGGGGGATTATTTATGAGTAACTTAGGGATTCGACTCCAACAGGCAAGGAAGGCGGCGGGATTAAGCTTGCGCGCCCTCGGAGATCTTATGAATTTAAGCCACGCCGCTATTAAAAAATACGAAGATGGGGAGGTCTATCCATCTTCTGATATGCTGATGAAACTGGCAAAAGCTCTTGAAGTTCGTGTCGATTTCTTTTTCCGTCCTATCAAAGTCTCTCTTGAAAATGTAAAATTTCGGAAACGACAGAAATTGAATGGAAAAGCCGAAGAAGCAATTAAATTTGCAGTGATTGGTCAAATCGAACGTCGTTTAGAATTGGAGAATCTTTATCCTTCTTCTCCAGTCCAATATTTGAACTTCCCGCTGATTTACCTCAGAAAATTAATGGTCTTGAAGAAATAGAAGTTAGTTGCTGAAAAGCTTCGTGAATCATTGGAAACTAGGACTTGCTCCAATCCATGATCTTATTGATGCTTTTGAAAACCAGGGAATAAGAGTGTTTATTATCGATACCGATGAAGAACATTTTGATGGTCTTTCTACTGTCATCAATGATCAGCCGATCATCGTGATTAGCTCAAGATGGCCTGGTGATCGACAGCGGTTCAATTTGGCTCATGAGCTTGCTCATTATATTCTTATCAATCGTCTTTCTACTAAATTAGATGAAGAACAAGCTTGTAATCGATTTGCAGGTGCTTTTTTATTTCCGCGTGAAGCCGTGTTTCAAGCATTGGGAAAAGAGCGGCGGGCTATTGAATGGCAAGAACTTCTGCTTCTTAAAGAACAGTTTCAATTAAGTATGGGAGCAATTTGTTATCGCCTTAAAGATTTGGGAGTTATTCAAGAGTCCTACTATAAAAGTCTTGTGATTCGTTTTCGACAGAAAGGATGGCATCGCAAAGAGCCCGGATTAGAAATTCCTTCCGAAAAAGCTCATACCTTTAACCAAATGCTATTTCATGCTCTTGGTGAAGAATATATTGGGGAACCAAAAGCCGCAGAACTGTTATCCTGTTCTCTCTCTCAATTAAAAGCTCTTCGCCAGGTGCAAAACGCACATGCTCTTACTCATTAGCGATGCTAATATTCTTATCGACATTGAAGACGGTAATTTAACTCCTGTCATCTTTCGACTTCCTTATGAAATCGCAGTTCCTGATATTCTTTTTGAATTAGAACTCAGAGAGCGACATAGCTCATCTTTTGCAGGTTGGGTCTAAAAGTAAAAAGTCTTACTGCTGAATCCGTTAAAAGAACAGAATTTTTAAGCCGACATATCCTCGGCCTAGCTGATGGATCATTCGGCTTTAGCTCTTGCACTTGCAAGAAAAATGTCCTCTTTTGACTGGAGATAAAGATCTTCGAGTCGCTGCAAAAAAAGAAGGAGTTGAAGTACATGGGACGCTATGGATTATTGAGGAATTGCTTAAGCAGAAGATTATAGAGCAAGTCCCAAGCCAAGAACAGTTTTGATTCTATGAAAGCTAAAGGTAGTCGACTTCCTTGGGGAGATGTAGAAAAGCTCCTGTATAAATGGGAAGTGACTCGAGGAGCAAATAATGAATAAATGGTTCATATCCGATACCCATTTTTCTCATTTTAACATCATTCGTTACGCTGGACGGCCTTTTCAATCTGTTGATGAAATGGACGAGACAGCTGATTGAGAACTGGAATGCTCTTATTGAGCCTCAGGATACGGTCTTCTTCCTAGGCGATTTTGGGATGGGAACGACGGACTTTCTTACAAGCCTTTGCGCCGCCTGAATGGAAATAAGATTTGTATTCGAGGCAATCATGATGGCACTCCGGCCAAAATGCACAAGATTGGATTTTCGCTTGTTTTGAATCCGCCTTTATCAAAATTGGGCGCCATCCAGTCGAACTTGTTCATATCCCCAGCCATCCACGCCGCCACTTTCAGCTTCATGGGCATGTCCATGAAAAACGACCCAATAAAATGATTGATCGTCAACTCAATCTTTCCGTTGAAGTCTGGGATTACAAGCCAGTCTCCGAGAAGACTGTTGTTTCTCTACTTGATACTGTTCGCACATAAACAGCTTACAATTAGATATTTACGTTATTGATAATACACTTCGCTCATTACTTCAAAAAACAACTTTACAGTTGTTGTTTGTAATAAAATAATTTCAATTATTATTAATTAAAATAATTAAATTTTTTATTATTATTTATAACTAATATTATTTGTATTATAATAGTTATAATTTAATACAAAAGGTTGGTTATTATTATGACAAATTACGACACGGGTTTACGAATAGCAACAGCTTATTTACCGGTCTGTTCTTTCTATAAACCTTTAGCGCCTGTGGTAGGCCTGGTAACAGGAGGGGATCAAACATTTGCGTTCTTTTACTGAGATCCATTCAACCAGAACGGCTTTAAATACAGTTATTTCTACAATTTTCTTGGCAAACACCTTTTTTGCCAATCCTGCAGTGGGCATAGTCTGCACCGCCTATGGCATCGCAGATCAAGTTAAAATTCTCATTGAGCATCTTAATGATGGCGCTTACAAACAAGCTTTTGAGCGCAGTATGCAGATTGCAATCAACGGCCTGACTCTCTCCATGTATTTCTACGGAGGCGCAGGTCTTTCCATTGCCTCTTCCGCCTTACAAATTGCTCTTGCTATTTACCATGCGCAACACCAGATCACAGCAGAAAATTACATTGAAGCCTCTGCCCATATCGCCCATGGCTATTGGAAAAACCTACAACCTTGCAAATGAAGTTAAAGCGCTTCAAACGCAAATCGCAAGCTATCCTCAGATCGAGAGACGCGCCGTCATTGATGTCGGTTCCGGCTCAACCAAAGTTTGCATTGCCGATGTCGATCTCAGGACAAATACGGTTGTTAAGGTGATTTTGCAAGAATCGCACGCTGTTCCTTACCAGGCGTCAATCGAAGCGACCCAGGACCGTTCTTTTAACTCTGAAGTACGCGAAAAGGGCATCAGCACCTTTGCAAAGATCAAAGCGACATGCGAGGCTCAAGGCGTCCAAAAAATTACCGCCGTTGCAACGGAGGCGTTCCGCCAAGCTTCCAACCAGGCAAACTTTGTTCAAGAGATCCGTGAAAAAGTCGGATTTTCAGTCAGAGTGATTCCTCAAAAAGAAGAAGGCGTGATTGCATTTTACAGCACGTCCACTTTGAAAAAAGAGATCCCCGAATCAAACCTGATCGTTTGGGATATCGGAACCGGGAGCTATCAGCTGACGGTTAATAAAGACACCGTTTCTATGGGGACGGTTGGATCTGTTCCCTTTAAAGAATACCTTACCGGCATTGTCAAAGCGCGGGATCCATCAACTCCTTCCTCTGCATCCTTTTACGCGGGAAGACTATAAAAAAGCCGATGCATATGCTCGAAAGCTCGCCAGAGAATCTGCGCTGCCTGAACTCAAATCCCAGATCCGCAAGCAGGACGGCAGTGTCATCGGCGTGGGACGTCTGTTTACAAGCAGTCTTGCCCCCGTTGCCAAGGACTCCAATCTCATTAAACGCTCAGACCTTCGTGCCTACATCCGAGACTCCTTTGGAAAAACCAAAGAACAAATGAATAGCCCCTTCTCTGAGTCGGATGTCTCAAACGCAGTGCTGGCCCTCGGTTTCATGAAAGCCTCTGAGGATCCATGCAATCACTCCTGTTGAGGCAGCCACTACCCAAGGGATGCTCACCTATGCTCCGTACTGGGCATAGAATTCTTCAGTTTATCTCGTCAGAGATTGGCGTGAAGCATTTTGAAGCCTCAGACCACAGTCTATTATTTCTAGAGTTTTAGTACTGACCCCGTTCCAATTTTATAGAAGTCATCGAGAAAAGTTTCCTGAAATTGTCCGATTGCTTTTTCACCGGAGCAGTGACACGGTGCCACTTTTTGGACTTGAAGATTTCTGAAATTTGGAAATGAGTTTTTCGACAAAAGGCCCATCCTTCTTAAACAGATGAAATCCTCCCATGACGAGATAGATCGGTTGCTTGAGTTTTTCTTGAGCCGACTCAATGATGTTGACAATGCCGGGATGAGCGCATCCCGTGACAATCACGAGTCCTTTCTCGGTTTGGATGATTAGAGACTGCTCATGAAGAAAGAAGTCCTCCTTTTTAGCGCCATGGAATAGACATTTTTGTCGATCTCTACGAAGTCTTTGACTTTATGGATCTGCAGACTCTTCGGTACTTTCTTGGAGGGGTATCCCTTTCGGAAATAGACGTTGCAGTGATCGGGAAGCTTTTCTAAAACTTCTTCGCATCCGGTGATATGATCGTCATGTTTATGCGAAAAAACGATGTCGGTGATTTTACTAAGATCGATGCCCATTTTCTCAACATTGGAAAAGAACGCCTCTTTGTCATTTCCGGTATCAAAAAGGATTTTGCGGCTGCCTGTTTCAATCAGAGCAGAAAATCCCCACCCCTCTCTGAAGGTTTTTGTCGGCATTGCAGTTGTCGTAGATGATCCTGATGGTTATTTGTTCCATTTCTACTCCAATTTGTAGGCTATTTAGGATATCTTTATTATGAAAAATTATCCATTAATTGCTTATCATGCTGAACTCCAGTTTCTTGTGTTTGTTATAACTTAACCAAAACGCCCAGATGACATAATTGGGTGTTTGTGTTAAGTTATAGATCAGAGGTTAAAAAGTAGTATGAGAATGGCTGTCAGTCTAATTACACTTGCGCTTCTTCTTGAGAAGCCATCTTTTACTTCTGAAGAAGCACGGAATAAAGGAATTCATCCGGCTGTGCTCTGTCACTATGTCAAAACAGGTCGCCTAAAAAGGATACGAAGAGGAGTCTACCAGAGTGTTGACTATCAGAACCCTTCTGCATTTCGATGGGAAGATCTCATTGAGGCGGTCTATTCTGTCAAAGGAGGTGTAGTTTGTCTTACTTCTGCGCTAGCAATTTACGATATAACAGAAGAGATTCCCCGTCAGCATTGGATCGCTATCCGTCATGGGACATCTCTCAAAACTTCCAGGGATCTGAGAATTGTTCGTTATCGCGATATGGAGCTTGGAAAAACAGAAATAGAGCTTGAGGGGGTAAATGTTCCAATATTTGATCGCGAGCGCACGATTATCTGATGCTTTCCGACTACTCAGCCGCTGAAACCGCAATAAAAGCACTAAAAGCCGCAGTTGCCAAAGGCGGAAAAAATCGAATTGATTTTGCGAAGCTCGAAGCATATGCTAAAAAGCTTCGATTTAATATCGCACCTTACTTGATGAGTGTTACTACGTGATCAATGAACAGGCATTAAAGCACTCGACTCTCAACGATTGCTCGCGAAAAAAATCTCAAAGTCAATGCTTGTTGGAAACAGCTTCTTTTCTTGAGCGCTTTTTAGTCTTATCTAGCACGCTCTATAAAGACTATTGTTGGTCTACTGGATCGCGCACCAGCAGATCCAGAAAATCGCTGCTGTTCATGATGCACCAGAGGCGCTGGGCGTCCTGGCAATTTTTTAGGATGATTTTTTTGTGATGGTGGATCCTGTCTTGAACATCTTGGGTGAAGAGGGGGAGAGCCGGGAATGGTAAATCCTGCCTGGCGGGCATATTTGTCGAGGAGTTTGCAGATCTTTTCAGCAGGAAAGTTGACGAGCAGCTTATGGAGCTCGCGGCGGTACTGCCCGAGAGCTGAGATTTCAGAAGGGGTGAGCTGGGAGGTCAAAAACCGCTCCATCTGATCGCAGGTAAAAGCAGCTATTGGGGAATGAAACGCATCTGCCATATCGATTCCGCAGAAGGAGTTAGAGCTTTCATCATAGAAAATGTTGGGGTTGCTGCGGTCGGCGTTGCCGGTGTAGGTGTCGAGAGCGGCGATTGCAATAAGAGAAGGGTGTCCGGCCATGGTGAGCAGCACCTTGCGGGAAAGCCCAGTATTTTCAGGCGGTAATGGGCCCCACTCATTCCATCGCGGAGAGTTTTCTTTTCTGTAGCGTTGATGCAAATCAAAACCTTGCCATGGTAGTTTTTCCTCTGCGCTCTTGCCAGGGGCTAGTGAATGGAGGGTGGCAGGAAGGTCCAAAAACTTCTTACCCGGATAGGGGGCTTCCGGAGGGATTATTTGGACGGTGTTGACGGGGATTTTCAGCTCTTCGGCAATTGCGCAGGCTGTAGCGTCTATAACTAGAAGAAATTGCTCATCGGGACTGCGATTTTTGATCTGTTTAATGACGTGCTGGCGGCCGGTCTCATTTTCGATAAAGACAATCATGCCATTATCGACTTCAAATTCACTCACGACGGTGAAGGAAGAGAGCAGTAGTAAGGCGAACAATCATTTCATACCGGAGGCAGCTCGCCTGCGATTTCAATGAGGATGCCGTTTGGGTCGCGGACGTAGGCGACGAGCTGTCCCCACGGTTTCTGCGTGGGAGGCGTCAGGTCAGAGGCGCCTGATTTTAGTGCCTGTTTGTAATATTTGGCAGGGTCGTTTGTGGTGAGCGCGATCTCGCACGCTTGAGGCGCTTTGTCGAGGGTATTTTGCTGGAATCCTTTAGGGAAGTTCATATGGCCCAGCTCTTCACTGGCAAATGCAAGCGTGACGCCGTCTGTCATGAGTTCGGCATACGCATTGCTCTCGTGAATAAATTTGGGTTATACCTCGCGCGGCCGCAAATTGCGGGTTTCGGCTTTAGCGAAAGCTCCCGCGATTGAGTTGTCAAAGAGGGGGGTAGTATTAAATCAATACAACCCCCCTCTTTGACAATCTCAATCCCGGGGCTTTGGCAAAGCCCAAACCCACCATTTGTGGCCGCGCGAGGTATAATTCCGAAGGCGGACTCGTAGAATTGAACCGTCTTTAAGACGTCTTTGACGTAAAAAATTGTGTGTGAAAATTTAATCATGATCCTCCACTAATATCGGTTTCAGCTGCAAGAGCTGCTCGATTTCGGTTTTGAGCTGCGGGTTTTCGGGTCTGTTTTTTTCTGCAAAATATTCTTGGGCTTTTGGGATGGTGACTTGGGCTTCGATGACGGTTCCTCCGGCGGCTTCTATAATGCCGCGTAGATGCACCAGGCCTCTCTTGCCGCCGCCTTGTCCGGGCGAGGCGCTCATTATAGCAAATCTTTTGTCTTTAAAAGCCTCGGGCGACCAGCCGCCCTTTTCGCCTCTTGAGGTCCAGTCGAGAACGTTTTTCAGGACTGCCGGGATCGAGCTGTTATACTCGGGAGAGGCGATCATGATGGCATCGCTTTTAATCATTAAATCGCGGAGTTTTTTTGCGTTTTTGGGCAGCCCCTCTTTGTTCTCGAGGTCTCCATCGTAAAACGGCATGGGGTAGTCTTTCAGGTCGATGACGGTGACTTTGGCGCCGAGCTTGCGGGCGATGTCAGCGGCATCGCTGATCAGCTTTTTATTATACGAGTCAGCGCGCGTGCTGCCGGCAAAAGCCAAAACTTTCATTTCAGCAGAGAGGGGAGCGATGGCAACGGCAGCTGCTAAGAGCGTTATAAGTGTTTTTTTCATAATTCCTTCGTGGTTTTGAATTATGATAGCAGCAAGATGACTTTAGGGTTGCTGGAAATTTTTTGTTTATTTATTACGAAGATAACAAATGAGGTTGTTATGAAGTCTTCTACCGCACTTTTATTTTGCAGCTTGTGCGCTGTGTCGCTCTCGTTTATGAATGCAGATCAGTTGGAAGCATGGGGCAACCTGCCTGAGCCTGCAAAAGATGAGATCTGCGGCCAGTCGCCTCGGCATATGCGGGTATCGGCGCGTTATACGTCGATGAAAGGAGTTGGCTACAACGAAGGGTACACGACTTTGGAGACATTCTTATCTCCCTGGAATGCTTTTAACGATAAATGGCTTCCATTTGTTGATGGGAGAGGCCACATTTTCGACAACGGCAAGTGGGCTGCCAATGCGGGCCTCGGAGTGAGATATCTCTCTTCCAGCCGTGTATGGGGTATTAACTCGTATTATGACTATCGCAACACTTCGCACAGAAATTACAATCAGGTTTCGGTCGGCTTAGAGACGCTGGGGACATTGTGGGATTTTCGCATTAACGGCTATCTGCCGGTTGGAAAGACTCATACCCATTTATACGACACAAAATTCAAGGCGTTTGAAGGGCACTCCATTCTCGTGAGCTCAAAGCGGCAGTTTGCCATGAAAGGCATCAACGCCGAGGCGGGATTCCATGTCGATCATTTCAGAAAAGTGCCTCTTTATTTTGCTACAGGACCGTATTATTTGACGGGCAAAGGAGCTTCAACCTGGGGCGGAGAGTTTCGCGTCAGACTGGACCTGCTTAAACACTACGTGCGTCTGGAAGGAAACACTTCCTATGACCATTTCTTTAAGTGGACAGGGCAAGGGCAGATCAGCGTTAATATTCCTTTTGGCGGGAAGTCCAAGGTGAAGAAAAGAGGGGAGTGCTGCCGTAGGTCCAAAAAATTGTCTGAGAGAGTCTTGCAGCCAGTCGACAGAAACGAGATCATCCCGGTGGGCAAGCAGAACGTCACAGGCGTTGCCATCGATCCTGCGACAGGACAGCCTTTTAACATGTTTTTTGTCAGCAACTTAAGCCACTCGGCAGGGACCTATGAAAGTCCGTTCTCAACACTTGCTGACGCACAAAGCGCCTCTGGGGTAGGTGACATCATCTATGTCTTACCAGGAGACTTGACAAGCACAGGCCAATCCAGCGGAATCACTCTTAAAGATGAACAACAGCTTCTTGGAGCGACGTTCAATCATAGTTTGATGACGACACTGGGCCACATCACTCTTCCTGCGCAAGCTGCCGGAAGCAATGCTCCTATTCTCACCAATGGATCAGGAGCTGTTGTGACGCTGGCAAACAACAACGTTGTTTCAGGCCTCTATATTCAAAACACAGCAGGTGCTGGAATTTTGGCAAGCGGATCAAATAATGCCACCCTTACACAAAACTATATCCAAGGGGTTAACACCACTTATAACGGAATTGAGCTCGACAACGTGACAGGGACTGTTAATGCTTCTTCAAATACGATTATGTATCAAGGTGCATGTGTGAATATCAATAACACAAATCCAGTCTCCAACGCTTCGTATCTTTTTACGAATAACATGCTCCAATCTGTAGATGGCGCCTATGGGATTAATATTGCCTATACGGAAGGATCAAACAACCGTTTCCTGAGCGCAAACAACAATCTTCTTGGAAGCGGTACAGCAGGAATTAACATCACCTGTTCAAATGCGGTGGCAAGTATCTTTAATATTAGCGACTGCACCATCGGAACAGAAGATGAGCTACGCAGTTCAAATAGTCTTAAACAATGATTCAACAGCAGAGCTCAATGTTGAAAACTCTGTGATTAATTCATACAATGGCGTTTACACGATCACCAACAATCAATCTCAATTGACTGCAACCATTACAAATAACGCATTCAATGTCTATGAATATGCTTTTGAGCCAGAAACTCATAACACCTCAATGACAAATGCAACGTTCACCAATAACTCGATCAACTGTTATGATTACGCCTATCTATATCGACACGTTGGATGCATCTACGCTTGCAGTCAACATCAGCGACAATACAATGAGCAGCTATGAATATGCTATTTATTCGGATCTGGCGGGTACATCTACCGTTAGTGGAACGATTAGCAATAATACCATCAATGCGCTTTATGATGCGACTTACACCGATGTTGCAGGCAGCTCTCATTTTGCGGCTGACATCAATAACAACGTGATCAGTTCAGCTTACTACCATCTTGACATACGCACTAACGGCTCATCTACATACTCTGGAAATGTGATAGGCAACACCTTTGTCGGTGAAGATGGCGATGACACGATCTACTGGAACTTTAGCACCTCTGGAAATGTTACCTCTACAATCGCTGATAACGTGTTTACAGGAAATTATAGTGCCATCGATCTCGCAAAATTCCGGCACGGGAACGACGACGATTCAGGTCTTGAATAACACCGTTCAAAATTCAAGCACCACGGGAATATTCTTCACCAATAGCGGAACAAGTTTCCAAGGTACGATCTCCGGCAACACTTTCCAAGGATTTGGGACAAATGCCGTCGATGTTACCAATTCGGCAGGAACGATGTGCCTAAAGCTGAATAACAACACCGCGTATCCTTATCCTAAACGCCTATGTCATCGATGCCACAGGCGGAACCGTGAATTTGGTCACTCCTACAGGTAACTCAGGGCAAATTGTGACAACTGGAGTAACGCCGGTCACGCAGTGTCCCTAACCGGCTTTTGAGGTTTAGATAAAGCCGGGTTTGCCAAGGCGCCACTTGACGGCTGCAATGGTGAGGGGAATCAGCGGCAGGTCTGTCGCTTTACGCAGCGCGCGGGCGGCTTCCTTGATCGTGGAGCCCGAGCCGATGTAGTCATCAAAGAGCAGAAGGGCGCCGGCTGGAAGCGTGCCAGGCTCTACTTGCATCTTTTCATGGACGTTGTGGTGCCGCTGGTCGTTGTTGAGCAGCTCGCCTTGCCGTTTTTCGGGAGCGGTTTTCCACGATAGAAGATCTGAGAGGAGCGGGACGTTCAGGTGCCCGGCCAGAGCTTTGGCATAGAGGAGTTTGAGCTTTCCAGGTTTTTGAGGGGAGGGGGACAACGGCGCCGATATCAGGAAATGACGAGGCCCGCTCTAAAAGAAGCGTAATAATTCGGGGTCTAAAGTTTCGGCCTCAGCTCTCTCATGCATAAACCGTAAAAAAGGCGGCGTGCGCAGCTTTGCCGTCGAAGAGGCTGACGCCGGCGCTGATGCGATGTATTTTTGTTGCAGCAATAGGAGAGGGTCTTAGCGAGAGCCATTTTTGGGCATCAGCGGCATCGAAGACGGGGATCGATCGTTGGTTTTGGCAGATGTCGCACCGTCCGCAGGGGGAAGCAGAGGAGTCGCCGAGGGCTTTTCGGAGGAGCGCCATTCGGCATGCGCTTGTTTCCTCAGCATAAGCGATGATTTTACTCAGCTCCTCGCTTTTGACAAGGTGCTGTGTTGCATACCTGCTTAAATCAAGAGGCTTGTCCTGGGACTCGATTTTGTACACCTGCACGCCCTTGACGCTCTCTTTTTTCAAAAATTGCTGCTCGATAAGCTCGGCCAGAACAATCGTCACGCGCGTGGGATGCAGGCCCGTGACCCGTTTGATATGCGTCAGGTTAGGGTGTCTCCGTAGCTGCCCGCACGGCGCTTAAAGCCACTTCAAAATCTTCCTCTTTGGGCAGCGCCGAATCGATGAAATAATCTTGCACTTTCCGGTCAAGCGGATCGTAGAGCAAAATCCCTTCTGCCTTCAGGCCGTCCCGCCCCGATCTGCCCACTTCCTGGTAGTACGCCGTGATGGAGCCCGGGATGTCGAAGTGGATGATAAAACGGATATCTTTTTTGTCGATGCCCATGCCCAGCGCTGTTGTCGCTGCAATAACGCGGTAGGAGTTTTGCGCAAAGCCTGTCTGGATCCGCCGCTTTTCCTCGGACTCGAGGCCCGCATGGTAGGCGATGATAGAGACGCCTTGCTTTTGAAGATATTCGGCCACGAGCTCGGCATTTTCACGCGTTGCGCAGTAAATCAGGCCGTGGCCATCCAGCTTGGATAAAAGCGACTGGCACAGCGCCAGCTTCGCCCCGATCCCCTCCACCCGCATCACAGAAAGATGGATGTTGGGCCTGTCCATCTTTTCGCGCCAAACGTTCGTTGTAGACAGCTGCTTTGCGATGTCTTTTTCAACCCGCTCGTCTGCCGTTGCGGTCAGCCCCAAAATTTTAAGCTCTGGACGCGCTTTTTCAAGCGCCTGCGCAAATGTTAGTATAAGCCTGTAGCTCGGCCGAAAATCGTGGCCCCACGTCGAGATGCAGTGCGCCTCATCGATCACCAGCAGCGTGATGGGGAGTTTCAGTAAAAATTCAAAACGATCGATATGGTCCAGCTGCTCGGGCGACGTGAATAAAATCTGAATTTTCCCCGCAAGAACTTCACTGCGTGCAAGCTCGTTTTCCTCTTCCGTCTGATCACTGTTGATGGACGCGGCGGCGATATGGAACCTGTTTTGCAGCTGATCGATCTGATCGCGCATGAGGGCAAGCAGGGGAGAGATGACAAGCGTTACGCCGCCCAGCAGGCATGAAGGGAGTTGATAGAGGAGCGACTTGCCGTACCCCGTCGGCTGGATGCACAGCAGCCGGCTCTTCTCCATGAGCGCCTGCATCGCCTCGAGCTGTCCCGGGCGAAACTGCGGCATCCCAAATTTTTCTTGTAAAAGCTCGTGAAACATCGATCCAGTGTAACGGATGTGTATCTATTTATCATCGATTCAAATAATTATTTAACATAAACAGCCATTCGTCTATCTATCCAGATTAGGAGCACTTATGGAAAAAAAAGACGAACTATTCATCAAATTCTCAAAAATGCCCAATGTCAATAAAAGCTGGGGCCTATTTTTCGCGATGGGGATTTTGCTGATCATCCTGGGAGTGCTTGCCATTGGATATGCAAAATGGGCGACGGAATTTACAGTCATTTTTCTGGGTGTTTTACTCACCGTCGGAGGTGTTTTGCAGATCGCCAGCGGTTTTTATGCTAAAAAATGGACAGGGTTTTCGTTCTCATTTCTTCTGGGGATTTTTTATATCGTTGCAGGGCTCGTGTGCACCTTCAAGCCGATGGACAGCGCGCTCACGATCGGCATATTGATCGCCGTTCTTTTGCTGGTCGGAGGCCTGTTCCGCATGATCTCTGCGCTCCGCTTTCGGTTTGATAAGTGGGGATGGATTGTTGTTAACGGACTTATCTCGATCCTGCTGGGCATCTTGATTCTTGCCGAGTGGCCCGAGTCGGCCATCTGGGTCATCGGACTCTTCGTCGGAATCGACCTGCTGATCATGGGCATGTACTGGGTCAAGCTTTCGTGGGCTGCCAGACCTTCAGGACACTTGAAGTAGCCTTCCAAAGGGCGCTATGCTGTCCCTTGTGGCCGCCGTCCTTCTCGATGATCACCTCTGTTGTGCCGAGTGCATTGGCTTCTTTAAGCCTCTCGATATAAATGGCATCATCTCGATTCGACAGCACCTCATCATCTATTTCCAAATAGAGTAGAATATTCAGGGAAAGCCCTTTCAAAGCACTGACTGAATCGATCGGGCGGGAGTTGTTGTCTCGGTAGTGTTTGGCAAGAATTTTGAATTCGCTAGATGGTCCTCTACAATACATGATCTCTTCGACAGATTTAAGCGGAGCGTCCAAGATGATGATACCGTTTTGGATGGCTTTAAGTAGCTTTTCTTTTTCATCTGCGCCGATGCCGATTCCCATAAGCTCCGCGTCACGCGAGGGTGTATTTAAAGCGGCAATCAGATTAATTAAAGCGCCGCCGCCGGCTGAAAATCCATATAGGTCGATGCTATCCAACCCTTCATCAATGACATATTTTTTTAAGACGGTGAAGGCCGGAATCAACTCTCTAAACGTTCCAAGGCTGGCGTTATGGGGGTTGTAATTGATGAGGTCGTGCTCAGGAAAATTAAAGCTCACAAGAGTTGATTCGATACCTGAGCCTTTTAACCTTCTCAGCAATCTTATAATTGGCTCCATAGCCGTGAAAGCAGACCATCGTTCTGGAATTTGTGCCCGGGATGGTCGTGAGATGCAGGTCATAGCCGAAACAAGAAAGAGTTAGAAAAAGGCAAATGAGAAACTTCATGCTGAAATGTTCTCAAAAGCATCATTTTTTTGCAATTTTCTAAAAATTCTTTCCTATTTCGACAATTCCTTGGTGCGACTGGTAGCGCGAGCCGAACTCGCCTTGGTAGCGGAGATCGACATAAGGTGTTTTGGGGTTTGAGGATACAAACAGCATCGAGAACTCGGCAACGCCGAGGTTTTGCGCTCCTGTCAGCGTATCGACGGAGAATGATCCCGGTGCCCCTACGAGGAAGGCATTGATCGAGCCTGTATGAAATGCTTTCTGATAAGCGTACGAGGCTTTCTCGCTAAAGACAATGCGTCCCCAGCTGATCTCTGCAATCTCATGAAAACGAATACCGGTCTCTCCGCGCACAAGCGAGCAGAAGCGGCCTTTCTGTCCCATGTTTAAATTGCCAGCGCCACGCTCACGCAGGCCGTGCTCCCAGTTTGCCACCCAGTCTCCTTGCAGGAACGGCTCGACGCCGAACCATTTCACGTCGCATTTATTCAGGCGGAATCCATCGTAGCCGACTTCAAAATGCGGTGCCAGCTGCCAGCCGTGTGTGTCGGATTTTGCTGTGGCTTTGACGCCGGGGAAAGCAATGTTGCGATGGTTATTGGTGTGGTAATATCCGCCCCAGATTCCTAAATCGAAATACCACTCGGAAGCGTTTACAGTGCCATAGGCAGTCAGAAAACCTTGGTTCACATTTCCATGGCCAGCGCCTTTTTCTTGATGAACATTGGTATAGGCATACGCTGCGCCGACGCCGACAACGTTGTCATTTGGTGTGTTGTAATCGACAGCAGCCACTACTCCACCGACGCTCATGTGGAACGCGGGCACCTGGCTTTGCGCTTTTTCACGGGCGTACTCGCCGAAGGGGGTTATCCAGAATGTATAGGTATCAGGCTTGATGCACTCCGGTTGTTTTTTTGCAGGATTTTTCTTCATTCTGCGATTGGATGCATCTGCCGTCAGTTCATCCGAGGGGATGTCTGCCAGTGCAACCTTGGAGTTCTTTTGCGTCTGGTGATGGAACCGTTTTTGACGCATATGATCGGTGAGAGTTTGGCTTGAGGCGAGATAGGCGTTTTGAGAAGCATAAGTTGTAAAGGCATTGCGGGTCGGAGCTGCTGATTCCAGCGCGGCCTCAAGGCCTGTGCCTAGCAGGGCAAATTCCCTGATCACATCAATAGTGGCATTGGCATTGAGATATTTGGCGAGCGCCTCACTGCTGCCGATAAGTCCTGAAGTCTGCATTTGGAGCGGAAGCGAAAAGCCAATCAGACTAGCTCCTGGGATCGTACTCAGAATGAAAGATTGCCCGTTTAGAAGGTTAACGACATAGATATTATTGTTAAGGTATCCTACCGTGTAGCCGGATGTGCCGTCCACTGCCATGCCCACCAGTTCTCCTGCAAGCGGAGTGGGCGTAAGAAGTGAATAGGCTCCGGTCTCTAAATTGAGAGTATAGACGTTATCACTACTATCACCCACCACATAGGCTGTCGTACTATTAGCGAGGCCGATCCCTTCAAGCTCGGGACTGCCGGCAATGGTTGCAACAAGCGTTGAGGCTCCCGTTTGCAAATTGACGCTGTAGACGGAGCTGTTATTGTACGAAGCGACAATTGCCGTGGTGTCGTTTATGAGAGCGATATCTATGAGGCCGGGACTTCCAGGGATTGTTGCAACGGGCGCCTGAGCGCCGTTTTGCAAGTTAACAGAGTAGACGGTGTTGGTGTTATAGCTGACCGCATAGGCTGCATTGGCATTTGCGACAGCGATGCCATAATATTTCAGCTCCTGATATTGAGGTGATGACATTGGATGCGCCGCTTTGCAGGTTGATCGCATAGATGTTGCCGGCAGTGTCTGCGCTATAGGCTGTCGTGCTATTGGGAGCAGAGATGCAATAGGGAGAGGTTGGCAGTGTTGCAACGGGTATATAAGCGCCGTTTTGTAGATTGATGAATAAACTGTTTTATTAGTTTGTCCAATTGTATAGCCGGTCCCCGAGGATGCCGTCGAAAATGGGGTGGATGCTCCGCAGGCCAAAGTGGAAAATAACTGGCAGAGGACAACAGTCCCGAATAGCTTTTGACGTGTGGACATGCAAAGATCTCCTTTTTATAATTTCTAATTATCATTAAGTTTTATTGATGTAAATCATTATTATTGTTATTAATTATTGAATTGTTTATTTCGAAGATAACGATGAAAAAAACAAGCGGGCTGGACAGCTATCTGAGCACACATGGCTTTAAGCTCTCTCCTGTTCATTCCGGGAAGAATGAGGGATATAGCTCGCTTTCACAGAGAGCAGCTTTTGCCAGCGAGCTCAAAAAGCACACGCATATCAAACGCATCCTCGAAATTGGATTCAACGCAGGCCACACTTCTGAGCTCTTTTTAAAGAGCTGTCCTGAAGCGGAGATCGTCTCTTTCGATCTCAACTATCACCCCTACACCTCTGTCGGAGTCGATTACATCTCATCAAAATATCAAGACCGGTTTACCTTCATTGAAGGCAACTCCCGCGACACCATCCCTGCCTTCAAAGAGAAGGAGAAATTCGACCTGATCTTCATCGACGGCGGCCACTATTATGAGATCTGCCTACAAGATATACAGAATTGCGCGCGCCTTGCCCATCAAAACACGCTGCTTTGGATTGATGACTTCAATTGTCAAGATGTGGTGCAGGCCGTGACTGCTTGCGAAGAACAAGGGCTGATCAAGCTCATTGAGGCCAAGACAGTGAGCGACCGCTCAGGATCTAGATGCTGGTTGGAAGCCCGGTACCTTTAAAACTTATAACCGAGGCCTAAGCCGACGTTTAGATTGCTGATATTGAACGAAGTTGTTTCAACGACCGGCTTGGAGATCGAAGGGGCAGACAAGGTTTTGAGAGAGTAAGCGGCAAACACATCGAGAACGAGGTGTTTTACAAAAGTTGTCGTAAAGCCCGCTTCAAAGACTCCGCCCATTCCGCTCTTATTGACGTTTTTCTTCAAAAAGCTGGAGTCGGTGTGGGTGTGTACAAAGAAGTATTTCATTCCGCTCGCAATATAAAAGTTCACTTGGATCTTTGTCCCCAGAGCAGGGAAGAAGTATTTGAGCCCTAGCGTGATAGGAACGATTCTGATGGAAGTTTTGTCATGCAGCCCAGTTGTACGGCCGGTCTTATGAAAATAGTCTACAGCCGCCCAAACATCGAGGCCTTGGAGCCAGACATCATTTCCATAGTAAACAGGGAAAGATCCGGTCAGCTGGTAGTCAACGCCGGCATTATGATAAATTTCACGGAACTCTTTTGCTGTTGGATAAAAGTAGCTGGCTCGCGCCTCAAGAATGACTCCATTCGAAGCTTTTTCTGTTTGCGCTGCATCTGGATGGGCCGTTTTTTGATTTTTATACGCCTGCAGAGAAGGAGCGTTAAAAATAACCGCGGAACAAAGTAAAACGCCAAATAGTATTTTATTCATAAGGATCTCTTTTAATTTCACATTAATATGCAATTAAATTAATTAAAAGCTTTTTAATTAACGGTCACTGTTACAGCAGCACTTTCATTGCCCGAGCCATCAAAAGCTGTGACTGCATAGGTGACTGCCTTGCCGGGTTTTTGGTTGTGGTCGATGTACTCAAGCGTTGTAACAGAGGCGATCTTAGAGCCGTTTCTGTAGACATTATAGCCTGCTACTCCGGCAGAAGGGCTGGCAGCCCAGCTCAAAGTATTGAACAGGTCGGTCTGAAAAGCGGAGCTGCTCTTCCCTTGGATGCCGGCAATGCTAGACGGAGGCTGCACACCGTTTGAAGGGGTAATTGTCGAAAAGCTTGCCTGAACATTATTGGAAGTATCCTGCCAGGTGAAGACACACCCATTTTCGAATGCAGCAACACTGACAAAACCGAATGCTGAAGCATTATTGGAGTAAGAAACACTTCCGTCATTAGTAATCTGGACAGGCGTGCTCCAGGTTTGGCCGTTATCGGAAGAGAAACTTCCATAGGCGTTGTTGTCTGCGCCTACCCATGCGATTACAAACCCCGACGTCGTCCCGCTGACGAAAACATCTGCACCGGATCCATTTGTCAGATTATTGGCCACAAGGCCGGATCCTGCTTGCACGGGAGCGTTCCAAGACGTTCCATTGCTTGAAAAGCTGGTCATTGCATTGTTGGCGCTATTCACCCAAACAGCCATATACCCGGAGGGGCTGCTGCTTACAATGACATCGGAATTTACATCGCCCGAATTTGTAATTTGCACAGGCGAGCTCCAAGAGCCTCCATTATTGGTTGATAGACTAGAGTAGCCATTTCCATCATTTTGCAGCCATGTTGCGACAAAACCGCTGGCGCCCGACGACACCGCTACAGCAGCGATATAGTTGGGATAACTACCGTAAAGCAGGCCCGAGGTTGTAATTTGGGTAGCCACAGTCCATGTGCTGCCATTGTCTGCTGAAAAGCTGGAAAACGCATTGAAGCTTGCCGAGTCGTCCCATGTGGCTAAAAATCCAGCCGATGATCCGCTGACTCCAACAGGTGTTGCAATCGTAGAGCTGCTTTGGATCAAAACCTCCGAAGACCACGTCGCTCCATCATCGCCTGTGAAAACGGCAAAGGGAGCCGCTGTCTCGTACCCAGGAATGAATGTAATAAAAGTTGCTAAAAAACCGTTTGCATTCCCAGCAACCCACGTGCCGGTATACGAGTCATAGAAGTTAACCGTTGGGGAACTCCATGTCATCCCATTGGGGGAAAAGCTTGCTTGCATATTGTCCCCATTGTCAGTAACACCAATCAGATATCCTGCCGAGGTTCCGCTCACGACTGGCGCAGTGAAGACATTTCCCGAGACAATAACCGGAACCCGTGTCTGCGGGGAGAGGGGATTGGCAGCCTCGATCAACGCTGAAAGGCCCAAAAATACAGCAAGAGCAAAACTTTTTCCTGACATAATAACCTCGTTTTTCTAAGAAAATATGGAATAATTTTTTTGCAAAGTCAAGAAATGTTTTGTGCCCATTTATAAGTTTGTATTAAGATTGCCTGCATCATGCTGAGAAAATTTCTTCCACTTCTTCTGGCAGCTGTATTGCATGCCGATTCGTATACCGATGCTTTGCACGCATTAAAAAAAGTGCCTTTCGGTTTCTGCTTTTTTGATGCAGGCATTACCCAGCAAGATCTTGCACACTTTGATTGTCTGGACATCAACCAGGAGCGTTATTTTCAACAATTCGGCGACCTGGCAGATGTTGAGGAGAGAATTGCCGATTTTTTATCCTATATCGGATCGAATGATCCTGATCTTGTCTCGCATCTTGCAAAGCGGCTAAGCTTTATCACAAATCAAGTCATGGCAGCTTCCGGCCGTGAAACCGCATGGGTCCATCTACGCGCTTCAATTCCTACAGACGCCTATGACATCCCGCGCTGGCATATCGATGGGCATTACTTCAGACCTGACCCTGAGATTCTGATGTACAGGTTTGCTCTCACTCTCAAAGGCGCGCCGACGATCTTCTATCTTCTCCCTAACGACCAACGCGACACTGCTTGGAAAAATATGCGCTTTAGAGACTACATGCATCAATGGTGCACGGGCCCCGTCGTATCCCCATCTCCTGGAGAAGCTGTCTACTTCATCGGCGGCTCAAAAGACAAAGGCGCCCTCCACACCGAACCTCCTATCCACCTGCCCCGTCTTTTCCTCTCCATCGTTCCCTGCAGCGAAGAGCAGCTCGCGGGCCTCAAGGCTAAAATCGTCGCCATCTATCCCAAAGACAAGACGCACAATCCTACAGCATCTTCACCTTGATTATTTGTTCTGAAGTTCGTAAAATTTTCCTCTTTAAGAGGTAAAAATGTTGCCAGTAAGAGATTTACGTAGTTCGCCTGAAACAGCGGTTGTCCCAGTATCCGAACTCACTCCAGCCCTAGAATGCCTGAAGGCAGCGAAAATATTTTCTGAGGCTCTAGAAGAGCATCAAGAAGGTAATTTTTTTTCAACCGTCATTGACAAATTCTTTTTAGTGAGTGTTCTCCCTCGAGATATATCAATTAGCAGTGAAAATGCTTGTCTTGAAATTGAATTTTTTGAAAATCGTTTTGCGACCTGTTTTCATGGCCAGAAGAATGAACTCAAATTATCTAACGCCCTAGCAATTATTACTGACCTCTCTGAAATCTTTTCTAAGATTGCCTCCACGAAAGAAGTAGAGAAACTGCCATTAATTGAAGATCAATTAAGTCTTACGCACGATTCTGACAGCGAATCTTCCGATATCATCATTTCAATCGATGGTGTGACTCTTTTGGCCGTTTATCCACTTAAAAGAAGAGTTGTAATGGCTTCCACGCGGGGAACCTCCTCAATGCCTCTTCAAATGGTACAAAGCTGCTGCCATTTATTTGATCAAAAATTTGCTAAAGAGATCTGCCCCCTCATGGAAGCTCCGGCAGGCATAAATTATATGCTCGCCGGAATAAGAAACATCTATCTGGGTAGATGCATTATAGGCCTTGTCATCAGCACTCTCACAGAGGCGCGTTCTGAAGAAGTCCAGGGTAGAGAATTGGTTAGGATTGTCGTTCTTTTGAAAACGCCCCATTTTGCGTTTCACACCGCACCTATTCTTTAAGCAGTTCTTTCCTCAGGTAATGAAACGATGTCCCGTGGGCAAACCCTTTGCGGGTAAATTCTAATACAAAGCCCATTTTTTCATAAAAGCCGATCGCCTGGAAACTCATCGTTTCAACGAAAGCAAAGGCACAGTTATTTTCACGGCCGTAGTCAAAAGCGCGGTTCATAAGTTGTGTAGCCAGCCCCTGTCCTCGGTACGCATCTTCAACGTAGACATATTTGATGTGAAGCGCGCCCCAGAATTTTGCGCAGACGACAGAGCCGGCAAAGGTGTTGCCATCCATGGCAATAAACGATTGCGGATCGAAGATCTCATTGTAGCCGGTCGAAGCAATGGCGTGCTTTGCAAAACCGTCATAAACGCGGCGTCTGTGGTATTCGGTCAGCGGCTCTTGCGTGATGTCGATCATTGTCTATTCTTTGATAAGGCTTGCTGAAAGAAAGAGATGCTCATTGGCTTTAACTACAAGGCAGTATGTTTGGCCAGCCACAAGCTCTTCCGGCAGGGTGAGAGGAACATCAATATCAGTTCTGATGGAATTTAGTCTATCATTAGGATTCCTTTGCAAAAAGCCGACTCTGAGTGCGAGGTTTCGCATGCGCTCGATTGATACATCTAATGAATCGCGACAGGATTCAATAGTCTTCACAACTTGGCTGCCCTCCCGCGGTTTGTTAAGATTTACGCGACAGTTAAAGGGTATCTTTTGGGGCATGCCGGGCTGTATATTATCTGGAATGAGGACGCTCACGTCAGTTCTGACGCCTTGAAATTGTAGATCTACAACGTTAACGTCAAGCCCTCCATTAGTCCATCCTCCGCCTTGCCTATTTGGACCTTGCCAGCCAAAGTTAATGCTAATTTTTCCGCCTATAGACATACGAACTACCTCAATTTTAGGCCAAAACTCTAGCATAAAAGACTGACAAGATCAATTACAGAAATCGGCAAATAACAGGCTCGCATTGCTAAAAATCCTTCGTTCATTTAACAAGAAATTAACTTAAAGAGGTTGTTATGAAGTCGTCGACTGCACTTTTGCTTTGTAGTTTATCTGCTGTGTCGCTGTGGGGCTGGGGTGGAGGTCAAGAGCTTGCATGGTCGAACAATAGTGAAGCCCCTGTAAAAGACAAGAGCTGCGGCCAGTCGCCCCAGCATATGCGGGTATCGGCGCGTTATACTTCACCGAAAGGCGTCGGCTACGATCAGGGCTACACGACTTTGGAGACGTTTTTATCTCCGTGGGATGTTTTTAACGACAGATGGCTTCCGTTCGTCGACGGAAGGGGCCACATCTTCGACAACGGCAAGTGGGCTGCCAATGCAGGCCTCGGAGTCAGATATTTGTCTTGCAGCCGTGTGTGGGGCATCAACTCTTACTACGATTATCGCAATACGCACCACAGAAATTATAATCAAGTCTCGGTCGGCCTCGAGACGCTAGGGACATTCTGGGATTTGCGGATCAATGGATATCTTCCGGTTGGAAAAACTCATACCCGTTTATACGAAACAAAATTCAAGGCGTTTAAAGAAAACTCGATGCTCGTGAGCTCAAAGCGCCAGTTTGCGATGAAGGGGATTAATGCTGAGGCAGGATTCCACGTCGATCATTTCAGAAAAGCGCCTCTCTATTTTGCTGCAGGTCCGTATTACTTGAGCGGTCAAAGGCGCGTCAACATGGGGCGGAGAATTCCGCGCCAGAGTCGATCTATTGAAACACTACGTTCGTCTGGAAGGAAATACATCATATGACCATTTCTTCAAGTGGACGGGACAAGGGCAGATTAGTGTCAACATTCCATTCGGCGGAAAGGCCGATGTGAAAAAAAGAGGGGATTGCTGCCAACACTCCATGAGATTATCCGAAAGGATCGTGCAGCCGGTGGACCGCAGCGAGATCATTCCTGTGGGCAAGCAGCGCGTCACGGGCCCTGCGATCAATCCTGCGACAGGGGAGCCTTTCTTCTTCATATTCGTCAACAATACCAGCCACTCGCTGGGAACGTTTGAAAGTCCCTACCCAACGCTGCTTGAAGCGCAAAACGGCTCGTCACCCAATAATGTGATCTATGTGTTCCCCGGCGACGGCTCAACAACCGGCATGAATGCAGGAATAACGCTCCAGAATGGACAGATGCTCCTGGGCGCTGCATCCAAGTATTCCTTAACCACAACCCTGGGCACTGTCTCTGTTCCGGCTCTTGCGGCGTATCAGCCTGTCTTAACAAATACAACAACAGCCCCCGTCGTTACTTTAGCCAATAATAACGTTGTCTCAGGACTCCAGATTTCCAACGTCAATGGCAATGGAATCTACGGAGCAGGAATCACCAATTTCACCGCTACGCAAAACTCCTTCATCGGAGGCAATGCGGCGACGGGCGCTGGCGAGGCAATTCTATTAAATGATATCTCAGGCCAACGTCATCGTTAGTGACAACCTTTTTGTCCAGGTCTCTCCGCAGACTGCTGGCAGGCTACGCCGCTCATATTGCTCAGACAGTCGCTCAATGCAATGGAAGCTTTAATAATAACACCTTTTTCAATCAAAGATCCGGTCAAAACATGAACGGGATTTTTGCTAACCTGACCGGTACAGGCGCCATCGGCACTCTAAATATCAACAATAACAGTTTTAACTCGACTTCCAATGACCAGACAGCCGTGCAGGTGACTCTTGCCGGAAGCGGCAATGTCTCTAATATCAACATCTCAAACTCAGATTTCAGTTATTGGGATATCGGAGTAGAAGTTGATCTAACCTCGACCGGATCTGTTGGAAATATAACATATGCAAACAATAGCGGAAGTAACGTCTATTGGGGATTGTATGCCAATCAAACCGGCAGCGGCTCCATTGAGAATGTGAATGTTTCAAACAGCACCTGGAGTAGCGGTACAAGCGACGGAGAGTATGGTTTATATACCAATCAGACCGGCAGCGGAGCAATCACGAATATCACTCTTTCGAATTGCACTTTCAATAATTATGAGTATGCCATCTACACCAATCAGAGCAGTTCCAGCTCAATCACAAACCTGGCCCTGTCCAATTCCAATTTCACAAGCGGAGATGCTGCCCTTTATATCGACTTGGCAGGAACCGCATCCATTACGAATTTGACCCTTTCAAATTGCAATATAAATGGTGCAGGAAATTATCCCATTTATGCGGATATCAACGCGGCAACTAGCGGCATTACAAACCTTGTCATATCAGATTCTACCTTCAATCTTGGCGGTGTCTATGCTCTGGAATTCTCTCTAGCCAATAATAATTCACTCCAGAATTTGACTATTTCCAATACTACTTTTACTACAAGTGAATACACGATTTATCTTGATGGTAATGCAAGCATCAACTCTTTGTCCGTAGATAATTGCAATTTCATAGCTAATCAGTATTGCTTCTACTTAGACATTAATGGAATAAATAATTTCAATTTGTCTAATAACGTCTTCACCGGAAACGAATATGTCGTCATTTCATATCCATCCATACAACAAGGTGTTGTTGCAAATAACCAATTTATTGGGACCTCGTATGGTTCTTTGGAATTCCTCACCATCGCCACGTTCCCCAATTCTTTGTCGATCGTGAATAACACCTTTACGGGCAATGTTTCACCAAGTCAAGGTTATGCCGCAGTGATTCAGACAATACCCGGCAGCACGCTCTGTTTAGACTTTTTCAATAATACCTCGACTCCAACACAGATCGGAAGCAACGATCCCTACTATTTCAATGCAACGGATGGAACCTTTAACATTACTGAAAGATCGACTCAAGCCAACAATATAGGAACCCTCAAGACAGCCGGAACCATTGGGAGCTGCAGCCCATGAAGTCAATCCATCATTTCGATGAGCACTTCATTTCTTCGGAGGAAAGGCAGAGTCCACGGTGGGTTGTAGAACGCTAATATAGGCGTGTCATCAAGAGGCCATTGATGGGAAGCAGCAAATTGCCGTAAGTGTTCCGTGTAGCTCTGAATCTTCTCATCATCGGCTGTTCCCGAAAATCTGATCGCTGCAAATTTTTTTTGTGGAATTGAAAGAAGCTTGATGAGCGGGTCCTGCGGTTTGGGAAGGCTTTCTAAATCGGAAGCTTCTGTCAGCATGAATCGAATTTTCCAGCCATCCCCCATTTTTTGTTGAGTGACAGGGATTGACATGGGTATTTTCGAAGAGGTTGTATTGCTCCCGAAAATGTAGCCCGCCAACATCCTAAAGCCCGATCTAATGGCCTCTCTTCTAGCGCCCGAACATTCGACTTCTGCGATCAGAAAAGGCTCATACAATCGGAGTTCTATTTTGCCGTAAGACTCTAAGACTTTATATTTTGGTTCTTTGCTCATGAATATATTCCTTGAAAACGGAAGGCGACAGTGACGCCAACATCTTGCTGCCAATATCTGCCGCCTATTTCAGCATCATAATAGATCGCGGGATTCACCATTGCCAGAATTAATCCACTCTTGGATTCCTTCGTTGTATTTCATGATATTTGTATAGCCAAGCTCCGAAAGCCGTTTTGCCAGATAACCGCTTGCGGGGCACTGTAGATTGCTGCAATAGACCACAATTAATGATTGTTTAGTCGGAATAACAGCCTCTGCTTGCTCTGCTGTTGCTTCATAAGATAATGCCTTTGCAGGGCCGATCCTTTTACCATCATCCCATTGACCGCTGCGCGCATCGAGAATGACGAGTGGGATTCCAGATGAAATCATCATTGAAAGTCCCTTCGTATCAACATGTCCATAATCGGCAAGTTGTGTGTTTGGTGAAGATACAGCACATTTTGAATCACAATCCATAAGTTCTCCTTTTTTTTTAAGTTTTCCAGCCCCTTAAGAGAGCGTTAATTCCATTTTCTAAGCTATTTCCAATCCGTTTCAGTCCTTCGACGGAGGTTTGATATTTTGATATCGTCAGCATCCCAACATGCAAAGAGCGAATGACGTCGAGCGCTTCATCAATCTGTTTTTGAGTTTGGAGCTGTTTGCAATTGCACTTTTTTAAAGCATTTGAAAAAAGTTCGGCTGTTTCCAGAAACTCTTTGGGAATTTGAGAGGGGTCTGGACCGAAGCAGACCAGAGTTAATAACTCAATCCCTTGCGGTTTTTTATTCAAAAAATCGACGTTTGCCCTGACCAGATTTAGGAGATATTTATCAGGATTGCTGCCGCGATCTACTTTTTTCGAAGCGCATAATAGCTCACAGCAAATCACAGCGCAAAGTTCCTTGCAGATCGACTCCTTACTCTCAAAATACTCGTAAATGATAGAGGGGCTGTATTCAATCTGATCGGCCAGAGATCGGATGGTCAAAGCGCACAGCCCTTTTTTAGAGACCAGCTCCATGGCAGAGTCTAAAATTAACCGTTTCATCGCTTTTTTTTCTTGCAGCCGTCTTTCTTTATGCCCCATGTTTATCCATTATAGAACACTGTTCGATTAATTAACAGCGTTTTATAATATTTCATAAGTCTATGGAATAGAAGGTGCTAAAAACGGAAGGCGACAGTCACCCCAACATCTTGCTGCCAATATCCGCTGCCGATTTCAGCATCGTAATAGATCGCGGCATCCACCATTTCGCAGGGGCGCTCATAGGCGAGGGCAAAACCCGGAGCAAACAAGTTGCGCTCGAAGTTTCTTCCTTTGCCTGAGAAGCCGCAGGACGAGCTGACAAATCTTGCATGGTAGAACTTGCTTGAGAAAGGAGTCTGGTTGATATACGCCAGTTTGATTGTAGGCACGATAAAACCCCTCCAAGCCGCGTATTTGCCGCTGAGCAGCACTCCGCCTTCCCCTTGGAAGAGCGTCCCATTTTTAGCGCTCACATGCAGATCAAGGCTTTTAGCTCCCTTTTCGGTGAATCTATCTTCATGCAGCACGACATAATCGAGATTAATGTAAGGGGTCCATTTATACCTGCGCGAACCGCCCTGATAACCCACGCCGAAATTAGTCAGCCACTCAGTCCCGCTATGATCGGAGTGAGCCTGTCTTTTGATCTCAGCGAAGTGAAGGCGGCGCGTCGTGTGGAAGATGTTTTTTGCGCCAACAGCGGCCGCGTTGATGTAAAAACCGTCATGATTCCAGCGGCCATAAATTCCGCCGTAAATGGTGCTGGCGCTGGCTTTGCCGGCGGACTCTTTCCAATGGAGAAAATCGTAGGTATAGCTGATCGCAGCTCCTAGAACCAGATTATGCATGCGGTAGTCAGCGCCAATCGTACCGCCGACAGTGGTGTCGTTATATCCAAAGAGATCATGTGATTTTCCTTGATGCTGCCATTGTCCAATGACATCAGTCCAGAGGCTAATGGTCTGCCCGCAGCTTTGATTTTTTTTCAAGCAAAGCTGCTCTAAATGTTTGGTGTAGGTAGAACGGACGAGGATGGCATCCAGCAGCTGAACCTGCGTAATGTCAGAAAACTGTGCTGGCCCCATTTGATTGAAAGCCTTCTGGATATCGCCAAAACTTAAGGCAAGAATTTCCGCAAGAACAGCAGCTGTATCGGATCCGAACGGAGCATTGAGATAGCAGCTTGCTGCACTCAGCGCATTGCCGGTGAGGCTGATGGAATCCAGCGGCAAATAGGTAAGCTCAACCGTGAGCGGATTATAGATCAAGCTCAAGAGGGCAGGCGAGGTGCTGGTCAGCGATGAGAATGTTCCTGTGACGCCGCTCCCTGTGGTGATGATGGTGTAGGTAACCGGAGTCGTAAAGGTGATATCGTCAGGAATCACGACAACGCCGCCGGCAACCTGAGCAGACCCCGAAGCGATGATCAGATCGCTGCCGCCTGATGAATTAATTTCAACGTCATAGACGCTGGTAGGTGTTAAGATGAGGTTCGTCGTATGGACCGTGCCGATTGAGTTTCCCGGCGAGATTGCTCCGCTGTTATAAATGCTGCCGTTAACAGTAGCGTTGCCCGATAGCGTGCCGGCAGATTCGATTTGCAGATCTCCGAGAATCGATCCGTTCAGATTCAGGGTTCCTGCTTGGATGGAAGTGCCGCCTAGATACGTATGGGCGCCGCTTAGGCTGACAGTTCCCGTGCCGGAATTAACAAGTCCTGGAGTGCTCGACGCACCTCCAGCACCGCAAATGGGAGTGGAAATAGTTAATGTTCCATTGATCTGAAAGGTTAAACTGCCTCCTGACTGGATGAAAATATCTTGTCCCAGAGACGCTCCGTTTCCTCCATTAATTCCGCTTGTGGCCGTGCCTCCTAGCCCAGCAGTTGTCGAGTTGCCGGAAAAACTTGTCCCGTCTTGAATGATGAGAGCGGCTCCTTCCTGAATATAGATGGCGCCTCCAAGACCGCTGCCACCGCCGCCACCTGCTGAGAAGTCTTCCTCCCGAGCCGCCGGCCCCGCCGAGCAAAGTGCTAGTCCCGCCCGTACGGCCTGCGCCGCCGCCCGCTCCAAAACCGCCACTTGCCGCCTGTGAATCCTCCGGCGCCGCCGCCGCCGCCGAGGATTCCTCCATCCCCGCCATTCCCAACGTATCCGCCCCCGCCGCCGCTTGCCCCAGAGCCTCCTGCTCCTGTTTGGTAGCCTCCGCCGGCGCCGCCGACGCCGTAATCGTTATTTACACCGAAGCCAGGGCCGCCAGCGCCGCCTATAGCATTAGGGGCGGTAGAACCCCCAGAGCCGCTCCCACCAGAACCGCCGCCGCCTCCACCACCTCCTCCTTCCGCGCCAGACCCCGAGCCTCCCATACCACCCGATGTGGCAGGATTAGCTGCATTGGAACCCCCATTTCCGCCCGCTTGATTGGAAATGGTGGCGACCCCTGAGCCTCCGCCGCCAGCGCCGCCGTAGTTTTGGAACGCGTTGAGCGAACCCGCATGATTTCCCGTTGTGGCTCCTACAGTTCCACCGGCATTGCCGCCGCCTCCGCCGCCAGCGCCATGAGTTGCGGATGAGGAGCCGCCCCGGCCTCCGCCGAAGCCTCCACCGCCGCCACCGGAGGTGCCAGTGCCGCTGCCAGCGCCCCCAGCGCCGCCGATCGCCTGGTTGTTAATCAGAGTCAAAGCAGAGATGGTCATGATAGAGCCTGAGTGTATGTAAAGAGCGCCGCCCCCGCCAGTGCCTCCGCCGCCGCCGGTGAAGCCTGATCCTCCAGCGCCACCCATAGAACCACCATTCTGAATGATGAAGTCAGAAATAGTTGCCGAGCCTTGGCCCAGCGAGAAAACAGGATGAGCACCACCACCATCGATCGTCACGCCGTAGCCAAGAATAGTCAGCGATGATGAATGTTTTCCTATAGCCGGCAGGTAATTTGACAATTCAATGGTCTGTCCGGCGATCATTGAACAGTCGATGATGGTGTCATCTGCCGTGACGTTTTGAAGAGCCACATTTAGCGAGCCGCCATTACCGCCATCATTGTCCGTGACATAAATGGTGGTAGATCCGGAGAGTGAAGTAAAGAGAATCTGACTGACCAAAAACGCCCGGACCTTCATCTCTTCCTCCAAATTCGCACACTACCAAGAGATGAAATGCAATGTCAAGATGAGGATAGTTCCAAATCATTTTTGAAAAACTGATCCTTAAGGAAAGCCGTGAAAGCTTTCATTACAGCTCGATATTCAAGCAATTTGGCCTGTTTCTCTTCTTCAGATCGTCCAGGCTGCCAATCGCCTCCTAGACTGTTCAGGGACGTAACATTGTGCACGGACAAGACGAGACTATGATCATGCGAAGTGGGATGAGATTGATAGAACATCTCTAGAAGTAACTGTAGAGGGGCAAAATGGCTTAATTGCATCCGGTTCATAGTCTCATTGAGGCTATGTTTTTCTTCCCAAAGTGTTTTTAATTTTTGTGCTTCAGTTTGATCCAACATTTTATCCCAGCTCAAGCCCGGATTGTTTTTTTCTAAACGTGCGCTTTCATTATTAATTGATTGATAAATCAGTCTCTCTTCATTTTGCAACTTTTCAATTTCAGGTGCATTTTCAAAAGTAATCCAGGGATAAGCATTCCCCCAGTTCAAATGGCCTTCACAAGAGTGATAGGTAGTAAAGCCTAGCACATTTAACGCAATCACAGTCTCTTTAATTTCAGGATCGATTGTCTTTCCTAATCCATCGGTCCAACTGTCGACTTGCTGGGCCATTTGCTCCCATTGCTGCTGCTTTGTAAGAGGTTCGGCAGAATATCCAAAAAGCGGCAGCAATAACAAGGCTGCCGTGAAGTAGACGAATAATTTGTTCACAAAGAATGTTTTTTTCATAAAAATCCTTATAAATATCTCAATAGGTTTATATCTCGCGAGGTATAGACGCGATAATTTCTATTTTTATGTTCCCTGAGCCGATCGAGCCGTCAGGAAAGACAAGCTCATCTTCTATCATTTTTGCAATGTCATCGATGTATTCTTTCTGGAGAGAGGGGGAAAGATGGCCAATGAAATTCACTACCGGAGTAATGCAGGCGATGAGATGCGCTTTATCTTTAATTTTTGTTAAGGACTGAGAGACTTCTATCGATTGAACTTGAAATTGAAATTTTTCTAAAAGCGACACGTATTCTTCAGGATCGTAGTAGATCCTTTTCTGCTTGAAATTTGGAAAGTAGGATGACCACTTTTCCGAATGAGCCAGCTTTTCAGAAAGAGAGCCCAAATTAACCGAACTTTTTCCCGGGAGGACAAGCAGCATGGAGCCGCCGGGTTTCAAGCTGTCTTTAAAGGATTGTAGCGCCTCTTCTTGCTCAAGCACCCAATGAAGAGCGTTAAAAGAGACAAGCTTATCAAAATGCCCCTTAAAGGGGATTGCAGCGGCATTTCCTTGTATGAATTGTAGATTAGGATCCAAGTGGGTTGAGGAGGCATGGCTTACCATCTCCTCCGAGACGTCTAATCCAATGACAACCCCCTGAGGGACTTGTTTTGCAATGAGCGCAGTGATCTTCCCGTCGCCGCAGCCGACATCGAGAACTTTATCACCCTCATTAAACCGGAATTTTTTCAGACTCTCAGTCGCCCAATTCCATTGAAGTTGAGAGTTATCTTGATACTCTTTAGCAAGGGAAATACCTTTCATGACACTCCAATAAAAAATGGGGCAGTGCGGGGTTGAACCACTGACCAGAGGGTTATGAGTCCGAAGATACTAAGAATTAACTCTTAATGACAACATAAACGGCAGGTGTTACTTTGAGAAAGCGCAAGCGAAGGCAATAGTTTTAATATAGCCTTCGATACGCGGCAAAAAGCCCATAAACGGGCGAGAGAGGATGTCTACCTATGAAGAGCTTGAAACCTCAAGTTGGTTGTCAACTCTTACAACTCCACGCATTTTTTTCACCATTCTGACCACTTTATGCATTTCGTTTTTGCTTGCAGTTTTTCCAGCTAGAGTAACAACACCCTTTTTCGTAGTCACTGATATCATTTTTGCCACTTTCAATAAAGAGTTATCAGACATCAGATTCTTTTTGACAGTTGCTGTAATCTCCTTATCAGACGGTTGAGTAGATTTTGATACTGTCTGCTTATCTTTATTAGAACAATCAGCACAATTTGTATGGCTGCTGCACGAGGCCAACAGTAAGCAAATTGCTGGAATTAACAATTTTTTTTTCATAGTATTCTCTCAAGTTGGTTAAAATTTCTATTTTTCAATACATGCCGGGTTAATACTCCGCTATTAAGCGGTGACACATAGGCACATCTCGATCTATTTCGGAATGTAAAGCAAGAAAGCAGAATTGTAAACAAAAATTTTTAAAATATAAAAATGTAGAGGAGGCGATTACTCGCCTCCACCAGTCCATGCCTTTCAGTGGATTGCAATAAGCTTTCCATCCGTCAGACTTGCAATGTGACTAGAATCTAAGCTGAACACCGCATTGGGCGTGCCTGCTGCGGCCCATAATTCTTTGAGTTTCAATAGATCTTCATCGATGAATGTCTCGATCTTTTGCTTATGTCCCACAGGAGGGATGCCTCCAATTGCAAACCCCGTGACTTCTCGCGTAAAATCTGCATCCGCTTTGGTAATTTCTTCACCTACGGCTTTTGCAACGAGTTTTTCATTTACTCGGTTGACGCCGCTTGCAAGAACGAGGATAGGTTTGTGTGTATATTTCGTCTTAAAAATAAGAGACTTAACGATCTGTGCGACTCCGCAACCGATTGTCTTTGCCGCTTCTTCTGCAGTGCGGGTGCTTGCAGGAAGCTCAATAACTTGTGCATCGATCCTATTTTTGCTGAGAACATCTTGTACGCTTTGAGCGCTTTTACTTAATGACATGAGTTACCTCCACAGTGAAAATTTTCTGGTTAATTCTGAAACTTTTTCCCAATCTCCGAATAGAATAATCCCGTAGTAGATGAGATCAGCCTCTTTGGTTTGTTTTGTGCGCTCAATCTGCTCCTCATACGACCCTATGGTCATTGTAGCAGTGAAGTCGGTAAATTTGATCCCAGCTTCTGCTGCAGCTTGTCTTAAGCCTTTGATTTTGTTTGAATTGGCCTTCAGAATCATAAACGGCATCTCTGAAATGTTGGGATGGATTCCTCCATCAGCATCGATATAGCTAGTCAGGCGTAGAGGCTCTTTTCCAATTTCGGCGCCAAAGCCGATGCACATATGCGCCAAGGCGTTCATAATGACGCCAGGCTCTATTTTTTCATTCATGACTGCGACTAATTTATTGGCAAACACGTGACTCTCCCTTATGTAAGATTAATTTCTGTTGAAAAACAATGAACTGCTTGAGCGCAAACTGTAATATGGTAGACATCCCTTGCCTTTGAAAATCTCACCTCAACCAGCCCAGGTCTTTCAAGAAAATGGCCTTGTTCTACTTTAAAAGAGTCGCATTTAGGAGGTAGAAGATGAAATTGATCCGCATACACCGTAAGCCCTCCTAGAACTGACCCGGTAAAAGGATCTTCATTGATTCCGACAAGCGGAGCAAAACAGCGCATATGGATTTGATTTTTAGGATTAAAGGTCTCTTTCGTCAAAAAGCACAGTACAATGAGGTCATGATCTTTAGAAAAGGAAGTCAGCGATTTAAAATTACACTGCATCTGTTTTAATCCATCTAGAGACTGCATCGCAATAAATAGGGATTTGCTTGTAGCGTCATAGGTGATTGGAATTGTTTGATCGATCAACTCAACACTAATGCCAGCTGCTTTAGCGACCGTTTCATGAGAAATTTTAGGTTGGCCGCAGTTTAGCTTTTGGAGGCTCATAAGTGACCCGTATCTTTTCATCCTGATCAACGATCGGCTTGCATCTTGAGAATGCCGCTTAAAGTTTCCACATTAAAATCATAGATGCCAGGACGGTCAATGCGATAACGCTTTTCATGGGCAATGACGAAAAGGGCTCCCACAGTAGAATGGCCGCAAAAACTAATTTCGTGTCCTGTAGGGGTGAAGTAGCGCAGTCGAAAATCTCCCCGTTTGCTGGGTAAAACAAATGAGGTTTCCGATAAGTTGAGCTCTCTTGTGATTTTGCGCATCAAAGTCTCGTCCAATTGTTCCGCATCCAAGACAACCCCTGCCGGGTTGCCGCCAAACTTTTTATCGGTAAACGCGTCAACTTGATGAATTTGAACTTGCTGAAGGAGCTGATCGTCTTGAGGTAATTGTAAATGGTCGCGCGGGAAATTTGCATTTTTGTAGCGATGTAGGCTGAAGCTTCCTTAAACTCGAAAAGTTTTTTGCCGTTTAATTGAGCGATGATCTCTCGTTTTTGCCTAAGTCGCCGCCGGCATGGTGGTTTGGTGTGCTTTGAGATAATCAGCGATCAGCTGGTCGACATTGACCTGCCACTCATTCACACTCGAATTTATCGCAGGAAGGCTTTGGAGCAGCAATTCAAGCTGGTCTTTCAAATGGTGCAGTTTGCTTGTATCGTAGCGCAGGCGGAGATAGCCGCCATCATAGATGGGGTGGATCATCTGTTTTATCCGATCTCCAGAAATCAGCACTTCGTGAGAAGTTCCGCCTTTTTTTAACACCTCTAACCCTGATGTCTGGTCTTCTTTGTGAGATGAAAATGGATTCAAAATTTCAATGATTTCACCTTCATGGGTAAATAGGGAGGCTTCGACCAATGGATAGAAAAAGTCCACGAGCGACCTGGCGAGCTGTTTAAATTTTTTGATGTCCATAGCTTCCTGCTTTTTATAATTGAAATTATATTCCAAGTTGGAATATTTGTCTATATCATTATATATCTAATTTAAAGTTAGCGACTTGTGCCGAACTATTAAGCATTGCTTAATAGTTCCTCCGTAGCGCACCCCATTTTCTTCGTAAATATCTGTAATATCGATGATTTTTTTGGAAACATTGAAAGTCTTTTAGAATTAATGTATAAGTGAGCTGTGATTTACTCACACATATAGGAGCAAAAACCATGGGTTTAAGCGAAAAAGCTCTTGATTACTTAGAAGAACACATTCCGGAGCTCGCCGAGGTGGCATTTAAACAAGCCTATTGGGCAGCTCTCGCGTCCGGTAGTAGTGTGCTCATGAGTGAGAATGACGATCTTGTTGAGATTTTCCCCGATGGAACGCGAAAATTTATTAAGCGCCTTTCTCCATCGACGCCTGTGACTCCAGGCCAAAAACTGGATCTTCAATGAATAAAGATGTGCAGAAACGTTGTATAGAAACTATAGATAGTAAAGTGCAATGAAAGATCACGATTCCAGCCTTTTTTTTAAAGACCATGCGAAAGTTGCAGAACCTCTCCTGCAAAGTCTGGAAGAGAATGACACTGTCGCGTTTCTGGAAATTATCAATACCTATATCTATGTAAATCATACTAAGATAGCAAAGGAAACAGGGTTATCACGGACTACTGTACATAATGCTCTATCGAGCAAAGGTAATCCGACTATTCGTACAATTGCGAAAATTGTACATCAAGCCACGGCTTAATCGAATGCCTATACAAAGGGGAGTGTCAGTATGACAGGTGTTTTTGTTGTTTCAGAATGGTTGCCTAAAGAGGGTTGTGAACAAGAATTATGGAAGCAGTTAAAAAAACTGATGGCTTTAACTTTAGAAAACGAAAGTGGTTGTATAAGAGCACATGCCACTCGACAAATTCCTCATCCAGGCGCTCCAGGAAAATCCAAATATAAGATTGTACTTCTCCAAGAGTATGTCGATATCAAGGCTTTTGACGCTCACTGCCAAGCAGCTTACGTAAAGAATGCTTTTAAGAAATATGTTGAGGATGAAGAAACTGCAATAATTAAAGAATGGTGCGTAAGGCTTTTTAGTGAAGATG